>CAYGNG010000006.1:11831-24175 GCA_964351225.1 uncultured Gammaproteobacteria bacterium
CGGTCGTTCGCCCCTAACCCGAGCGGTGCTCGGGTTGCCGTTGCACGGCCGGGGCCACGCATTATAATTTTTTCATTCGCTGACATCCTGTCGCGACATTGAGGCTTCGTGATACCCCAGCCCGCACATCCTGGTGCGGTCGTTCGCCCCTAACCCGAGCGGTGCTCGGGTTGCCGTTGCACGGCCGGGGCTCACCCCTTCATGCTTTCAAAGAATTCATCGTTGGTTTTACTGATGCGCAAACGTTCAATCAAGAATTCCATCGCAGCGATTTCATCCATAGGATGTAATATTTTGCGGAGGATCCACATTTTTTGTAACTCATCGGGTTTAACGAGTAATTCTTCGCGACGAGTTCCAGAGCGATTGATATTAATAGAGGGATAAACCCGCTTTTCAGCAATACGACGATCAAGGTGGATTTCCATATTTCCAGTACCCTTGAATTCTTCGTAGATGACTTCGTCCATCTTAGAACCGGTGTCGATTAATGCGGTAGCGATGATAGTAATGCTACCCCCTTCTTCGATATTTCGAGCAGCACCAAAAAATCGTTTTGGCCGTTGTAGGGCATGGGCATCCACGCCGCCGGTCAATACTTTACCAGAGGAAGGAACCACGGTATTGTAAGCCCGTGCCAACCGCGTGATGGAGTCTAATAAAATAATGACATCTTTTTTATGCTCAACGAGGCGCTTGGCTTTCTCGATTACCATTTCGGCTACTTGCACGTGACGCGTCGGCGGTTCATCGAAGGTGCTTGCGATCACTTCACCACGAACCAAGCGCTTCATTTCCGTGACTTCTTCAGGGCGTTCGTCAATCAGCAGCACTATCAAGATGGAATCAGGATGATTTTGTGCAATGGATTGGGCAATATTCTGCAGCATAATGGTTTTACCGGCTTTCGGAGGAGATACTATTAATCCTCGTTGGCCTTTACCAAATGGTGCGGATAGATCAATCACGCGAGCAGTAATGTCTTCTGTGCTGCCATTGCCTAACTCCATTTTTAAACGTTCATTGGCATGCAGCGGTGTCAGGTTTTCGAATAGAATTTTACCTTTTGCATCATCAGGGGAGTCAAGATTGATTTCATCGACTTTGAGTAAAGCAAAATAGCGTTCATTGTCTTTCGGTGGGCGGATTTTACCAGCGATGGTATCCCCCGTTCTGAGACTGAAGCGACGAATTTGACTCGGCGAAACATAAATATCGTCTGGGCCGGCGAGGTAAGATCCTTCAGCGGAGCGTAAAAAACCGAAGCCATCTTGTAGGATCTCTAAGACGCCATCACCGTAAATATCTTCACCTTTGTTGGCATGAGATTTTAGGATGGAAAAGATAATGTCTTGGCGACGGGCGCGAGCAACATTTTCCAGTCCCATTTCAGTTGCGATATCAGCCAATTCTTTTGGAGATTTTTTCTTTAGATCTGTGAGATTCATATTTTTTCGTTTTATATTAGGTTAGTGGAAAAACAAGGGGTTGTTAAAGTAGAAAAACACCGAATGGCATTTGTCATTTATGAAATTACCATTAAATAAAAAGAGAGTCCAGTGTTATATCCATTTTGACGGCAAAACCCCCGGCGTGTTTGAATTTAAAACAATCACAAATTGCTATCGATGAAAGTTTCTAATTGTGATTTGCTTAAAGCCCCAACATGACTGGCGATATTCTCACCATTTTTAAATAAAATTAATGTTGGAATGCCTCTTACTCCATATTTGGCGGGAGTCTGCGGATTATCGTCTACATTCATTTTCATAATTTTCAATTTGCTTTGGTAGTTGTTGGCGACTTCACTTAATATTGGGGCAATCATTTTACAAGGGCCACACCACTCAGCCCAAAAGTCGACTAAAACAGGTTTGTCAGATTGAATCACTTCTTTTTCGAATGTGTCATCGCGTACTGCAGAAATAGCGTCACCCATATTGAATATGCCTCTTTTTAAATCAAAAAAACAGTAAGCTGTCATTTCAACCTACTTTAAATTTAATTGCAACTGAAAATTTCGAAAGTTAAAAAAATTGCTGGTATTCTAGCGTTTGTTTGCAATTGCTTTTTGAGAGCGAAAATGCGCAACGAACTGTATGCCGCCATTGATTTGGGATCCAACAGTTTCAGGCTGATCATTGCCAAATGTCGTGGCGAGGGTTTTGACGTATTAATCAATGCGCGCGAAAGAGTCCAAATGGCCAAAGGGCTTGATATGGCGCGCAATATTGATGCGGTCTATTGGCAACGAGGGTTGGCGGCGTGCCAAATTTTTTCGGTTCTGCTGAAATCCTATCGTCCAGTACAAGTCAGAATTGTAGCGACCAATGTCTTTCGCGTTGCGAATAATGCGCGCGCCTGGGTTAAAGACGCTGAAAAAATTTTAGAAAATAAAATCGAAATAATCTCTGGCAAAAAAGAAGCGGAGCTTATTTATCGGGGGGCGGTTGCCGATATGGCTTGTCCCCAAAAAAAATTGTTCGTTGTGGATATTGGTGGGGGCAGCACCGAGTTTTCGATTGGATGTCAGGATAATATTGAAGATCTTGCTAGTTGTTCAATGGGTTGTATTACGTACCATCAAAAATATTTCCGTGATCAGGACATCACTGAAAAACAATTTGCCCAGGCAATTCACGCGGCCAAAAAGATGCTTGCAAAAACCAAAATAGGGGATAGTCACCGTTGGGATGTGTGTTTGGGTTCTTCAGGAACCATAGGGGCCTGCTATTTTTTATTGCAAAAGCTCGAGCGAGCCGATGACGCTATCACACTAGCCGGGCTAAATTATTTGCGGCAAGCGCTGCTCGAATTAAAATTTCATGATCAATTGCCTAAACTGGGTCTATCGGCTGATCGTAAAGAGATATTTCCCAGCGGCTTAGCAATATTAATTGCTATTTTTGAAGCGTTTGCAATAGAGCAAATGTTTTTTACTCGAGCGACCATTCGAGAAGGGGTATTATGGGAAATGGTGCGCGCAAGAAGATAGGGCCTGCCTCTGTGCCCTTCGCTTTTTTCCTAGTGTGTGGTTAACGATTTTAAATCAGCCGCCATGCTGGATAAACGTGCCGCTGAATCCGTGCTGTGCGCGGCTGTTTGAGAGGTGAACTGGGCTGTTTGAGCAACAATAGCGATATTCTCTGCAATATCCGCACTGCCTTCGGCGGCTTCGGATACGGTGCGGCCGATTTCATTGGTTGTGGCACTTTGCTCTTCTACTGCGCTTGCAATCATATTTTGCATTTGATTGATTTGGTTAATGATGTCGGTAATTTCTGAAATGGCCGCTACGGAATCATGCGTGTCTGACTGAATGGCCTCAATTTTGGCCGCGATGTCTTTGGTTGCATCGGCTGTTTCTTTCGCAAGCTCTTTGACTTCATTGGCAACGACCACGAATCCTTTGCCGGCCTCTCCAGCTCGAGCGGCTTCGATGGTGGCGTTTAGAGCGAGCAGTTTTGTTTGTTGCGCAATGGAAGTGATGAGCTCAACCACACGGCTGATGGCCGTGCTGCTTTCATCAAGTTTGTTGACAGAATCATTGGTTTTTTTCGCAACGGTGACGGCTTTGTTGGCGATGGTCGATGCATTTGAAGCATTTTTAGCAATTTCTACGATGCTGGTATTGAGTTCTTTGGCGCTGACAGCAATTGCTTCTAAGCGAGAATTAACATGTTTGGCAGTAGAAGCAACTAAATCAGCTTGATTAGAGGTTTTTTCGGCTTGTTCATTAATATCGCAGCTGGCATGATGTAAATCTCTGGAGGAATCATCCAGTGTGTTGGCATTTTGTTTGATGTGGTTGATCATCACTTCTTGCCGACTGACCAAAAGTAATATATTTCGCGCCAGGGTTGCAAACAGCAATATTAAAATAACCAGCGAGGAACCAAAAGCGACATTTAATGCGTGTGTGGCATTTTGCGAATTAGTCAATGAGGTTTTTTCTATTGTATTAACGGTCTCTTCGAGTGAGTCACCAAATGCACCAAGCTCATCGGCGAGTTTGGCATAGAGGTGCAGGAATCTATCGAAATTTTTTTCACGACTGACGTCACTTGATAAATTAGCGTCAATATTCAAGAGTGCGATTTCGGTGTATTCATCGATCATGGGTTTGATTCCCAAGGCGATGTTTGTGATGTGCTCGTCTGCCTTGTTATCGATTATTTTTTGCATTTCTGATCGCATGGTTTCGGCATTGTCTTTGGCAGACTTCTGTAAATCGGCATGAGCACTGTCATTGGGTTTATAGGTCAAGAGCATGCTGTCAAGGACATTACCATAAAGAGCATCATGCAGCATGTCCACCTGCATTTGTGATCGAATGAGCGAGGCGTTGTTTGCGGTAGCTTGCAATCCGCTTTCAGCGATGGCTTGACCTTTAGAACCGAATATTCCGATTATCATTAGTGAAGTAAGCGAAGAAATTAACATCAACCCCAATAATATTTTAATTCTTTTTGAGCTGTTACCCTCTAATGTGAACATAACGCATCTCCATGGTTTAGCCGACTTAGATTGTCCATTCATATAGAATTATAGTACAAGTTAGATAATCTGCATGAAGAACAAAAATAAAAAGCGCAAGGGGTCGGAGTGCTTGTTATTTCACCTCACATCAATACCAAGTAGCTCTAACTTTTCCAGTAACATTTCTTGGGAAAACGGTTTCATGAGATATTCATTTGCGCCATATTCTAAAGCGTCTTTAACATGTTCGATCTCATTGTGCCCGGTGATCATGATGATTTTGATGTTATCAAATTGGGGGTCACCACGTAATATTTTTAACAATTCTAAGCCAGAGAGTTGTGGCATGTCCCAGTCTAACATCAAGGCGTCGTAGTTTGGATTGATTTTCAATTGCGTCAAAGCGGCTAAGCCATCACTCGTGGTATCTATTTCAAAGTGTAAAGGCTCAAGAAAAGCTTTGATGAGATCACGGCCAAGATCAGTATCTTCCGATAATAATATTTTCATGCATCGACTCTCTAAAAAAATAGGTTCTATTTATTACCAGCCCACACAAAAATATTATATTTTTTGAAAAACCTTTAGATCTCAAATTTTATAATGATTAATCGGCTATTATCAATATTAATTGAAAGCAAAAATCATTAATCGTTGCTTTAATGGTTAAGCACGCCGCCGTGCCGGTTGGGATTTGCTTATCGGTAATGAAAGTAGGGATCCCAAGGCTATAGCTACTACCCAATTGCTCATTGATACTACCTTTAATGTGACCGGCCATGATATTGACAATTTCTTTTGTGGCATCCGCTTTATCTTCATCTGATATCAGGGCATTTGTTTTGAGGGCGTACATCTGGATAGCGACGTGATTGAGTGCCGCGGCATCAGCAAGTAGTCCAAAATAGAGCGTAGCTTCATCAGAGCTTAAGCTGATGAGTGAGCCAGAGAAATCATCTCCAATGGTAGACAAATCATTCTTTAAAGAGCTTGCATCAATGGTGACCGCAGCAAGAGACATTTGCTCTGAGACTTCGACTAGGCTATTCGCCCAGATATGAATGAGTGCTTGTTGTAAGGTTGCTTCCATAATGCTTATACCTTGTGTTTATAGCAAATAATGTTGTTAACAATTTGCGGGTGCAGTTTACTGTCACTGCCACGAATCGTCTCTGAAGTGCCTAAATAAAACTGACCCTGTGGGTTTAGCAGATTTTCCGCCCTTTTAATGATGTCATTTTTAGTTGAATCATCAAAATAAATTAAAACATTGCGCATGAAGATGATATCCATTTTGGGGAGGGTCCAAGGGGAAGACAGATTTATTTTTTGAAAATGGATGCGATTAAGTATGTCATCTTTGACTTTCCATTCTTTACCGCTTTTTTCAAAATATTTTATAAGATACTGCGCTTGTAAGCCGCGGTTGACTTCCAATTGATTATATATCCCAGACTTGGCTTGTTGCAATGCGCGTTCTGAGATGTCACTGGCGTAAGCATTAATTTTCCATGTGGTTAGCTCTTTAAAGTGTTCATTTAACAGTATAAAAAAACTAAAAGGCTCCTGCCCGGTCGATGAAGCGGCAAACCATAGATTAAGTGTTCTGGATGGTGATTTTGTTTTGATGATTTCAGGCAGGAAAACTTCTTTTAATGTTTGAAAAAATTTGGGGTCGCGAAAAAAATACGTTTCATTCGTGGTTAGGGCGTCGATGAAGCTGGATTTTAGCTTGAGATCACTGTTCATCTTTAATTTATTCGCGAGCATCTCATAATCGCTGATTTGGTGTTGTTCCATGACGGAGGCGAGTCGAGTTTCAAGAAGATAAACTTTGCTGTCATCAAGCTGGATAGACGCTTCTTTTTTGATGAGATTTATGAGAAATGTTAGGTCATCTTGTTTAATCATCTTTATCTCATTATAATTGATGTTTGGTCACCTTTAATATTTCGCTTGCTATATCCGATAGGGGCAGGATTTTATCTGCCATTCCGGCTTTTGCCACTGAGCCAGGCATCCCCCATATCACACTGCTTTTTTCATCTTGCACATAAACAGCCGCGTTCTTTTCTTTCAGTGCCATACAGCCTTTCATCCCATCACACCCCATGCCGGTTAAAATCACCGTCAGGCTATTAGCGCCATAAGTATTGGCAATAGAGCGAAGTAAAACATCGACCGCTGGCCGGCAAGAATTCTCAGCAGCTTGTGTATTTAAACGAATTTTTGTGCCATGCAGGTCTTTCTCTACAATCATGTGATACCCGCCAGGGGCGATAACAGCTGAGCCTGGAACCAAACTACTGAAATCCGTGGCTTCGCTAACGGGTATCTGGCTTGCTTTTGTTAGGCTTTCTGCAAGATTGGCGGTGAATACGGGAGGCATGTGCTGAACAATTAAGATAGGGAGTCGGAAATTTTTTGGAATTTTAGGAATAATTTCCATGAGTGCAAAAGGGCCGCCAGTGGATGATCCGATCACGATTACTTGGATAGTATGATGTGGGGTAGTTGCTAATTTTTTTGTCGTATTGATGGCTGTGGATCTGAGAGCGGTGGTGATATCGTCAATGCCAAGCAGGGATTTCATTTTTACAATCAGTTCTTGGATCATTTCGTCGATGGTTTTGCACTCAGGGGCGTTTGAGTTTGGTTTTTCAATAATGTCGGTCGCCCCTTGTAGTAAGGCTTTAGTGGCTGTTCTGCTGCCATGCAGTGTTAGACTGCTGCAAACGATGACGGGTAATTTGGCGTGGCTTTTTCTGATATCGCTTAAGGTCATGAGCCCATCAACTTCGGGCATTTCTAAGTCTAATATAATGATATTTGGTTTTAAATCCGAAATTAATTTTAAAATGTCTTTGCCGTTACTGGCCATGCCGACAACATCAATGCTGGCATCAGCAGAGAGTTTCTTTTTTAAAGTCATACGCATTAACGAGGAGTCATCGACTATCAATAAGCGTATGGGTTTAGAAGTGGTTAATTGCTTATGCATTATTTTCACTCATTGCTAATTAATCCCATTATTTCGAGTTTTTCTTTAATTATTTCTCGAGTAAATGGTTTCATTACGTATTCGTTGGCACCGGCTGTCATCGCTTTTATGATATTATCCATTTCCGTTTCAGACGTTACCATCATAAACCAAGCACCTTTAAAATTTTCGTGTTTGCTTGCGATGGTGACAAACTCTAAGCCATTCATGACTGGCATGTTCCAGTCTACACAACAAAGATCGATATTATGTTGGCTGGAGTAATTGTCGAGAGCCTCTTGGCCATTGACTGCTTCAAGAATTTCCCAATTACCCAATTCTAACAATATCCGTTTTAGGGCTATTCGAGCAGTTTTTGAGTCGTCGATGATAAGTGCCCGCATTGTGTTTTGCTCCATGTATTCTCTCAATGCACTGATGAGTCGGTAAATAACCGTTTAAGTGACTGGGTATATTCCGGAAACTGATTGAGTAGTGACATATTTTCAGAGACATAACTTGTCGTGACAGAAGCCGCTGATGCTACGTCAGAAATGTTTTTAGCGATGGCACAAACGCCTGTGGCAGCCTCAGCAATGCTTTTTGATATCTCATTGGTTGTCGCACTTTGTTCTTCGACTGCGCTGGCGATAGTTCCTTGGATGAGGTTCATCTGATCAATGATTTTATTAATCTCATGGATGGCCTCTATGGAGGTATGGGTGTCAGCTTGGATCATGTTTATTTTGGTCTCGATTTCTTCAGTTGCCTTAGCGGTTTGTTTTGCTAATTCTTTGACTTCGTTGGCAACGACCCCAAACCCTTTACCCGCTTCTCCAGCTCTTGCTGCTTCAATGGTCGCATTGAGTGCGAGTAATTTAGTTTGTTCGGCGATGGAGGTTATCATTTTGATGACGCTACCGATTTCGCTGCTTGAGTTTCCGAGCTTGGTCATCGCTTGATTAGCGGTATGCGAGATGCTCACCGCTGAATTGGTGATCTTAGCTGCTTCAGAAGAATTTTTAGCAATCTCTGCACTGGTGGCATTCATCTCTTCAACGCTGCTGGCAACCATTTGTACTGCACCGCTCACTTCATCCGCCGAATTGCTTACGGTATTGGCTATCTCAGAGGTTTGATAGGCGGTGTGATTTAATTTCTCTGATCCAGAAGTGATTTGATCGGTTGTGCCAGATATTGATGAAATGGTTTTTGTTACCATAGTGTAAAGCTGTCGGATGAGTGCTAATGAAAATAGCACGACGCCGATAATAACAATAAGTGAGAAGATAGAGCTGGTGCTATAAGTCCAAGCGACAGTAACTTTGGCGCGTTTTTGGATATGGAGCACTTCATTTTCGGATAGCGCTACCACTTTATCGATGGTTTTTCGGTGTTTTTGGTAGGTGGGCCACAGCTTGGTGTTGAGAATAGCTAAAGCTTTTGCTCTTTCTTCTTGATTAAGCGCAGGAATATATTCATTTTGCGCAATGTTGAAAAAGTCATTTGCAGATGCATAGGAATCGTTAAGTAATAAATCTTTTGCTTCGCCGGGTTTGAGATTGTCTTGCCAAAACTGGTGTCTTTCTTTATAGAGTTGATGGAGTTTATTAAAATTTTCAATTAATTTTGTGCGCTCCTCAGGGCTTTTCGCATGATAGAGCTCATAAGTAATGAGATAGCTTTCGATAATAAATTCAGGGGGGGGTAAGATGTCGGCAATTAAGTCTTTTTGCAAGACGAGCTCTTGATAAAGCGGACCATTGATGGCGACTCGGCTGGTCATTATGTTGCTGTAGACGCTTATCAGGATTAATCCCGCAGCGAAAAAGCCAGTTAATAACATTAGTTTTGCTTTGATGGTCCAGTGATTTAATTCTAGCATGTCATTGCCCTTCCCATGTTGCATAAGTCAATTGCTTTATCAACGTCTAGTATTAAAAGCAGTTCTTCCTCTAATTTGTAAGCACCTTGTATAAATTGTAATGTTGTTTGTGATAGTGAAGAAGAAGGCGTTGGTTCAAAGACTTCATCATCGACATCTAAGACATCACAGATTTCATCGACTTCAAAGCTGACCAGTTCATCTTGTGCTTTAACGACGATGTGTTTGTTATTATCTCTGGATGGTTGCGCGTGGTAGCCCAGCCGCTCTCGTAGGTCAATAACCGTTATAATTTGACCTCTGAGATTAATTAAGCCGCGGACCACTCTTGATGTCAGCGGAATCGCTTCAATTTGACTGGTGCTCATCACCTCTTGAACGGAGATAACATTAATCCCAAAATATAAGCCGTTAATGTAAAAAGTGCAGTATTTTTCCATCATGTTTTTTTACCTGTTTTACTACTATAGATGACAACTCGTTAACTCAGCTTCTATGTCTTCTAAACAAATTAAATCTATTACATGATTATCTATTAACATGGATCCGGAAATTCCAGAACGTTTTCCAGACTTTTGTACTTTGGCATCGGTTTCAATGATATCGATAATGGTATCAACGACTATGCCAAATGTGAGGTCATTTTTATTATAAATAACAGCTTGTATTTTTCCCTGCTCATTTTGTTGGAGCGATGACTCTGCGTTGTGATAAACGCTGCCGGCAATAAAAATTAATTGAATAATATCCCCTCGGTATGGGATGCTGGCGCTTCCACTGGACCAGACAATGAGGTTGGGGTCAAATTCTTCAAAGCGTGCTATTTTAGCGAGCTCGATAGCAAAAGTTCTATCTCCATGCGTTTGCGCAAGAACAAAAGTGTTTTTTGTGGAAATAATGTCATTGTGCTTCATGTTTTGTTGCAGCTCATTGTTAATGAGCTTGTCATTGTGATTTCCGATGACATTTGCTGAGTGGGCTAAATTAAAAATATCGAGTATTATCGCCACATTGCCATTGCCCATAATGGTGCATCCCGAATAAATCACAATATTTTTTAACCGCTTGCTAAGCGGTTTTACCACAATTTCTTGGGAGTCAATTATCTCATCAACCACGATGGCAAATGATTTATTGTTTACCTCGCAGATGACCATGTGTAGATGCGTTTGGGTGTTTTCAAAGTCTTCAAATTTAGAGTTTTCATCGCCTGCCAGTATTTGATTAAGGTGAATAACCTGCAGCAGTTTTTCTCGTAAGCGATATACTGGAATTTCAAGAAAGCGCTCTATTCGGTTGTTAGGATCTCTTGGGTTTAGCTTAACCAATTCAACAATATTGACCTGAGGAATAGCAAAATGACAGCCATTGCTTTCTATCAAGAGTGCCGGGACTATCGCGAGTGTTAAGGGTATTTTGAGCTTGAAGCTGGTTCCTTCATTGGGTGTTGATACAATTTCTATGGTGCCGCCAATTTTTTCAAGATTGGTTTTGACGACATCCATACCAACACCTCGGCCGGAGACATTGGTGACAACACTGGCTGTTGAAAATCCAGGGAGAAAGATTAGGTTTAATAAAGCTTGACGGTCCATTTGTTTTTTCTGATCTTCAGTGATCAATCCTTTTTCCACCGCTTTGTTTGCAATTTTATTCGGTTCTATGCCACCGCCATCGTCATTGATTTCGATGTTGACTTGGCCGCCTTTGTGGTAGGCATTTAATGTGACTTGACCTTCAGGATCTTTTCCCTTTTGGATCCGCTCTTCTGTCGATTCGATACCATGATCGACTGCATTACGGATGAGATGTGTCATGGGATCTCTAATCGCTTCAATCAACGATTTATCGAGCTCGGTGTTTTTACCATTCATAACGAGGCGAATATTTTTGTTGCATGATTTTGCTAAATCCCTAACGACTCTTGGGAACTTGGACCAGATGTGTTCAATCGGTTGCATGCGTGTTTTCATGATCCCTTCACGCAATTCGGTAGTGATTTGGCTGATTTGAGATATTGATGTTTGTAAGGCGCTATCTTCGTTACGCTGAACCAGTTGGGTGGCATTGTTGCGTGCGAGCACGAGCTCACCCACTAAGTTCATTAGGTTGTCTAGCAAGTGGACATCTACCCGTATGGTGGTGTCTTCGCGCAACTGATTTAATGTGTTGTCAGTTGCTGTGGCTGTTTTAGGGATCTCAATGGGGGTAGGGGTTGTTGCTTCTGACACGGTTTTATTTTCAGGCTGTTCATTTTCAGTTTTTTCAGCGATAGCCGGTGTTACTTCAACTTTTGGAGTGTTTTCCTGGTGTTGAAGCTCACTGAGCTCATTAATTAACTCTACAAATGCTTCATCACCATCGTGGTTGGTTTCAGCGATGGTCTGTAATATCGCCCGTATGGCATCGACTGTTTTCAAGAGTGAGTTGGTCATGTCGGAAGTTAATGATAACTTCCCATCGCGCAAATGGGATAGTAGGCTTTCCGCTGTGTGAGCCAGCTTCTCAAGTTTTCCAAATTGTAACATGCCTGCGCCACCTTTGATGGTGTGCATCGATCGAAAAATCGCGGAGAGGACCTTTTTATCGTTAGGGTCGGCTTCGATAGCGACGAATTGGTTATCCAGGTAATCGAGGTGCTCATTGCTCTCGCGGAGAAACTCGCCAATGATTTCATCATCTTCGTCACTGTTTTCTGAAATGCCATTCATAACTATGGTATCCCTACAAAAAGACTTCCATTTTCTAGGTGGTTATACCTTGCATAAATTAAATATAGCAGAGAAAAAAAAATTGATCGGTGTTGGGATGAAATTCTTAGTTGATGCCTAATTGCTTAATAATTAGAAGTCCATACGCAGTGGCGATTGGTTTATTCAATAGGTCCATATCTTGTGAGCCGCTGCTTGCGTA
This sequence comes from uncultured Gammaproteobacteria bacterium, assembly GCA_964351225.1. Taxonomy (GTDB): domain Bacteria; phylum Pseudomonadota; class Gammaproteobacteria; order CAYGNG01; family CAYGNG01; genus CAYGNG01. Next base: position 24,089 of record CAYGNG010000006.1, read on the forward strand.
CTCACAAGACTCGAGTCAGGCCTTGGATATATATTGCTTAATAATTAGAAGTCCATACGCAGTGGCGATTGGTTTATTCAATAGGTC
>CAYGNG010000006.1:24275-102853 GCA_964351225.1 uncultured Gammaproteobacteria bacterium
TCTTGTGAGCCGCTGCTTGCGTACTCACAAGACTCGAGTCAGGCCTTGGATATATTATGTTCGCCGAATTTGAAAGTATTTGATTCAATTTAGCGGGCTGTCTGCGCGCTTGGGATGACTGGTGTTTGTTGTGTTTGACAATAAGCCAATAAAAGTGTTTATTTATACGAGCGTATTTACTTCTGTAGATGGGCCCTAGCGAGATAAAAAATGAATGATACCTCTTCGATAGATTTAAAAAAAATCATCACGACAGCCTGCATTGATGTCTTTTCTACCATGTTATCAATGGAGTTAACCGTTGAAGATGACATGAAGATAACCGATACGAATACCTATCAAATTGTCGGTTCGGTTGAGTTTTCCGGTGAGAATATTTCAGGCTCAGTTGAATTGTATGTGACAGAGCATTTTGCAAAACTGATGGCGGCGAGTATGCTGGGCGAAGATCCCAACATATTGAGCATGGAGGAAGATGTGCACGATGTTCTTCGTGAGCTCAGTAATATGGTTGGCGGAGATTTAAAATCCAGGCTGTGTAACTTTGGATTATTATGCAAGCTGTCAACACCTAAAATTTATAATGCCCAAGCGTCCTCAGCGCCCAAAGAATATGCCCGGGTAGAATCTTACTATTTTAAGCACATGGATAATGTATTGTTTGTCGTTGCGAATATGACGTAATAAATTCCAGGAGATTAAACATGAGTTTGAAAATTTTAACGGTTGACGATAGCAAAACTATCCGAAAAATCATGATTAAAGCATTTCAGCCATATGATTGTGTCGTATTAGAAGCAGAGAATGGCGTCGAGGGTTTATCGGTTGCGCTTCGAGAAAAACCCGATTTAATCATCTTAGATTTGACCATGCCGGTCATGACCGGAATAGAAATGCTCGAAAAGCTGCGAGCAGAAGACAGCATGAAGAAGACGCCAGTCATTATGCTTACCGCTGAATCAGGAAAAGAAGTGGTAACGCAAATAATTAAATTGGGTGTTGCCGGTTATGTGGTTAAACCGTTCGAGAATGAGCAGTTGTTAGAGAAAGTACAAAAATCCATTGATCTCAAACCCAAACCCACGTCAAAACATTTTATCAAGGAAGATGGTATTGATATTATTGATTTCCCCGCAGCAATTAATACAGAGCTCAAATCTGAAATAAGTAATTGTTTTGATTCCCGTGTTAAAGAAGGGATGAATAAATTGATTTTCAAATTTACATCCGATGCTAAATTTGAGGTGAATTATATTAATTTTCTTATTCAATTAATCGGCAAATGCCAGAAAAATCGGGTTGCTTTGAGAATGGTAGGTTGTTCAGCTGCTACTTTTCAAGGTTATCAAGAAACCGCCTCTGTTCCCGTCGATGGTTCACTAGCCGACGCAACAGCGGCTTTACAGAAAAAATGACGAATAGTTGCAAAAGGGGATATCTCATATGACAAAGTCTAGCGGTAATCAGACCATTTCGAAACGCGATATACTAACGATAGGATTGAGTTTTGCCATTTGTTCAAACGCGTTTGCAGCGGTGAGCGCTTGTGTTGGCGAAGGGGATTGTGATTATTTTACCCCTTCGGCTAGCGTAACCTTCGTCACCGATTATTACTGGCGAGGGGTCAGTCAGAGCGCTCATAAACCGACGGTGCAGGGGGCATTAACGTTGAATTCACAATGGGGACCATACCTTGGGATTTGGGCTTCGGGAGTGAATTTTGCTGACAATAGAATTCCGCCACGAACGGCTACCACGGAATTTGATGTGTCGGCAGGTTATCAACACACGTTTCTTGATAAATGGTCAATGGATCTCGGGGGGACTCATTATCATTACCCCAGTGCCGATGGCATTAACTTCAATGAGATTTATGGCAAACTGGATTATGCGTGCACTCCAATTTTAGGGCTGGGGATGCAGCTTGTTCACACGAATAATTGGTTTGGTACATCTGACAGAGGAACGTACTACCAAGCCAATTTTAACGCTGATCTTCCTCAAAGCGCGAGCTATGCGGCGCTCAAAGATTTCAGTGTCCATGGCTATGTGGGCCGTTATCATTTTTCAGGGTCAACAATGGGTGGGCGTTCGTATAACGACTATAACCTGGGAGTGGGCAAAAAATATCACGAATTCACCTTGGCACTGGATTTTGTTGGTACTAACGGTGGCTACAATGGTGGTGATTTGGATGATGGCAAGTTACTCTTGAGTATTGGTGCACAAATATAATTAGGAATTACGATGATTTTTTCGCTGGACAAATGCAATGGATCCACCCACTTTTAAAAGGCTTCGCAACCTAGATTTGACGAAGCCACAAAAATCATACCCTCCGCGAGGCTGCTTAATTTTTCCTTAAGTAAACGCTGATACCATAAAAATTAGGTAGCCATTGCGTTTTTTTTGCTGAATGGTTACAAAAGTTATTTTCAGAACAAGGAGGTTCTTATGCCATTTGGTCTCAAAGTTAACTTCATTGCTAAATACTTCAGAACGCCACTGTCAGCGGCAAGGGTGCAAGCGGTTGCAGAAATTCGGAAAAGAGTCATAGACATGACACTACGAGAAATTAAAGCCAAGTTGACTCCTGGCATCCAAAAGCACATTGCTGATATTGATCCAGAAGCAGCGGGAGCGGATGAGAAACATGATGAATTGCAACAGACAAAGCAGGCCATTAATGCGTTGCAGAGTGAAGTCAAACGATTAGTTGAGGCATTAAATGAGGCAAGACAGAGAAGTGGCGATAATCAATTGGTTGTTGATTTGCGCAAAGCAGTACAGATAGTCAATGAGTTGCTTGAGTCAAAACAAGCAATTTTAGCGATAAAGCCAAGGCATAAATATAATCAAAGTCAGATCAAAAAACTATACCGTGTTTGTTATCAATTACATAAAAATTTTGAAATAGATGTTGCTTTCCGGTTACAACCATTAAAAAATGATTGTGATAGCTTGAATCAAAGAGTGGATGATTTTATCACTAGGAAAAACACTGAAGGATATTGGAAATCGGATCACGCCAGAGCATTGGTTGCTGAGATACACACAAAAGTTCGGGAATTAGAGCAACTAAGAAACACCGTAGGGGAAGAGGCCTTTAATCTAAGTCGATTATGTTGTTCGGCTATCAGCGACGCAACAAGGTGGGAAGCGCTTAGCACCATAAGATATTGTGCCAAACAAGACATACAAAATCTTGAAAACATTGGTTGGCGTGCCTATGGATTAGAGCAGCTTCTTCAATCCAGAGTTATTGGTGATGAGGTCAGTCAGACGGCAGATACGACAGGTGATCTTGATGTGGAATACGGAGAATCAGAGCCCAGTGCTAATCGAGGACAGAGAGCGCGGTAGAAGTGTTCGATTCAATGGTCATCCCCTTTGTCACGGGACAGGCAAGGCTATGAAAGGAAGTGGTAGCACGAAATTTTTCATGCTGATTATTTTGTTGGTAAGCATTGTTTTTGTCACGGTGCAATTTCGCCATCAATTCACTGTTGCCAATTTGCAAGATTATTTACAAGCGTTAAATAGTCGGTATGTGGCATGGGTATTTATCGCGCTCTATGCGATTGCAACAATTCTATTTTTGCCAGGCTCAGCTTTGACACTTGTGGGGGGCTTGGTCTTTGGTCCGTGGTGGGGCACTTTATATAATTTAACCGGTGCGATGCTAGGCGCTGTGATGAGTTTTTTAATAGCCCGGTATTTGGCTTACGATTGGGTAGGTCGACGCAGCGGTGGTAAAATAAAGTCGTTAATCAGCGGTGTGGAAAAATCGGGATGGAAATTTGTTGCTATCGTTCGCTTAGTTCCTTTGTTGCCATTTAACGCGTTAAATTATGCGCTAGGCATCACGCCAGTTAGTTTTAGTGCCTATGTTATCGCGAGTACTATTTTTATGGCACCAGGGTGTTTTGCCTATACTTATTTAGGATCGCTCGGACACGATTATATCCACGGATCAGGGCAGAGCCTATTGATGAAAATAGTTATTGGGCTCAGTCTTGTTGTGTCGGTTGCCTGTATTCCTTGGATGGTTAAAAAACTAAAAGTGGCCGAGCGTATTGAGAAGCAATAGGATAGTTTTACCATGGATTATGATTTGATCGTATTAGGTGGTGGTGCTGGCGGACTATCGGTTACCAGTGGCGCGGCACAATTAGGGCAACGGGTTGCTTTGATTGAGCGCCAAGATAAATTAGGCGGAGACTGTTTACATTACGGCTGTATCCCAAGTAAATCATTTATCAAAGCTGCGAAAATAGCGCAGGCAATGCGAACGGCGGAACAGTACGGGATAGCCAGTGTTGAACCTACCATTGACTTTGCTCAAGTCATGGCACGGGTGCAGTCTGTCATCGATACCATACAAGTGCATGATGATCCGGAACGTTTTAGACGGTATGGTGCCGACATTTTATTTGGCAGGGCAGCATTTATTAATAGCAATACCATTCAAATAAATACCCAAACCCTGCGCGCCAAGCGCTTTGTGATTGCCACAGGCTCACGTGCGATTATCCCTCAAATTCCAGGGTTAACGGCGCACGATTACTTAACCAATGAAACCATTTTCAAACTCCAAGTACTGCCTAAAAAACTGTTGGTTGTTGGTGCTGGTTTTATTGGCATGGAGTTGGCGCAAGCTTTTGCGCGCTTGGGCTCTCAGGTCACTGTCGTTGATGCTAAATCAGAATTATTTCCCCATTTAAATAGAGATATTGTCGCAATCTGGCAAAAAATATATGCAAGCGAAGGAATACAATTTCATTTTGCAACGAACATTTGCCAAGTAGTCTCTGAGGCTAATGGTCTTATTGCTGAGCTACAAAATGAGCGCGGGGTAATCAAGATCCCGATTGATAAAGTATTAGTAGCGGTTGGACGAACCGCGAATATTGAAAATCTTGGTTTGGCAGCGGCAGGGGTATCCGTTCACCCCAATGGGATTGAGGTGGACGATTATTTAAGAACGACAAATAAAATTATTTATGCAATCGGTGATGTGATCAATGCGCGTTATAAATTTACCCATATTGCTGAGTATCATGCTGGGATAGTTATTCGCAATGCGGTTTTTCGCTTGCCTAATTCAGTGAATTATCGGGTGGTTCCTGCTGTAGTCTATAGTGATCCTGAGTTTGCGATGTGTGGGTTAACACTAGCCGAAGCAGAAGCGAATGGCTATCCGGCGCAAGAATTATCATACCCGATGGCACAAGTAGATCGAGCAATAACAGAGGGTCAAACTGAGGGATTAGCGAAAGTGGTTGTTTGCCGGGGTAAAATATTAGGGGCGCAAATATTAGGTATTAACGCCGGCGAGTTGATAGCCGAGTTGGCGCTCGCGATGCAAGCACGATTATCGCTCAAAGCCATTTCAACAACCATTCACGCCTACCCAACGCTGGCTCAGATTAATAGGCGAGTGATAAATACGTATTATGGACCTAAGTTATTTAATCCCCGCATTCAAAAGTTGGTTCGCTTATTGCAAAAAATTTCACCGTGGTAGAAAAGAGCCTAATTTCATGCAATTAAATCAAGATAAAACTCCGCACTTTCAAAACCACAAGCGTGTAGGTAAGGTTCATCGACTTGAATGTATTTATTGTAAAAAGCCGGGTGTTTTTGTGCAGCAAGCCAGGTGGCCAAGTGGACCACACTAATCGGCACAATGGCCGGATCATGTATTAGCTCGGTAGGGGAGTAGCTATATAAGATAGCCTCAACGATTTCATCGGGTAAGCCCCAGATTGACATGAGGTAAGCGCCAATCACACAGTGAGAACGATGCAATAACAACTCCTCAGCATTGTAAATATCGATTTTTTCGTTTTGCACCATTTTTTTGAGTTGATCAAGTTCTTTAGGGAAGCGATCGGCCAAAACCAATAAACCGATTTGGCTTAGCAACCCCGCTGTTTTGCAAACATTGGCTGCTTCGAGGTCTAAACGATGTCGTTGGGCAATCAGGGTGCTGAGATGGCTGATGCTGAGGGAATATTGATAAATGTTATCAATTAGAGACGTTTCACCACCAGCACCTTTGTATTGTTTAAATAAAGTAATGGTGAAAAATAAAGATCGGATGGTATCGACCCCCAGTAATCTAATGGCTTCAGAGACGGAGATTATCTCTCTGGAAAGTCCAAAATAAGCCGAATTAATAATTTGTAATAGTTTCGAACTAACGCTGACATCTTGCTCAACTAAATGGGTGATGGAGTCTATCGTCGATTTGTCGTCATTGAGTAATGCCAAAAGACGATGATATAGCATGGGTGGAGAAGGCAATGCTTGTTGTTGGGTTAGCGAATTGATCAGCGCGGAATTCATGAAGGACTGGCGTAATCGCGTCGCTTTTTCAATGGCTTTTATCACCGTTTCAGAAGAGAATGGCTTTGCCATGAAGGCGTGTGAGAATAAGCTAGCGCGATACAGCAACTCTTTATCGGCTTGTCCAGATAAAATCATTCGGATGGTTTGAGGTTTACATTCATAGACTTTAGCTAATAATTTTGAGCCGTCAAGATTGGGCATGAGCATATCAGTCACTACCACATCACAGGGATTTTCTTGTATGAACTCAAAAGCGTTGAGCGAGTCATTAAAAAAATTTATCTCCCAGATATCTTTTAGGCTTCTCAAGCCTCTTTTTAGACTGGAAGTAATAAATTCATCGTCATCGACAAATACCACATGTAGTTTCAGTTTGCTCATGGGATACCTTATTTCTTATGAGATAACTTTACGCCATCCAAAGGCAGCGTAATCATGACGGTCGTTCCTTTATTTATTTCAGATTGAATATCAATTTGACCATGGTGATTCTGGATGATGCCGTACGTTACCGACAAACCAAGGCCTGTTCCTATCCCGATGGGTTTTGTTGTAAAAAAAGGGTCGAATATTTTGTCGAGGCATTCTTTAGGGATCCCCGAGCCACTATCAGCGATGGATATTTTTATATTGTGACCATCAAAGTTAGTTGTAATCTTAATGATCCCAGATTCTTCAATAGCTTGAGACGCATTCACCAGCAGGTTAGTAAAAACTTGATGGAGCTGACTGGGGTAGCAGGCAAGATCAGGTAGGTCACCAAAGTTTTTTTCAACGGTGCATTTATATTTAATTTCATTCCACACAATTTTTAAATTTGATTCGATGACTTCATTAATATTGACCCGATGAACATCATCTTGATCCATTCTGGCAAAAGTTTTTAAGCTGGCGACAATATCAATGACCCGACTCATACCCGTTTTTGATTCGAGGATGAGCGCTTTAACATCCGTGAGCATAAAGCTAATATCATTTTTTTCAATGTAAGTATGAATGTCTTGAATCGGTTGCTGGAGTTGTGGATTGTCTTGCAATAAGGCCATTAATTTTAAAAACATATCAAAAAGGGTGACAAACTTGTTAGAATACTCATGCAAGACGTTAATGTTGTTGGAGACATAACCGATGGGGTTGTTGATCTCATGCGCTACGCCAGCAGCGAGTTGCCCTATCGATGCCAATTTAGAGCTTTGTATTAATTGGCGTTGGGTTATTTTGAGCTCTTCATGCTGGATATTTAAAAGTTTATTTTCTTCCGCTAATAATTGATTTTTGGCATGGAGCTCTTCGGTTTTTTCTTGTAAACGTTTTTCAATTTCTTCGCGAGCCGAGCGTTCATTGGCTAGCGCCTTTTTCAAGTCCTCTAACTCTGTCATCGTTAGGTCCTCAGGTGATGGCTTGTTTTAACCCATTTTTGGTTTTGACCGCCAGTTCGGGAGTTTTTAGTATACCGGTTTTTGTTAAATTTAGATAACATGGAAACGAGCCTACATACCAGGAAAATCATGCCAGAAAATACGCCAGGCACTTTGCTGCTCGTTGATGATGAGGAAAATGTCATCAATTCATTGAAACGACTTTTTCGTGATAATCGTTTGCAAATTTTTACCGCGTTAGAAGGCACTGCCGCACTTGAGGTTTTAGAGCATCATGAGATTGATATCGTGATCTCCGATATGCGTATGCCGCGCATGAGTGGTGCCCAGCTGCTTGCAACCATTGCAGAGCGTTGGCCAAATACAGGTCGGATTTTATTAACCGGGTTCTCCGATATGGAGTCGACCATGTCGGCTGTTAATGATGGCAAAATTCATAATTACATCAGCAAACCGTGGGACGAGGATCATTTAAAATTTACAGTAGCTGAATTGCTCAAGAGTCAATTTAATGCCAAAGAGCGTATCAGATTATTAGCACTGATCAAACAGCAAAATCTGTCATTGCAAGAGTTAAATGCCTCACTTGAGGAAAAAGTTCAAGAGCGGACTGAACAGTTACAGGCTGCAAATGATTCCTTAAGTGCTTCTTATGAGACATTGGCAACCACGTTTTCAAATAGTGTTACCGTATTTGCTAACTTGCTGGAATTGAGGATGAAAGGTCAAGTTGGCTACTCTCGTAATATTGCCGCCCGAGCAAAAAAATTTGCTTCAACCTTAAACGGTGAAGCGGTCGACAATATATATTTTGCCGCCTTGTTACATTCAATTGGGAAAATAGCCTTTTCGGATGAATTAATACAAAAACCCTATTTTTCATTAAATCGTGCTGAGAGGGAGCAATTCCATCAATATCCGCGCTTGGGCGAAACAGCGCTTTTATCACTGGAGATGATGGAGCCGGTGTGCCAATTAATTCGCTGTCATAAAGAACAATATAATGGCAAGGGATACCCTGATCGGTTAATTGCAGATAAAATCCCGTTGGGTTCTCGTTTGTTAAGGATTGTTATCGATTTTGAAGAATTGCAGTCAGGTGTTCTTGCTGGTGAGAAATTCACAGCCGCGGAAGCTTGTCGATATCTCCAGCAAGATAAGGAGAAGAGCTACGATCCTGACTTGGTGCAATCATTTTTAAAATTTCTCCAAGAGTCAGCAGAAACCGATGATAATCTAACAGAAATTAAAGTCAATGCTCGAGGCTTAGTTGCTGGTATGGTCCTGTCACGAGACTTGGTTTCTCCGGAAGGCATGTTTTTATTAGCGAAAGATAAGGCGCTTACTGAGAAATTTATTTTGCGCTTGCTTGATATGGTGGAATACTCCAAAAATGATTTTGTTGCGTATGTTAAGAAATAGCTTGTTTGTTGCAGCTTTGATAGCGGTGAGGCAGGGTATAATTGCAAAAAAATAGGTGCCTGTTCAGCAAAAAAGCGCAATAGTTACTCCAGATTTTTTGGGTGAATCGTTACAAAATTATTTAAGATAGTGATCCCATCAGGTGTTAAGATAGACTCTGGATGGAATTGTATCCCATAAATGGGCAATGTTCGGTGGCGAATTGCCATGATTTCATGATCGTCATGCGTGAAGCCATAAGCAAGCAACTCACTGGGTAGCGTACTAGGATCAATGACCAGAGAATGGTATCGCGTAGCGGTAAATGGATTACGGAGGTTATGAAACAAGCCGGTGCTGTCGTGATAAATCTCAGAAGTTTTTCCATGCATCACTGTTTTGGCTAAAATAATTGTTGCGCCAAATGCTTGGCCAATACATTGATGTCCAAGACAGACACCGAGTATCGGGAAACGATGGCCCAGCTGTTGAATAATCATTAATGAAATGCCGGCCTCATTCGGCGTGCATGGACCAGGTGAGATAACAATATAACGAGGTGCCATGGTTTCAATTTCAGGAAGGGTGATGGCATCATGGCGATAGACCGCCGTTGGCACTTTCAAGCGGTTAAAATAAGCCACTAGGTTATAGGTAAATGAGTCGTAGTTATCAATCATTAATAGCACAGATAGAATGCCTCACCTGTTTGTAATGGCTTGTCGCATTGCTTGAATGGGAAAAGCATAGTTTTGAGAACCAAAGATGGCTGAGCCGCTGACAAATGTATCGGCACCTGCTTTAAATAAAGCAGAGATGTTTTGCTGATTGACGCCGCCATCGACGCTCAGGCGAATATTCTTGCCACAGTGGGAGATGAGCTGAGACGCTTGTTGTAATTTATTTAACGAATCTGGAATAAAACATTGGCCACCAAATCCAGGGTTGACCGACATAATTAATATTAAATCGATTTTATCTAAAACATGGTGAATGCTATTGAGTGGTGTTGCGGGGTTGAGTGCAACACCGACTTTGCAGTTTTGGTCGGCGATTAACTGTAACGCGCGGTTTAGATGGGGGGTGGCTTCAGTATGAATAGTGATCCAATCTGCGCCGCTTTTGGCGAATTGAACGATTAAGTCTTCAATGGGTTCTACCATGAGATGAACGTCAAAGGGGGCCTTAATTCCTTCGTCGCGCAGGGCTTTACAAACCATTGGGCCAAAAGTCAAATTAGGAACAAAATGATTATCCATAATATCGAGGTGGATCCAATCAGCGCCAGCCGCTAATACGGTTTTTACGTCATGGCCTAGGCGAGCGAAATTGGCAGATAAGATGGATGGTGCTATGATGATATCGTTCATTCTCATTCCAAAGCGGAGGAAACGAGGTGTCATTATAACAAGCGTCATGGTGGAGAGTAAGTGGGTGTCCAGTATGGATAAAAAAAAGCGGATGGTTTTCACGGCTGTGCTTTGGCTCTGCCTAAGTTTGATGCCATGGGGTTATTGCCAACAACAAACCGCAAGCCCATCAACCAAGCGCGATCTTAAAGAAGCCGCATTGGCGGCATTGGTTACCGAAGGTGAGGTAGTTTGGTTGCCGGTCTCTTCAGACGAAGAGGCTTTCTCTCTTTATCAGAAAACCGATAATGTATCGCCGGCAGGTATTATTATTCTAATCCCAGATGAAAACGATGCGATAGAGTCATATTCCGTTATTAAACCTATCCAAGAGCGGATGTTGTTTCTCGGGTGGCATGTTTTAACTGTATCGCCATTGCCACCATTTAAATCCAAAACTTCAGTTGGGAAGGAGCAGGAGCAAGACTGGGAAAATTATGAAAAGCGGATGTTAGGCAGAGTGACTGCGGCCATGATCTGGGTACAAGCGCAGAACCCACGGAAAATCTTGCTTATTTCCCATGGCACAGGGGGAGGATGGGCCGGGTTATATTTGAGTACAATCAGAGTGAAATCTTTGCAAGGTTTAGTAACCATTAGCGCTTACCCACCGGTCCCAGAAGAAAAAGGGAGCGCGTTTCAAGAAGCCATCACCAAGTTAAAAGATACGCCGGTGATGGATGTTATTGCCAGTCGCGATTATGATTTTGTTAAAAACGCGTTTATCGAACGCCATAAAATGGCAGTCAAAATTGAAAATAATAAGTACGACAACCGAATTATCTATGGCGAAGATCCCGCTTATTCATCGGGGATGGATACCATGATTAAGTTGATTCAAGGCTGGCTTAAAAAAAACAACAGAAAAATCAAGGAAAAAAATTAGGAGGTGATGTTATTTCGGCATGATCGCTTAACCGGTCGCACGCCACCGGACAGTCTTTGTGGTATTCGGTGTAAAAAAACTCGATGATGGATTTAATATATCCTTAATGAAAATGCTTTAGAATACATTCTTTTAGCGATTAAGTGTGTGAGAGGTTCGGAATGACAATGCCAAGCGAAAAGCAAAGAAATGATAAACGGGTTTTCGTAGCCGTGATGGATTACGAGACGCTGGTTCCTTTGATCGCGAATCGTGATGGCATTATGGATATTCAGCCCGCTGGGTATGGTCTCAACAATCCAATGATCGAAGCTTTACAGCGTATGGGTGCGTCGGGGCAGTATGATGAAATTATATTGGCTCATGGTTCGTCGGATAGGCAGACGGTAATTGCTGATGCGGTTTTCTCCCGCTCTCACAAACCGACTGATTGGGATGAGTCGGGGCAAGATATTGTCGGATCTTTTCCGGTGTTGCTTACTCATGCGGCGCAAACGTTAGCGACGTTTCGTCTTAATAGCGGTAATTGTCGGTTTTCAGTATTAAATGAATTATTAGAAGATGTGTACTTGAAAAATCCTTCTGGGCACACATTTGACACGATTTTATCCGCAGCCACCACACCACATCCTATGGCTCACAATGCACAGGCTCCTATAAACGGATATGCAAAAGATTATAAAGTTTCAGAGTGTTGTGATGCCTCATTCACATACGATAGCAGTAACATCACGGGGATTTACTTAGCCATGCAAGCGGTCAAGGCCGGGAGATCCGATTCGCAATGCATTCACTTTTGTGTGTTTGGGCCAGATAATGAAAAGCTAGCACCAGCGAGGGCTTATTTTACAAGCGACGGTGGAGCCCAATTGATCCCAGCGGGGAGTTCTCTTGGCTTTTCCACGATGGATTTGTCTACGTATTTATCCGCAGGGAACCGATCAGTAGCCGAATGCTCTCCGCTGTCGTTAGCGCCAGATGTTATTGTTGGCACAGGTCCTGCAAATGGAAACTATCGAGAAACCATTCGCAATGTTCTTGGTCCGCAGATACCTCATATTAAAGAGAAAAATCAATTCTATCCCGTTGATATGTCTACTAGGGTATCGGCGAAGGAATGGCAAGCGCAACAACAGCGAGATATCGCTGCGTTGTCTGCCGCTGACGAAGGCACGGTATCTCCGGTTAACATTACTGGTTATCAAGCGCCCGTTTCCCGGCCTGGGCATCATCATACTAATATGGTGGCTATCGGGACTGTGGTTATTCCTCGAAGAAAGCCCCCGACTTATGAAGTTGGCAGTAATCCACCACTGTCCCCGGTAGAAAAGGGATCTAAGCTGGGATTTTTTGCTCGTCATTTTAGTGGTTGGTTCAGAGGAAAACAAAATGAGACAGCAGCAGTCACCGAAAGCAGAAAAACCATATAATGCCTAAAAATCGATTATTGGTTACGATGATAGATAGCGAGAGTTTGTTGCCGACTATTACAAACGCGGATGGCAATGTCGATATCCATATCAGAGGGTATAATATTCAAAATCCGTTACTTCAACATCTTCTTGTGCGCGCAAAGTCGGTTGATGAAATGATTTTAGCGCCGCTCTCTGGGCAAAACCACACCGTCCCGTATGAGATGCTCTCTTCACGTGCGACTTCGCCTGTTAAGTGGGATAAGCATCAAAGAGACATCATTGGCTCTTTCCATCGAGCATTATCGCAAGCGGCGCAGCAATTGGCGTGCTATCGCCAGGAGTGCAAATTTTCAGTTTTAACTGAAATGCTGCAGGATGTATTTACCAACAGCCCTTCAGGAACAGCCTTGTTAGAGATAGAAACTCGGGCAACAGAGCAACATGCTTTATCGAAAAAAATAAATTTGCCGATTTATAGCTATCCGTTGTCTATGATTCATAGCGGATTCAAGCGAGCGTGCTATTACCGAGATACGAGCGAGTTGCTTGGTATATATATGGTTATGCAAGCCGTGCACTTAGCAAGGCCAGAAGATGATATTTCATTTGAGTTGTATGGTGCGTCGGTTGATAAATTGCAACGGTTAGCAGCCTACTTCAAATCAGAGGGAGGCACTAAGCTTATTCCCAAAGCGAGCGAGTTATATTTTTATTATTTTAATGTATCCAAGTTTCTTTTGGATAGCGAGTGCCTGAGGCTGCTGCCCGTGAGTGAGGATATTAGCGGAGCGGCTGTTTTCGATTATTGTTACGATGACAATTTAGAGAGACCGAGATTATTATATCAAGCGCCTGTCGTGGGAGATGGTGAGCTAAATCCACATTATCGTGAAACCATTCTCAGGTTACAAGAAAATAATCAACCAGAAACCCGATCCGGATCGGTTGACTTATCCAGCCGTGTCACGCCCACACAATGGTATGCACAGGCCAGAGCCGATCAAAAGGCAGAGTCGCTACCACCCCAAGTCGGCATTACTTCTTTTCTTTCGCCACCTTATTTAAATGAGTTGCCGGAGCTTAAGCTAAGAGACGAGGTTTATGAGGTTAAGCCCGATAGCCCCTTGCCAGCTCAAGCGCGCACGCGATCTGAAAAAAAGCGGTGGCGATTTTTTCCTGCTTTATTCGCTTGCGGTGCTGCGTCGCATGTTACAGAGCCAAGATCCATTGCTTCAGAAAAATCAAATTGCAGCAAATAAAATTTACGCGATGCCGCGTTCACGCCGAATTTTTTCATAAGCGGCTTGAATCTGTTGCGTTTTCTCGGTGGCAAGTTTAATCATATCAGCAGGCAATCCCTTGGACACCAGTTTATCCGGGTGGTTTTGACTCATCAATTTACGATAAGCGCGTTTGATTTCGCTATCGGTTGCCCCAGGATCCATACCCAGAACAGTATAAGGATTGGGGCCTTGGGGTTTAGCAAAAGGATTCGCTCGTTGTTGTGAGTGCGAAGAATATTGAAAATTGGCTCCAGAAAAAGGCTGTACGCGCAATTGTTGACAGATGAATTGCATGATTTTCTCTTTTTCTTTACTGTAGCCATCGCGTGTGACCACTTGGCTTTGAATATCAACAAATAGTTGTAACAGGGCTTGATGATTGTGGGCATCGTGACGTAATTTTTCTAGTGTTTTTAGCAAGTCAAAGCTTGATTCTTTGCCCTGCTGGAAGAATTGAATCGCTAATTGCCTGGCCGCTTCGGTGAGCCCGAGGTTGCGCATGACTTGTTCGGCAAGTTCTATCTCATTTTTAGATACGTGGCCATCGGATTTTGATATATGCCCCATGACAGAAAACGTTGCCGCAAAAAAAGTGTTGGCAGCTTCAGAGGGGGCGCGTCCAAAAGGCGAACCATAATGGGGTAATTGTAAGCCTCTATCGAATTGATGGCCTATCCATAGGCCGAATAAACTGCCGACGGGGCCCAATAAAAGGAATCCAGCGAGAAAACCAACAATTTTGCCAAAAAACATATCCAGTTGAGCCGATTTTAGTTCAAAGAATTGCTATTTAACAGTGTAAAGCCAATGCATTGCAAGACTTTTTTGGTATCATATAGCCGCCGTACCTGTTTGTTATCACTTCACCGCTTCCGGTACGATGGACATAGCCTGCAAACAGAAGGAAAAATTGTGCAAACAACAGTTTATCGAAAGATTTATACCCTGTTTTTTTATCTACTGGTGCCGGTACTGGTGCTGAGAATGTTATGGCGTGCCCTTCGAGCCCCCGCGTATGCTAAACGCATCGGTGAGCGTTTTGGCGGTATTGAGGTAGCGCCGCAATTTCAGGGTGGGTTATGGTTGCATGCGGTATCGGTTGGCGAGTTTAATGCGGCAGTTCCGTTAATTAAACGGATCCAAGCGCTTTACCCCCAGCTGGCTATTGCAATCACCACCACCACGCCAACCGGTTCGGTGCGGGTTAAAACGGTATTTGGCCATTCAGTATTTCATGCTTATGCGCCTTATGACTTGCCTCACAGCGTGGATCGATTTCTGGATCGACTACAACCTAAATACGTTGTGATTATGGAAACAGAGCTATGGCCAAACTTACTGGCGGCGTGTCATAAACGACAATGCCCAGTTATTATTGCCAATGCTCGCTTATCTGAGCAATCGGCGCATGCCTATCACAAGTTTTATACCTTGACGCATGATATGCTCAATAAAATCACCACCATCGCTGCTCAAACCGAGGCAGATGCGCAGCGCTTTAAAAGTTTTAATATTCCAGCGGACAAAGTAGTGATTACCGGGAATTTAAAATTCAATCAAGAAATACCGCAGAGCATTAGTGAGATAGCAAGCCAATTGCGTGCAAGATGGGATAGCAACCGTCCGGTGTGGGTGGCGGCGAGTACTCACGAAGGCGAAGAAGAGCAGGTGTTGCAGGCACAGCGCGAAATATTACAAGTATTGCCAAATGCCATGTTGATCTTGGTGCCAAGACACCCTGAGCGCTTTGCTAAGGTTACCGCCTTAGCGCGCAAATTGGGATTTGTGACGGCGAGCCGCTCTGCCGATGATGTGACCCGTCATGCACAAGTATTAATTGGTGATACCATGGGGGAGTTGACGATGTTTTATGCGGCATCTGACTTGGCTTTTGTCGCGGGTAGCCTGGCTCGCATCGGTGGTCACAATCTTTTGGAACCCGCGGCACTTGGCATTGCCTCTCTAACAGGGCCTTATTATTTCAATATGAAAACAGTGACCGATCTGCTTATTCAAGAAGGCGCTACCCGAAAAATCCATGATGCAAAAGCATTAGCCACGACCGTTATTGAATTACTGCAAGATAGCCGAGTGAGACAGGCGATGGGTGAGAAGGGCTTGTCCTTGGTTCAACGAAATCGTTCGGCGGTGGCGCAGCATATGGCCGTTTTGCAAGCGATATTTGGATTACCGCTGTAACCATTTATCAATTGCGGCCAAATCTGCTTCGCGTAAGGTGCCGGCTAACGCCTTTAGTGACAAGGTATTATTAATAAGATTGTATTGATCTTGGGCGTGAATTTCTTGGGCGCGGAATAAATTTCTTTGTACTTGCAGAACGTCAACAATGGTTCGAGTACCAACTTTGTAAGCGGCCTCGGTGCTATCGAGTGAGCTTCTGCCAGAGGCAATAGAGCGCCTATCTGCGCTGATTTTACTAAGGCCAGCGATGATGCTGTTAAAGGTTTGTCGGGTGCTGACAACGACAGAGCGAAAGGTTTCAATTCGATTGGCAACGGCTTGTTCGTAGGTGGCTTGGGCTGCTCGAGTTTGCGAAACGACGCTACCACCTTGCAGCAGGGGAATCGATAATTGCAATCCCAGCGTGTGAGTGCTGGTGCTGAGTTCATTGAAAAATGCATTGGTGACACCGGATTTGTTGCGATTGATATTGCCTGTTAAGTTAAGAGACGGCAAATGTCCGCTCCAAACAGCACCGATTTCAGAACGAGCCGCATCGGCGCTAAAACGACTGGCAAGGTAAGTATAATTGTGATTAATTGCCGATTGCACCCAGGCTTGCTTTTGCGCGGGAATCGGTCGGAGCAAAGGAATGCGGTGACGCAGGGCGGCGATTTTATCATAGTAGTGGTTGGTAATTTGTCGCAGATTTTCTTTGGCATTGTCGAGATTGTTTTTTGCTGAAATCCGATCGGCAAGGATTTGATCGTAAACGGCTCGAGCTTCATAAACGGCTGTGATAGCGACGAGGCCTACTTTATAACGCTGTCTCGCCTGTTCCAATTGGCGGTAAGTTGCTTGCAATTCGGCGTTAGTAAAGCGCAAAGTATCTTGGGCTAAAAGGATATTAAAATAGGCCGAGGCCACTCGGATTATCAATTTTTGTCTAGCAGCTAACAGCGTTGCCGCTGCTTTTTTGACATTGGCATTGGCTTCTTGGATCCGTGACCAGCTTGCGAAATTAATGAGTGGCTGCGTTAACGTCAATGAGTAAATTTGAGTATTAAAACGAAAGACATTGGCTTCGGTTGTTCGGCGTTTATTTCCTGCGGTGATCGCAGAAGCGGATAATGACGGTAATATATTAGCGATATTTTGCGGTAGCGTTTCCTGCGCGGCAAGCCAGGCGGCTTTAGCAGCGGCGTATTGCTGATCATTAGCTAACGCGCGTTGAAAAACCTCGAGCAGTGTTGGGTGCGCATGAGGGTGCGCAGCCGCTTCGGTCACCGTAAAGAAAAGCAAAACAGGCCATAATATTTTAGACAATTTCCATATCATCATAAAACCACATCCTCAAAACTGAAATTTTTCAGGTTGTTTGGCGTCTATCATCACGGGTACTACCGTTTCAAATAATCCAGTGGAAGACCACTGGTGTTCACCTTCGCGGGTGATAATGGTGGCGGTCATCGCAGGCTCAGTGCCAATGATGGCGACTAAGTGGCCGTGGATTTTTAATTGTTGTAAATAGGGATTGGGCACTCTGAGTACGGCGGAGGTCATGAGGATAGCGTCATATTGTGTGCTATCGCTAAAACCATGAGCGCCATTGGCAACCGAGAGCGTGACATTATTCAAGTGTAATTCGGCTAATAAATTTTTTGCGCTATTTACAAATTCAGGAAATATCTCAATACTGGAGACTTGTTTTGAGAGTTTAGCAAGCACAGCCGTTAAGTATCCGGTACCAGTGCCTATCTCCAAAACATGAGCGCGTGGCGAGAGTTGTAACCCTTGTAGCAGTCTGGCTTGTTGTTTGGGAGACAACATAATCTGTTGCTGGCCAATAGGAATTTCCGTATCGGCGTAGGCAAGATTTTTTAAATCGACGGGAACAAAACTCTCTCGTGGCAGGGTGCCAAAGGCTTCGAGGATAGCCGGATCGGTAATGTCCCAAGTTCGAAGTTGTTGCTTAATCATGTTTGTTCGAGCGTGTTCTGTGTTCATAAAAAGACCCAATTAAATGACTAAAAATAAACCGCCTGGTGTTTTTTATTGGAACTGGTGTTGTGCAGAAGAGAAACATATCCCACAATATCTCGCAACCAGTGCGTTAAAGAGTAAGGAGTTTATGACAACGACGCAAGATATGGATGCGCATTATAATGAGGTGGACATCAAATGAGTAGCAAAAATGACTCGCAAGTGGTGGTGGAAAGAGCAAGTATTGATTATTCGGGTTTTACCCAAATGAAAAATTACACGCTCAAACATGCCTTGCACGAAGGTGGGTGGAGCCAAACGCTGGAGCGTGAGGTTAATCTTCGGCGTGATGCCGTGACGGTGTTACCGGTTGATATCCATACCGATCAAGTCATTTTGGTTGAGCAATTTCGAATTGGTCCTTACGCGCAAGGGGAAGATGCCTGGTTAAAAGAAGTGGTGGCTGGAATTATTGAGCCCAATGAAACCAAACAAGCCGTTGCGGTTCGTGAATTGATGGAAGAAACGGGATGCCAAGCGCTTAACAGCCAATTTATTTTTGATTACTTTCCTTCTCCTGGGGGATCCGCTGAAAAAATAAGCTTATTTGTTTGCCAGGTTAATAGTTTAGGGGTGAGAGAATTCCATGGTTGTCGGGATGAAGGCGAAGATATCCGTGTCCATGTAATGGCAATCGATAATGTCTTGGCGTTATTGGCAAATGGACAGATTACCAGTGCACCTACTATTATTGCGCTGCAGTGGCTTAGCATACATTATCCCAATTTGAAGCGAGATTGGTTAGCATAAGGAATAGAGTGAGAATGAGCGCAAAAGACTATACCGTCGAATCGATAGAGGTATTAACCGGGTTGGAACCAGTACGCAAGCGACCGGGGATGTATACGGATACCTCAAGACCAAACCATTTGGTGCAAGAAGTCGTAGATAATAGCGTCGATGAAGCGTTAGCGGGTTATGCAAAAAATATTGTTGTGATCCTGCATAAAGATGGTTTTATTGAAGTGAGTGACGATGGTCGTGGTATGCCGGTAGAGAAACACCCGCAACATAAAGTTACCGGTGTCGAGCTGATTTTAACACGGCTGCATTCTGGGGGTAAATTTAATAAAGACACTTACGAATACTCTGGCGGTTTGCATGGTGTTGGGGTGTCGGTTGTCAATGCGTTATCACAGAAATTGGTGGTGCGGGTTAAACGAGATGGCCATGAATACCAAATGGAATTTGCCAATGGCGATAAGCAGACAGAGCTCAAAAAAATTGGCGACGTGCCCAAGCGGCAAACCGGCACAAGTGTTTGTTTCAAGCCAAACGAAAAATACTTCGACAATGTCAAAATTGCGAGTAATCGATTAAAAAATTTGTTACGAGCCAAGGCGGTATTATGCGCGGGGTTACGGATCAGTTTTAAAGACGAGAGCAAAGATGAAGTTGAGGAGTGGTACTATGAATCTGGATTACAAGAGTATTTGCTATCTGCTTTAACCAATGAAACGAGTCTTCCGGTCGGTGGATTCCTAGGGGAGTTTGCGGGGAGTCGTGAAAAAGTTGAGTGGGCTGTGGCATGGGTTCCGGAATTATCCGAAGCCATTATAACAGAGAGCTATGTTAATCTCATTCCAACACCGCAAGGCGGCACCCACGTTAATGGTTTGCGCAGTGGTTTGTTGGAGGCATTACGTGAATTCTGCGAGTTGCGAAATTTATTGCCGCGAGGTGTCAAATTAACACCAGAAGATATTTGGGGGCAATGCCAATTTGTTTTGTCGGTGAAAATGCATGATCCCCAATTCTCCGGACAAACCAAAGAGCGCTTGTCTTCAAGAGAGTGTGCCGGATTTGTTTCAGGGGCTGTTAAAGATGCATTTAGTTTATATTGCCATCAACATGTGGCAGACGCACAAGCCATCGCTGAGATTGCCATTAAAAATGCAGAAAAGCGCATTCGTTCCCGTAAAAAAATTGCCCGCAAAAAAGTGGCGGGCGGACCGGCGTTGCCTGGAAAATTAGCCGACTGTGCGAGTGACGACCCGGTTCGTGGTGAATTGTTTTTAGTAGAAGGGGAGTCCGCAGGGGGATCCGCTAAGCAAGCGCGGGACCGAGAGTTTCAAGCGGTCATGGGGTTGCGTGGAAAAGTGTTAAACACCTGGGAAATTGATTCTTCACAAATTTTAAGTTCACAAGAGATCCATGATATTGCCGTTGCGATTGGGGTTGATCCGGCAAGTACCGATTTAACTGGCTTGCGGTATCACAAAGTTTGTATTTTGGCTGATGCGGATTCGGATGGTTTACACATTGCGACATTACTGTGTGCTTTATTCGTTAAACATTTTAGGCCATTAGTAAAAGAAGGGCACGTGTATGTTGCGATGCCACCGCTGTACCGCTTGGATGTGGGTAAAGAGGTATACTACGCCTTAGATGATGCTGAAAAAGATAACTTATTTGAAAGAATTCATGCCGAAAAGCCGCGTGCCACGATCAATGTTCAACGCTTTAAAGGATTGGGCGAGATGAATGCTTCGCAATTGCGCGAAACAACGATGGCGCCGGAAACGCGCCGATTGGTGCAATTGATATTGCCGGCCGGGGAGGGTACCGATCAGGTTATGACGATGTTATTAAGCAAAAAAGCCATTGCCGAGCGAAAACAATGGTTAGAATCCAAGGGTGACTTGGCTGATGTGTGATCAAACCGCCAAGGTGATATGGTTTGTAAAAACACATGCAGCTGAGCAATTTCTTCTTTTTTGGTGCGCCATAGGAAAGATTGCCAATTTTTAGCGGTCATCTCGAATGCAGAGAGGGATCTCCTTATGCGCGCCAGGCGGTGTCTTAGTAAGGATTTTTTTTATTTATTCAGTAAGTTAGGCCAGATTTCCCAAATGGTTTCTCTCCGCAAATGAGAAAGGCAGAGAAACCACTAATAACTGGATAATATTTGTGCTGTATAATTTGCTTTAAGCCAAGTAAATTTTTACGAGCACCTATAAATGTTAACGGTAGATAGCATTACTAAAACAGCGGACGAACTTATTCTGGCACGGAAAGAACAAGCCAAGATTAAGAAAGAATTTATTGAGGCACGGAAAGAAGAACAAGCAGAGATTAACAAGGCACAGGAAGAACAAGAAAAGAGTGAAATAGAAATTGCAAGGCTCACAAAAAAAATTAAGTCTTTTTGGACCCTTGGGAAAAATAAGTGTCGAGCAAGGCTTCAGGAGGAGACGATAAAGCTTGAGGAACAAAAGAAAAAACTTGAAAAATTAATTGAAATAAGAGAGAAAGGAGAGGGAAAATGTGGAAACTTAATCAAAAGACAAAAGGAACCAAATAAAAAAATTGAAAATTCAATTAAAATAAAAAAAGAACAAACAAAAAAAATTCTACGCCGCGTAGTGGATACCTTGACCGACGACTTGCCCAAAACGTTGGGAACAGATGAAAATAAAGAGAAGCTTTTTGAAATTCTGGAAAATTTCCATGAATGGTTGGCTAATGCAGAAGCCGGGCATGTCGTTCCAGAAATGGCAACAACAGTAACGCACATCGCGACTGCGGCAATTTATTTAGATAGAATAATTAAGAAATTTTCCACCAAAAGCACAGGCAAATCTTCTGATTTTTCTCTTGGGAAGAGGGAATGCTTGAGGGATTTAATAGTTCACTATCTAGTTGCGCTTGAGATCACATATGGAATGCTGGTAGATAGACCTTGGCCTCATGTTGTTCTAGAGATCGCTGTCTGGCGAGCTATTCAACTAACGAACGATCTACCCGAAGAATTGTCTGGCAAATTAACTGCAAGAGAAGTATTTTTCAAAGGCGAGGAGTATGATGCTCATTCTTATCCTGATGTTTTTCACGATTCGATTATAGCAAAATTATTCGAGGGAGAAGCAACTGTGATTGCTTTCGTTGAACAGAAGGATCTCGTTAAATTTCTCGAAAGTATTCCTACGGAATCTGAGGAAGAGGAAAAAAAAGAGGAAGAAACAGTAAAAAATTCTTCTTCTAGCAGCATTCCCTCTGCGGGCACGTCAGTCGGGGGGGTAATCGGGATGGTGGGAACTTTTGCCCCATCAAAGACAAATGGTGTTGTTGGACAGCCGCAGGATGGAGGAGACAGGAAAGAGATATTCTCTTTAACAAGTCCCAAGGTAACGTGACGATGCTATTTATTTATCTTGAACCAGCGGATCGTTCTCGACAATCAAGATTTGTTTTGTTTGGCATCTTCTGCTTCAGATCGACTGTGTGATTTAAGCTGAGAAATAATGTGATTTACATCCTGGCGGAGTTTGGGATTTTGCAATTGTTCATGGATATCTTCCATATTCGAAAAATAGAGATAGGAAGGTAAGTAGCAATATTCGATGGCTTTTTCTTTGTCAATTTTGATATCAGCTAAATCTTCGATTTTATCAAAAATAATTTGTTCGCCGATACGACAGCTCAGATAGGAAATCGTGGTTTCTCTGATGTCATCAAAAGGATATTTATCCGGTGATAGAAACATGGGAAATAGACTGCGTTTGATCCCTTCTTCAATTTCATCGGGCAGGCGCCATTTGCGGGCAAGAATGCTTCCTAAAACAGCCGCATTCGTGTGCAACAGATTTTCTTCAAAATGGGTGCGATGATAAAGTGAAGACAGTGAAGAATATTTTTCGCTGATTTCGGGTAGGTTAGATAAAATAACTAAATTACCAATGAAACTTAACAGTGAACGAGTCGCAAGTGACGATGCATCGGGTAAGCCATACGTATTGGCTAGGCGTTGGCAAATGGTGCTGGCCAGGGTGCTGGATTGCCAATAAAGTTGGTAAGCCGATTCGAGAATGGCATCGCCTTGTTTGAAAGAGCTTTGCATACACAGTCGCATGGATATGTCGCGGACTAGGAAGGTTCCAAGGAAAATAGCGGCGCGTTGGACGCTGGTTATTTTTTTTGTTAAGCCATACGCCGCGGAGTTAACGATTCTCAGCATTTTAGCAGCGATTTCAGGATCGGAGGCGACCACTTCGGCTAATTCTTTGGGCCCGAGTTGCCCGATGACCAGTGCTGAGAAAATACTCTTAGGGCGTAAGATTTTATCGGTCATATCGGTGATCCGCATTAAATCTTGCTCAGACATATCTTCTTCTAAAACCGGTTTAAACCCAACAAGTTGTGCGGGGATATCGATTGGGGGCGCCATTTCTTTTGCCGGTTGGTTTAGGGGGGGCGGCGTGTTGGCGGCCGGTTCGGCCGGTTCGGCCGGTTTGGGTTTGATGCTCTGTGGTTGCGGTGCTGCTGCTGTGGGAGCTGGTTTGGATTTGGTGGTGGCCACAGCGGCCGGTTTTGCTTCCGCGCCTTCATTGCCTAATGCCGCATTGATTTGTTCACGGACGCGAGCGGCTTGGGCAACTTTGCGTCCTGCCATTTCTTTTTTGTATTTTGAGTTTTGTGCGGTTAATTTGTAAACAACGAATAAAAACCCCAAACACACAATGGCAACTATGGCTATCCCTACCGAGAGCAATGGTGTCATCCGTAAGTCCTAATTGTAAATTGTGAACAATTTGCTTTATTCTACTATGTATATTATTAGCCGTCAGTTCTTAATTAACAGTTAAAACACATCCAAACAGGGAATCTTATGTCAATCAGAGACCAATTGCAGGCAAAATTGCAAGCAACGGTGAACCAAGCGAGTCGGGCATTGCTCGAGATCATGTTACAAAAGCAGACCAATTTAGCGGTATCCGCCGATTTATGCCGGACAAATGACATCCTGCAATTGATTGACCAAGTCGGCAGTGAAATTTGTGTGCTCAAACTTCACATCGATATTATTGAAGACTTTACCCCTCAATGGCTGGCGACGCTGCGAGCCAAAGCGAAACAATATCAATTTTTATTGTTTGAAGATCGCAAATACGCCGATATCGGCAAAACCGTGTATCAGCAATATACGGGGGGTATTTATCGGGTTGCTGATTGGGCGACCATCACCAATGCCCATGTGATTTCAGGGCCAGGGATTATTGCCGCCTTACAGGCCGCTGGTAGCGCCAAAGGCAATGGCTTATTGTTATTGGCACAGATGAGCTCACAACAGAATTTATTTACGCCGGGTTATTATCAACAAGCCTTGGCATTTGCCAAACAATACCGCGAATTTGTGATGGGGTTTATCGCCCAAGAGCGCTTACCGGAAGATAATGAATTCATCATTATGACCCCCGGGGTGAGTTTAGCCGATAAAACCGATAATTTTGATCAAAGTTATGTGACACCCGAGCAAGCGGTACAAGAGCGTGGCAGCGATGTGATTATTGTTGGGCGCGGCATTGTGCAAGCACCAGATAGGAAAGCGGCGGCAATGAAATACCGCGCGCGAGGCTGGGGTGGTGGATAGGTTACAGGAACGACCCTTTCGGAAGTAGATTCTTATCACCAGGTTGGAGATGAGCTGCATTTTCCGGTCCCGTTTTATGGCTGGCGGAGCCCTTTCCCTTTTGGTCGGATCCGGATGAAGATTTTTTTTCTGCCTTAAATTGATCATCATAATCCGCCGGCTTCAGCGCTAGGTAACCTTCTTTTCCCCTCATGATTTCGTTTACGGTGGTGTCTGTTTCACGAAAATATTCCCCCACAATATCACGCAGCGCTTTACTCATCATGTATTGGATATTGGGTCCGCCAAAGAGTTTAAAATTTAAACTCTTAATTTTATCGGTGGTCCAGTTGGCCTCGGGCCCTAGCATATAAAGTAGGTACATTTTCACGGCGTGGTTGGCCGCGGCTTGGCAACTGGCTTCATTTTTTTTATCGCCAAACTGGATATCAACTTGGCCATTGAGATGGAGGGTATAGCTATTTTTGTCTGCGTCAGTGCCTGACAAGGATTTTTCTTCTTCAGCAGAGGTGGGGGTGATGTGAGGAAGGGATAATGACGTTCCTTCGGTGGGTTTAACCGCGGCGTTGTAGTAATCGACGGCGCGTTGCCACGCGGTTAATTTGGGATGCGCATCGGGATCTTCGTCACCATAGGGAGGAGCTGGTTCTTGATTAGGACTCGGAACAATACCAACCCGATTGAGGATGGGGTGATTTTTTTGATCGTCATCTTTTTCTCTTGGATCAGTCATTTTTTTTACCCTTATCGCTAAACAGTATATGGTATAATTATACCCCAAAATGCTTAATGAGTTCTTAAACTTTCCCATATTTTTCGCGGTAAGCGCGTATCGTCGGCAACCAGGCGTGATAGCGCAGGTCTTCTTGTAAATAAACCAGAATATCTTGAAAACTAATGATACTCATGACGTTTGTGTCTAATGTCTTGGCAACTTCGTCACAGGCGCTCAAAGCCGCCGTGCTTCCTTGTTCTTCGCGATCAATGGCGATTAAAATTGCGGCAATGTGGCCACCTTGCTCGAGAATGGTTGGTGCCACACTTTTAATAGCGGTACCTTGGGTTATCACATCATCGATGATCACCACCGATTTGCCGGCCAGGGTACTGCCCACCAGGATCCCGCCTTCACCATGATTTTTGGCTTCTTTGCGGTTAAAAGCTAGCCCCAGTGCACGCTGTTGTTGCTGATAATAAGCCAGTGCGGTGACGGTGGCCAGTGGGATCCCTTTATAGGCGGGGCCAAATAAGACATCGCAGGGAATTTGCGCCTGCGCCAAGGTCGCGGCATAGAATTCGCCTAAACGCTGGAGCTTATCAGCCCTATTAATATGACCAAAATTCATGAAATAAGGGCTTTTGCGACCCGATTTTAAGGTAAAGTCGCCAAATGTTAAAATTTGGTTATCTAAGCAAAATTGAACAAATTGTTGCTTCAGTGTGCTCACGGGCTGATGATTACCGCGGGCGGGGTGATTGGTATGGAATTTGCCGCAATGGATTTTCCTGAACAGAGCGAGGCAACCGCGAGCACGATGATAGCCATCCATTCCGAAAAGTTATCCACGGTGAGACTCCAACCAAAATAGTGTGAGCCACACTATAGTCCATTTGCCAACAAATTAATAGAGCGCTTAAGGTGTTGGGCAGGGATTTCGTGCAAAGTTGGAATGATTTCGCTAGAATCGGGTCTCTTTAATTTAGTGTCACTTGAGTCAGGATGTGTATTTCTTAGACTTTGGTGGTGTGTGTAATCTGGCCATATGTTTAGAAGTATGCCAACTATTCTATGTGTAGAGTTCTAGGGGGGAGTTACATGACAAATACGTACCAATTCACTTCCGAATCGGTTTCTGAAGGGCACCCGGATAAAATCGCGGATCAAATTTCAGATGCGGTTTTAGACGCGTTATTACAGCAGGATAAATATTCACGGGTAGCTTGTGAAGTATTTGTTAAGACGGGGATGGTATTGGTTGGCGGAGAGATTTCCACTTCGGCGTGGGTCGATATCGAAGATTTAGCCCGTAAGACGGTGAAAGAAATTGGCTATAACAGCTCCGATATGGGATTTGATTGGGAATCTTGTGCGGTGATGTCGGCCATTGGGAAACAATCGTCTGACATCGCGCAAGGGGTTGATGAATCGATCAATCATGAACAAGGCGCTGGGGATCAAGGCTTGATGTTTGGGTATGCCTCTAATGAGACGGATGTGTTAATGCCAGCACCGATTACCTATGCTCATCGCTTGGTGCGTCGCCAATCCTTACTTCGGAAAAATGGAACCTTGCCGTGGTTGCGACCAGATGCCAAATCACAAGTCACATTCAAATATGAAAAGGATAAACCGGTTGCGGTGGATGCCGTGGTGTTATCGACTCAGCATCATCCAGATATTTCGCAACAAAATTTAGTTGAAGCGGTAATAGAGGAAATCATCAAACCGGTTATTCCGGCAGAATGGTTGCATGCCGATACGAAAATTTATGTTAATCCCACTGGGCGTTTTGTAATCGGCGGGCCGTTAGGTGACTGTGGTTTAACAGGACGAAAAATTATTGTAGACACTTATGGTGGCATGGCAAGACACGGTGGCGGTTGTTTTTCGGGCAAGGATCCCTCGAAGGTCGATCGGTCCGCCGCTTATGCCGGTCGTTATGTCGCAAAGAACATTGTTGCCGCAGGTCTTGCGGATAAGTGTGAAATTCAAGTGTCTTATGCCATCGGTATTGCTGAGCCGACTTCGATTTCAATTAATACTTTTGGTACGGGTAAAACCAGTGATGATGAGTTGGTTCGGTTAGTGCGCGAACATTTTGATTTGCGTCCGCGTGGGATCATCACGATGTTGGATCTGCTCAATCCAGTGTACAAGCAAACAGCGGCTTATGGCCACTTTGGTCGAGATGATATCGAAGTCAGTTGGGAAAAAACCGATAAGGCAGCTGGTTTGCGAAACGCAGCGCGTGTTTAATTAAATTTTAAGGAATAGGAAGAAAATGAGTATTACGGCTATGGAAAAAAAAGTAAAGACAGATTATAAAGTGGCGGATATTACTTTGGCGGACTGGGGTAAGAAAGAGATAGCCATTGCTGAAACGGAGATGCCAGGGTTGATGGCGCTTCGTGGAAAATATCAACAATCAAAACCGTTGCAAGGGGCACGTATTGCCGGGTGTTTACACATGACCGTGCAAACCGCGGTATTGATAGAAACATTAGTGGCTTTAGGTGCCAGTGTGCGTTGGTCTTCTTGCAATATTTTCTCAACGCAAGATCATGCGGCGGCGGCCATTGCGATTCAAGGGATCCCGGTTTTTGCCTGGAAAGGAGAAACGGAAGAGGAGTATTGGTGGTGTGTCGAGCAAACCATTCATGGGCCAGACGGTTGGAAACCAAATATGGTGCTGGATGATGGGGGTGACTTGACGGTGTTGTTACACGATAAATACCCTGAAATTTTGCAAGATGAAATTAAAGGCATTTCAGAAGAAACCACTACCGGAGTGCATCGTCTTTATGAAATGGCTAAGCGTAATGAACTAGCGGTTCCGGCGATTAATGTCAATGATTCAGTGACCAAATCAAAATTCGATAATTTATATGGGTGTCGCGAATCATTGGTTGATGGCATTAAGCGTGCAACCGATGTGATGATTGCCGGTAAAATTGTCGTGGTACTTGGATATGGTGATGTTGGTAAAGGTTGTGCGCAATCGTTGCGAGGATTAGGGGCGATTGTGTGGGTGACTGAAATTGATCCGATTTGTGCCTTACAAGCGGCGATGGAGGGGTACCGTGTGGTCGACATGAATGAGGCTGCTAAAATAGCGGATATCTTTGTGACAGCCACTGGCAATTATCATGTGATCACGCATGCGCATCTGCAACAGATGAAAGACCGAGCTATCGTTTGTAATATTGGCCATTTCGATTCTGAAATTGATATTGAATCTTTGCGTGCTTATCGATGGGAAAATGTGAAGCCACAAGTCGATGAAGTTGTGCTTCCTAATGGCAATCGCTTGATCGTGTTGGCACAGGGGCGATTAGTGAATTTAGGGTGTGCAACCGGGCACCCGAGTTTTGTGATGTCTTCTTCATTTACCAATCAAGTGCTCGCGCAAATTGAATTATGGCAAAATGGCGATAACTATGATAAAAAAGTTTATACGTTACCGAAGAAGCTCGATGAAGAAGTCGCTCGCTTACATTTAGCTAAGTTAGGGGCGTATTTAACCAAGCTTTCTCCTGAGCAAGCGAAATATTTGAGCCTGGAAGTGGACGGTCCGTTTAAGCCGGATCATTATCGTTATTAATATTTTGTAACTTATTCAGCAAAAAATCTGAATAAGTTACTCCGGTTTTCCCCATCGCTTCGAGTTTTGGGTGAGTAGGTACAATATTTTTTTAAGGGAGCTCTCGTGAAAAAAGTAATCGGGCTGTTGATTCTTGGTTTGTTGTGTTTTCGATTTGTTCAAGCTATGGAGCCAATGGCAGTGCAAGAGCACACTAAAGCGGCCGCTGCTGCGACCGATGTGGATAGTGTCACAACAAACCGCATGACCGATAATATCAAATCGAATACCGCAGTAGCCGTGCCACAAGGCAGTCGTGCGCAAGAAAACTTGTCATTACTGCAAGAGCAAATTGATCTGTTGCAGAATCAAAATCGGCGGTTGTTAAAAACGTCAGAGCGACAATGGTTTATTTCTGGTGCTGGTGTGTTGTTGCTTGGTATTTT
Source organism: uncultured Gammaproteobacteria bacterium (assembly GCA_964351225.1). Classification (GTDB taxonomy): domain Bacteria; phylum Pseudomonadota; class Gammaproteobacteria; order CAYGNG01; family CAYGNG01; genus CAYGNG01. The sequence continues at coordinate 53,744 of CAYGNG010000006.1, forward strand.
CTTAGGGGTCGTGATAAGCCGCGGTGGGCGTAGGCGAGTAACAGAGTGGAGATGATTTTTTCGACGGAGTGAAACAGTCGCATGGCGAAATTATATTTTTATTACGCAGCCATGAACGCGGGGAAAAGTACCGTGTTGTTGCAATCGAGTTATAATTATAATGAGCGGGGGATGGATACATTACTTTATACGCCGAGTGTCGATACCCGCTATGGTCGAGGGCTTGTCGTATCACGAATTGGTTTAAAATCTAAGGCAATTTCGTTTGATACCGCGTTTGATTTTTACAATCATATTGAGTACCGGGTGTCACAGGACAATTTCAAATTAGCGTGTGTCTTCATTGATGAAGCCCAATTTCTCAAAAAAGCACAAGTGCAGCAATTAGCGGATGTGGCGGATGTGCTTAACGTTCCCGTGCTGACGTATGGCTTGCGCACGGATTTTCGCAGTGAGCCTTTTGAAGGCAGTAAATACTTATTGGCTTGGGCCGATGAGTTGGTTGAAATTAAGACCATTTGTCACTGTGGCCGCAAGGCCACGATGAATATGCGGGTTGATGGTAACTTGAATCCGGTGCGTTCTGGTAAGCAAATCGAAATCGGCGGCAATGAATTATACATTGCCACTTGCCGCAAGCACTTCAATGCCGGTATCGCAAAAGCAGAAGCGTACCATGATAATGTGGTTCCACTACCGCATTTGATCAGCGAAGAAGATTAAAAATTTTTCTAAGAACAGCTTGTTTTGCGGGGTGATGATAATGGCTCCCCCTCCACGACTGTGTCCAGCCCGAGCCGAACAGAAGGAATACGACGATGAAAAAGCTGGGGAGAGGAGGTTTGTTGTCCATGTCCACCGTTGCTGGCGGCTTCGTTGCAACGCTCACTATCTTCTCGTGGTGATGAATCGGGTTTATTATTATCTGAGGAGAGTAGTCTTGTTGCTGATGGTTGTTTTAATGCTTTCGGCGATGATTGCATTATAATAGCATTCATTTTCCATTGGTGATAGGGGTAATAGAAGAAGCGGATCACGGCAAATAAGAAGATGAGGGGAAAGCTAAATTGCTTGAGTGGGGTTCGAATGTTATTGAAATACGAGGGAAACCGTGAAGATTGTAATGTTTCGAAGCAGGATTTATCCCCCTTGATATAGTCTTGCATTAAATACGGATATTCAATGAGTCTGCTGGGTTTGAAGCACTCAAGTGGTTCCAGATTGGCTCCATTTTTAAGCGCAGTCAGATAGAATTGACGGAGAAGTTTTCCGTCGTTACCACATTTTAATACCGCGGTTTCGTTTTCAGCTGCTGTTTTTTTGTCGTGTCCGGTGGTGATAAGGGAAAGCAGCTGATGTGTAAACTTATCATTGGTCAGCGGACCGGCGAAGGCCTGCCGATAGAAGCCACGCATTTCTGGTGTTTCTAAGCTGAGGTTCCCTTCCTGGGGAAGGATCTCTAATAATCGAAGATTGGCCTCAAGTTTTTTTTGGGTTTGTTTGGGGGGCGTGGTGGTGTCTGAGCTAGCATTAATAAATTCATCAAAAAAACGCGCAAAGACATCAAGTGCAAGCTTTTCAACGGTGTCATTAGAGAAGCTAATCTTCTTCTCATGAAGGATCTGGTAGATGGGTAGACACTTGGCGGAAAAAATTTGTTGGCAATACGTATTAAATTTTTGATCATCTTTTTCTTCCAGAGCCGAAGCCATTATGGGTAAAGCAAGTTTTAAATTCTCAGCTGACATGGCGATGAGTTGTGTGCTTTTTAAATTATCACGAGAAGAAGAAAATATCCGGTCGACGAAATTGACCAGCGTGAAGAATTTTTTTTGGTTAAAATTATCCGTATCGTACATATCGTCCATAAAACAGAGATGTACTTTTAGCATAACCTTTTTATATTCGGTATCCGGATTATTAAGAACAGCTAAACAGTGCGTGCGAAAGGTAGAATCCGTACGCATTGTGAAGTTTTGGACAATGCTCGCATAGTCAGAGAGTTTATCAGGGGGTAATAAGCTTAAATTACATACAGTAGCACGGTCTTTGGCTAATTGATTGTAAAATTTCACAAACAGTCGGTTGCCACAGCGTAATCGTTGATAAGCGATATCGCTATTATTTTCATCCAGCGTTAAAAAAGCCAATAGCAAAAATTCATTCTGATCGCGCGCTAAAGGAATTTCTTGAGCGCGGGTTAATCTTCGATTCGTTCGCGCATGTATTCTTTCTGGGTGTATGCGTAATTGTTCTAATGCAGGTAAATACTGGTTTACTAAGTCCTTGTAAGGATTAGAGGGAGTCGATTGCGGTTGCTGCTTATAGGATGGTTCAGCGTTAGGCCGCTTGGGCGTTATTAACTTAGAAAGTAGTTGGCTCTTTTTCTTTATGTCAGTCGCGTTAGCGATCTCATCAATACAAGTTGGATTTTCGGTCAGCGTGTTCGCGGTGATGGTTGATTTAAATCGAACGAGCTCCGGGGAAGAGAAAATCTGATCAATGACCTTAAGCGCGGCTTCGGCGACGGGGCGTTTTTGTTGATGGTAATATTTACGAGTTGCTTCATATAAATTACGGGCTTCTTCAGATTCTGCAAATAACTCGGTGAGACAATGCCCATCATGGTTTAATAACAAATCGTGATAAATGTGTTTATATTCACCTTGAATGCGGACTGAGTCAAAGTAGTAGCCGAGCTCATCGAGCTTTAAACGAGACTCAATTTGGGTGTTGGTTTCTATTACCCGAACCTCTGCTTTTTCGCCAGACTCATTGCCACAGTTATTACCTTCGCCGATTTTTTTTAAGGCTATTTGCTGTGAGAAACATCGACTTTCGACCTTGCCGTCTCTATCGATGTAGAGGCCTGCCGGCGGCGCAGTATTTTTCAGACCATTCATTAGGATGCAGGAGCTATTTTCTTTCATCCAATGTGGGGCAAAGTACTGAACCAGTGTTTCAGCGGGCTGTCGTAAACCCTGATTAAAGCAGTGGGCCATATGCTCTTGCAGGTCTTGATTGCGAGCCGGAAATTGCTCATGAAAACGCTGCGTTATGTTGCTAGCGACATCACGATCACGACCAAGACCAAGGGGGGCTAACTTATCGCGAAAATTTCTTTTTTCGCCTTGCTCAATTTCGGCAAAATATTCGGATAGTGAATCCCACCAGAGATGAAGTCCTCTGGTAATATCTTTTTCAAGTTTGCCATCGTTTTCTTTATCTGAATACCGAGCGAGATAAAACCGTTGCCCGATGATGGCGGAGCCAAATCCATTATTAATTGCAAGTAGTGCCGCAGCTCGAGTTGAGATAAATTCGTCTGTTTCAGTATAGATAGCGGCTGCCTCAAGGATTGCGTCAAGGGTTGCCGCGCTTGGGTTGGTAACGAAACTGTCGACCAAGTCATGTTGATCGAGCAGCTGCTTTTTATTAATTTTTCCGCGGTAATCAAAGAATTGTTCTTGGGTATTTAAGATCTCAAAAAAATATTTAATCCTGATAAGATGACGAAGATGTCGCTCGCCTTGTTCGGAATCTTTATGAAGCAGGTATTGGCAAACTAAATCTTCGAGATCGGTAATGTTGTCTGGTCGAAGTTGTTTTGCTTCATAGGGGTGTACTGACCGTAAATGATAATAGAATTTTCGCACATCGGGGCTTTGGCTTAATTCTTCGAGGAATTTTTCTTGTTCTTGGCGATCATCCTTTATATTGGATACAAGAGTAAAATAATCGTTGTCCTCTAGAATTTTATCGATGGTGACGCGTGGAGGGTAAAATGTTGGGTTATTTTTTAGTATATTGCTGGCGGCGATCAGCTTGGCGAGTAGGGCACTTTTTTGAGACTCTGTTGCATTGAGGTAGCTCTGGCACGTGCGCTCGGCACCAATAAGCAAAGTGAGTTGGCTCGGATCCTCGATAAGCGCTCGTAAAGCCTTTTCATCGTCAGTGTGATTGGGTTTTTCTATTAACGCATTGAATAATTCAAATTGTGGATCACTTAAGCGACTTAAATAGTCTAAGTAGCGGAGTTTTTCCGGCAGCAAATTTTTTTTGTTAATAAAAGCGAGTAATTTGGCATATTCGCTTCTTTCTGATAAATAGGAGTAGAACTTATTTATCAGTTCACGCGCAGATTCAACCTGTTGGGTGGACATGTTCTCGGCATGTTGCTGTTGATATTCTTCCAGCTCATCAATGGTGATAGTCATAAACTTAATCTGGCCCATTTTTTCGGCATTAATACACTATGTAGATTGTAATCGATCTAGCTTAAGGAAAGCTTAAACACCCATTGCACAAGCTTTATCCTATTGTTTGTGTGTTTTCAAGGACATCATCGGTAGCGGTGGTGGTAACCGCGGTGGCTGTTTTTTTTCAGCACCAGCAAAAAGGTGGGGGGGAGCGCTAGCCGGTGGCGGTGGCGGTGGCGGTGCTCTTCTTCTCGGCGGTGGCGGCGGCGCTACTCTGCGTGGTGATGGGATGAGGAAGCCACCAGCAGCACGATGCGCTGGGGGTTCTGTCGTTGTAGCTTTGTCGGAGTAGCTGGGTGAGACTTTTTCATCATCACCGTCTTCTATCGAAGATAACGACGAAAGACTGGTGGTCGAGCATCTCTGTTGGGAAATAGTTTTAGCGGATGTCTCAGGGATATCGCGTGCTGCTTCATGATACAGATGGGTTATTTGACAGCATCCATCTAATACCCGCAGCGTATGGCGGGGGATATTGGCAAGCGTGCTGGAAGCGGAATAACATTCACAGGATGTTTGGTGGTCCGTTATCATGCCGTCGAGCTCTGGCTGGGTTATGCGGATGAAAGTTGCATTGCAGGGAATGACGATTCTTTTGCCGGTATAAATTGCGAATAGCTTATCCTTATCAATTAGGAAGACAGGGTGCATGAATACCATTCTGGAATCGGCTTCTTTAAGCAAGCGATCAGAAGATTCTATTTTTTTTAATTTGTCGGTGGTTTGTCGGCTGGCTGAAATAAAACTTCGTGCTAAGGAAAATCCGGGCTGTCCGGTTTCTCGAATGAGATTCACCGGCTTCATTTTTTTCAAAAAGTCGCGAAGTGTGATGACACAGTCGTGAGCAAAGTCGGTGGCATAATTTTTTTTTGGAAAAGATAAAATGATTGACTCATAGCGATGCAATAAAAAGCAAGAAAAACATTTACTGATCTCGATTAATTTGAGCAGGGTTTGCTGCGTGCGCGAGATTGCTGTACCCGTCGCATCATAACCTGCGTGGTTTTTCAGTAACTGTTCCAGTAATATTTCAGCGTTTTCTGAACCGATGTTGCATTTTTTGGGACGTCGCTTCTTGAGTGAGGCAAGATCACTTTTTTCAGCGTTTCTTTCCGTGGCGGCGAGACAAAATACGTCAAATAAGAAAAAGATGCTGTTATGAAAGGCGTGTCGATAAAAATCTCGCAATAAAGCGCCGCCGATACGACTATCGTAGAGAGAGTGTATTTTGCGTTCAAGGAATAATGCTTGTAAGTTTTTTTCAGCGAAGGTTGCAAGTTCTGTATCGTTGGCACGCAATGCCGAATTTTTGATATCCGTAATCGCTGTCTCGCTGCAACCCAGGTGGAGATCGAGCATGGATAAATGGCTGTGAAATGCGTTGATACTAACTGGATCCTTAGCGAGTGTTGTTTGGATGATTTTTTCTGGGGTTGGGAGTTCGTCTCTATTAAACCCTAGGACAAGCAAATCATATTGCAAACGCAACCATTTAATGAGATTTTGATTTTTGGGGGCGCTGTGGGAGAAAATAATCGCTTTGCTGTCTTCATCCGCAAACATACCGGTCTCCTTATGGTAAAATATGTGCAATCAGAACAACTGACGGCTGTCATCTTTATTCGTCTTGAAAGCTGGTTAAACACGATCACTGTGATTGACCAGACTATCATTGAAAGATTAAGAGAAACTTAACTGTCGGCGTGAGTTTCAAAAAAAGGCGCAAAAATAGACCAATCCGCAAAGCATTTTAAATGATTTCAAAATGACCAATGCATTTTGCATTCAGATGACATAGAATACGCTCCCAAATGGATAGGTTTGTCATGTTTTATTTTTGACCGGACCAGAATTGGATCGCGATCAGTTCAGATCAGGGCAAAGGAAGCTCGTGTCATCGGTGGCTTTTAGACGTGAGGAGAACGACTTTGCTAGTCAATAATGAATTAGAGCTTGAACAAGAGCCGGGACATTATGGTTCATCGGCATTGCTGGCCTGGGCTGTTTGCATGATAGGCGGTTTATTTTTCTTTTATGAATTTATGCAAATGAATGTATTGAATTCGCTAAGTGCCGAAGTCATGAAATCTTTCCATTTAGATGCCGCGGGTTTAAGTTTACTATCTTCCAGTTATTTTTATGCCGATGCATTGTTTCTTATTCCGGCAGGCATATTGCTCGATAGATATTCTACCCGTAACATTATTTTAATCACCATGGGATTTTGTATTATCGGGACGGCAGGATTCGCTATGGCCCAAACCATATGGGTTGCCCAGTTGTCGCGTATTTTAACAGGTGCAGGTAATGCTTTTTGCTTCTTGGCGTGCATGCGGTTAGCCTCTCGTTGGTTTCCACCGCGGCGTATGGCAATGGTTACCGGTTATATTGTTACCTTGTGCATGTTAGGTGGGGCATTTGCCCAAACCCCAATGACTTTATTATCCAATATGTTTGGTTGGCGCGATGCCATGTTGTTAAATATGGGGTTAGGTATCGTTTTCTTTATTTTGATTTGGTTGATCGTTGCGGATTACCCTCATGGTCAAGAGCGGCAGCATGATCATGATCTGGAAGAGTTAAATAAACTGGGAATTGTTAATTCACTCAAGATAGCGGTTAACAACTGGCAAAATTGGTTAGGGGGCGCTTATACGTGCTTGATGAATTTGCCAATTGTCTTATTGGGTGCGCTTTGGGGCAGCATGTATTTGCAAAGAGTGCACAGTCTTTCTATTGATGAATCATCCGTGGTGTCCTCGATGTTATTTATTGGAACCATTGTTGGGGCGCCTTTAGTTGGATTTATCTCGGATAAAATATGTCGACGTCGCGTTCCTATGGTGCTTAGCGCCATTGTATCATTGGTGGTGGCCTCTGCGGTCATTTTTGGGACAGGATATGGCTATTTGCAGTTAGTTATCTTGTTTTTCTTGCTGGGTTTCTTAACCAGTGCGCAAGTTATCAGCTACCCTTTAATTTCTGAAAGTAGCCCTAAAGCTATCTCGAGTACGGCGTTAAGCTTGGCTTCAACGTTGATCATGCTCGGCGGTGCTATTTTCCAAGATTTTTCCGGGTGGCTACTCAACTTACATTGGAATGGTGCTATCATTAACGGCGAACCAATCTATAGTGTTACGGACTATCATTTTGCGATGACGGTTATTCCGATTTCCTTTTTAGTTGCTTTATTAGCAGCGCTGTTGATGCGCGAAACCTTTTGCCGCCAAGAAGAGGATTTGTGAGTATGTCGAACGCTCTCGGATCCGTTGCAGAAGATAGGCAACAGCGCTGTTTAACAACCTCTTGGTTGGTTTGTTTATCTGCGGCTTTGTTTTTCTTTTATGAATTCATTCAAATGAATATGTTTTCTTCTATTAATTTAGCGTTAATGGAAGCCTTTCATATTACCGCGACGGAGTTGGGCACATTATCAGCGATTTACTTTCTGGCAAATGCCATTTTTTTGTTTGTTGCCGGGTTCTTGCTGGATCGTTTTTCCACCAAGCGGATCATTACTTTCTCGATGTTGATTTGTATCATTGGGACATTTCTGTTTTCTCAAGCCCATGTGATGTGGGTTGCGCAATTTAGCCGGTTTTTAACAGGGATTGGTAGTGCATTTTGCTTTTTATGCTGCATTCGCTTAGTGACTCGCTGGTTCCCAGAAAACATGCTCGCATTTGCAACCGGTACGATTGTTACCTTGGGGATGATGGGTGGTGTTATTGCACAAGTACCGACAGCGTATTTGGTTGAAACGTTTGGCTGGCGGCAAGCTTTATTAATGGATGCGGTATTAGGGTTGCTGATTATGGGGCTTATTTTGTTAGTTGTTCAAGATCACCCTAATGATTCCCTCGGTTTGGTTGAGGCAGACACGGAAGCATTGAAGCAAATTGGTTTTTGGCGGGCGATTTCACACTCACTGATTAATGCTCATAATTGGTTAGTTGGAATTATTACTTCGTTATTGAATGTGACGCCGATTTATTTACTCGGGGGTATGTGGGGCAGTTTTTATTTAGAGCAGATTCATGGCATGACGCCGACGCAAGCGACCTCGGTAACGCAGATGGTATTTTGGGGAACCATACTGGGTTCGCCATTAGTGGGATATTTGTCGGATAAAATTCGATTACGTCGTGAACCCTTATTGGTGGGAACGTTGTTAGCGATGTTGACACTGATGCCAATCATCTTTCTGAATGACGCTTCCGTATTCACGATGATGGCTTTGTTTTTTTTATTGGGCTTGGTTACCAGTGTGCAAATCCTGGGTTATCCACTGGTTGCCGAAAATAATCCGAGTTCGCTTACCGCAACATCGGTCAGTGTCGTTTCGATTGCGACGATTACTGGCGGTGTCCTATTCCAACCTTTCTTCGGATGGGTTATGGATAACAATTGGGATGGCCTCGTTGAGAAAGGGATCCACATTTATAATTTACACGCTTTTCGAGAAGCCATGCTGGTTATGCCGGTAGGCTTTATTGTGAGCTTTATTGGCATTCTTCTGGTCAAAGAAACCTTTTGCCACCAAATTCATGATGGCGCTGTCGATTAGCTTGTCAACTTGTTAAAATAATCCGTATTTATCGTAAGTCCTAATTGAGAGGAGCGAATGCATGCTGGATAGCACCAAGCCAGATCTCGATCTCGATCCCATCGAAACAGAAGAGTGGCTATCCGCCCTTAAAGCGGTGTTACAACAAGATGGTCCGCATCGGGCACGATTTTTATTAGAGCAATTGCTTGCAAAAGCAGCCGCGTTTAGCGGTAGTGCGATACCTAAATTAAATACACCTTATATTAATACGATTCCCCCTGAGTCGGAGAGCCGTATACCAGAAGATAATGGTGTTGCCCGTAAATTGCGGGCCATCATTCGTTGGAATGCGATGATGATGGTGGTGAAAGCGGGGAAATACGCTGCCGAGTTGGGTGGGCATATTGCGTCCTATGCGTCGATAGCGACCTTATACGAAGTGGGATTGAATCATTTTTTTCATGCACCAAGTGCGACGCACGCTGGGGACTTGGTTTTTTTTCAAGGGCATTCATCGCCAGGGCTATACGCGCGTTCTTTTTTGGAGGGCACTGTCTCTGAGCAGCAAGTAAGCCATTTTCGGCAAGAAGTTGCAAAAGAGGGGTTGTCGTCTTATCCGCATCCCTGGTTAATGCCGGAGTATTGGCAATTTCCTACCGTGTCGATGGGCTTAGGACCGCTGCAAGCGATTATGCAAGCTCGATTTTTAAAATATTTGCATAATCGCGGGTTACAAGACAGCACGAAGCGTCATGTCTGGTGTTATTGCGGTGATGGTGAAATGGATGAGGTTGAGTCGATAGGCGGCATTACGCTTGCTGCCAGAGAGCAATTAGATAATCTCATTTTTGTGGTCAATTGTAATTTACAGCGTTTAGATGGGCCTGTGCGTGGTAATGGCAAAATCATTCAAGAGCTTGAATCGTTATTCCGTGGTGCGGGTTGGAATGTTTTAAAAGTTATTTGGGGGCGCCGCTGGGATCCGCTTATCAGTGCCGATCACAATGATTTGTTGAAGCATCGCATGATGGAAGTGGTTGACGGCGAATATCAAGTCTATAAAGCGCGCGATGGTAAATATGTTCGTGAGCACTTTTTTGGGAAATACCCTGAGTTAAAAGCACGGGTTTCGCATATGAGCGATGATGAAATCTGGTTGCTTAATCGTGGCGGCTTAGATGCACAGAAAGTTTATGCCGCTTATGCTGAGGCAGTAAAGCATCGTGGCCAACCAACCGTTATTTTGGCAAAAACGGTAAAAGGATTTGGTATGGGGGACGCTGGGGAGGGATTAAATACAACCCATCAACAAAAAAAGATGACCATCGAGCAAATGAAAGCGTTTCGTGATCGTTTTCAGTTACCAATCTCCGATGAAAAAGTTGAAAACATGGAATTCTACAAACCAGCTATTCAGTCACCCGAGATCCAGTTTTTGCATAAGCAACGTCAAGCCTTAGGGGGAGCATTTCCAACGCGGCGCAAACAGAGCTCGGTAACTTTAGCCGTGCCGCCGCTTGCTGATTTTGCGCAATTACTACAAGACACTGGGGATCGCCAATTATCAACAACCATGGCTTTTGTACGTATTCTCAATGTGCTCATTAAAGATAAAAACATAGGAAAACACATCGTCCCGATTGTACCCGATGAATCGCGAACCTTTGGTATGGAAGGGATGTTTCGACAATTGGGTATTTATTCGCCGGTCGGGCAGAAATATGAGCCGGTGGATAGTGATCAAGTGATGTATTATAAAGAAGCGGTGGATGGGCAAATTTTACAAGAAGGGCTCAATGAAGCCGGCGCATTTTGTTCGTGGATTGCCGCAGCGACTTCTTACAGTGTCAGCGATTTACCGATGATCCCATTCTATATCTATTATTCTATGTTTGGGTTTCAACGAGTGGGTGATTTCGCTTGGGCAGCGGCCGATAGTCAAGCCCGAGGGTTTTTACTGGGTGGGACGGCAGGGCGAACCACGTTAGCAGGGGAAGGTTTACAACATCAAGATGGTCATAGCCATGTTTTGGCGGGAACAATTCCAAATTGTGTTACCTATGATCCCACCTATTCCTATGAGTTGGCGGTCATCATTCAAGATGGCTTACGTCGGATGATGGGTGAGCAGGAAAATGTATACTATTATATTACAGTGATGAATGAGAACTATCATCATCCGGCCATGCCAGAAGGTGTCGAAGCCGGTATTATCAAAGGTATGTATCGGTTACCGCGAGAGGTGGGATCAGCAAAAATCACTTTGTTGGGTTCGGGAACTATTCTGCGGGAAGTTATCGCTGCCAGTGAATTGCTGGCACAAGATTTTGCGATTGCCTCAGATATTTGGAGTGTCACCAGCATGAATAATCTTGCACAAGAGGGTATTGATTGCGAGCGCTGGAATCGATACCATCCAGAAGAAAAACCACGAGTGCCTTATGTCACCGAGTGTTTGGTAGATTGCACAACGCCGGTTGTGGCAGCAACCGATTATATTCGTATTTATGCCGAGCAAATTCGAGCATTTATTCCTCAAAGATATGTGACTCTGGGAACGGATGGATTTGGTCGCAGTGATACCCGCGCTGAGCTGAGACACTTTTTTGAGGTCGACGCCAAATCGATTGCCTATACCGCATTAGCGACCTTACACGCTGAAGGCACGCTCGATAAAAAAGCCTTAATACGAGCGCGGCAACTTTATAAAATTGATCCAGACAAGCCCAACCCAGTAACGGTTTGATTGAAGCAAGGATAGTAGCGGTTATGAAAGAAATTGTTGTCCCAGATATTGGTGGCAGTGCCAATGTTGATGTCATTGAAGTATTGGTTGCCCCCGGTGATAATATTGCGAAAGATCAGTCTCTACTCACGCTAGAGGGCGATAAAGCCAGCATGGAGATCCCTTCTCCTTGTCCCGGACTTGTTAAAGAAGTCAAAGTGAAAGTCGGTGATAAAGTTTCTCAAGGGTCATTGATTTTATTGCTGGAAGTAGCGGAGTCAGAAGCCGAAACGGTAGTGCCCGCCAAGTCAGAAACGCACGTGCCACCTAAGCCACAACAAGTGAGCCCACCATCGAAGCCATCCGCTATATCAAGTTCCGTGGTTCAAACCACCCAAGGAGTGGTTTATGCTGCCCCATCAATCAGGCGGTTGGCCAGAGAGCTCGGGGTTGATTTATCGCGAGTGCAGGGTTCTGGTCGTAAAAATCGCATTACGAAAGAAGATGTTTTCCAATTCGTGAAAGGGCAAATGACAGGTGCTGGCGGCAGTGGTTTGAGTGTTACACCCATGCCTGAAATTGATTTTAGCCAGTTTGGTGAGGTAGCCACCGTTTCTTTAAATAAAATTAAACGATTAACAGCACAGAATCTTCATCGTAATTGGGTGACTGTTCCTCACGTGACGCAGTTTATTGAGGCAGACATTACTGAGCTCACGCAGTTCCGCCAAGATCATAAAAAGAAGGCAGAGCAGCAAGGCTTCAAATTAACGCCGTTGGTTTTTATCATGAAAGCGGTAGAGAACGCATTAAAAACCTTTCCACAATTTAATAGTTCGTTATCATCCGATGGCAATAGTTTGATATTAAAAAAATATTATAATATTGGTGTTGCTGTCGACACACCCAATGGATTAGTGGTGCCAGTAATTCGAGAGGTAGATAAAAAAAATCTATCGGATTTAGCAAGTGAATTAGCAAGTATTTCGGCAAAAGCGCGCGAGAAGGGGCTTGCGTTATCGGATATGCAAGGAGGTTGTTTTACCATTTCCAGTTTGGGTGGCATTGGTGGTAGCGCATTTACACCAATTGTTAATTGTCCAGAGGTGGCAATATTGGGGGTTGCTAAGTCAGAATATAAGCCAGTTTATTACCCGAAAAAAGATAAATTCAAGCCCCATCTGTTGTTGCCTTTGTCGCTTTCATACGACCATCGCGTGATTGATGGTGCGGAAGCGGCCCGATTTGCGGTGGCACTTACCGATTATTTAGCGGATATGCGTTTATTTAAATTATAACCATGAGGAATTGTTGCTATGGTCTCTCAACCTTCAAAACAAGCAGAAGTTGTCGTCATTGGCAGTGGGCCAGGGGGATATACGGCCGCGTTTCGTGCCGCGGATCTTGGGAAGCAAGTCATCTTGATTGAACGGTATGAAAATATTGGTGGCGTTTGTTTGAATGTTGGTTGTATTCCTTCTAAAGCCTTGTTGCACGCCGCTAAAGTGATGGCCGAGGCGGCGCATATGTCTGAAAATGGGATTACATTTGCCAAACCGACAGTGGATGCGAGAAAGCTTTGCGCTTGGCAACAAGGGGTGGTTACGCGCTTAACCGGCGGATTGACAGCATTAGCTCGGCAGCGGAAAGTTGAAATTGTTCGAGGATCAGCAAAATTTACTTCGGATAAAACGCTAGTGGTTGAGCATGAAGGCAAGCAACAAACCGTGACATTTGAAAATTGCATTATTGCTGTGGGATCTCGCGTTGTGAAATTGCCGTTTATTCCCGATGATCCGCGGATTATTGATTCAACTGGGGCATTACAATTAAATAAGATCACAGGCGAGATGTTGATTTTAGGTGGCGGGATCATCGGTTTAGAAATGGCGACCGTGTATCATGCGCTGGGTTGTGATATTTCAGTCGTTGAATTGGCGAGTATGGTGATGCCGGGTACCGATCCAGACGTCATCAAGCCGTATTATAAAAAAATTCAAAAGCAGTATAAAAATATTATGCTCGAAACCAAAGTTACGGCGGTAGCGGCAAAAAAAGATGGTATTTGGGTGACGTTCGAAGGGAAAAATGCCCCTAAAGAGCCACAACGATATGATCAAGTGCTAGTAGCGGTTGGTCGGCGACCCAATGGCGATCGGATTGCCGCCGATAAAGCGGGGGTGACGGTCGATGAGCGTGGCTTTATTCCAGTAAATAAACAGATGCAAACCAATGTGCCACATATTTATGCGATAGGGGATGTGGTCGGCAATCCGATGTTAGCGCACAAAGCCATTCCCGAAGGCAGAGTGGCTGCTGAAGTAGTGAGTGGTAAGAAGCATTATTTTGATCCACGGGTGATCCCTTCGGTTGCTTATACCGATCCAGAAGTGGCATGGGTTGGTTTAACAGAACAACAAGCCAAAGCACAAGGGCTTGAGGTTGGCGTTGGCGTTTTCCCATGGATGGCCAGTGGCCGAGCGCTTGCCAGTGGTGCTGAAGAAGGCATGACGAAAATGATTTTTGACAAAGCCACTAACCGTGTTATTGGGGCGGGGATCACCGGTTCTCATGCCGGTGATTTGATTGCGGCAGTTGCTTTAGCCATCGAAATGGGTTGTGATGCAGAAGATATTGCGTTAACGATTTATCCGCACCCAACACTTTCCGAAACGGTGACGCTTGCGACGGAAGTTTTTGAAGGCACAATAACCGATCTGTATTTGCCAAAGAAAAAAGCGAACGCTTGATTTTATCAGGATAAATATAGATAATTGCGGCAATTCGTTAGAGTAAGAATAATAATTATGTTTTTTGGAAATTCTCTTCCTCCAGCAGCGGAAAGCTGGTCCGATAAAAAATCACTTCGCGATTATTTACAAGCACTCAAGGTACTAGAAGAAGACTTTAAAGCAGGTAAAAATCCTGATAAAACAATCACAATCGCAAAAAATAGAGAAACCCCAAATCGAGCGCCTATTGAGTATGCTCAGGAAATCAAGTTGGCAGATAATGAAATATTACAATTAGCTTCCCGACTATCAGCAAGCAAAGTGCCAGATTCACAATATACGCAAGATGTTGAGAGAGCCTTAGTGAGCTCAAAACGCAGAAAGAGAGAGCTGGAGTACGTCGCCACAACTCAGGACAAGGTTTACGATTTATCTGATTCGATTGGGGGTTTATCTTTTCTGATGGAAGGGTATGGCCATGCACTTTTAAACCGTATTAATTTTCGGAATTTATCAGAAAAGCTTATCAATCTTACTCCGAATATTTTGGAAAACTTTACAACACCCATTGAGTCAGATAAAATTCAACAGAATTTTCCAAGCAAGATAGAAGCGTTCTTATATAATTTAATTATCTTTACCCATCATAATCCTCGCATCAGGGAAAAGGTGACCGCTTATGTCACCATATTCTTTAAAAAAGATTTATTACAGCCATTACGCACAGGTGACAGCCACTTGGTGCATGGTATTTGCTGCGAATTTTTTAGCTCGAAATTTCCCAGATTTATTCGAGATCTTGATTTCTGGTCTGAACACCCGTCTTTCTATGAAGAGTCATTAGCCAGAGTTGCGGTGTGGTATGATTTGCATGACGTGAGTTATATTACTAGCCAGATAGATTTTACGAATTCAATTTTAAGCTTACCGGGCTTGAATGTTGATAATCACCAAAAATTATTTATTTATGATCCCAGCTATTTTAGCTATTTTTGTGAAAATCATTTGCTTTCGCGATCTCGCTTGCAAGCATTTTGTGACATAAAAACCGAGTGTAATTCCAAGATTTTCAAGCGTTCTCGCCATGGAACAGCCTGGTTAAATCTGTTAGAGTCGTTGATCGATCAAACCCCGATAGATCCGAAGACTTCTGATGTGGGAATTTTGATCGCTTTTGTTAACTTGCGCTTCTCATTGCTCAATGCGGCATTGACCGGTCGAGATCCCGCTTATGAGATCAGTCTCTGGGTAAGCAGGATATATCTCCTCAATGAAACACGTCGCGCAAGCCCTAAGGCAGAGGCTGACCAATCCATTGTCTTTCTAGCTGAATTAGGACTGAATATTGGCATTCAAGAGCTTGATACATGGACAGAAAATACCACGGCTCGGGAATCGTTTGTGCTTTTACGCGATAGCAACGTCTTTCTTAAGAGAGAGCTTAGCGAGTTAAATTTTAAAGAAGTGTTTTCATTACGTGAGTTTTTGATTGAGCTTGAGCTTGAGACCCCGGGAAGAGAAATAGTCAGTCCTAATATTGAAAAAGCCATATTTCTCAGGATGATGGAGACGTTTGAATCTTATCGTGGAGATAGCGTGGTACAATTATTCATGAATGAGAAAAATGGTTTCGAGGGTCTCAGTGCAGATCTGGAAAATTGGGATGGCTTGTTTGCGAGTATTAACAGTCATCCAGAAGTCATGAAACATAAAAATTACGCGTCATGGCTTGAATTCGTTGAAACGGTAAAGACAAAATTATTTAATCCTGACGATGAGGAATTCGTGGATCTTACCGGAGAGGGCAGTTCTTTGCCTCGATTTGCAATCGATTTTTTTCCACCTCCTCTGCCGCCAGCTACAAAAATACGAAAGACGACCGCTTCAGAAGAAAGCCAAGATACGCTTGAAACGCTTCAGTTGAGGCTTGCCATATTGATGAGTCAAGGGCAGGAGTCTTGCCCCGAAGCGGATGAGATAAAGCAGAAGCTTGATTTACTTGGCACGAAATCCGTAGAATTACGCTAGTCAATCAAAAAAAATCTGATAACCTGAGTGGGATTGTAGCTTAAGGATAAAGCCCATGAATGCTAGACAGATTAGCCAAGCGATTTTATTTATCTTAATGAGTAGTGCGCCCCTGGCCACTTTTGCGGATTCTGGTCAGGATATGTTATCCGGTGTTCTCGGTGGATTAATTAATCTGTTAACCGCAACGCCGGCTCGATTAATGTCAGTGGCTGCAATTATTGGTGTAGGGTATGGCACCTTGGCTCTCGGGAAAATTCCAAAAGAGAAAGCAATGACGATAGCGATTGGCATTGGAATTGTTTTTAGCGCATCGTATATCGCACAGAGAATGGGGCTCGGTGTTTAGATCCCACAGCTGTCACGTAATATTACAAACGAAAACGGCTAGTTATTAGTAGTAGTTCGAATCACTGAGAAACTATTTTTCTTAAATTAATGCGCCAAGTTAATGAGCATCTTGATCTGATTTTCATTTAATAAAAATGTTTTTTCTATTGCTGAAAATGCCTTAAATTCTCTGGCCAAAAGTTGTTTATTTTTTAGAAAATCATAATCACAAATGTCGGCAACATCTGCTGTTTGATTAATATATTCTGATAGATAGGAAAAACTTATAAAACATTTTTTTATTGTTCTATATGGCGGAGATTTAATTGGCATGATTGCTAGGCAGTTTGCACTATGAACGATTGATAGGAACTCAAGCGCATACTTATTTAACTCTTCACTCAGCTTTTTTACATGTACTAAAAAATCTTCTCTTGAGAGGTTATTATTCTCCCCCTGTCCTGTCCTTTGCCAAGGTTTGTAATGCTTTCTAAAATCATATTTATCATTCACTAAAGTGGTAAAGCTCATTCCAGACATCGACTTGATTGTCACAAGAGGCTTTATTTTCAGAGGAACACTTTTTTTTATTCATCAAAAGCAATAACATTTGTTTTGTATGTGTTATATATCGTCAAATTTCATTTTTACTTAATGAAATAGTTTTAATGGCGATATATAACCCTATGACAGTTAATAATGGAAGCAGACGAATGGCCATACAAAGCAGCAAAGTATTCATTTCACTGGGGATAGCTGAGTGGTTAATTAGTGCGGCATTTTTTGGTTCATTATTACATTTAGAAACATATTTAATAGAGGTATTGAAATTTGATGATAAGAGAGCATTAATGATATGGTCTGGCTTTGCTGGTTTTGTTTTTATTTCCAGTTTAATTGGGGGATGGATAGGTGGTCGATATGGTTCTCACAAGTTTATAAGTTTGTTAGGCTTTGCTTTTATGGTTATAGGATTTTCTTTTGTTTCGGTAAGCGAATATTTTCTGTTTCCTGGATTAGCCCTGTCATCCTGTGGTGCTGGGATAATAGGTCCTAACTTCAAGGTTCTTTTTGGATCTCAACCAGTAACAAATGCATGGCAGAATTATAATAGATTTACATGGCTTCAGGCTGCCACGGTAATAGGACAAATCAGCGGTATCACAATTTTAGGATTGTTATTTTTATATAAAAGTTGGCTTTTATTTTTTTCTGCTGCAATTTGTAGTGCTCTTGGAGCTATTATCATAATTTTAAATTACAATGAAATCGTAGATGACTCTTTTGCAAAAAATGATATTCTTTATGGCAGGGAGAAATATGTAACCATGGGCATGATTATGTTTTGCCTGTTCGCTTTGTCGCTGTTAGTAATGTGGTTTGATATTTTAAGCGTAATTGTCTATGGGGTTATGTTTCTTACTGTCATTTTGATTGCAAAGATTATGTACGGCTCAAATCAAAAACATCGGCAACAGATATTTTCTATTATATTGCTGATGCTTGGGTTTCTTGTTTTTACGATATGTACAAAACAGGAAATGAGCATAATGACAGTATTTGCAGAAAATTTTGTTATGCATAAAATTCTAAATTTCGATATTTCGATGGAGACGCTGTTATTAGCGGATCCTATAACATATATGATCTTGATTTTCCCTTTTATGAAATTTGCCAAATATGCCGAGTCTAGAAATTGGAAGCCTAACGTTCCAATTTTATTTACTATCAGTCTAATATTTATTGCATTGGCATATTTAGTGTTGTGGATCAGCTCCGGAGAGCCAGTAGAAAAAAAATCGCCTTTTCCATATATTATTTATGGTATTTTGATGGGTATCGGAGGTTTTTTTATGATCCCAATGGGGATGGCAGCAGTAAATGAATTAGCCCCAAGAGAGTGGAAAAGCTTTTTTATGGGCGCTTGGGTTTTTATCCTTACTATATCTGCAACTTTAAATAACTTAATAAGTGGTATGTTTATTCCTTCTCAAGGCCATATGACTTTGCTAAATTACCATGATTTATTTGGATGGATGTTGCTTGGTCTTGTTATTATAACAGGGCTACTTTCTTTGTGCTGGTTTTTCTGGTGGAACCATCTTCGTCGCAGAAAACTGCAATGATCAGTTGGGCCTTGTGCCGATATGCTTATCATTTCTATGTGTAAGTTTAATATTTATAATTTTTGTCTGGCGTTTCATTGGCCCAAGTGTTAATTATTGGAGGTCTTTGATTTTATTTATTCCGAATCACTTGCTGATTAAAAATCAACCCAGAGGGCTGAATAGTTACCGCGTCGGTATATGCATCTATAACCCTAGGTTTTTTCTGCATAAAAACCCCGAACTCGGGTTGTTATAAATTCATTCACTTCTGCTTCGACGGCTGTCGTGAGCATTTTTTGCCCCTTGGCGGATCACGTCACTTAGCATATCATTGACTTCGGGTACCGTTGATAATGGTAATACATTGTTTTCTTCGCCCATTGGTAGTGTCCTCTTTTGTTTGTTTGCTTACTTACAAAGGGTACACGGCCTCTCTCTCAAAACACAAAAAATGACTATATCTCAGCAGAAAAATAACACAAGGAGATAAGAATGCTTACTTCAAATGGTCATCCAGATGAAAAATCACAAGAGACTGTCGACAGAAAGAACCAAGTTTTTAAGTTAACGGTTAAAAAAGTCAGACAAAGTAAGAAAAATCCGGCATTAAAAGATCCGCCTTATAAGACTAATGCTACGGCATTTGTTGTAGATGTTAACCAGATTGCACAACAGCTTAATGTTGAAAAAACTCCAGAATCACTGGGATTAACTCCGAGAGTGCTTATTACCAATGCCCATTGCGTACATCAAGCATCCATAATCTTAATAAAGCACGGAGGATCGTCGCAATTATATGAGTTTGAAGCTAAATATGTTGCCCATGATACCGATTTGGCGATATTAATTATTAAAGATCACAAGAAATACCACGAATTTTTTAAAGATACCATTCCGTTAGAGCTTGCAACTAAGCTTCATGAAGTTGGTGAACAAGTTATGGTGTTGGGTTTTCCAACCAATGGCGAATTGTCACATACAGAAGGGCGCATCTCTCGATATGAGGCTGTAAAAGGTGCGCATGGTAATATAAATAAGTTAACTCTAGAATTTTCGGCTGAAGTAAATCCCGGAAGTAGTGGTGGACCTGTCATAAAATACTCATCAAACGAAGTTACTAGCATTGTTCATCAAATGAGCACTGCGAGCACTCAAAAACTTTGTTTTAGTATCCCCGCACTATCTTTATTGCGAGTTTTTAACTGCATTTTTCTTTATGGGCAATATTATGATTCCCCTGGCGCACCTTTTCACTTCGAACAGTTAAAAGAACCCGAGTTAAGAGCAAGTTATGGCTTAACGAGGGATGGCGGTGATGGCGTGTTAATTACCACGGTTTTCCCACTGGCTGCAAATTATTTTCAACCAGGTGACGTTTTAATTTCAATCGCAGGTCATCCAATTGATTCTGAAGGGAAGCTCTCATTCCCTGGTCTCTCTTCTGGGTTGCTGTGGACTAGTATTTTGGATTTACATAGTCCTTTTGACACAATTAATTTTGTTGTGATCCGTGTCGGGCAGGAAATCACTATTCCCTTTACATGTGGACGCTCTTCCGATGGTTATTCCAGACACCGTATGGTTCCGACCGACATTTACGAATTTTTTCTATACAGTGGACTTTTATTCACTCCGTCGACTCAAGAGCATATTGCTTCATTTATTACAAAAACGGGGAACTCTACCCCGGTAGACATTTACCGAGCAATTGGAGAGGGCTATAAGACAGATATGCAACAAGAATTGGTATTGATGCAAGACTTGACAGATAACAGCACCTATAGAGCATGTAATACCACAATGGTCGTGCGAGAGATTAATGGTTGCTTTATTAAAAGTTTTGCTCACTTACGTAGAGTCTTGCATCGGATAGAAAAAGATCACAGTGTGCAGCAACTGCGTATAACGATAGGGAGTATAGCAACACCCACGATAGTGGTTAAAAAACTTACCTCAGATGAAAATAAAACATTAGCCAGCAAAAATGGTCTTTTTGCAACAGAGTTGTTTGCTCCGGTTTCCGAACATACACGTTCAAAACGAAAAAGAGCGCTTACTCGTTTAGGCCAAATTTATAGAGAGTTTACCAAGCGGGATGAATTTGCTATGAACGCTCAGGATGGTACGCATGAGTCTTCATCTGTTGCAAAAGCTGAGGGTAGAGCCAATCGTTTTAAACAGTTTTTCTTTCAAGAATATTCGCCTGGTTCTTCCTCTCCCGCAGCGCTTAGTGAAGAGAAAAACGATAGTGGTTCATCGATTTTTCTAGAACACATAACGAATACCCGACGGTAATGGGTAAGTCTACCTCTGAAATTTCTAGTATTTCTACGCTAGGAAATTATTTATATAGGGATAGTATTGATAATTCCTAGCGAATGAATAATTTAGGAATTTCAGGATGGACAAGGAAGAGCTACTAAGCATTAACCCATTATTTTTAGGATTAACTCGAGCTCCCATGATGATGGGCGTTACCATGGATTATCTCGGGTTGTCATTAATTGGGGTAATGTGTGGATTTATTTTATTTTCATCACCTTTTTGTTTGTTAATGTATTTCCCGCTACATATTTTTGGTGTAGTGGTTTGCGCGGTTGATCATAATTTTTTCCGATTATTACTTAAAAATCTTGAGTGTTTGACCATTCCCAATTATGCCGTTTGGGGGTGTCAATGTTATGAACCATTTTAATGATCCATTTAAGTTAGCACGTCAAGAAATAGGGATCAGTCGTCATGTACCGATCACCCATTTTAACTCAGCTACTGTTATAGAATCATGCACTGGTGCCATGTTTTCGGTGATTAAGTTACGTGGCGTGCCTTTTGACACAGAAAGTAGAGCAGTCGTCAATGAGCATCAACGAATATGGCATCGGGCTATTTTATCGCTAAATGAGAATTTTTGTTTATTAGGAACAATCCATAGACGCAAAGAGCAGCTGAGCTTATCACAGAATTTCAGCAATGCATTTTCACAAGAAATTGATGATGCGTATATGAAGCAATTTCGCAATACTTCGATGTATGTCAATGATATCTATCTGGCAGTGATTTATAAAGGGATCACAACGGGGGGTATTAAGCGTTTTGCTAATTTTCTGCATAAAAATAGTCGATTTATTATTAAGAATAGCCGAGAAAATCTCAGGCAATTTCATATGAGAGCGCTCGACAAAGCTGTTTTACAAGTAATGGCATCATTGTCTGATTTTGGTCCAGTGTTGTTAGGTTCTCGCGATGATCTATTTGGTGCCAGTGAAGTGTTGGCATACCTCAGTATATTTGTTAATGGTGGTGAGGCAATGCGGTTGCCATCACAGACAATAAGTTATCCCAATGGTAATTTAGCACATTTGCTTACGACAAAACGCATTTTGTTCGGCGAGGGAATTCAGTTTCAAGGAGCGAGTAAACACGATAGTCAGCTTGCTGTAATTTTAACTATCAAACGTTATGCGACTTCAAGTAGCAGTCTCATGTTAGATCCATTATTACAGTTACCATGTGAATATATTAGCAGCCATAGTTTTGCCATTGAGAGCAAATCTAAAGCGGATCAATTCATGAGCCGGCATGCTAATAAATTTAAAAATGCTAAAGATCCTGCGATATCACAAATTGAAGAAGTCACTGAGGCACGTGATCAATTGGCCTGCGATAAAATTATGATGGGATATCACCATAATACGGTGATGTTACTTGGGACCTCTTTGCACGAGCTTGAAGAGCAAGTTTCTCAAGCTGTAAAGCATTACGCCAATGCAGGTTTGGTGGCGGTAAGGGAGCTTATCGGGCAAGAGCCTGCCTTTTGGTCGCAAATTCCGACGAATTTGAAATATATTGCTAGAGCAAGTCTCATCAGTTCGCGTAATTTCACCGATTTTTTCCCTTTGCATAATTATCAATGTGGTTTTAAAGATCAAAATTATTTAGGTGGGGCGGTGACACTGGTTGAAACACCAGCCAAAACGCCATTGTGGCTTAATCTTCACGCCAGAGGTCCAAAAGATAATCCGAGTGCGGGTCATACAACTTTAATCGGTGGCAATGGTTCCGGCAAAACTGTCATGATGTGTTTTTTAGATGCACAGCTTAATCGCTATGGCGGCAATAGTATTTTCTTTGACAGAAATCGTGGGGCTGAAATTTATATACGCGCTAGTCGCGGGTATTACACAGTATTGTCTCCTGCTCATAAATTAGATGTTCACTTTAATCCTTTGCAATTAAATGATACGCCACTTAATCGTAAATTTTGTAAGGCGTGGTTACAGCAATTGCTATATCAAGAGCTCGATACGGCGCTAGATGAAAATGATTTGCTAAGCCTCGAACAATGTATTGAGTACGCATTTGAAGAGTTAGCACCAGAGTATCGTAACTTAAGTAATGCCACAAAAATTTTACCCATTCACTTCAAGCACTGGCCAAGATTGATGCGGTGGTTGCGCGCTGATAGTAATCATCCAGAAGGAGAATATGCATATTTATTTGATAATGATGAAGATAGGCTTACCATGCAAACCAAAATGGGATTTGATCTGACTTATTTTTTAGATAATGAACCTGCTTATGTTTTAACGCCAGTGTTAATGTATTTATTTCACCGATTGGAGCTTATGTTAACTAAATCGGGGCAATTGCTATCCGTATTTCTAGATGAAGCATGGCAATACTTAGATAATCCTTATTGGCAAGATAAATTAAAAAAATGGTTACCAACTTTAAGAAAGCTCAATTGCCATATCATATTTGCAACGCAGTCACCCAAGAGCGTGGTGGATTCGGCCATCAGTCATACCATTTTAGATAACTGTGCCACAAATATATATTTCCCTAATCCACAAGCCAAAGCCATACATTATATTGAAGGATTCAATTTGACCCAGGCGGAATATAATTGTATTCGAGACAATGAACCCCAATCACGGTTATTTCTCTATAAGCAAGGACATGTTTCAGCATTAGCAAAATTAAATTTAAGCCATTTAAGAGCACTATTGCGAGTGATGTCAGGAACACAAGCGTCGGTACAAGCGTTAGAGCGTATTCGCAGAGCGGTAGGTGATGATCCAAATGATTGGTTGCCTATTTTTATTAACAAGGAGTGTGACAAGTGACAAATTTGAGGTGGGTTAGTGCCATTGGATTATTATGGGTATGTAGTTTAATGCCCGAGTTTGGTTTTGCCGTGATCCCCGTTATGGACGTTGCTGCCATTACCAATCTTATTAAGAGCTATAATCAATTAAAGAGTCAGTATCAGTTACTACAGACCACGTTTGAAAATGCCAAACAGCAATTAGAAAGAGCAAACCAATTAGTCAATAACTCTGAAGGCCATTATGGTTTTGGTGATCTGCTGAATCAAGTAGGGAATTATGATTGGGCTCCTAAAACATGGTCGGATACTTTACATGGGTTGTCCGGGGGGAATTCAGTAAGATATCAAGAATTATTAAGGCAATACCAAGATAATTACCCACACGTGTCACCAGCGGATTTTGTGAAAGGATCCGATCGAGCACAAGCGCGAGTGTATCAACAAGATATCGCGCTTAATCGAGCGGTTATGGTCAATGCGACGTATTCATTTGATAACATCCAGTCGCATCTAAAAACCATTCATCATTTGTCAGAGCAAATTGAACAAGCCCCTAATACCAAAGCCGCCATGGATTTGAATTCGCGATTAATTGCAGAGGTGGCTTATCTCCAAATACAAGAGTTGCGAATGCAGACATTATTAGATCAGCAATTAGCACAAGCGCAAGCCGATACCATAGCAAGTCAAACGGCCGGCGCGCAGTTTAATACCCTTCCTAAATCATGAGAGTAGCGATGCGTATATTTTTCATAGTTTTATTTATCTTATCTCTTGCCGCATGTTCAGATCCAACACTGCTTACTCCGTGCCCGCATTTTGGTTCTGAATGCACGCAGTTCCCAATAAATAATTTAGCAACTGACACGGATACACCAGGGGATACGGTATGATGGCCCCAAGCTATGCAACCATTGTTGAAATGCTTTTTACTGAGATCGATTTATTGCTTGCAAATTATGTATTTAATGCCTACTCAGCGTTTGCACATTATCTAAAATTACCATTAGGATTAGCAAGCACCCTGTACATTATCCTTCTGGGGTTGAGTATCTCGCAAGGTTGGATTGAGCTTAGCATGAGAGCATTATTAAAATCAGCGAGCAAGCTTGCTCTTATTTATAGTGCTGCCATGAGTTGGGGATGGTTTAGTTATTATGTGGTTAATTTTATTAGCCTCGGGGCTGGTCAGTTAGGAAATATCTTGGTGACGGCAACACCCATTCCTATTCCACATTTTTCAGGTAGTGGCATTAATGGTGCCATGCAATCGGTTTTGATCGAATTTACTAAAATTGGTGTTTGGATTTGGGATATGGGTTCTTGGCGCAATCTTGGCCCGTGTTTTACCGCCGTTATCATATGGGGTTTTGGCTATGCTTTAATTCTCATTGCTATTTTTGAATTAATTTTAGCGAAAATCATGTTGGCAATTTTATTTGCTCTTGCCCCTCTTTTTGTTGCCTTCACCCTATTTAGAGTGACGCATGGTTTCTTTGACCGCTGGATTGGAGCCTGCGTGGGATTTGCCTTTTTAATGATCTTTATTGCCAGTGTCGTATCATTGAACTTATCGGTTGCGCAATGGGCAATTGCCGGAATATATGCTGAGCGAGCGATTCATATTTCATTAGTTGGTTTTGTTCCAGTGATGATAATTGGTTTTATTGGAGTTGGGGTTGTTTTGAAAGCGGCACAGCTGTCACAAAACATAGGGGGCACCATATCAACACTATCTGCGACCTCATCGTGGGCGCCTAACATTGGAGGGATGATTTCGCATGCGTTTTCAAAGTGAAGACTATTTTACTTGTGCAAAGAGCTGGGCAGATGATATTTACACTAACGCTATTATTTCCCGTGATCGCTATAAAGTCGCTTTTTATTTTGTGCTGGGGTTGGCTACTTTGTTGAGTCTTGCTATCAATGGCTTGATCCCATTACAGCATTTAGAGCCATTACTTATTGAGCATTATCAAGATGGTCGGGTAACCGTGCAACCTTTTAAACAACCCTATAAGCCAGAAGATATGGCTCAAACAGAGAGTGAACTCATTCGTTATCTGGTTCATCGTGAGAGTTATGATCCAACTTCATATCGACAGCAATATGCCCTTGTTAATTTATTATCCTCTCCAGTGGTCGCACAAGAATATATCACAGAGCAATCAGCCAATAATCGGTTAGCACCAATAAAAGTATTAGGGAAAAATGGCTATCGAACGGTGCATATCGATAGCATCGTCTTTCTCGACTCGAAAGAGAAAAACCTCAAAATAAATCAGCATACGCAACAATCTATAAATTTAGCCGAAGTTAATTTCACGATCACGGATCGTGTTCAAGACTCAGCTTCACAAAAATCACAAGCATTCACCGCGTTGCTGTCATGGGACTATCTTGGTGTTCCAAAAGATCCAGAAATTCGTTGGCAAAATTGGGATGGGTTTGTGGTAACCCGTTATACGGTGACGCAGAGAAATATTCAAAAAGCCGAGGAAGCAACATGAGGAAAAGCAGCATGGTTTTATTTGGGGCGCTTTATCTTCTATGTCATGTTGCGTCGGCTATGGATAATCGCATTAAGATAATATCGTATCATGAGAACGAAGTTGTTTTAGTGCGTGTTGCCATTTTTACTACGTTACAAATCGTTTTTAGCAAAGAGGAAGTTATTCGAAACATTCAAAATGGCGATTTGGCAGCATGGACTGCCAGTGTACAAGAACAGATGCCGAATATGATATTTTTAAAGCCAACCTTGGTCGGATCTCATACCAATATGACAGTGGTCACCGATCAGCGTGTTTATTATTTTCAATTAGAAAGTCAAGATAACGATAAGGCCGATGACAACACGTATGCTATTCGCTTTCATTATCCACAATACAGTAGCGCTCGCCCAATACTATCAAGATCGGACCATCATAATTGGAATTATAGTTACAGTGGCGATAAAGCACTACTTCCTGTGCGTGTTTATGATGATGGTAAATTTACCTATATGCAATTTCGTGATAATCAATTCCTTCCGGCTATTTTCGTGGTGGATAATGCCGAAGGGAAAGAGGCGGTCGTTAATTTTCGTCGGCAAGGAAAATATGTCGTCATTAAACAAACTGCACCACAGTTTAGCTTGCGACAGGGGCAGTCGCATGTTGCCAGCATTTTTAATCAGCCCCTGATCCGAGAAATCGCACGTGAGAGAGGTTGATAAGTGAATAGGGTTATCCAACAGTGGGTTAAAATTAAAAAAAGCCCGATACCGATCCATATGGTATTGTTTTGGATTTTTTTCGCCATCCTCATCGTGATTGGATTTCTTTTAATCCCAGCGCAATCAACGGTTTCATCAGCTGCAAACGCAGAATCTCCTAAATGGACGGGTAGTGAAAATTATCGTTTGGCACTGAAAAATAATCTGGCTTATTTACAAGTGCCAACTAAATTAGATAATGCATCGAATATGAAAAAAACCAAAATGGCCTCGAGATTCGATAAGAAAATCGATAAAACCTATTTAGCAAGACTGAATGCACCCACGCGAATGTATGCTGCTTCATCGGATAAAAACGCAAACAAAGAAATGATGGATGTCTCAGCTGAAAAAATTAACCATCCAGAATACACTTTGGTTGCAGGAGAGTTGATCCCAGCCATTTTAGAAACTGCAGTTAATTCAGAATTGCCGGGGATGACTCGAGCAATCGTTTCGGCACCGGTCTATGCTTATATCGGGAGACGGATCATGATCCCCAAAGGTAGTCGTTTGATAGGCCAATATTCTGCAGCAGTTGCACAAAGTCAAAATAGGTTATTGATTATTTGGAATCGGATTATTCTCCCCAATGGCATCAGCGTCAGACTTGACAGTGCCAGTGCCGATGATTTGGGACGGGTGGGGATGGGTGCTGATCAAGTGGATAACCACTTCATGGCGCGTTTTGGTGAAGCGGCATTACTCTCATTGCTGGGTGCCGGTTCTGCAACTGCTGGAGTAAGTGGTGACGATCAATACAATTCACTGGCACAATATCGCAATGCCTTGGCCGAGTCTTTTCAACAATCAGCACAGCAATCTCTGCAAGAGTCGTTGCCAATCAAGCCTACGTTACATATCCATCAAGGAACCGCTATCAAAGTATTTGTGGCGAAGGACTTGAGCTTTTACAACGTTAGGGTGAAGATTGATTCATGAGGGCGATTTACCAACCGCACGCGGCGGGATTATTAGCGCCATTAGAGCCGTGGTTTCAAGATCCCACGGTCTCAGAAATTGTGTTAAATCAACCCGGTGAGATTTATGTAGAACGAGCACAGCAGTTTGAGCGGATCTTGCTTCCGGAGTTTAATTCACAAAGGTTATGGCGATTATTTCAGTTGATAGCCAATGAAAATCAACAAGAATTGAATGCAGAAAAACCATTATTATCGGCAAATTTACCAGATAACGCCAGAATTCAAATTGTATTACCTCCCGTTTCTCAATACCCAATTTTCGCGATCCGTAGGCAAGTTCTTCACTCGATTTGCTTAGCGCACTATGCAAAAACAGATTTTTATCGATATGCAACCGTGTGTGATCTCAGTGAGCGCCTTAGTTGCAGTCGCGAGGAGGCCGAGCAGCGGTTGTTTGGCTACTATCAGCAACAGGCATGGCATGATTTTCTTTGCTTGGCTATCGCGTTAAAAAAAAATATTGTTATTTCAGGTGGAACATCCAGTGGTAAAACAACCTTTTTGAATGCCTGCTTGCAGCAAATACCCTTGTCGGAGCGTATGATTTTATTAGAGGATACGCGCGAGATTATTATTTCACATCCTAACCATGTGCGATTGATCTGCAGCAAGGGTGATCAGGGATTGGCTAAGGTTTCAATGCAAGAGTTAGTACAATGTTGTTTGCGGTTGCGCCCAGATAGGATAATTATAGGAGAGATCCGCGGCAAAGAAATAGTAGATTTTATTGGCGCCTGTGCGACGGGTCATAGTGGATCGGTGACTTCCATTCATGCCAGTGATCCACAGGTGGCATTGATGCGCATGACACAATTGTATAAGCAAAATAATGTTCCGGCCATGAGCGATGACGATATCCACCAAGAAATTCACGCGGTGGTGGATGTTATCATCCAATTGCACAAGACAAAAAATGGTCGCTTTGTGCAGAGTGTTTATTATAAAGCTGCGCATCACCATGCGTATTAGTTGTGCGTTAAGAGGGACGAACTTTCTAATTTTGTGTCGTTTTCGGGTTGTTGCGTGATTGTGGTTTTTTTCCCGAATAGGGAAGCAGAGCCGGTCGTGGATAGCAATGATTTTACTTGAGGTACCGGATGCGGCAATGCCGGTTGGATATCTTTTTTTATACTGTCTGTATTGTCGCTTGTTTGTAAGAGCTTGGTCCACGCTGGTAAATCTTGTAGGGTATTAACGCGAGCTTGGTTCATGGTGCTTTCAATTTCATTGAAAGAAATGATTGTGCCCCGAAATGTAATGTGTTTTGACGGACTGGCTTGTGCCGCATTTCGTAAGCTAAAAAGGTTTCTGTAAAAAGAGATATTAGCGCTTTGGTTTTCTGTAAAATTTGAGTTGCGCGTAAACAAGTAGCTTATCACCTGGTATACCGGGTAGGAGAGGATAAAAATGGGATATAATAGGATTGGCAGTGCAATAGAACTAATAATAGCGGCAAGTACTCTATAGTTGATAGTCGCGAGCCATAAGGGCACGCGGACAGCAAGATAAAAAATGCCAAGCATAAATAGCTCGATAGCATACGTGACATTCGTGATTCGCTCGCAAGCGTTTTCAGTGAACCCAAGATGATTGGCTATGCTTCGAATTGTTCGAAAGGGTAGTGATAAGATGGTCTTAACCGAGAGAGAAGGGATATCAAATAAAATGACATGGAGGATATTATAAATAAAAAATAAAAACAAAAAACTGTGATCTAATCGGTAACGCCAACTTAGTCCAAACTCACGCAATCCGATAATAAGAATAATAAAATTAAACCCCATGAATCGAGTATAGTCTCGAATGTATTTCATGCCATCAGCACCAAATACAAAATATAAAAAACGATTGTAAAGAGACAGCTGGATATTCGCTTTGGGCCTAAAAGGGGATTTATGCAATATCCCAAAAAAAGGATCAATACGATTGCTGGGCTCCCAAAAGAACAACCATAACCTATCAAAATTTGTTTTATCTATAGGAAAAACAAAACCAAAGGGATTGTCTTCTTGATAGGTGGGGTCGTGGCTGGTGAATGCTTCAAATAAGGTTTGAGGGGTGTTGATCGCATCATTGTCGTCGTTACTCGCCATAATAGGTATTAAATTATCGGGATTTATTTCTGGAAAGGTATCGGGAGACGATAAAGGTGTATTGATGTCTCTCTCAAATGCGTTGGTAGCCGCAACGAGCAGTTGCAACTTGGCGGGCAGATAAGCCGACAGAGGGGTGTTAACGGCGTTATTGCCGTTTTTTAACTCCGTTAATACGCGACGGAAAATAAGTATTTTGCATAAGGTCAACGCCAATGGCTCTAACGAATATCGCTCTATCACCAAACCACCTTTGCGTCGAAAATGTGTGCCAAATACGGTCGCAGGATGCTTTAAGCATGTTTCCAGTTCATTGCAATCAGCGGATTGAATTTTGAAAGTATCGGCAACGGGTAGCGTTAATGCCAAGATGCTATCTAAGTCAGGGCCTGATATGTTTTCAGCTAAACTATCAAGGTATAATTCGACTTGGTTTTCATAGGCCGAGCGTTTATTTTTGGTTTGCTCGAGAAAGCGACTTAATTCGGTATTATCTAGCGTTGCTTGCGCACAGCGTGTGGATGATTGGCGTGATAACGCGAGAACTATTTTATTGCCTGCGTTGGACAGGATGTTTTTCAAGCGCGCATGCAATTGATTGCATTCAGCAAGGAGTTGTGTAACCTCGGTTTTGACATCAGAGCTTGCTTTCTCGTCATTGGGGACTTGAGTTACTATCACTAAAATATCCTTTCTTTGTAATGGCAGTTAAATTCGTAACGATAGGATCTGTTTACAATTGCTTTTTCGGAGCGAAAATGTCGATAATTTGTCTCAATCATCGTTTGAGCGAGGAGAATAGTGACTCCTATTTGACGAGATCAAACGATGATTGAGACAAAGAGAGCGGCATTTGCAGCCCCAAAAAGTAATTGTAAACAGATCCTAATGGTAACAGTAATTTTTTAATTGCGTACTACGATACCGCTTTATGATTAAATAGCAGACAGGAAGCGTAACTTTATTTCAAACTGGAGCGTTAGTGGTGTTCAAAAAAATTCACATGCCATGGCGATAAAGTTGGCCTGGGTATGTGGAGATGATGCGTTTGTTGTTCCGGGGCGAGTTCAAGCTCAGGTTTGGGTTCTGGTTCTGGGGTATTATGCTTTGCTTCATCGCGCAGGGTTTGTAACTGTTTTAAATTCAACTCCCAGCTTTTGACAATGTGAGCGCTTAAATTAATGATTAACGTTAGGATGTGCTCTATTTGCTGGGTTGTCGCGCGTAATGTTGGTGTCAGGTGGAGATTATGCGCTGTTAATAAGTGGGGTTGCTGCTGGACAATAGTCGAGATATGGTGGTGAATTTTTTTCAAGGCTTCTTGGTTCGCCACTTTTGCTGTGATGATTTGATTTTCTAAGGTTTGGATCGGGCGCTGTTGCTTATCCATATTGTCATGGGGCTTATAGCTCGGATATTGTAAAGCGACCAGCATATAATAGAAGTTTTTAACCTTTTCCTCCATATTTTCAAGGGTGAATTGGCGCTCTTTGACAAAAAGATAGTACTCCTCGAGATCGGCTTCAACCGTTTTCAGATGATTGAAAAAAGGTGTTTTCGGTAATTTCGCATAGCGGGCTTGGATATCACGAATGTACTCTCGCGTTGGATCCGATAAGCCGAATTGCAGTGCAAATTCATTATATTGATTGGCAAGCGCCTCCCTCAGTTGTGCAATGAGGTGGGCAAGCTCGGCATTCTCATTGGTCAGTTCAAGGTAAAATTTTAGCAAGATTTTGTATTTTTTTAATAAATAAATGACTTGATTGGGAGTAAACGACATGACAATCTCCTCAAATCCAACGAACCACGCCGCATTATACACTACAATTGGTCTTTAATAAAAGGCCAACCTTGTGAAAGGCATCCAATACTGGTGCAGTAGGGTAATGCAACGCATTCGCAGCGTTTACCACACCACAAGCCGAATCATTAAAATAATTTTGTTGATAGAAACTACCAGGGGTCCAATAACCATCTCGATTCGCCACCAACATGACCTCAAATGCTTTTTTAATATTCCATGTGGGCTCATGCGCTAATTCGAAAAATGCTTTATTGAAGATACCACTTCCTGAATGAACGAGGATCATTTGTTTAACCATATCGGGATAATCCAATTTATGAATGAAAGATTGCAGTTCGGCGTAATTGATTTTACAGCCAGCTACCGGTTCAAAGCATTCAGCGGATAGACCATCTCGCGCTGGGTGATCAAAAAAACGAAAAGGTTTGAAGTTGCGCATGATATTGCGGCCCGTTGCCCACTCGATGTCGTCTCGTTGGTAGTGGGCATGGTATAAACTGGGATTGGTTGTTAACAGATATTGATTCGCTGCAATACCGGCCATATCGGAGAATGATTCATTGAGTGAGCCCGATTGATCGTGGTATGCCATATTGGCGTGTTCCTCGGTAAAGCCATGACTCACTTCATGCCCCATGATTTCCAATGAAATTAGAGGATACATCATGACCGGATCGCCATCCCCGAAATTCATGGTTTTGCCATAAGGGTTCCAAAAAGCGTTGTCAAAGTCATTGGAGTTTTCATCATCGGGATCATGGCGATGAATACGCACAATTAATTGATAAGGCAGTACCGTGGTGTCATACCATTGCTGGTACATGTCATAAACAACAGTGCCAAAAAAATAAGCGTCATCGGCCGGAGAGAATGCGCCTCTATTGGGAGAGAAATCTTTATAGGGATCACCACAGCGATAATGAAAAGGGGTGACGTAATGATTTGTTCCGTAATAATCTTGCCCAGCATGACCAAATAAATTGACTAATTTGACATGGGGATTCTCCATGATACAAGTTTGTAAAATTTGCTTAACCACGAGCTTAGGGATCTCCGCTTGACCGTAGTGGTAAGGTCCCGTGTTTTGATTGCCACCAAGGCCAATATCCTCATAGGTGTGGGTATCGTAATGGTAATACGGCATATCATTCCATTGTTTATAAATGGTTGTTTGGTCATTTGCATCGATGATCATATGGATCAATTGAGGTTTGGATTTGTCTGCTGCCGCATAAAATTGCACATGATAGACTGGGATGGCTTGGTTTTGTTGCATCACGATTTGCAAAGTTGCTTGCTCATGCTGATAGCACCAGGTGACCGTCGGGGTGGATTGACGGAATGTGGTAATGGCTTTTTGCAAAGCTTGATTGGCTTGCGCAGGTTGCTGCAGCGTTCGAAGTTGCTGATAAGAGAGGTGAATGTTGTCTATAATGTTACCATTTACCCAAGAATGGTTGTTTTTGCTGTGAGTAACAACGATGGCACCTAAGACAGGAACACCATAGTATAATTGCTGATACCGTTGATGGGTTTGTTGCGTTTGCTTATCGGTATGAGGGGAACCCTCCGCTTGTAAACTGTTTTGAGTGCCGCGTAGAGCGGTTTTTTGTATGACCCCATTGGCTCTCAGGCCAGGATGCGCGATGGCAAATTTTTGTAAAATTGGTGTCGCCGGGCTGTGATGGAATGTTTGCAACTCGGCGGCGTAAGCCGTAATCGGTAAGGACAGGATAGACAAGAGAGGCCATATTAATGATGGTATTTTTTTCATGATTGAGACTCGAATTGCGTTATTAGAACGCAGTATAAAGCAAAGCGGCAGTGGAAGAAATATGACTAAAAATTAGGCCTTTTGGATTAAAACATTTCCGCCTTTTGACAAAAGGGATTAAAAACAAAAGAGTTGCTGGCGTTGCTTGTGTTGAGACGGCAAAATGTAATGAGACGATTTACTTTATACTCTACCGCGGTGGTGCAGCACTTAATGGCAATGAAGAGAAAATAGATTTTGCAACGATTCAGCAAAGAAAGCGGAAGCGGTACTTCGGTTTTTCCCCATCGCTTAAGGCGTGGGTTGTTTTTATGGGTTTTGACGCCGGGCAAGGCAAAGCCTTAGCCTGGGCGCTTAAGAGAGAGAATAGGGACTGGATTTCTAGCTTTTTCCGGAGGCATTTTATGCAATTAAAACGGTTGTTGTGTTTGGGTCTTTTTCCCCTGGCGGCATTATTTGCTACTGGTTACGCGACAGCGGGTGAGCCTCAAGAAGATAGCAAAGCCATTGAGTATGGTTGGCAGTATACCGGTGATTGGGTTAATGGTTTATCGTCCTCATTTCGTGAGCATACTTATTTGGGCGCGCTCTATTTCAATTTAACACTCCATAACGACAAGTTATTACAGATCCCAGGGAATACGATTTTTTTAAACGTATTAAATACCCACGGCGGTAAACCAAACAATACGTTAGGCACGCTACAAGGGATAGACAGCATTCAATCGACGGTTAATACCACGATGCTATACCAAGCGTGGATGCAGCAAGTTTTTTGGGGTGATAAAGTTTCGATTCTAGCGGGGCTTTATGATATTAACAGCGAGTTTTATATAACGGATTCCTCCCTGGTCTTTATTAATCCGGCCATGGGGCTTGGCAGTGAATTTGCCTCATCCGGGCTAAATGGTCCGGATACGTTTCCACTTCCAGGCTTGGGTGTCCGCTTGCAAGTGAAGCCAAATGACGCCTTTTATTGGTTAAGTGGGATATTAGACGGTGTTCCGGGGGATCTGAATAATTCCTATGGAACACATATTACCCTGTCTCGTGATGATGGCGCCTTAGTCGTGAATGAAGTTGGTTTTTATTATGGTGCCGATAACGCCAAAGCGAAATTCGCACTAGGGGCTTGGTATTATACCCGCCTATCAGATGCCACTTTAGATGTCGATGTTAACGGCAATCCAGTGCTTTACCATGAGAAGGGGGGGTATGCTTTATTTGATATTCCCATTTATCGTTTTGATGAGCAATCGCTGCGTGGCGTGAATGGCTTTCTGCGCTATGGCCAAGCAAATCATAAAGTCGATATTTTCAGTCACGCCATTGGGTTAGGGCTGAATTTTACTGGGCCATTTGCCAGCCGATCAGAGGATGTCTTGGGTCTTGCAATGACTTCAGCGAAGGTTAGTCAGGATGCGCGAGTCGCAAGTGGCATGACATTGGCCGAAGATGAAAAAATCTATGAGATGACGTATTTAGTTGCGGTTAATGAGTATTTACAGCTGCAGCCGGATGTGCAATTTGTTCGCCCAAAAAACTCGGCAACTCAACAAAACAGCACCATTGCCATGCTGCGCGTTATGTTCGAAATATAGGGGGGGGCCGATCTGGGTGTGGCGCATGTCGGTTATTCGTAGTTTGCTTTTGCTCGCCTGAAGTTGCGAAGGTAAAATGCGGGTAACCACGCGTGGTGATGGGGGCGTGCGCCACGGCTTGGCGTGGTGGCGAGCGTAATGCGGGCTGTTGTTGTGCGTCCAACTCCAGCGCTTTTTGCTTAAATAGTCGAAAAGAGACGGTATTGGCTTGTGAGGGATCGTGTTGTGCTCTGGTGCAAGCGTGCAGATATTCCTCACAGAGTGTGTTTGCGGTTGCCTCAGGCAGAGTAGTGAATGCCGCACACCAAGCTTGTAATTCGGCTAGCGGCATTTCGGTCATGTTCTCGTATATCAAGCGATGCTTCAGTGCGAGGCTCGGCTCGGAGCGTCCCTGAAACCCGGCACCATTGCCGGTGCCCAAAATTAATGTTCCCGGATGTACTGGTGCGGTATTTTTTTCTTGAGCGCCACCTAAGTATCGATTTAACAGGGTTTCGGGCTCTAAGGTATCTAATTCATCGATAATTAAAACCAAGCCGTGTAAGCAGGCTATCTCGATTGCCTGTTGCTTCTGTGCGAGTGATAACTCAGGCTGCAGATAATAGTAACGGTTAGGGTTAGGGTTAGGAGATGGTGATAGGAGGTTTTGATAGCTGCCCTCGCGGAATCCTTGTGCTTTGAGTACGGTGGTGATAAAACTGGACTTACCGACCCCCGGGGCGCCTGTTAACATCATGCCGGCTATACCAGGGGCGACGCGGTGGTTTTTTATTTTTAACGCGCGGGTTTGTAATAACCGGCTAATTGAGTGGTGCAACGAGGTGCGAGACGGTCCGATATAATGGCCTAGGTTGATCAGTTTTTTGTTGGTTGCCTCAGACAATTCATGCTGGTCAGGATCAGGAATTTGCAAATAAGCCTTCAGTAACTGTTGTCTGGATGGTGATAATAAATGATGACTGTAATCCCAGGCAATTTTTTTTGCTTGCTCGATAGTGGTATTGTCTGACACCGAGTGCGCCATGGTTGTTAATTCTCGAGCCGTTAAAAAAATGTCTGGTGCAAATTGCGAGAGCCTATCTTTGACGCCTAAAAACAGTTTGCAAATCGCGAGCCATTTTTCTACTGCCAGGTGCTTTGGCCTGAGTGGATCTAAAATTTGTGTTTGCAAGAAAGCATTTGGTAAGGCGTCAAATGACAGAGGCGTGGCTTTGGCAAACAAAGGATGTTCGGTGCGGTTATTGCTGTAACTCGTTGGGTTGCCAGCGAAAACGATTTTATGACCCGTGGGGATGGTGTATATTTTGCTGCCGATAAGGATGGTGCCGTGTTCAAAATCGTAAAAGGGTGCTAGTTGATGGAGTGCAGCCACATTGGCTTCATCGACAAATAATATGCGTGGTTTTGAGGATGCCGTTACCCATTCGATGAGAGCTTGGTTATCCCCAGCATGATATTCAATGACGTCAAATTGATTGTCTTCGGGTACGACTTTTCGCATGAAAGTGCTTTTACCAGCAGCAGTCGGGCCGTGAATAAAAAGCATGCCACTGGGGCTTTGCGCGAGCGTTTGGTAGAGGCGATCCAAGCGTTGCTGCATGAAGTTTTCTGGTTTAGCGGTTGTTGTCGTGGTTATCGTTGCCGCTGGCTTCGCGTCCATTGGTTCATCAAGGGGGCGCACTACCTTTTTACAGGATGCGGGCAAGAAATTTAAGTGTTCACCATCCGGAGAGATAAGGAATAAGCGGCCATGAATGTTATGCCATTGGCCATTTTGCCAAAAACGCCCTTGTGCCAGTAAATGGCTTAATGCTTGCGCGAGCTGGGGCGAGAGCTCACCTTTGAGGATGACTGAATTGGGTGGTTCATCACGTAAAAGTCGGGATAGGATATCGCTGGTTTCTGCGGCAACAAGCAAGCCATTTTGCGATTGTTCTGGTAGGAGGGATAAGCGGTACAACAGGTGTGAAGCATCGACATCGGTTATCTCGACGAGCAACGCGTCGGGGTATTGTTTTTTCAATGAGCGCACCACCGCATCGAGCGATGCTCGGCCAGGGGTGGAAGGGATGAAGACTTGACAAGCTTGCGCTGTGGTTTTTTGTTCTGTTTCGAATTTTTTTATTACTAAGTCGCCATGGATTTGATCGGGGATCGTGACGCCAGGGGCGACGGACAAGTTTAATTTTACGTTATGGGTAACCGCTGTTGTTAATAACCGCTGCCATTCTCCTAGGCTGAGTGGATGGGTTAATAAGCAATCCATTTCTTGGTTTTCATGAGATTGCAACCAACCCGGAGCGGACAGTAAGCGATTGTCTGTTGCTAACCGATAGTTTGCGATAAAATTTCCGAGCGTGTTGGGGTTTACGTGATAGCTTGCTTGTATGGTGTCGGTAACCTCGGTCGTGATGGTGGTAATTGCCCGGCGGTATTGTGGCCAGTGATCGGATCGAGCAGAAGACCACTTGAATGACTCAGGGAGTGCAAAGGTTTTATTAGCAATTGTGAGACTTTTTTCTTTTAGTAACCGTTGCCAAAAATCTACAAATGCTGCGTTTGTGCTGGGAATATTATCTAGCCTTATTGGTCTGTTTTGCCAGATGGCGTTAATGAGAGGGCCAGGGATAAACACAAATCCAGACTCACACAATTGCCAATTGCCGACTAGCCGCATGAACCAATCGTGCTCGCCATCGGATAGATCGACGATTAAGGGGTCGTTGCTGGCCTCATTGGATTTGTCCCAAGTCGGGAACTCAATATCTTTCGCTAATTTTACGGTTTTACTATGACGCCCGGTAAAATCACGGCCCCAGTAACTCGTACCCGCAATACTCACGATGGTGACATTCTTGGGTATTATCATGCCATCGACTTTGCCACGCTCACTACCAAGCCCATCTACGATGCCATGCATACTGGTGATTTCTTCCGATTTAAAATGATGCCAGTTAATTACCAGGATGGGGCGCGACTGTGGGTGATCTTTGGCGTGTTGTAGCCACTGTTTTAAGGCCGTATCCGCTTCTCGCTGGACGATGGCGTGCCAATCGGTTTCTGTTTGCTGTTCATCCGAAACAAATTGTAGCGCAGCGTGGATACAACGCATTTGTTCAGGGCTATCGATATAAAACACAGACTCAGACGTTGCCGTATGCAGGGCATGAATAACCGCGCCGGCTTGATTGCTATCGGTTACTAATAAGCGATTTTGGCGATAAGGAGAGGTGCTTTTTTTATCTGGGGATAGGATAGTACGGCAGGCGTCAGGCCAGTTGTCATAAGGCCGCGCTGGTGACTTTGCCGCAAAAGCTCGTTGTGCAAAAGCTCGTAAGGAAGTCAATTTGGGTGAAGTCGCATGTGTTTGCTCTGGTTCTAAGGTTGTTGAAAAAGCGGCTTTTTTATCAACAGTCGAGAAATCTTGAGTCGTGATGCTTAGCTTTGCAGGATAACCACCTAAATTTATTTTTTGCCACCGCCCTTCTATGAAGAGCTCAATATAAGCGTGTACACCGTTACTATTCATGATAGCTGAAACACCGGGTTTTTTCTGAAGCTGTGAAAGTTTATGCAGAAACACTTGACAACGATGACGGCAAGCGCCTATTTTATTTTTATAGCAATAATCCAAGAGCGCTGTGCCATGTAAAGAAGCGGCCGTGGTCATTTGTTCGGAATTAGGCACACCAAAAGTGCTGCAAGTGGCAATGAGTTCACTGAGGCCAGGAATTGATGAGGCGCTGTGCAAACCCAGGTTGTAGTCCTCGGGTGTTTTCGGGGTTTTAAGGAGATAGTCAACCGAAAAAGTAATGGGTTTGTCACTGTGATTTTCGATGCAGGTGCGGTTATAAATGAGATCATAAAAAATGGATATTTCATTCTCAGAGAGCAAGCGGCCACTTTCATCACGAACACGGATATGGGGGATTGCATCCGCGATGGTTCTTGTTGTCACCGTATACGTCTCACTCGGTGCTAGTTTTACTTTATCTAAGCCATAATAGTAGTGGCTATCGGCTTTAAGAGTGATGGTGTCGGATCGTGGATCGGCGGGGTTATTGCTTATCGTTATTCGAGATCCCGGTGATGGTTCGATCCAGGTAAAACACGCGTTATCGTTATCAATTTGATAGACCCGATTGCGATAGAAAGCAGGGTGGATCTCTGGGGAGAAAGAGCCGTCGAGGGGATGTAATATTTTTTTTGCAGGAAGCGGCTCGGTTCTTAGGTTGAGTTGATTGTCCGTTATTATGGTTTTTTCTATTTTGGAGAAGGCAAGGTGTGGTTCTTGATGAGCAGCGGTTTGTGTGCTCTTGCTGGGATCCGGCTCTCTCAAGCCCAGAACCACGTCTAGACCGTGATCATCATGAGCAGCAATGCATTTTCGAGCGGTTTCAATTTCATTTTTTGAGAGCGTTTGGCTCCCCCACCTGCATTGTTCCAGCGAAGGCGCGCTTAAAAGCAAACAGATTAAGCTGTCTCTCGAGATGGTATCGTCATGATATACATCGATTTCCCTTAGTTGCGGGAACTCGTTTGGTTTAAGGTCTGAGAGTATGTTCTCAAGATTCTCACAGTTGCATAGGTTCATTTTTTGCAGTTTCGGTGCGGCTTTTGCCAAGGTGTGGATTGAGTCTGCGTTAATCTTACTGTCCTCCAAAATAATTTTTTGAAGTTGTCGCAATGAATTTGGTTCGAGCTTCGATAACAGATAATGATCGTTTTCACAAGAAGACAGATCGAGTATTTGCAGGTTTGGAGCGGCTTTTGATAAGATAAGTATTGAGTCTGCATTAACATCACTGCCGCTCAAGTCAATCTCTTTAAGCCGGAACAAGGCATTTGGTTCGAGGCTTGAGAATGCGGTATTAATATTTTCGCCATTACATAGAGAGATGCTTTCCAGCTTGGGTGCGGCGGTTGATAATTTTTGCATAGAGACGGTGGCAAAATCATTGCCCATCAAGCTGATCGCTTCGAGCTGTGCCAAATCGTTTGGTTGAAGGTCTAAGGCGTTATCTAGGTTTCCGCAATTATCCAGATCGATTTCCTTCAATAGTGGTGCTGCTTTTAATAAGGTACGGATCGCCTTTGGTCCAATACCACCTCGGCCAAAGCGAATCACTTTGAGGTGCAGTAAGGTTTTTGGCTTGTGCGATAAAAACGCATCATCAAGGTTTCTACAACCGTTAAGAAGCATGGTTTCGAGATTGGGTGCCGCTTCTAATAAAGCATGGACGGCGTTTGCATTAACACCACATTGGGTTAAGTTAATTTCCATCAGTGATAATAATGCCTTAGGTTTAAGCTGGGATAAACCATCCTCGATATGACAACAGTCGGATAAATCGACTTTTTCTAATGACGGTCCCGCACGAAACAATGCGCTGACTGCGGCTGCCGTAATCTGAGTCCTTGCGAGTTTTGCGATTTTCAGCCGGGGCAAGGCGTTGACCGGGAGTTGTTCAAAGCCAGCACTAAGGTGGCGATTTTTTGTAAAATTGATTTTTTCTAGATTTGGTCCAGCGCGCAATAAAACAAAGAGACTCGTTGTTGAGAATTGGCTTCCAGGTAAAACAATATCTTTTAATTGAAGTAGCGAGTTGGGTTTCAACACCACAAACGCACTGTCGGGTATTTCGTCGGAATGTGCTTGCAGTCGAAATACTTCGATTGCAGGGCATCGCGACATAAGACGCAATGCGTTTTCCGCGGAATCCCTTCTTAAGCACAAAACCTCGACTTTTTTTAATTTACCGATCACAGCCGGTGATAAGTTTCTTGGGAAAAGGTCACTTAATTTACCGACCACAGCAGGTGATAAGTTTGTTGGGAAAAGGTCATCTTTAATGTAAAGGTTAAGCGCGTTTGCTTGCTCGATAAGTGCCTTGCCTTTATCCAAATCGGAATCGTAAAGTCTTAGAGTAAAGTTTTGTTCGGTTACTACCGAATACAGCGCCGCTTTGGGATGCTGGCTTTTTATCACATCGGTTAAGTGGAGCTCATCGCAGGTGTTGGTGTCG
Organism: uncultured Gammaproteobacteria bacterium; assembly: GCA_964351225.1. Lineage (GTDB taxonomy): Bacteria > Pseudomonadota > Gammaproteobacteria > CAYGNG01 > CAYGNG01 > CAYGNG01. The sequence goes on from CAYGNG010000006.1 coordinate 95,125, forward strand.
CCAGTTAGCTTTCTTAATGTGAAGTAGTCAAGAACAGCAATGGCATCCGGTCCACACGTGACACCTAAGGCTGGCAGTTGCTCTTGCAAAGCAACCCGGCTTATCGGGGTAATATTGGCGAGATCGAGTTGTCCCAGATCCGATGGCGATGCAATCGCAGCAAGCCTATTTTTTTGCCAGACATAAAGAGGGTGCGCGCCTCCGTGTAAGTTAAGTAATGATGTGAGTATCGCAATTGCTTTTTTTTTATCGCGGGCAGCCAGCGACCAGTCGGTGACAATGAACGTTTTGGGTTGCCAGTTGTGCTTGGTGGTGGGCCGCTCCCAACAGGCCGGTTCGCCAATGGCCGCGCGCGCAACATTGAGCGTATTGGTCATGGTGGCGCTGTATTGAGTGCCAGCCCCCGAAGCCGCTTGAAAATAGCAGAGATTATTTAGGGTAGAGTCGTCGTTGCACCACATGGTTCATTAACCTATTAATATTGTTATGGGTCTCTAACAGATGAACCATAATAAATCAAGAACAAAAAATAATCAACCGGTACTTCATCGGGGGGGCAAAATACCGGTTGGTGGTGTCTTATGGATTAATATGCGGTTAATGATTGGTAACTATTCAGCGTGTTATTCTCTAAAAGTTCTCGGGTGGGTGTTTCGGCGCTCTGTGGTGATGCCGTCGGGCTTTGTGTCTTGGGGAGAAGAATAAAAGTAAGGATATCCCCCCCCCCTTATTGTCTTGGGTCGTTGTGATGTTTGTTGTGCGTCCAACTCCAGCGCTTTTTGCTTAAATAGTCGAAAAGAGACGGTATTGGCTTGTGAGGGATCGTGTTGTGCTCTGGTGCAAGCGTGCAGATATTCCTCACAGAGTGTGTTTGCGGTTGCCTCAGGCAGAGTAGTGAATGCCGCACACCAAGCTTGTAATTCGGCTAGCGGCATTTCGGTCATGTTCTCGTATATCAAGCGATGCTTCTCTGGTGGTTGTTTTGTTTCTTAACATAATTTATTGAACTCTTAATTTATGCAAAAAAAGCTACAACCAGGGTCTGTGGGTATTTTCAGTCGAAAAAACAATTGCCAACAGGATCCAACCATCTTTTTACCAATAAAAGCGCTGACCGCGAGTTGTTGTATAAATATAGCACATTTTAGATGACGGGGGATGAACTTGAATAGCGCAATATCTTGTTAGATTTTGCTTGCTAACTCACAAGATTCCGCAATGGCGCGTTTGGCATCTAACTCTGCGGCCAATGAGGCGCCACCAACGAGATGCGTTGGAATTTTGTGGTGGACCAGTGGTTGTTGCAATTCTCGCAGCGCTTGTTGTCCGGCGCAGAGGATGATGCTATCAACGGCCAGTATGTGTGGGGTTTTGTTGACTAAAACATGCAGGCCTTGATCATCGATTTTTTGATAAGTGACACCAGAGAGACAGTGAACATTTTTGTGTTTTAGCGTGGTGCGATGGATCCAGCCAGTGGTTTTGCCAAGATCGGCGCCAATTTTACCATTTTTGCGTTGTAATAAGTAAATGGTATGGGGCGATGCTTCGAAACTGGGGCCTTGAGGTTGTAGGCCGCCGCGTTGGGATAATGATAAGTCAATACCCCATTCTTTGGCGAAGGATTGTGGCTGCAAACTCGATGATTCATGCCCATTTGCCAGGTAGATAGCCGTATCGATACCAATGCCACCGGCACCGATAATGGCGACTCTTTTCCCGACCGGCTTTTTATGTAAGAGGACATCAATATAGGTTAGAACCTTGGGGTGGTGAATACCGGGAATGTGTGGGACGTTGGGGATCACCCCGGTGGCTAAAATAACTTCAGAAAAATTTTCATGGGTAAGCAAAGAAACATCGGCTGTTTGGTTGAGCCGTACCGCTACTGCGTAATGTTTCAGTTGATGATCAAAGTAGCGTAATGTTTCATGAAATTCTTCTTTGCCGGGAATTTGTTTGGCGATATTGAGTTGACCACCTATTTTATCAGATTTTTCAAAGAGTACGACGTGGTGCCCACGCTGAGCGCTGGTAATGGCAAAAGCCAGTCCCGCGGGGCCTGCTCCGATAACCGCTAATTTTTTGGGGTGTTGCGTGGGGCGATAATTTAATTCGAGCTCGCGGCACGCTCTAGGATTTACCAAACAAGAGGCTAATTTACCTTTAAAAATGTGGTCTAAACACGCTTGATTACAGGCGATGCAGGTATTAATGCTGGCAGCTTTACCTTGTTGCGCTTTAAGGACAAAATCAGGATCAGCAAGCAGCGGTCTTGCCATCGATACCATGTCGGCCAAGTTGTGTTGTAAAATCGATTCAGCGACTTCTGGGGTATTAATTCGATTAGAGGTAATGATGGGAATGGAGACGTGTGTACGCAGCAGTTGAGTAACGGGTGAGAAAAAGCCGCGAGGAACCATCATGGCGATAGTCGGGATCCGCGCCTCATGCCAGCCAATGCCGGTATTGATCATGGAAGCGCCAGCTTTTTCGATATGTTTGGCAAGGCTTAACACTTCGTCGAGATTGCTGCCGTTAGCGATAAGATCAAGCATGGATAATCGATACATAATAATAAAATCATTACCACAAGCTTCTCGAATTCGCTGCACAATGGTAATGGGTAAGCGAATTCGATTTTCAAAGTGGCCACCAAAGCTATCTTGCCGGTGATTGGTGTGGTTGACGATGAACTGATTTAGTAAATAACCTTCTGATCCCATAATTTCAACGCCGTCGTATCCCGCGGCTTTTGCTAATAGGGCGCAACGGACAAAATGATCAATGGTTTTATTGACACAATACGCGGGTAAAGCCCACGGCTTGAATGGACTGATAGGTGATTTTATGGCTGAGGCACTGACCGCCAAAGGATGATAAGCGTAACGGCCCGCATGTAAGATTTGTAAAAGAATTTTACCTTCGGCGCTGTGAACGGCATCGGTGATTTGCTGGTGTTTACGGGCTTCGCGATGCGTACTCAATTTTGCGGCAAATGGTGATAATCGTCCGGCATAATTGGGAGCTATCCCTCCGGTGACAATGAGTGCAACACCACCTTGAGCACGCTCAGCATAAAAAGCAGCGAGTTTGGTGAAACCATTTTTCTCTTCTTCAAGACCGGTATGCATGGATCCCATGACAACTCGATTTTTCAGGATGGTATGTTTTAAGTCTAATGGTTGGAAGAGTGCGGGGTAATGGCTATGGTTAGTTGACACTTAATACTCCGTTTTTAGTGATCTTGTCATTAAGGTTTCGCTTGCTTGTGCAGCGGATTTGCCGTGGAATAATATTTCATAAACCTGTTGGCAAATGGGCATATCGATGTTCTGAGCAGTGCTTAAGCGATGAATTTCAGCGGTGGTAGCAACCCCCTCAACCACTTGGTCGATGGTTGCAAGCGCTTTTTCTATGCGTTGTCCTCGGCCGATAAGTGAACCAAACCGAAAGTTTCGCGACTGCATATCTGAGCAGGTTAAAACCAAATCACCCAGTCCTGCTAACCCAATGAGGGTTTGTTCGTTACCGCCAACGGCACGACCTAAGCGGAGCATTTCCGCTAATCCGCGGGTAATCAGGGCCGCACTTGCATTGACGCCATAATTTAAGCCCATGGCAACGCCAGCACCGATGGCAATGACATTTTTTACGGCACCACCTAATTGCACGCCAATCAAGTCAGAATTATGATAAACCCGAAAATACGAGTTGCTAAATAGCTCACAGATCTCAAGTGCAATGGATTCATTTTCACAGGCTAAGGTAACGGAGGTGGGTTTTTGTGCGGCGACTTCTTTTGCAAAAGAAGGACCGGATAAGACCGCCGGGATCACGCGGTTGCCAAAAACATCGTGAACAATGGTACTAAGGAAATGCCCGGTATTCGGCTCTAAACCTTTGGTTGCCGAGATCAAAATGGAAGCCTTTTTCACATAGGGCACAATCATTTCACAGATTGAACGAAAGGCGTGACAGGGTACGGCGATGACTGTCGTTGTCGCATCCTCTAGCGCGGTGTCCAGTTGTTCATGCAGCTCCAGGGATTCGGGGAGTTGACAATGTGGCAGATAGCGTAAATTGCGGCGTGCTTGCTGCATATCGGCAATGTGACTTGGGTTATTACCCCAAAGGCGAACCAATTTATATTTTTTAGCAAGGAGGACAGCCAGCGCTGTCCCCCAAGAACCCGCACCAAGTACTGCTATACATGGACTGGCGGAATTTTTCATGGTTGGTGGTCATTTTTCTTCGTTGGATGAATTTTTCGCTTTTTCTTGCTCTACGTGTTGAGCGTATAACGCATCAAAATTAACGGGTGCTAAAATTAATTGCGGGAAACTGCCGCGATTGACGGTATCTGAGACTATCTCACGTAAATAGGGAAATAGGATGCTTGGGCATACGCTACCGAGCAAAGCGCCTAATTGCTCTTCAGGAAATTTAGCGATAGTAAAGATCCCGGCATATTTTACTTCGACTAAGAAAGCGGTTTTGGTTTCTGAAGCGACCGTAACGGTTGCTGCGAGAATAACTTCGTAGACATTCTCTTCAAGGACAGAAGAGGTGGTTTGTAAGTCCAAGTTCAACTCGGGTTGCCATTGTTTTTTGAAAATAGTTGGCGCTTCAGGGGTTTCAAACGATAAGTCTTTAAGATAAAGGCGCTGAATTGCAAATTCGCGTTCCTCGGTATTGCTTTTTGGGTTTTCGGCCATGAGTCTATTCCTTTTTGGCAAGGTTATTTGGAGAGTAATTCGTCTAGTTTACCACTATGCGATAGCGCAGCTAAATCGTCAAAGCCACCGACATGGAAATCCCCAATATAAATTTGAGGCACTGTACGGCGACTGGTGCGCGCCATCATCTCTTGCAAGCGATGTGGTTCTTCATCAACCATGATTTCTTGGTAAGTGGCACCTTTTTCTGTTAGAAGCTGTTTGGCTCGGTCACAATAAGGGCATATTTTTTTGCTGTATATTATAATTTCAGCCATACATCATACTCATTTTATTACAGGTAAGCTGGCATTGTGCCAGGCCGCCATTCCATCTTTCAAGATGCATGGATTATCAAATTGGTTTTTGCGCAACAAATTAGCTATTATCACGGACTGTTGGGCATTCTGGCCGATTAAAATAAGAGGGTTGGATTTATATTTCCCAAGACTGGTAATATTTTGTTTGGCTTTCTCAAACGGGATATTAATGGCATCGGTGATATGACCTTTCTCAAAGGCAGCGCTGTCCCGGAGATCGATAATAACGGCGTGCTCGCGGTTGATTTTATCGGTCGCTTGTTGTGGGCTGAGTCTTGGGATCCCAGACATTGCAATGCGTATTTCTAATCCAATTAATGTGCCCAGGATCACGGTGAAAGCAAGCCATAATTCCCAGTGATTTACCACGAATGTTAAATATTCATTCATATTTGAGATACCATCATAATCAGTGGAGCGGCAGTGTAACAAATAGCAGTCTATAGAACCATCTGCTACACTTCACATTTTTCTATTTGAGTATTGTCTATGCAGCAAGCGTTGCCTATCGCACTGATTATCTTGGATGGTTTCGGTTATCGCGAGCAAGCTCAATACAATGCCATTGCAAGTGCAAACACACCGTGCTGGGACCGCTTATGGCAAACTTGCCCTCATACCTTGTTACAGGGGAGTGGCTTAGCTGTTGGCTTGCCCCCCGCTCAAATGGGGAATTCTGAAGTTGGTCATATGAATTTAGGCTTGGGTCGCGTGGTTTATCAGGATTTCACCCGTATTTCTCGAGAGGTTGAGGGTGGCCAATTTGCACAAAACACGGTTTTTTTAGAGTTACTGCAACAACTCAACAGAACGAAGCGCACCTTACATGTGCTGGGTCTGCTGTCGCCCGGGGGCATCCACAGCCACGAGTCACATATCCATGCGTTATTGCGTTTGGCAAAAGAACAGGCGGTGACGCAAGTCGTGGTCCATGCTTTTCTCGATGGGCGAGATACACCACCTAAGTGTGCTGAACAAGCGATTACGCAATTAGAATCCGTCATGCAGTCATTAGCTTGCGGTGAAATTGCTTCTTTATCTGGGCGATATTATGCGATGGATAGAGATCAGCGTTGGGATCGCCTTTTGCCGGTGTACCGCATGCTGACCCAAGGGCAAGCCGAATATGCCTATGCAAATAGTCTTGAAGCATTAGATCAGGCATATCAGCGTGGAGAAACCGATGAATTTGTTCAACCGACACGGGTTCATCACGGGAAGCCACCAATCTATTTTCGAGCTGGGGATGGCGTCATTTTTATGAATTTTCGGGCCGATAGAGCTCGACAGTTGACCCAAGCGCTCGTCCTGCCAGAATTCTCCGGATTCAAGCGTGCCGTAATCCCCGATTTTGGTGGATTTGTTACATTAACAGAATACGCGACCCATTTACCGGTCAGCGTGGCGTATCCGCCGCCGACTTATCACAATGGCATTGGTGAGTACTTGTCGCAGTTAGGAAAATCCCAGTTGCGCATAGCTGAAACTGAGAAATACGCGCACGTTACTTTCTTTTTTAATGGTGGCGTTGAAGCGGTTTATCCTAAAGAAACCCGGGTGCTCATCCCTTCTCCCAAAGTTGCCACCTATGATTTACAACCAGAGATGAGCGCGTATGTGATGACAGAAGCCCTTGAAAAAGCGATACAAGAACAAAAATTTGACTTAATAGTTTGTAATTTTGCAAATGCGGATATGGTTGGGCATTCCGGTAATTTTTCGGCAACGGTTAAAGCGATAGAGGTGATTGATCAGTGCTTGTCACGAATTGAAAAAGCATTACAAACGGTCAAAGGCGAAATGATTATTACGGCAGATCACGGTAATGCGGATTTAATGTTTGATGAGACAACGAACCAACCGCATACGGCACATACCCGAGAGCCTGTGCCCTTTGTGTATATGGGAAGAGCGGTTAAACAAGTCAGTGCCGGCGGCAGCTTATCGGATGTTGCACCCACGATCTTGCATTTAATGGGATTGGCACAACCAGCAGAGATGACCGGAAAATCACTATTGGATCTTGCGTGAGGGATTGGACACATATGAAATTACGGGTGTTGGCATTGCTGATGTGTGGCCAATGGGCTTTTGCGACAGGCATAAGCGACAGCAAGCATGATCTCAAAACGATCAACATAGAAATCAAATCATTGCGAAAAACGTTAGAAGATGAGCGGAGCAAAGCAATCGTCTTGAGCCGAGAATTACAAAATGCCGATGTGAAAATAGGGTATCTATCGAAACAGCTGGCTGAGTTAAGAGAGCAAAGGCACTTTGCTGAAACTAAGCTTGGGCGATTGCATCGAAAAGAAAAAACGTATGAAAAACAAATTGATCAGCAACGCTATGTGCTAGTCAAACAAATTCGCTCAGCTTATCAGCTGGGGAAACATGGGTTTATCCAATTACTCTTAAATCAAGATCATCCCGACACCGTAGATAGGACACTGTCGTATTTTAAAATCATCAATCAAAAAAGAATTAGCGTTTTGCACCAATTAAAAAATAATGTGGAAAACTTACTGAGTGTACAGCAAAACATTCAATCAGAGTGCGAGGCGATCTTGGCACTGAGTGAAAAGTATCGCACACAGAGTCTTTCGCTCGATGAGTCTAAACAAAAGCGGCAAACACTGCTGAGCCAGTTAACGCAAACGATAGATGACCAAGCGCAACAATTACAAGAAA
>CAYGNG010000007.1:0-81540 GCA_964351225.1 uncultured Gammaproteobacteria bacterium
ATTTTTTGACGGCATCATTTTTTTTGAAAAAGCCAGAGCGCATAGAGGCGCTGCTCATGAAAAGGAAACCAACGCAAAAAAGCCAACAGCCAGATGGGTATTTCGTGCTTAGGGCCGCCATATGAGGATGTTTATTCTTAAAAACAGGTGCGGAATGTCGGATCAAAACCGGAAACTCTCTGTTTTTCAAGATATTTGTAAGATTTCGTCGGAGCTAATTCATATAAGGAAAGCTAAATTTTACATCAAAAATCGTGTCAAGAGTTTTTTACAAATTATTGTAAATATTTCTCTGCGGGGCGCGAGTAGTTACGATCGATCAATGTAAGCAAATTGATACTTTTTCCAGATAACCATTTGTATATAGAAAATGGATAAGGATAATTTGCCGATGGCTTTCCCATTTTAATAGGCGCCGGAATGCTAACGCTTAAATATTTTGCGAGCTTAGGCAGCAGCTCTTGCTCTTTTGGAACTTTTAAAGCGTAATCTGCATCTGTTGGCATACGAATAAGCATATGCTCGCCAAGCCTATAGGTGCGGTTATCATGCCCTTGTTTGTCAACATCAACGATAGTTAAGCTAGCGTATTCGGGAAATTGTTCCGCTATGAGTTTGCGCGCAAGATCAATTGTGATATTTACTGCAGTCATTCAACCGTACCATATATAGCTTCTTTCGCCCCAATGTGGTAGGCCCAATATCTATCACCATATGACCAATGCCAATATTCTCCAGGATAATTAACAAACCCAGCTTTTGTTAAAGAATATGACATAATCTCCCTATTTTGCCGCGCTATATTCGAAATTTTTGAAGAATCAGTTTTTGAAATCGATCCATCTATATCTTGCATCCAATCAGCAACCTTAATACCCATATCAACAATTCTTTTATTGTTGTCGATGAGGTAAATGTCAATGGCAGCACCAGTAGAATGAGGAGGGATATTACGAGAACCATCTAAATTAGTAACAGGCGAAACAAGTTTTGTTATTTCATGAAAAAGTTGTACATGATCCCAATCTGGATGTTCTTGTTTAAGTAGCAAATATCTATCATCAAAAAGCTTATGCTGTAGCTTCAAGCTTCTATATCCTTCATACACACAAAATTGTAATCCATTAGGCAAAGTTTTTTGAGCCTCAATCAGTTTAAGGTAAACTGATTCACGTAATTTAATATAATCGAAGTTATTTGGGATTTCTGGTGATGGTCCGAACAAGATAGTAGATTGCTCACGTAAATCTAGCAGTCGCTCATGCGATTCTTGTATTGGTATGGATAACACCCTTGAATCCACTATTGAAACTATTTCATTTTTTGAGCAGGCTTGTAGCATAAATAAAAATCCAATTAATAAATTTTCCAGATATAATTTTTCATTCTTTATCACTAATCCAGCGCATAGTTTACAGCAGTCACGGCCTGCAAATAGACAGGATCTACAATTGGCAATATTGAATTATCATGACCTACCCCATGTTCTAAAATGAAGTGCAACGCCGTAGAGTGTTTGTTGAAAAGGCAGACACAGAACGGAGTTGCGAATGAAACGATATCATCAATTAAGTTACGAGGAAAGGCAGTCCTCAATAACGAAGATTGCCAAAGCCCTCGGACGATCCAAATCCACGATTTCCCGGGAATTGAGGCGAAATGAGGCACCTCCTGGGAAATATTGGCCGGATACCGCCCAAAGACAAACTCAGGAGCGTCGAAGACGGGGCTGTCTTCTGGATCGACACCTCGAACTTCAGCAAGCTGTTCGTACATTCCTCAGTGGTAAAGCCATTAAATATCTCGTACGCCATTATGAGAAGCTGACTCAGTTTTGTCGGGTGGCTGGTGCACTGATAGATAACAACCGAATGGAAGAGACTTTGAAGTTGATGATCCGCAATCGAAAGACCGCGCACTTTTTTAAGACGGTCAATGGTGCTGGGGTAGCGAATGTGCTGACATCGATTATAGCAACCGCGATGCGCGCCAAAGTAAACTTGTTTGAATACTTAACGATATTGCAAAGACACCAAGCAGAGGTGGCCAGTGATCCCAAAGCCTGGTTGCCTTGGGATTACCAAAACACGCTTCAGAAAATCACGAAGGGTAACAATTTAAAATAAGAAAGTTGCGCAGTCCCGCCGGAAGGTTACAAAGAAGTTGGCTGGATGAGCAGCCCCTAGTCCCCCGCGCTTTTCCGGCGCCGAGGAAAGGGGTAATGATCAGTTCATATTTTGCTGCGCTGGTGGTCGTAATTTTTCCACCTCGGCCTTGCCCTTGTTGGTAATAAAATAGCTATTATTTATTTCTCTACTAAACATAGACCCAGAAGGATTACATATGCTCGACATGTTGTCGCCGCAGACACATATAGATATAGGAATGGCGCAAGACAACAAACCCGCCACCCAAGATCCCAAAAGGACAGGCCCACACAGGAGCGTGGCGGCAGCACATGGGAGGTTACACACAGAAAACTCATCAAAATACATACTATTAAGACCAAGTGTCTGCCGATTGTTCCCAGCATTGTAGTTTGGATTATCAATGAAGGGGTTTAGTAGCCCTCCTCTTATCCCTGGGTGCTCCTCCTTTGCCCGCTTGTCGAAGTAATTCTTATTCTCAATGAAATTACTGCTGTAACGCGCGTGAAATAAGGCCTGTCCATAGAGCGTAAGTTTACTTCGCAGCTTGCACTTTTCATCCGACACGGGAATCAAGGGTTGATTTCCATAGTAATCAAAAAAAACAATTGCCCGATACACCGCGTTAAATTTTTTCATGAGCGATGGATCATTCATGGTTTTTTTAGCTTCTTTGATGAAGTTCTCGTAGCCTTGATATTCCTCGCCAAGTATCGACTTTAGTTTATTCAACCCCTGGGCAGAATAAAATAAATTTCCAAGAAGGGTAGTCAATTCACGGATATTTTCTGTGCTTGGGGTATTTGGATAGTTTTCTTTATATGTGGTGCAACAAACAGTCCCTTGGTCAAACATTTTGTCATTATATATGCTATTAATGAGTCCTGGTAAACGAGCAATCTCTGACTCAGCAAACCTTTCCAATTGATCCGCCATTGCTTTTTCATCCGCCATCTTGACGGTTGGCTCGATCCCAAGCGCTGAAAATAATTCCTTGCCATCGAAGTAGGCTCTGGCTTTTATCATGGGATTAAGTTCGTTATTCAGAATAATGTTACAGATAGCCTGGTTAAGCGTTGTGACTCCCGTCGTGACCTCTAAATTCAACAGCTCGCGCTTAAGCCATTTACTTTCATTTGTTTTGTCGTTAAGGTAGGAGACAACAGCGGTAACCGAATCATGAAAATTTTCGTAAATATGCCCATCGCTCCCGCGCGTTGTTGATTTATGAAGCTGATCCAATGAATCCATAAGCTTGTTAAAAAGGTCCCGCTCTAGATCAGTGGGATTACTTGCCCCTTCTTCTGGGTTGTTGATGACTTGTTTCTTGCCCCATTTTTGATTTCTTTTACTTTTACTATACATAAACATAATTAAATCGACCTGTTAAAATTGAAAAGACGGGCACAGTCTAACACCAGAACCTTAAGTGGATATTAATTATACAAGCTGATTGCGTGATGGGTGGCTTAATGAACGGTATGGCGCTCAATCGAGATGATCTCTCTTGCTTCGAGCAGAGAAAGCTCATGGTAAATTTGCGCGGCAGATAAACCGGTTGCTTGCGAGATGGTGTCTATTAGTGACGGAGTAAGCACCCCGCCAATACCAGGCATAGCAAGCTCAGAATGTACTGTGATAATAGTAATCGCTCTATCCATAATCACCCCACCGTATTCCGCCCTATGCCGAATATATCGACTTAAAAGACAAAGACTTGAATCGAATAAGAGGAAAATAGTTGCTACAATGCAACAAAAGCAACGACTCAAAGAAAGTGGGGAAAAACATGCCAAAAACCTGGGGGTTACAAAATAAATTTGCGCTGATTTTTGGGGTAAACCAAGGCGTGAGTATCAGCCTGGTTGAGACATTTTTAAATTTGGGTGCAACGCTTTGGATCGTTGGCAACGATCACACTCGATTAGAGTATCTCATCGACTCGGCGCCACCGGAAAAAAAAGATTTTCTGCAAACGACCTATATTGAAACACTCAATAAAAAATCGATTGCTCATTTTTTTGATGAAACCTTTGCATCCATCCAGCAAATAGATGTTTTAGTTAATATTACCTCCCTATCGACACGCAAATCCATGTTGGCTTATTCCGTCGATGAGTTAGAAGCAACATTGCAAAAACAGCTCGTCAATTATTTTGTTATTTGCCAACGCAGCTATCAATATATGCAAAAACCCACACCCAGCAGCATCATTAATCTCTTATCAATCCATGGCGTGCTCCATGCCGCGGATGCTTCAATCGACGGTATGTTTAAATCTGCCCTGATTAATTTAACCAAATCGTTAGCTTGCGAGTGGGGCAAGCACAACATCCGCGTTAACTCCGTGCTCGGTGGTTTAACGCATCATGAAAAAATGGGTGCCGGATCAGCGCAGTGGGTTTCCACCACCATTGCAAAATCGCCGCTGCGGCGATTATGTGAACCAGAAGAGATAGCTAATGCCGTCAGTTTCTTAGCAATGGATGCGGCTTCTTGCATTACGGGTCACTGCCTCTTAGCTGATGCGGGCATTAACCTTTGAATGGAGGATTTTCTCGATGATGTCTTGCTGGTTAGGCAACACGGTTTGCCAAGAATCTCCCGTTGGAATAAAACTATCGCAACCGGTGATCCGCTCAATTTTAGGAGGCTCAGGTAATCGCTCTAAAATATTGGCGATTAACGCCTCGCTCACACTGCCACTTGAACGCCCCTCATCCACGATTAACACATATTTTTTATCTTTTATTTTAGGTAATAACGCATCCAAGGGCAGCGGCGCTAACCAATGCAAATCGATCACGGCGACAGAAATTTCATGGTCATTCCGTAAAATTTCAGCGGCTTGTTGCGACAGATAGCAACCATTGCCATAAGAAATAATAGCAAGTTCATCTGAAGCGCCATGCTGTGTGACCTCACCATAAACCATTTCCTCATGCAATTCTGGATAGGTACATAACCACCGATTATCTCCTTTATCGAGAAAGTCTTTGGTCATATACAAAGCAATGGGTTCTAAAAACAAAACAATGCGCTGCTCAATATACGCCAACCGAACACAGGTTCGTAACAGTTTTACCGCATCGGCACCGTTGCTTGGACACGCAACAATAACGCCTGGCAAATCTCTTAATGCGGCCGTTGAGTTGTCATTATGAAAATGACCACCGAATCCTTTTTGATAACCTAAGCTCGCTATGCGTACGACCATGGGATTGGTGAATTGTTTATTGGAAAAAAATGACATTGTCGCTGCTTCACCGCGAATTTGATCTTGAGCATTATGATAATAGGCTAAAAACTGTATCTCTGGTATTGGTAAAAAACCATTATGTGCCAGGCCAATGGCATGACCGAGAATGGTCTGCTCATCTAAAAGTGTATCAAACACACGCCGCCTGCCAAATCGTGCTTGTAAATCCGCTGTTACGCGATAAACTCCGCCTTTTTGACCAACATCTTCACCAAAAATAACCATATTCTTATACTGCAGCATGAGATCCGTCAAAGCATAATTAATAAGCTGGCACATATTACGAGGTGTATTTAACATTTTAAACTGCGTGCCAAATAACTTTTCTCTCTGTATTTTTTCGGGAATACTCGGGACCGATTTTTGCAACGGGTTAGGAATAAGACTTGCCATAACCGCTTCGGCCGTTGTCAATTTGGGTTCGAATAAAACCTCATCGGCCAATTGTTTAATGGTGGCTCGCAGTGACTCATATTTGTCGATGATTTCTTGCGGTGACAACCACGCTTCATCGACACAAATTCGCGCAGAATGTAATAGTGGATCATTAGCCTCATCGGCTCGAATTGCCTGCTCCGTACGATAATGCAACTCAACATCGGACCCGGCATGGCCTAACAAGCGTATGGTTTTCATATGTAAGAACACCGGAATTTTTTTCTTTCTTGCCAAATGGAACGCTTGATGGGCTGCCCAAACCACATTCGGTAAATGTAAGCCATCGGCAGCGATATAATGAAACAATGCGTGTTTAAATTTGGTTTCGATCCAAGATTTCGGGGTTGGCACGGAAATGCCCGTGCCATTGTCTTCACAAACAAAAACAATGGGCAAAGGATACTGGGCATGTCGGATCCACTCGGCTGTGTTAAAAGCCCCCAAAGCGGTACTGTGATTAACTGACGCATCACCAAAACTGCAGATTATCACACTGTCATCCGATAACACCCTATCGATATTAAGCTCTCGTGCCCGTTGAATTGAAAATGCGGTGGCAACGGCTTTAGGAAGATGCGAAGCAATCGTCGAAGTTTGTGGTGGGATGAGCATTTCCTTTGAACCGAATACTTTATGCCGACCACCTGAAGCCGGATCTTGTTTTGAAGCAACAAAAGATCGCAGTAAATCGCGTAAGATATTGGGATTGTTATATTTTAAGCTGCGCTGTATAAAAAATGCGGCACTTCGGTAATGTAAAAATGACATATCCTGTATACCCGAAGCCAAGGCAATCGCGGCATTGCCTTCATGCCCGCTGCTTCCTATTGTATAAAAGGACTGACCGGATTCTTTCAACGCTCTGGCAATAATATCCAGCAACCGGCTTGCCATCTGCGACTCAAAAAGCGATAAAAAAACATCCCTCGATAAGTTCGCTTGTGCAACCGTTGTTTGACTCGTTGCTGGCGGGAATTTTTCAGCAAGAACCGAGTCAACAAATTGCTTATCGACCACTTCAGCACGATTTAAATTTATGCCCATGAGGATGAACCAAACAATTCCAATTGCGACGATGAAACTGGTATAGGATGCGGGCTAACACTTGCTCTAATTGCTTCACCCTGAAACTCATCTATTGTTCTTAGATCGATATATTGACTGCACTTGTTTCTATGCGGCCGTTGCAGTGCTTGAGAGAGTAAAGAAATAACTTGTTGTGTTATTTTATCGCTTAGATACCGATCTTGAGTTTGAAAAAAAAGCGGTTCGCGATCAGCAATATGACAAAATATGATTTTAGGGAATTCCAATTTTAGTCTGGTGTAGCTGAGCACACTGTTTGCCTCTTCTTCTTTGCTCATATCCACAATTAAAATTTCAGATTGATCAATTATTTTTTTTAATTCATCAATCTGTGACGGGTAATAGGTATCTAAAGACAGTTTTTTTACGACGGCGCCAAGGTTTGAAAAAATTTGTCCCACCCACGATGACCAAGCATAGGTATGGCTTAAATCAAGAACACGATAGAAACTGCTTAACATAGTACTACCCTACTTAATTGCATTTGTGAAATACTGATCACGACCTTTCATTAGAAAAGACGGCTAGTATATACTAAAACGTTTAACGGCTTTAAAACTATTTGTAACTCGTTAGCAAAAACATGAAAATATCATTACCGATCCCTAATTTGTTCAATCGATTGCAAAGCTTGCTGGATCCAATCAAGCCAACACCACAATTGATGCAAACTTTACAAATTGGCAATCGTCTTGATGCCATTGTGCTCGGGCAACCAAAACTTGGCGTAACACATTTAGCTATCAATGGCGTTGTTGTTACCGTTAACTCGGGTATGTTGCAACTCACTCCCGGTCAAGGGCTGCAATTATTAGTGGCTGATCGGCAAGATCCGATTAAGTTGAGGATCTTAACCGATTTATCGCAGCCAAACTCCATAAGCCAATTTCTGAAACAAGCATTACCCTTCCAAAATTCTTCATCGTGGTTGCTCACGAACTTATTATACTTGTCACAAACACAACATACTAAATCCATGAATTTTGTACCAAGAGAGATTATTGCGCTCTGTCAAAAGCTCTTGCGTCAACTCCCCACGCGCAAATCCGTATCCACCGCCGATGGCTTAAAAAAAGCCTTGCTAAAAAGTGGTGCTTTTTTTGAAAAGCAATTGTTCTCTTGCCAAGATCCCTTACAACAACAGATAACCTTACGAGAAGATTTCAAAGCACTACGAATTCAACTTGAAAACGTACTTGAACAATTTCATGACGAATCGACAAGCCCGGAGTTAAAAACTTCCCCAATACGACTGCCACAAACGCCACCGCCATTGAAACAAACCATGCCAACCGCACAAGGGCAAGTCGAAGCCACTGTCTTGCTCCTGGAAAAAAATGCAGACGCACTGATTATTGAATTACTCGCTCAAGTTAAATCCAGCCTAGCAAGAACCCAGTTAACCCAATTGGCGTCTTTGTCATCTGAAAATCAAATGATACCGCTGTGGCTATTTGAATTAGCTGTTAAAGAGCAAGCGCGTATTGATTTATTCCAAATTGAAATAGAACAAAACCGTAAAGAAATCGAGGATCCAGAGCAAAGCGCATGGTCAATCCGGATGGCATTTGATTTAGCCAATCTTGGCCCTTTGCAGGTCATCATGAAATGTCAGCGGTCGCAAATTTCTGTATTTTTTTTAACGGCTTTGCCCGAAACGCGTGAAAAAATCAACCAAGACATTGAACACCTAACGCAATCATTTAAAGCACAGGGACTTCTACTAAAAGATGTGCACTGTGTAATTGGCAATCTTGATAGAAAAAACAACCCACCGAGCCCTGATGGAACAATACTCAATGAAAAAGCATAACGACCAATCTGAAATCGCCATCGCCTTGTCTTACGATGGTGAAAATGCCCCAATCATCCGTGCAAAAGGTGAGGATGAATGGGCGATGCGTATCGTAGAAATTGCCAAACAGCATAATGTGCTTATTCATCAAGACCCGGTGCTTACCAAAATTCTTTCGCAGCTCGCACTTGGTGAAGAAATTCCGGAATTTTTATATGTGAGCATTGCGACTATCATTGCGTTTGCCTACAAGCTGAACAACAAGTGTCCGCCTCATCGAAAAGATCTATCCTCATAACTTTTTCCATCACTGTCCACTTGTTGCTGCTCAACATTTACAGCTGGGGCTGCTAAAAATTAAAATAGCTGATAGAATGCTCCTTGTTAGTGAAGTTCGGACCCGCATCTTATGTTAATCAATCACACCCCATTCGTAAGCTTTTGCAAACAAGACAGCCCCTTCGCCAAGCAATTTGAAACAAATCGGGTATTAAATATTGCGACGCTTATTCAGCTGAAAAATTTTACCGAACGTTGCACGAACACAGAGCTGCATTCCGTTATCATTAACGCGGAATCATCTCCCGATTGCGATTTTTTAATATTTCATTTTTTATTTCAACTTTTAATAATACTCGAGGAGAAGCCGACCCGCCTCAACGTAACCGAGGAACAGGTCGCATTTACACTGAAAAGCAAATTTCAAATGAAGGGTTTTTTTACCCATAAATTTCTTGCGATGACGGCTGGCTTATACAATATCCAATTACCAGTTCGCCTTCCGATCGCTATCGATGAATATCACATTTTTTTAAAAGAGCTGATGTATCTTGATGATTTTGTTAAAGCATCCCCCACCATTCTTAACGAGATAACTTTTTTAAACAAATACCTTCACGCAGTTACCGGCTATACAGATATTTTGAGCTATCCGTCTCGGAGTGGGAGCTTACTTATTTGGGGGCATTCTCTGTCCAAAATCATTCAGGCAACCTGCGATTATATCCATACTTATTCTGAAGAAAAACCGGAACAACAGTGGCTGGTGGACAAAAATCGAGCCATGCTTAACGCCTTTAAAAATTCCCTGATGGCGTCTCCCCGCGACAGCAAGCAAGAAACACTTTTTAAAAACCTCAATGAAAAATTTCGAGCCGTTATTGCGGCTCATTGTGAAGATAGTTGTCTTGCAGAAATCGATCTAACCCCTGGAAATGTTAGAAATCTCACACCGTCACAAGTGGCTTATCGCGCAAATTTACAAAGCATTCCAACCTTGGTGGGGTTGGCTGATTGCATTGCGCAATATCTTCAAAGATCCAATCCCAACCGAAGCAATTGCAATCCCAACATATTACAACGCGATATTACTTTATCTTGGCTGCAAGTTATACTCACGGCGACACCCAACCCCGAGTTTACTGGAACATGGGAAGAACATTTATTTCATCTCATGATGGCTAGTTGCAACCCAACACTCATGTATAACGACCATCATGGAAGACCTTGCTTGGATAGCTGGCTCGGAAAAACATTTACACGCACCGCCCAAGCGATGATTTGCAAAACGCGCTTATACTTTTTAAACAACATATTAAACCATGAAATTTCACACCTAGATCCAAATGAGGCAATGGCTCGGTTACACCGCGTTAAAACGAATGTAATTTTCTGCCGGCATACGAGTTCTTTCTGGGGCGGAGGATTTGGTCGTACAGAACCGCTCTGTATCGCTGACAAAAAAATTGCTAGCATACAAAAAACGTCTCATGTTCCCATGCGAAATCAGCGCTCATAAACAGCAAGATTTGTCGGCGCTTTTTTCTTGTGCAGTTGGCATAACAATTCGGCCTCTGCATGTGTTATCCCACAAACTTTTATAACCTCATCAAGACTCGCGCCGATCCGCAACATTTCGGTCGCTTGTTTATAGTAAGCGTTTTGGTTGGTTTCGGTATTCAGCTTAACCATGTCTTTTTGAGTGACAGCAACATCCGAAAAATGCTTTTCCATCTCGGCAATGCGCTTACTCACATTTGACAAGCTTCGGGTGAATACCCGGATCTCCCTTACCAAGAGTTTATTGCTATTCTCCAATTGATTTTGCAAGCGATACAATCGAAATGCCAGCATGACGATGAACATCAAGCTTACTATACTTAAAGCCAGGTAGGCTGTTTCAGCTATCACTGTCTTACTCCTGTCGCCAAAGGGGGTTGCCCAGCCGTTGTGTCACGAAACGCGGGTTCTTTTTGTGCTGCTGGTTCCTGATTTTTCTGTTTTTCTGGTAAAAAATCCGCGGGCATTCGATTGTCCCCGGGTTGCAGTCTTAATGTTTTTAAATTTACAGCGATTTGATCATCTTCTATCGTATTCGTTTTTGATAAATGCCTCCTTGTATAGGGCCTCAGTCTATCGGTCAACTCTTCTGATAGTTCATCATTAAGCGCTATGATTAAAGATACTCGCCTATTTTTCTTTCTTCCTTCATCCGTTTCATTGTTTCCAACTGGGTGTAATGCCCCGTATCCTACCGCCGTTAGTCGTGCTGAGTTAACCCCATACTCTTCGAGCACGCGAACAACGGCAGCTGAACGAGCTGCAGAGAGTTCCCAATTAGAAGGAAAACCTTCGGTTTTAATAGGAATATTATCTGTGTATCCAGCGACCGAAATAGGGCCATTGTGCTTTTTTAAAATATCTGCAATCAATTCCAGCAAAGGCATAGCCGCATCTCGGGGATACGCACTAGCACTTGGGAAAATGGAACGCATCTCAATTTCCAACCAGTCTTCGGAGCGACGCTCTTCAACTGTCTCAAGTGTGGTTCCAATCACTTGACTAAAGCCCAATGCCTCATTACTGTTATCCACATTGATGCCACCCGGATCTTCATTGTCTTTATTACCTATTTTGATTTCAAATTTGCCACGTAAATTATCTAATATCTCATCTATAACTTCTTCAAGCTGATCTTGGCTGTTAATCTTGCTGGCAATATGCTTAGCATGCTCATTAAGCGCAATATCATTCATGATTTTTTTTTCAATGTCTCTGGGATCAAGCTTATTAACTTCTTTAAAAGGAATATCCAGAACATGGAGCAGTGCTTTATATTTTTCTAAGCTTACATTGGTCACCGCATACATCACAACGAATACAGCAAACAATAGGGTAATAAAGTCAGCATATGAAACTAACCACCTATGCAAATTACTCTTTGACCCTTTACCTACTATCATTTTTCACCCACGAACCCTCTTAACCGATTCTCAATTAATCGTGGATGCTCGCCTTCTGCAATAGCAGAAAATCCTTCAATAAACATTTCCCGAGTGCGAGTACGTCTATCCACATGAGCACGTAACTTGTGTGCTATAGGTAAAAAAATTAAATTTGCGAAACCAACACCATAAATAGTGGCCACAAACGCAACCGCTATGCCCGCACCCAGCTCAGTTGGATCGCTCAAATTATCCATCACATGAATTAACCCCAACACAGTTCCTAATATGCCAATGGTTGGGCTATAGCCACCTAAACTTTCAAAAACACCTGTCGCTTCAATATCAAGATGTTGCTCACTTTGTAATTCAAACATCAAGGCAGAACGAACTTCTGATGCCGTGTTACCGTCAATTATTAACTCAAGTCCTTTCCTAATAAAGCTGTCTTTTTCTTTTGGAATTTCCGATTCAATACTTAAAATACCTTCTTTTCTCGTGACGGTGCTGATCTCAACAATTCGTTTAACATTTTTTAATAGATTGCTTTTAGGAGGCAAAACCATCCACTTAATGATTTTTAGTGATCGGAAAAATATTTTGCTTGGTGTTTGCAAAATAACAGCACCAAAACTCCCTCCAATTACAATTAAAAATGCTGAACCATTCACAAGATGGCTTAAATCACCACCTTCAATAGTTTGACCTATTGCTATGGCAATGAATGCTAAAAGTATTCCAAATATTGTTAGAAAATCCATTATGGAATTCCTTACCTATTTATCCATTATCCAAGTGGTCATTCTCGATTGTAAACGAATCATGGCTTGACTATGGATCTGACAAATCCTTGATTCGCTAACACCTAACACGTCACCAATCTCTTTAAGATTCAATTCTTCATCATAATACAAAGCCAATACCAACCGCTCTCTTTCAGGTAAACTTACAATTTCATCGGAAATCTTCTTTCTTAATCGCTCACGATGAACACCATCACATGGATCGCTAGGGGCGCCATTAAATCCATCTTGACTTGACAACCCCTCTGCGCCTCCAAGCAAGTCATCCAGTCCATATAAACGAGATCCCGTGCTATCTAATAACATTTGATGATATTCACTAATAGACATCTGAAGCGCCTCAGCAACTTCGGCATCTTTTGCATCTCGACCTTTTGAGTGCTCTAATGTGCGGATGGTTTCTGAAATCATTCTTGAATTTTTATGCACAGAGCGCGGGACCCAATCTCCTTTGCGAACTTCGTCTAACATCATTCCTCGGATCCGAATCCCCGCATAAGTCTCAAAGCTTGCCCCTTTACTCTCATCGTAATTTTTTGCGGCTTCTAGTAAACCAATCATTCCAGCTTGCACTAAATCATCAACTAATATGGTATTAGGCAATCGCCCAATAAGGTGATGAGCTATTTTTTTTACCATGGGTGCATGCTTTTCAACAATTTCACTCAAGGTTTTTTCTGTTGACTTGATTTTATTATACATTTCCAATCCATTTTCCATGCTATTTTCCCTATTACTCAGCATGTTCTATCAACCTTTCTAAGAAAAAGGTAATATGCTTTCCATTTATTTCCGGAGCTGGCCAGCTCGTAACTCGATGAGCAAGCGTTTTAAAGGCAATACTTGATCGGGAACTTGGATATGCCTGAAAAACGGCTTTTTGCTTTTGAACGGCTTGCCGAAGATTCTCATCATAAGGAATCGAGCCAAGCAGATCTAAGGTTACATCTAAAAACCGATCGGTAGCTCGGAGCAATTTGGAAAACAAGGCACGCCCTTGCTTATCATTCGTCACCATATTGGATAAAATATGGAATTTACTAACGCCATATTCCCGACTCATTATTTTCATCAAGGCATAGGCATCGGTAATGGAAGCCGGCTCATCGCACACCACCACCACAACCTCTTGTGCTGCGCGCATGAAAGTAATAACGTTGTCTGATATTCCTGCCGCCGTGTCAATCACAAGAATATCGAGATCATCTGTCAAATCATTAAAACTATTTATTAATCCAACGTGCTCATTAGCACTTAATTGCGTCATTATTTGGGTGCCTGATGCTGAAGGAATAATTTTAATGCCAAGTGGGCCTTGAAGAATCACATCCTGTAAATCACTTTTCCCTTCAATAACATCTTGCAATGTTTTTTTAGGATGGATGCCTAATAACACATCCACATTAGCAAGTCCTAAGTCAGCATCCAGTAACAAAACTTTCTGACCCAATGCGCCAAGTGCAATACTTAAATTAACTGAGACATTCGTCTTGCCTATACCGCCTTTCCCGCCCGATATCGCGATAACCCGCACCGGCTTAACCTTTGTCATAATATATACCCCGTTCTCGCCTAATCATTGATTTCTGCAACTGTATTGCGGTATTCAATAGCAATTTCCTGTTCCATGCAGTTAATGCCATGCTGCTTTGTTAATGCAATAGCTTTCTGAATAATCAAGTCTGTCGTTGCCAAGCCGATATCATCGGGAATTTTTTGCCCTGAACAAAAATATGAAATCGGTATTTTTGTTTCAATCAAATTACTGATGATCGCACCCAGGCTCGTTGCTTCATCCACTTTAGTTACAATCAAATTATTGATATCGTATTTTTGGTAATATCTAATCGTTTCATCTTGAACTAAATCTTGATTGTTTGCAGCGAGGACGAGCGATTTCTTTATTTTATCTTTTGCTTGCAGCATAGTAAGCAACCCCTCAAGACGTGGATCATAAAGACAGAGACCCGGGGTGTCGACAATAATTAAATGCTTGCTGCTCATGCTACGAATTGCTGCGGATAAGGATGCTTCACTATTAATTGTATGGATGTTGATGTTCATAAGCTTTCCGAAAGTTTTAATTTGTTCAACGGCGGCAATTCGATAAACATCGGTTGTCAAAATCTCTACTGAATCGGAGCCATAAGTCATTGCACATTGTGCTGCAAGCTTCGCTACCGTCGTGGTTTTTCCAACGCCCGTTGCTCCAACACAGGCTATAATTCCGCCTTGAGTAACCAGATCATTATCAAGTGTCAATATGTTGCTTTTAATCATTGATAACACAAAGTCCCAGGCTTGTTCTGTTTCCCACATCTCTGGAACTAAAGATGAATAATTTTTTGCAAGTATGTTTTTAATTCCAAGTTTTTTTAAGCGTCTAAACATTTTTGCTTGAATGGGGTTTTGACTTTGCAAATTAGACCAAGCGAATCCAGCCAGTTGATCTTGCAGCAAGCCACGCAACACGGTTAATTCATTTTGGAGGCTAACTAAAACGGGGTCTTCTTCCCAATTGACGCTGGAGAGCTTTTGCTTGCGGCTTCTGTCTTGTGCAATTGCTTCTGCCTCTTTCTGTTTCACTGCTGTAGATTTATTACTATTTTCCGCTGTACTTTGTTGCAAAGCACTTTCGTCGTAATTAGCAGCAGCAACTATTTCAATGCCATTTTCAACCTTTCTGTCTGACAGAATGACCGCATCTTCTCCTAATGTTTGGCGGATGATCCTAAGCGCCTCGCTCATGTCTTTTGCAAATATCCGCTTCATTTTCATTATATCTCTCCGCACAATTGAGCGTTATTGACCAACCGATCCCACCACTTTCAACTGCTTGTTCTCAGGAACCTCTTGGTACGACAACACATGTATATTCATCGAGCTCATCCTCACAAATCGAGCAAGTAAATTTCTCAATTGTGGCGCCACTAATAACACAGCGGGAAATCCTGCCACCTCTTGCCGCTGAGCAATCTCCATGATGGATCTTTGTAGTTTCTCCACCAATCCCGGTTCAAGACCCGATCCATCTTCGCCACCCACCTGTATAGCAGTAAGCAAGATGCGTTCCAATTCTGGCATAAGGGTAATCACAGGCAATTCATTTGATAACCCATTGATACTTTGTATAATTAATCTATTGAGTGCAACCCGAACCGCAGCGGTTAAGACGTCAGAATCACGACTTCTGGGGCTTGTCTGTGCCAAAGTTTCGGCGATGGTTCTGACGTCGGTAATTGGAATTTGTTCACGTAATAGATTTTGCATAACCTGAACGATGGTTCCTAATGGTAAATTATCTGATGTGACTTCATCGGCGAGCTTTGGTGAGCTCACACGCAGCTTCTCTAACAGATGTTGGCCTTCCTCATGTCCAAAGAGATCGGCGGCATTAGCCTTCATTACGTGACTAATATGGGTTGCTATTACCGTGCTGGGATCGACGACGGTATAGCCAAGTGATTGTGCATAATCTTTTTGTGCGCTTGCTATCCATTTTGCCTTAAGGCCAAAAGCTGGATCTTTCGCATTAATTCCCTCGATATCACCAAATACTTGTCCGGGATTAATTGCTAATAATTTATCAATATGGATTTCCGATTCACTAATGGTTACTCCCATTAACGTAATACGATAATGGCTCGGTGTTAATTCAAGATTATCACGAATGTGGACTGGCGGGATCAGGAAGCCTAACTCTTGTGAGAGTTTACGCCTAATACCCTTTATTCTTTCCATCAGTTTACCGCCTTGTTGTTTATCAACCAATGGAATGAGTCTATAACCAACCTCAAGACCCAAGGTATCGACGGGCACAACATCATCCCAAGACAATTCGGATTTGGATTTACTTATTAACTCTTGATTTTGAGTTTTCTCTATTTCCTTGTGTTGTACTTCTTGTAAAGATCTAAGTGCTTTTTCATCTCGACGCTTGCTTATAAAATATCCTGCCGCGCCAACGCCAGCTGCCAAACTCAAAAAAGCAAAATGTGGCATATGAGGGATCAAGCCCAATGTTCCTAAAATTGAAGCGGTGACAAATAAAGACTTCGGCTTATCAAAAATTTGAATTAGTACTTGCGCTGAAACATCTTGCGAGGAAGAAACGCGAGTAACCATAATCGCAGCAGCAATTGACAGCAATAGCGAAGGAATTTGTGCAACCAAGCCATCGCCAATGGTTAGCAGCGCATAATTCTGCACAGCATGACCTACTGTCATGCTGTGTTGGAACGTACCAATTAATACCCCCCCGATTAAATTTATAAATAATATCAGTAAGCCTGCTATTGCATCGCCCCGAACAAACTTACTCGCACCATCCATTGAGCCGTAAAAATCCGCTTCATCTCGAACTTCCGCCCTTCGCCCTTTTGCTTCTTCTGCAGAAATAAGGCCCGCATTGAGATCAGCATCAATTGCCATTTGCTTACCTGGCATTGCATCTAGCGTAAAACGCGCACTGACTTCAGAGATCCTGCCGGCACCTTTGGTAATAACAACAAAATTGATGATAACCAAGATAGCAAATACAACGAGCCCGACGGCATAGTTACCGCCGATAACAACCGAACCAAATGACTCGACCACTTTTCCCGCTGCACTTGTTCCCATGTGACCATTCAATAAGACAACTCGGGTAGAAGCAATGTTTAATGCCAAGCGCAGCAAGGTTGAAACCAATAAGACGGTTGGAAACACACCGAACTCCAGCGGGCGGTTAGCGTAAACACAGGTTAGTAACACAACTAAAGATAGCGCTATATTAAATGAAAACAACAAATCCAAAATAAAAGGCGGCAGTGGTAATATCATCATAGCGAGCAGTGTGACGATCAATACAGGGATCCCAATGCCTAATTTGAATTTATCGAAAATATTATTTGACACTAATGGCATCATAATTAAACCCCACCTACCGCTTTAAGTCATCTGGAATTGGCAAGTCTTTAACTGTTTTTGGCTTTTTCGCCTTGCCTGCTTTATACATTCGGATCTGAAAAACATAAGCTAAAACCTGAGCCACTGCGATATATAAGCCATACGGAATCTCCGCATTCAATTTCGTGCTGTGATAAATAGCCCTGGCTAATGGTGGCGCTGCAAAAAGTTCAACTTGATGTGCTTGTGCAACTTTAATAATATGGAGCGCCATATGATCCACCCCTCGAGCAATCACAATAGGCGCCCCATCAGATAACTGATCATATTTTAGTGCAACCGCATAGTGTGTTGGATTGGTTATGATGACGTCTGCTTGAGGCACGTCAGCCATCATCTTACGTTTAGAAACCTCTTCTTGTAATTGACGAATCTTCTGCTTAACTTCTGGTCGGCCCTCAACCTCCTTGTACTCATCTCTTAGCTCTTGACGCGTCATTTTTAGCTGTTTAGCGTTATCCCACAGCTGAAATGGAACATCGATAGCTGCAATAATAAACAATGAAAGCGACAAAATTAAGGTTGTCCACCCCAAAATATGCAATGCTTCAGCAACAGCTGGTTGCAAGGCGTATTTAGACAAATCCATAATATGCTTGTGTTTAATATACAGTAAAGCAGTTGCAAACAGTAAGATCACCACAAATTTCCCAAGCGCTTTAACCAGCTCCATAAGCCCTTTCAAAGAAAACATTCGTTTAAATCCACTGATGGGATCCAGCCGTTCAAGTTTAAAATTAATAATTGAGAAATTAACTCTAATGCCACCAAGCAACCCTGCACCAATTAGTGAAGCAAAAACCAAAATAATTAATATAGGCAAGATTGCTATGAGCATATGGGATATCGCAAAATAAAAATCTTGTAACATACTGCTGGTGGTAAATAGCTCATCCCGCTCTATCGTAAAAATGCTACGCATCATTGCCAATAATTTTTCGCCAACTTCCACGCCAAACGACAACAACATAAGCATCCCGACAAGTACAACAAATGCGGTATTTAACTCCTTGGAACGAGGGATCTGACCCTTGTCACGGGCTTCACTGCGTCGCTTCTCTGTCGGCTCTTCTGTTCGTTCTTGGCTGCTATCTTCATCTGACATTACTTACCCCCGCCAGATAACCAAGCATCAATCGTCATAAACCCCATAGACAGCACGGCTTCAACTTGTGGAATGATATTTGATAATAAGAAATAGACCACAAACAAGCCAATGACTAACGTGATAGGAAACCCGATGGTGAAAATATTTAACTGTGGCGCTGAACGGGTAAGAATGCCAAATGAAATATTAATAATGAGCAAAGCGACTATCGCCGGCAACGCCATAGAAATGGCTCCGGCAAACATCGAGGATCCCAGCAGGATGATATCCCAAAAATGATTTTTAGAGAAAACACTTTCTCCAATAGGAAAAGCCACAAAACTATTTGATATGAGTTTTATTAACTCTAAATGACCGTTAAATGCCAAAAATAGCAATGTCACTATAATTAAATATAACTGGCTAATCAGCGGCACAGTCAGGCCACTTTGTGGGTCAACCATGGATGCAAATCCAAGACCGGCTTGCATGGCTATCAGTTGGGATCCAATCACAAAGGTCTGTAATAAAATCAAAAAAACAAACCCGATGGACAGTCCAATTAATAACTCTTGGCTAATAATAAAAAAACCATTTAAAGAAATAATATCAATCTTAGGTATATTCGATATCGTCGACGAAACAGGAATGGTAACAATCATGCAAATAAGCAGACGCATTCGCGCTGGCAATAAACCTGAATCAAAAACTGGTGCCACAAGCATCATCCCACCAACTCTTATCAATGGCAAAATTAGTAAATTAATCCATTTCATAAGGTCACTATATAATAAATCCATCTACTACCCTATTATCGATGGGATATCTAATATCAATTCACGGGTATATTCGACCATGGTTTTTAGCAACCACGGCCCCGTGATCAACATCGCTAGGAAAGTCACAAGTAATCGCGGAACAAAGCTTAAACTCATTTCATTAATTTGTGTGGCCGCTTGAAACATGGCAACCAAAAGCCCAACAAGCAAACCCGGCAAAACCAGTATCGTCACCACCATGCAGGTGATGTATATTGCATGCCTAAATAAATCAACCATCATTTCTGGAGCCATCTTACACCTCAAAATCCAAAGCTTGCTGCCAATGTGCCCATCACTAAAGCCCAACCATCTACTAATACAAACAGCATAACTTTAAATGGAAGCGAGATAATCAAAGGAGATAACATCATCATCCCCATCGCCATCAAAACACTTGCTACCACCAAATCAATAATAAGAAATGGGATAAATAATACAAAACCAATTTGAAAAGCGGTCTTTAGTTCGCTTGTCACGAATGCGGGCATGATCACGGTTAATGGATATTCTTCTATTGTTACATCTGCCTTAAGACCAGCCATTGAACGGAACAGTGACAAATCATCTTTCCGTATTTGCTTTAGCATGAATTGTCTTATTGGGATCTCTGCTTTTTTTAATGCTTCTGCTTGCGATATTTTATCCATCAGCAAAGGTTGTATTGCTGTTCTGTTTATTTCATTTAAAACAGGGGTCATAATAAATATTGATAGGAACAAAGACATTCCAACCAATATTTGATTGGTTGGTGTTTGTGGCATGCCAACTGCCTGCCTTAACATAGACAGCACAATGATGATTCGGGTAAATGAAGTCATTAACATTAATGCAGCAGGCAATAACGTCAATGCCGTCATCGCCATTAAAACTTGAATATTCAAGCTGTAGCTTTCACCGCCTGCCGTTTTTGTTACGGTCATTGCTGTCAGCTTTCCAAAATCTGCTGAAGCCAAATCAGGAAGAATTAATAGTATGCATAAAAAAACCAAATTTCGCTTCATGATTTTTCCCCACGCGAACAGGCTTTATGTAAAATGTCTGTAAAAGTGCTTTTTTTTAAAGAAGCTGGAATATCAGGTTCTGCTAGCGGTTCGTCTAATATCATTAATGTGCGAATAGTCCCTGGCGCAATCCCAACCAACAACTGTTTCTCACCGACTTGTATTAAAATTACTTTTTCTCTTACGCCAATATTAAGACCAGACACCACTTTCAGATTGGTTTTCCCGTGAATTGAAAATTGCTGAATTTTTTTTAAAAAAAAGCCAAAAACAAGAACCAGCACAATCACAAAGCACAGAGCAAATGCTATTTTATAATAGTCCGGACCAACAAATTCTATGGACCCAGTGGTCGCCACCGCCGAGCTTGCATATGCCTCTTTTAATGAGAAAAATGCTATTGCCATTAACGTCCCACTTGTTCTTAACATAACACCCTCATTTCAATTTTTTAATCCGCTCAGCCGTGCTGATTACATCTGTCAGTCGTATGGCAAATTTATCATGTACGATGACCACTTCACCGTGCGCTATTAAAGTACCATTAATTTTAATATCCAATGGTTCTCCGGCTAACCTATCCAGCTCCACTACCGATCCTTGATTTAGCTGCAATAGCTTGCGAATGCTGATTTGTGCTCTACCAATCTCCACCGATAACAACACCGAGATATCCAAAATCACTTCGAGATCCGCTTCATTAGGAGGGGGGCTTTTCTCCTCTACTAAATTATCAAACTCAGCTGTCGAAGCCGCATCACTGGATCCTGGATTTACCGATTCATCATTCATCAAATCACTCCTCTTCAGCACGCATTGCTATTTATCCGCGCTAATCTTTGCCAACCCTGCCAAGAATTTTAATTGCACATGTTTTATTTGAAACGCCAAATCTCGCACGAAATGTCGGGATACCATTTGCCAACACGGTCACATGCTCTTTCATATCAACACCAATAATATCGCCAGCTTTCAGATCCAATATGTCGTTAAAAGTAATCTGTGTGCTTGCCAGATCGCCGGTAACCTCTAATAAAGCATCGAATATTTCTTCTTGCAGCGCACTAGACCAACGCTCATTCACATCTTCTTTATCTGCTGTCACACCAATTTCTAGCGCGGAACGAATCGGCTCTATCATTGAGTATGGCATTGCAATATGAATTTCATCTGAAAATTTATCTACGCTAATATCGAAATGCACTACAACAACCATCTCATTTGGTGAGATGACATTTACTAAGTTTGGGTTGATTTCATGCCCTTGCTCTTCACATTTTATAGGAATAATCGGATCCCAAGCGCTCATCAAATCCTGCAGTATCATCTCAAGGACTAATCTGCAAATTCTAAGCTCTACTTGAGTGTATTCTTTCTTATTCCGGATATCGCCTATATCGAGAGGACCGCCAAACAAGCTGTTCACCAACCCCACAACAAACTTGGTGCCAAAAATACACAAAGAAGTACCGATAAGTGGTCTCATCCTGAATAAATTAAGCGAACACGGTGTGTCTAGACTTGAAAAATATTCGGAGCATTTTAGTGTGATAATTTCTTTTCCTGATACTTCAACTGCACGACGCAATAAATTCATCAAGCTGGTTCGCAAGCTTCTTGCAAAGCGCTCATTGATTGCCACCAGACCAGACAAACGACCGCTTGCTTCTCTTTGCTGAGCGGCAAAATCATAGTAGCGAAAACCATCATCGGTAAGCTTATGATCGTCTTTTGTGTCAACTTTTTCGTCTGCCACACCTGTCAGCAGCGTATCGATTTCGTCTTGAGACAAAAACTCATTGCTTTTACCCGAATTGCTGCCGCCTGGATCCGTCATGGCTATTGCACCACAAATTTTGTAAACAATACCGTTTCAATCTTGCTGCCTGAGCCTTGTTCTTTTAGAACTTTATTTATCGCATCAGCGCATTCCATTCGTAAGCTGTCTTTGCCAGCGATTGTTGACAATTGATCATAACTTTTGTTAGAAAATAGATTATTTAAGTCATTGCGAATAAGTGGTGAATGCAGCTCAACATCATCAATTGCCGACTGTTCTCGCGCAAGAACAGATACATCAATTTCTAGATATAATTTTTTATATGTCGATGTTTGGAGTCTAACAATAAATGAAGGCTTAATGTTGTAGTATAGCGCTTTGGGTTTAGTTGCTATCGACGACTTCTCCTCCACAGTGATTGGCGGCGATTCATCGCTAACCGCTGACTCATCTTTGCCACCAATAAATAGCAGTACCACGACTCCGAGTACGATACATACTATTACGATGACTACCGACAACAGGATTATCTTTTTCTTAGATTTTTTTACCGATGCTTCAGAGGTATTGGCATTATTATCATCCCCGGCTCCTTTGCGATTGCTTTCAGTTGATTCTTGCTCTGTTGCCTCTTGATCCTTTGCTTTGAATTTTTTCTTAGCCATTTCTATCTCCATATAGATAGCTATAGCTAACCGAGCAAACTCCATGCCAATTGAGATTCATCGATTAAATCAACGAGATAGAAACTTTTAACGGTATAAATAAAATCAAAGTCGATAATTTGACAAATAAGATAATTGAACGGATTGCTTTTCGTCGATTTATTGACATCGGGCTGTTCGATGGCTAAATCGATAACGAGTCACCCAACGCGTGCAGAAACATCAAAAATATAACCCTGGTGCTTACCGAGTATAAATCGGCTCTCTTGGGAAAAGTACACTTAATTTTTTAGCCTCTTCAGCGCTGAAATGCAGTTTATGTACTGCATGATGCCCAGCTAAAATATTTTTATTGAATTTAATCTTGTTTTCAATTGCTTGCAGCTCTGTCGATAAATGCGCAACGCGGCTGTTCATATTTCTCCCTATCGCCGTGCGATAAGCGTGATCTTGTGCATTTACGCTATGCGTGTTGTTTAGATGGTTAGCGATTTTTGCTTGAAAAGATTGGGCTAATTTTAACTGCTTGGCAAGCTTACGTTGTTTAGACAATAACGCGGTTAACGCTTGCTGATAGTATTCCTGCTCTTTGCTGTCGCGATTATCCCCTGCCGGCTCTCTTTGGGGTACTATGGGTTTCCTATGGGCAGCGGAATTTTCTGCATACTCGCCTTGATATTGGTGTACTTTCGTCTCGGGAAAATCTTGGATTTTTATTTTTACCTCTTGCTTTGCACCAGAGATATGCCTATCAGAAAATACGACACCGCCATCTTGTTGTTTGGCTTTAAAAACCGTGATAGCAAAAGAAGGAGAAAAAAAACTCCATAACAGAAACACGATAGCGATTTTTCTCATAGCCCGGCCTGCCGCAGTTGTAATATCTATACAGAGTATATACCCATCGCACACCCATGTAACCTTACAATGGTTCCGGGTTTGACGGTGTGCTCACGTTGACATTGGCGTCTAGAAAGAAAGTATCAACCGGCCCGGCATTAAGTTAACCGCTTCATGTCTTGGATAATGGACTCGAGCGCACCACCGGAAACCAAGCCCTGATAAATATGAACCTGATTTTTCCTATCTTTATAGATGATAGCCGGTGTGGCAAGCCCATACCGCTCGATAAAGCGATTGTTTTTTATCACGCGTGTAACCGCCTCTTTCGGTGATTTACCCGCTGCTTGGTTTCCACCTAATCCCGCGGTTAAATCATATTCTGACTCATAGTTTTGCAATGCCTCAAATTTATTGCGGCTATTTAAAATACCCGCAGACAGCGGCATGCTCTCGGATTGATTAAATGAAACCATTATCCAACGAGCAGCAAATTGTTTTGAATCCAGATACGGTTTCAATTCGTTAAATAATAAATGGCAATAATGGCAAGTTGGTTCAACGATAATATAGGCTTCATGTGGCGCAAGTTTGTCACCACCATGAAACCAATTTGTTGTGGCGGCGGCATTGAAGGCACCCACCTCGCTATCCGCGTAGCTGCACTGAATTAATCCACTTAATGCCAGGATTGCCATTGCTATTCTTACTATTTTCATCGGATTCCCCTCTATTCGGACTTTCGCAAAACACGCTATGCTTTGTTAAAAACAAAGCATAGCGCCGTTTATCGTAAGTCCTATCTATACTAAACCCATCGGGCTGTTATAATATTTTCCAACTTTACACAACTATGGTTAGAAATAAAAGATGTCTGAATTAAATCGACTCTGTTCAAAATTAAAGACAGGTGATCCCGACCAAAAGGCAATCAACGCCTTTTATCTCGCCCTCCTTAAAACTGATCTCTATATTCCCTGCTTTGCAATAAATGAGAAACCATCCGATGACAATAGCGAACCATGGCACCCATTATTTATCAAACAGGAAGATAGCTATTTTATAACGGCTTTCGATAATCTCGATCGGCTGCATTCATGGGCAAACATTGAACTTGATGGTATCGAAATTGTCAAAATGGTTGGCAAAACGCTATTTCCACGATTAACGGAGCACGTTCAGTTGAGCCTGTTTATGGGTAAAGATATTCACAAAGTTTTTGCACCAGATGAAATTCATCACGTGCAAAAAATCATTCAAAAAATAAACTCTTTGACATTGGAAGTGCAAAAAAACAACTGAAGCCTTCGGCGCCACAAGCAAGGCTTTGCCTTGCTTGTCGGATAGCCGCATTAAAAAAATACATCAATCGCGTCCGTTGCCACTCATGGCGCCAAGCAATTGCAATAAACTCACAAACAAATTATAAATGGATACATACAATGAAATTGTCGCCATAATAAAATTTCTTTCTCCGCCGTGAATAATTTCGCTGGTTTTCATTAAAATTAACCCTGAAGAAAGCAACACAAAACCCGCTGACATCACAAGCTGCAAAACAGATGACTGTAAAAACAAACTTCCTAACATCATAACAAGCAGAGCCATCATTCCAGCTAAAAGAAAACCGGCCAAATAACTAAAATCTTTTTGACTCACCAACGCGTAGGCGGATAAGGCAAGAAACACCATACCCGTGGCACCCACCGCGGTCATAATAAGTTGGCCACCATTAGAAAAACCGTGAATGTATAAATTAAGCAATGGCCCTAAGGTATAGCCCATAAAGCCGGTAAAAGCAAAACACGAAACCACGCCCCAGACGCTATTGCGAAGATATTGTGTCAAGAACAACAAACCATAAGAACCCATTAGCGAAAGCAATAATCCAGGACCTTGCATCGTCCCACTGAGCGTGGAAACCCAAGCGCAAACAGCGCTAAAGAACAACGTGAGGCTCAATAAAAGATAAGTTCTTCTTAATACTGTATTCGTAGCTAATAAAGTATTGTTACGACTACTAACCATCGACTCATTACGCATAGTGACTCCTAACCATTCAAAACGCGTAACTATTGTATATTGCCAATAACCAATTTAAAAGCATTATGCGAATAATTTAGTCATTTAAATAAAATTATCCTTCCCGCTTATCAAAGCGGCTTTTCGATTGTAAAATCCTTGCCGCTTAAGGAAATGGGCAACGAACATGAATACTATGTTATGGGCAAAACTGTTAAAATCAAGTGCGCTGCTTATTGTAATTAGCGCACTACTGGTAGTATTTTCCTATTATTACATCGATAAGGCCGTGGTGCTTTGGGTGTCTGAACACCACCTTCGGGATAATAGACTCATTGAGTTTTTCACCCGGATCCCTAATTTGTTTTTTTTAAACGGCTTCATGGTCGTGATAGTCCTCTATTGCCTTGCCGGCGTTTACGGTAAGCAATCCCCGATACTGGAAATTGCTTTTCGAATCGGAATGATCCTCTGTGCGAGTATCACGCTAAAAGATCAATTGAAATCTGTTTTTGGGCGTCCTTGGGCTGACACCTGGATCTGCCAAAATCCTTCTTTTCTTAAAAACCATCTCTATGGCTTTTTTCCATTTCATTCGGATGTGGCCTATTCTTCATTTCCATCGGGGCATACCTGTGCGACCGTACTGGTGTCGAC
This sequence comes from uncultured Gammaproteobacteria bacterium, assembly GCA_964351225.1. Classification (GTDB taxonomy): domain Bacteria; phylum Pseudomonadota; class Gammaproteobacteria; order CAYGNG01; family CAYGNG01; genus CAYGNG01. Next base: position 26,573 of record CAYGNG010000007.1, read on the forward strand.
TTTAATCGCATTGCTTTGGCCAAAATTTAAGTGGCCAGCGGTGTTTTTATCGGCACTTGTTGGGATCAGTTTAGTGCTCATGTGGTATCACTATGTGAGCGATGTGATCGCCGGCGCTTGTCTTGGCTATCTGTTTGCGCAATTTGGTTTCTACCTAACGAGACTGGACACACTCGCTGTAAAACGGTAACGTGCCTATACTTTTTACCGTAAGCACTAAAATACGAGTTACTATGAGCGAATACTATATTGGCTGCTTAACCGGAACCAGCATCGACGCAGTGGATTGTGCCCTGGTTGCGTTTAGTAACATCAACCAATTCCGCTTGCAAAACACGTACTCTCAAAAAATTCCCGATAACTTGCAAGATAGGTTACATACTGCCGCACTGGCTGATACCATTTCATTTAGTGACCTAGGCGAATTAAACGCTTTGCTCGGTGAGTTAATTGCGCAAGGGTGCCTGACATTATTAGAGCAATCACAAATAAAAGCCTCGCAAATTACCGCTATTGGCAGTCATGGCCAAACCATTCACCATGCCCCCAATCACGTTAAACCCTTTACCATTCAAATTGGCGATCCCAATATCATTGCGGCTCGTACTGATATTCTCACCATTGCGGATTTTCGCGGGATGGATATGGCGCTCGGTGGCCAAGGCGCACCGTTAACACCGATTTTTCATCATTATTTATTTGGCGACCCCGCAAAACAACGCATTATTGTTAATATTGGTGGCATCGCGAACATTACCTTATTAACTGGGAAAGATTATTTGGGTTTTGATTCGGGTCCGGGCAATACCCTTTTAGATTCTTGGATCAGCCTCAACAAAGACTGCCCTTACGATCTCAGCGGAGAGTGGGCACGATCCGGTCAAGTCATTGCACCTTTATTAACTGCTATGTTGCAATGTGATTATTTCAAGGCACCGCCCCCCAAAAGCACTGGGCGAGAATTATTTAATCCGACTTGGTTGGAAAAACACATAAAAAACCACGGTTACCCGCCAGAAGATGTGCAAGCAACCTTAACTGAGCTAACGGCTCAAACCATTACGGATGCAATTTACAACATAGCACCAACGAGCAATGAAATCATTCTTTGTGGTGGTGGTGCATTTAATACCTATTTGCTATCAAGAATTCAACACTTAAATCCAAAAGCGAGCGTTGTGACAACGGAACAATTCGATATACCGCCGAATTGGGTCGAAGCAATGGCTTTTGCGTGGTTTGCTTATTGCCGGATGCACAACACAAGACTCGACACATCCAGTAGCACCGGTGCTTATGATACGTATCTGCTAGGCAATTTATTTAAAAAATAAAAAACTGCTCGATGTTTATCGCCAACTGGTTGCGCTTTTTAGCCGAAACACAAACAGCTATTCTGTTTCTTCCAAAACAGACACATCTTGAGCTTGCATGCCCTTTTGGCCATGTAATAAATCAAACTCTACTTTCTGACCGTCATATAATGAGCGATGCCCTTCACCACGAATGGCGGTATAGTGAACAAAAATATCTTCACCTTCACCACGAGTGATAAAGCCATAACCTTTCGCCCCATCAAACCACTTTACATTCCCAGTTACACGATCTGTCATTTTAAAAACCTTCATCCAATGGTTAACGCCTTTCCTAATCCATATAATTGGTACTACGTATTACAGATATTAATCTAACATTAACAGAATTTCAAAGCCATAAAAATTATGTCACTATTCAGCAAAAAAACGGAATAGTTACTCTGGTTTTGACGCCGGGCAAGGCAAAGCCTTCGCGCTTAAGGAATGGGGTGGTTTTGTTCTACTTTTACTTTCGATGTCTCTGCACGTTTTGGGTGAATAGTTACAAAATTATTATATAATAAGCACTTTAGATATCAGAGAATGAATGAATAAAAAATTGCTCTGCCTCACCTCCGGTGGTGATGCGCCCGGTATGAATGCAGCGATCCGAGCCGTGGTGCGATCCGGTCATTCTTATGGTTTACAGGTCTTTGCTTCACTCTATGGTTATAGAGGACTACTCGAACAAACCCTCATTCCGCTCGGTCCAGAAAGTGTTGCGAATATCATTCAATGTGGTGGCACCATACTCAAAAGCGATCGGTGCGATGAATTTCGACAAAAATCGGTCCGAGACGCCTGCCGAGAATTTCTTGCTAAAGAACAAATCGATTTTCTTGTTGTCATTGGTGGTGATGGCAGTTTTCGAGGCGCTTATCTACTGGAAACAGAAGGTGGCCCTAAAACCATGGGGATTCCCGCCACTATCGATAACGATATCATTGGTACGGAATACACCATTGGCTATGACACAGCAAGAAATACGGCACTTGATGCCATAGATAATATCCGTGATACCGCTGGTAGCCATGAAAGAAATTTCCTAATCGAAGTCATGGGCCGCCAGACCGGATTTTTAGCAACGGATGTAGGCATTGCTGGCGGCGCTGAATTAATTTTAATTCCTGAATTCCCGATTGATATCAACGAAATCACACGACTACTGGCCAAATCCAAAAGGCAAAAATTATCTACCATCATCGTTGTCGCCGAAGCAAGCTCCCCAGGCAGAAGCATCGCTATCGCCGAAGAACTCAAGCAATTAACCAAGCAAGAATTTAGAGTGTGTATCTTAGGCCACACCCAAAGAGGTGGTAGACCATCCGCATTTGACCGACTCATGGCCTCACAAATGGGTGTCTTGGCAGTACAAGGGCTGCTAAATAATCAAAGCTTATGCATGGTCGCTCAAGTGCAAAATGCCTTGCAATATGTCCCTTTATCTAATATAGGAATAAAAAATCGACAACTGAGCGATAAGGGTTTGCTGGACATTTGTCGATTACTCGCTCGCTGATGTTTCTGCACGTTTTGAGTAAATCGTTACAAGCGATATCACTACGGCCTTTGCCCCGGGTTTGCTCTGGGAAATGCGGTGTAAAAATTATTTGTGGTAATTTTTGCAACTTCTTCATAAGAAACTTGTCGTAACTGTGCAATTTTTTCCGCAACAAAACGTACCCAACTCGGTTGATTTGGTTTCCCGCGATAAGGCATCGGCGCCAAATAAGGGGCGTCCGTTTCGATTAACATTCGCGTAAGGGGAATTTCAATGGCGATTTGCTGCAAATGGCGCGCATTTTGAAAGGTTACAATCCCAGAAAATGAAATATAAAATCCCAGATCGATTCCCGCTTTAGCAAACGCCAATGATCCGGTAAAACAGTGCAAGACACCACCAACCGCATCGGCCTTCTCTTCTCGCAAAATCCGCAAGGTATCGGCCTCAGCATCTCGAGTATGAATTATCAAGGGTAAATTAAGATCTCTCGCTAAACGAATTTGTCTACGAAATCGCTCTTGCTGCCAACTGCCTTGGGTTCGATAATAATCAAGGCCAGTCTCTCCTATCGCAACCACACTGGGGTGAGTGGCATATTTAAGATAGTCGTTATCACTCGGCTCTTGCTCCACTTCTTCATTCGGATGCAGACCAACACTGGCGCTGATCCAATCATATTTCTCAGCAATCGCTATCACATCTGGGGTGTTTTTCAACGTAATCGCCACGCAAAGAATGTGTTCTACCTTATCGCTTTTTGTTTGCTGAAGAAGAAGATCAAGATTATTTGAATATTCAGCTAGATTCAGTTGATCTAAATGACAATGAGAATCCACCAACATCTGAAAACATCCTCACTACATGGTATCGGTTCGACGATCGGATTGCGCTGAACCGGCCAAAAATGTTTCAATTTTTTTACGGATCTCTTCCGGCGTTTCCTCGGCAAATTGTACCCCAACACCCGCACTCAATCCGCCTTGTGCGCCTTTAGGCGTGATCCAAATGACTTTGCCTTTTATTTGATATTTTTCGGTGCCGTCCATCATTTTCAAATGGATAAATACTTCATCCCCCATTTCATATTTATCATTGGTCCGCACAAACAGACCACCATGCTTCACGAATGGCATATAGGCGCTATAAAGAGCGGCTTTATCTGGTAGGGTTAATTGGATAATATGGTGATGAACCGCTTGATTCACGGTCATTCCTGCTGGCGCAGATATCGGCTTAGGTGCCGCGCTTGCCGCAGGCGGTGCTACCGGTTTGGCCTCGAGCTTTAGCTCTGGCTTAATAACATTAATCGCTTTGCTGTCGGATGGATTATTTTCCGGCATCCTTTATTCCTTCGAGCAACAATAAACCCAGTCGGCGAGTATATTCGTTAATTGTAATGGTTGATTAACATTAAGGTGAACCGTGCGCAAACGCTTCAACTCAATAAGCTTATCAACAAACTCAAATAGCTGTTTCACTGGAACACCTGCAACGATTCTCTTCATGCTCACATGAGTTCTACCATGTTCGTTCAGTAGTTTACTACGGATCAAATCATTAAACCAAAACAACAATCTCTCCAAAATTACTAAATAATCAAATGCTTTCCATTTGGAAATAAATTGCTCTGGAATTATTGTGCCATGGCTCAGATTGATCAGATCCGCCTCAAACTGCTTGATGAAAAAACCATCATCTTCAGCTATCGCCATAGCCTGCATGGGTAACCCTCCCGATTGCGCAATGATCGCATCGATTGGGGCACCAGGAGGTAATTTTGTTAATAGCCATGCCCTAAGCTCGGCTCGCGTAGGCAGAGGAAAGCGAACTGGAGTACAACGACTGCGAATCGTTGGCAATAAAAAACTCGGCTTGTCGGTTGTTAAAATAAATACTGTCGCACCTGGCGGTTCTTCTAAAGACTTTAATAAGGCATTTCCCGCCATCCGATTCATCGTATGTGCTTGCTTGAGGATAACAATTTTTTGCTGTGCTGCATTTGGGGATTGTGCCAAAGATTGAACAAGCGAACGGATTTGATCAATTTTTATGGATTTGTCATCGGCCGGTTCGATAATGTATAAATCCGGATGGGACTCGGCTAAAACCAACTTGCACGACTTACAGTCATCACAAGCCGCATCTTCTTTGCGATATAAACACAACAACCATTGTGCGAAATGACGTGCAACTGTCATTTTACCAAGGCCAGAAGGACCGGAAAACAATAAAGCATGGGGCAATCGCTCTTGCAAAACCACGCGACCACACCACTGCCAAACCAGTTGACACCAAGGGTAAATCATTTGTACTCCGCTATTAAAGTCGCCAGCTCTTCGTGCAGTCTGCTGCGTATTTCATTTAGAGAGCCACTCGCGTCAATAACCCGATAAATCGTTGGAAATTGCGCTGCTCGTTGTAAATAACATTCTTTTGTTCGCTTAAAAAACTCCACTTGCTCTGACTCAATGCGATCTCGACTTATCCTCACCTGTAACCGAGATAAGGTCGTCTCAAGAGGGGCATCAAATAAGAATATTCTATCTGGGCGCAACGAACCTTGCACCCACTCTTCTAATGTTTGAATTCTATCTTGTGAGATACCTCGCCCAGCTCCCTGGTACGCATAAGTGGCATCCGTAAATCTATCGCTTATCACCCACGTGTTATTAGATAATGCTGGTTTAATTTTGGTGGCAATATGTTGCGCTCTCCCTGCAAACAGCAATAACAGCTCCGTATCCGAAGCCATCCGCTCTTGGTAGTGGCAAAGTAAAACTTGACGTATCGATTCGGATATTTCAGTACCCCCTGGCTCTCGGGTGGTAATATGATTAATTTTATGTTTAGTTAAAAATTCCACCATGAACGGTAAACACGTTGTTTTTCCAACCCCTTCAATTCCCTCCAGCGTAATAAATTTTGCCACCAAGAAAACTCCTCTATTTTTTATGTCTGATTTTTAGGTGCGGTAATAAAGCGCTGCACAGCGTTATTATGCTGATCTAATGTTGAAGAAAATATATGACTTCCGTCTCCGCTGGCAACAAAGTAAAGATAATCACTATCATCGGGGTGCAATGCAGCATGAATCGATTGATAGTCCGCTAAAGCGATTGGCGATGGTGGTAACCCATAGCGCTTATAGGTGTTATATGGGCTATCACTTAATAGATCTGATTTTTTGAGTTTCCCACTATACTTTTCGCCCAAACCGTAAATGACCGTTGGATCGATTTGCAATCGCATGCGCTTTTGCAGACGCCGCATAATAACACCAGAGACAATTGGTTTTTCAACGGTCAGGCTCGTTTCCTTCTCTATGAGCGAAGCCACAATCAACGCCTGATAGGGCGTTTGATAAGGCAGATTGTCTGCTCTTTCTTGCCACTCTTTTTGTAAAACATCTTCTAGTGAATGATGCGCCCATCGCAATAAGGCAATATCAGAATAACCTTTTATAAAATGATACGTTTCCGGATAAATCAATCCTTCAGGGTGTGGTTGCGAAAAACCAACCAACATTCGCACCTCTTCTAGCGACTTATTGTCAAGTTCGTGTTTAATAAATGGATTTTTCGAAATTTCTGCTAAGACTTGGTTAAAGGTCCAGCCCTCGATGAAGGTAATGCTATGATAAAGCACTCGACCAGCAACAATCTGATCTAACAGATCTGGAATCGTCATATTCGCGACAATCCGATATTCACCAGCTTTTAAATAATCGGCTTGGCCATTCCATTTAGACCCTATTTCCAAATACCACCTATCTCGATAGTGCGACAATACGCCCATCCCCCATAGTTCATGGGCAATTACCTTGATGGTGGCTCCGGGGCGAACGGTATAATCGACAAAGTCACCATTGCGTATGGGCAAAGAGGAAAAATAAAATCGATAAAAATCGGCAAAACCAGCCATCAAGCCCAACACCAATAAAATGGTCGAAATTTTGAAAAAGTTCCTCATATCGCGCTCTCAAAATTAATAGCATCTGTAGACCATTATTTCGGTTGAAAACGAATCTCAGCTGGCATATTGTCACATGATTTACGAGCGGCAAGAATTCTCAACCACCGATTCCGCATCTGATACGCTTGCACTTCGATACGCTGCGACTCAGAAAAGTCCATAAAAAACCACGGCACAATAAAAAAAGCTCCAGCAACCCCTAAAGTGATATTGCGTAGATCTTTATTTTCGCCAGGGATCATGTTAAGAATTTCTGTTTGATTATCCAGGATTTCATGCAAAATTTGCGTGCACGTCAACTGCTCATCACCGACTTGATACTGTTCGATCGGATGCGCACTCCTCCCGGCACAAGCAACGCAACTACTTATAATCATCAAACTGATTAAGACCAATTTTCTAACGCTATTCATATTGTTTGAAAACCAATGACGCGTTTGTTCCACCAAAGCCAAACGAATTTGATAAGGCCACTTTTATTTTTCGTGATTGCGCCACGTGCGGTACAAAGTTTAAATCGCAGTTTGCTGTTGGGTTATCTAGATTTATTGTTGGTGGCGCCACTTGATCGCGAATGGCTAATACCGAAAAAATGGCCTCAACTGCCCCAGCGGCTCCTAATAAGTGCCCCGTCATAGACTTAGTCGAGCTGACAGCAAGGGCATAAGCGTGTTCACCAAAAACGGTTTTTATTGCCAATACTTCCAATTCATCTCCCGCTAAGGTCGAAGTGGCATGCGCATTAATGTAATCAACTTCTTCGGGTTGCAGTTTCGCATCTGTAATGGCGTTGCGCATAGCATTGGCTGCACCGGTTCCCGTTTGATCCGGTAAAGTAATATGAAATGCATCTGCACTTTGGCCAAATCCAAGCAATTCTGCGTAGATTTTGGCACCGCGCTTTTTAGCAAATTCATACTCCTCTAATACCAGAACCCCTGCGCCATCACCCAAGACAAATCCATCGCGATCGCTATCCCAGGGTCTGCTGGCTTTGGTCGGTTCATCGTTTCTTTTGGAAAGTGCTCGTAATGCCGAAAACCCAGCAACACCAAGCGCAGAAGAAGCTTTTTCCGCACCACCAGCAAGCATAATATCGGCATCACCATAAGCCACAGCGCGAGCAGCGTAACCGATATTATGGGCCCCTGTCGTACACGCACTGACAACCGAAATGTTTGGTCCTTTTAAACCATAGCGCATCGATACTCGCCCTGGGAGCATGTTAATAATGATTGAAGGAATGAAGAAAGGAGACAGCTTTTTAGGTCCTTGCTCTAACAAAACCGTATACGCTTTTTCAATTCCAAGCAAACCACCAATACCAGAACCAATGGCCACACCGGCTCGTGAACCACGCTCTGCATCGATCGTTAAATTGGCGTCAGTCATTGCCTCAATAGCAGCGGCCATCCCAAATTGAATAAAAGGATCTATTTTACGCAACTCTTTCGCATCAAAATATTGGATCGGATCAAAGTTTTTAACTCGCGCTGAAATCTTTGTGCCTAACTCACTTACGTTGAAATCTTGGATCACGCCAACGCCACTTTTGCCTTGCTTAACATTTCCCCAAGTATCAGAAACATTCAAACCAAGCGGAGAGATAATTCCCATGCCTGTTACCACAACTCGACGACCCTGCATCGATTACTCCTAATCACGCGTTACTTGGCGATCACTCACCCGATTGATCTTTTTTCATTCTTTTTTCGATATAGTCAATGGCCTGTTGGATAGTGGTGATTGATTCCGTTTCTTCATCTGGAATATCCGTTTCAAATTCTTCCTCTAGCGCCATAACCAATTCCACCGTATCCAAAGAGTCTGCGCCCAAATCATCTACAAATGAAGATTCATTGCTAACTTCGTCTTCTTTAACACCAAGTTGTTCAATAACGATTTTTTTAACTCTTTCTTCAACGCTGCTCATAATTTAGAGATCCTTAAATTTATAGTTAACATTAAGCTTGAATAATCCACGATTATAAATTGTGAGGCATACTTAATCCATAAACATTCCACCATTAATGTGAATTGTTTGCCCAGTAATATAGCTAGCAAAATCCGATACTAAGAAAGTAACCAAGTCTGCAACCTCTTTTGGCGTCCCCAGACGTTGCAGAGGAATTTTTTGTAGTAATATTTTTGCCTGGTCTTCCGCTAATGCTTTGGTCATGTCGGTTTCAAAATATCCAGGTGCCACTACATTAACGGTAATTTTCCGACTACCAACCTCCGCGGCTAAGCTCCGAGAAAAACCAGCTAACCCGGCTTTTGCAGCGGCATAATTGCATTGCCCAGGATTACCAAAACTCCCGACCACTGAACCAATATTAATAATTCTGCCCCAGTGGGCTTTTATCATAGCCCTTAAACATCTTTTTGAAACACGAAAAATACCAGATAAATTCGTGGCAAGCACGTCATCCCACTCCGCGTCCTTCATCCTTAACAATAAATTGTCACGGGTAATGCCGGCATTATTCACAAGAATAGCTGGCATTCCTGGGTTTGAGTTGATTGCATCAAATGCGGCAGATATGGATTGAGGATCGGCCACATTCATCATGATCCCAATCCCATGCCAACCATGGGATTGGATCAATTGATTGATTTTATCAACGCCCGCTTCCGACGTCGCTGTGCCAATTACGACAGCGCCGGCTTCTGCCAGTGCCATCAAAATCGCTTCGCCTAAACCTCGAGTCGCCCCAGTGACTAATGCAATTTTATTATGTAATTTTACGTGCAAACTCATTAACCCTCATCTCCCACTGCTCGATTCGCGGTAATGGCATGAATACTCTGGTGCATGCCCGTCGTTGTATCAATGTTAAAAGTAACCACTGTCTTGGCTATTCGCTTATTTAAACCCGCTAAAACTTGATTAGGACCACATTCAACGAATTGAACAATCCCTTGTGTGTGCGCAGCGGTGACACAGCTGGTCCAGCGCACTGGGCAATATAATTGCCGAATCAGTGCCTTTCTAATTGCTTGTGGCGCCGTTTCAATCGATACATCCACATTGTTAATCACCGGAACTTGTGGCACTGATAGTAAAATGCCTTCTAGTGTCTGTGCAAATTCCTTTGCTGCTGCTGCCATGAGTGAACTATGTGAAGGAACACTGACCGGCAATAATTTTGCAATTTTGGCACCCTGTGCTTTCGCTAAACGGATGGCTCTTGCGATAGCGGGTGATTTTCCAGCAATCACAACTTGCAATGGGGCATTATAATTAGCCGGCATCACAACCTCATTTTCAGTTGACGATTGCTTACAAATTAACTCAACAACCGCATCCTCTAATCCGATAATAGCAGCCATCGCGCCTTCCCCCATTGGAACGGCCTGCTGCATCAACTCCCCTCGTTTCGCGACAATCGCTACGGCATCGACAAAAGACATGGCTTTGGCACACACTAAAGCAGAATACTCCCCTAAACTATGCCCTGCCATGTGAGTAGGCATCGTGTTTGTCAAGCTCATCCAAACCCGCCACAAAGCAACACTCGCTGTTAAAATTGCTGGCTGGGTATACTGCGTCATATTCAACTGGTTTTCTGGCCCATCTTGAACTAACCGCCATAAATCGTATTGCAACACGTGAGAGGCTTCGTCAAAAGTGCTTTTAATCTGTGGATATGACTGAGCAATGTCATGCAACATCCCCAACGACTGCGAACCTTGCCCTGGAAAGATAAACGCCAACTTCACACTCATACACTTCCCATCAATAAACGATTACCGCAGCGCCCCAAACCAATCCACCACCAAATGCCTCCAGCAACATGCGCTCGCCCTTTTTGATAGTACCTTGCCTTAACGCTTCGTCTAGTGCAAGTGGTATCGAAGCGGCAGAAGTATTACCGTGCTTTTCAATCGTCAAAATAACTCTATCCATGCTCAAGTGTAATCGTTTTGCGACAGATTGAATAATTCGTATGTTTGCTTGATGCGGAACCAGCCAATCAATATCCCCATGTGATAATTCATTCGCTTCCAGCGCTTCGGTAACCGAGTCTTGCAAATGCGTTACCGCATATTTAAAAACATCGTTACCTTTCATTTGAATAGAGGTAAGTCCTTTGGCTTTAAAATGAGGAAAAGGTAAATTAAGAATGTGTTGCAAATTACCGTCGGCGTGCAAATGTACCGATTCAATGCCTGGTGCTTTAGCGGCAGACAGTATCATCGCACCAGCGCCATCACCAAACAAAACGCACGTTGTTCGGTCATGCCAATCAACCACTCGAGATAAGCAGTCTGCACCCACAATCAGCACATGGTGAACAGCGCCATTTCGAATAAACTGATCAGCAATCCCTAAGGCATACACAAAGCCTGCACAAGCGACTGTAATATCGAATGCAATACAATCGCCAACCGCTAAAGCCGCCTGAATACTGCAAGCGGTATTGGGAATTAAGTTATCTGGTGTTGTCGTAGCAACAATTATCATATCGAGGTCTGAGGCTGTCAGCTGGGCCATGGCTAATGCCTCCTTGGCCGCGCCAACAGAAAGAGAAACCAATGTTTCATCCTGTGAAATCACATGCCGTTGTTTTATACCCGTGCGAGAGTATATCCACTCGTCTGTTGTATCAACCAACTGGGCCAAATCCTGGTTTGTTAAAATTTTTTTTGGTAAAGCCGTGCCCGTCCCTGAAATCATGGCATATGTCATAAGGTCGGCCTATTCAAAAGGATTTGCACTTTTTCATCTATTTGCGCGGTCAAATCTTTCTGAACATACGCATAGGCATTTATCACCGCATTCGCCACAGCCAAAACATTAGCACCACCGTGACTTTTCACAACGATCCCTTGCAACCCCAACAAACAAGCCCCATTGTAACGCGACGGATCTAACCGCTTGCGCAGTCGATTTAATACCTGTCTACTCAATAGCCAAGCAAACTGGGAGTACATGTCGCGCTTAAATTCTTCACGAATAAATTTGCGAAATAAATTGATAACCCCTTCGCTGGCTTTCAACATCACATTTCCAACGAAACCATCGCAGACAACCACATCACATGCCCCCTGATAAACATCATGGCCTTCTACAAATCCAATATAGTTCAATCTGGGCTCTTGCTCTAACATTTCCGCGGTTTGTTTTACCACTCGATTCCCTTTTATTTCTTCTGCACCAACATTCAGCAATCCAACACTGGGTCGCGGAATGCCCATTTCTAAACTGGCAATGACGCTACCCATAATTGCAAATTGAAACAAATGTTCTGGGGTACAATCGACATTAGCTCCCAGGTCTAAAAAGCGTATAAACGCTTTACTGTGGCTCGTTGGTAATATTGCAGAGATAGCCGGCCTATCGATGCCTGGTATCATTTTTAACACAAATCGGGCCGTTGCCATCAGCGCACCGGTATTTCCCGCGCTCACGCAAGCACAGGCAGCTCCCGTTTTGACTAAGTCAATGGCAAGACGCATGGAGGAGTTTTTTTTATTACGTAAGGCACTAGCCGGCGATTCATTCATGGCAACCACTTCTTCAGCGTGCACAATTTGTATCCGACCGGAATATTTTCTCGCTTTTCGCCCAAGGGCTTTTTTGACGAGATTTTCTTGGCCAACCAAGAGAATGTTTAATTGCGAATGAGCCGTCATCGCTCGGAGGGCGCCCGGAACAATCACATCCGGGCCACGATCCCCACCCATGGCATCAACAACAATTGAAACCATGATTATTGCTCACTATTCTTGGTCTTCTTCGTTGGCATTCAGATTTTTTTGTATGACTTGACGACCTTGGTAATAACCCAAAGGGCTCACATGGTGTCTGAGGTGCTTTTCGCCGGTCATACTGTCTTCTGCTAATGCACTGCTGGTTAGTGAATCATGAGCGCGACGCATTCCTCTTTTTGAACGCGACTTCTTACTCTTTTGAACTGCCATAACAATGAGCTCCTTACTCCGAATCGATAATACAACATTCTGATTTTTCATGTTTTGCAACGATAGGTACACACAATAATAACTCATCTTCAACAAGGGTAAAAAGAGATAACATCCCTTTTTCCATTTGAATTCCCTCATACCGCTCTGGCAATTTTTCACATTGCGCATCGGATTCAACGGGACTCAAACAAAAGGTATGACAAACCTCATAACGCATCGGTTGCATGCACCGCTGGCACGTTAAATTGAGATTAGCCGTTAACCGCCCTTGAATAAACGGGATAAACCTATCGTCTACCGCCAATGATAAATCAACTTCGACCGCCCCATCACCCTCAATGCTCATCCCCACAATTCGCGGCAAATCATTAAGTGACACGATCCCTGTGATATGAGTCTGCTTTTTCGCTAAACGGATGGGATCTATCAATTTTGGTAACGGTTGCATAGTCATAAGTGCGCAATAATAGCGCTATAAAATACCGGTGTCAAAGATATAAACGCCCTATTTGCTTAATTTACGCATTTTCCGCTATTTCATTGAAACCAATATTGTCTTAGTCTGCTAAAAGTAGTACAGTCCGTAATCAATTAACCAATACTTATTGTTGGCGTTGTTTTTTATTCACTATTTTTCATGGATTGAGAGATTGTTTAATATTGATGTTTTGTGTTTAGAAGCAACACAACAAAAATAACACGAAGGTGATTATAAAATGCCAGCAATTGAGCAATCCGCCCCACCACCGATTACTTCGGCGACTCGGCCATGGATGATTTGGGGGCTTGTCGTCCTTTTTTATTTTTACGATAACATGCTTCAAGTTTCTCCCGGCGTCATGACGAATGAACTCATGCGCGATCTGCATGTCGACGGTTTTGCGCTTGGCAATTTAGCCGCCTTTTTCTTTTACGCGTATGCGCCCACCCAAATTCCCGTAGGCATGCTCCTCGATAGATACGGTCCACGCTTGCTCGTAACGTTAGCAACCTTAACGTGCGTCATCGGTGCCTATGTTTTTTCATCGGCAGGCAGTGTATACACCGCGCAAATTGGCCGCTTACTTATTGGTTTTGGTTCGGCTTTTGCTGCGGTCAGCTGTATGAAACTCGCGGCGACCTGGTTTCCCCTCGAACGCTTTTCTTTCTTAACCGGTCTTATGGTAACCGCCGGCTTAACCGGTAGCATCGTCGGCGAAAAACCGTTGGCCTTACTGGTTCAGAGTCATGGTTGGCGGTTTACTATTTTTTGTTTTGTGATTTCTGGCATCGTTATCGCGCTCCTCGTTTGGTGCTTGGTACGAGATGCACCAAAGCATATGGCAAAACCGGCAGATATTGAGGAATACTCTACCGCAAAACACATGATCCGCGGGCTTAAGCTTGTCGTCAAACAACCGCAGAGTTGGATTGTTGCCATTTATGGTGGTTTGATGTTTGCTCCAACTTCTATTTTTGGCGCATTATGGGGTGTTCCTTTTCTTATGCAAACCCATCACATCTCTGCCCCCGATGCCGCCGGGATTAATATCATGCTTTATGCTGGTTGGGCGGTTGGTAGCCCACTATCCGGGATTGTTTCTGATCGCTTGAAAAAAAGAAAACCAACGCTATACTTTGCTTCATTGGGTTCATTGGTAGCCATTACTCTGGTTATTTACATACCAACGCTTTCAATGAGCACCATTTCGGTGTTGCTTTTTTTATTTGGTTTCTTTTCAAGTGGTTTTTTGCCTTCATTTTCAATTATGCGAGAGATCAGCATTACCTCTGTTACCGCCACAGCGCTGGGCTTTATGAACATGTTCAATATGATAGGTGGCGCATTAGGACAACCACTAGTAGGTAAATTGCTTGACCGCGGATGGGATGGTAGTATGATTGACGGAGCTAGGATATATTCTGTCAGTAACTTCCATAGTGCGATGGCAATATTACCTGTAATGATAGCTGTTTCGTTGTTCATGTTACCTTTGGTCAAAGAAACAAACTGTCGCTCCATTGAAGATGAACAATGGTATGCTGGTGCTCATTCACTAAAATAACCTAGATTATTTCTTTGTGATTAGTGACGAGTGTTTTTAAACTTAGGAGGAGTTATAAGGAAATGGAGAACTTTACAAAAGTCCCAACTCAGGAACCACAACAAACTTCAAATGTTGCTTTGCACGATGCGGTAGCGAACACCGTGCGGCACTATTTGAACTCTCCAACCGAAACGAAAGATCCGCTTTATGATCTCATCATAAAACAAGCGGAAAAACCCGTTATTGAAGCAGTGCTTCGTGAAACCCGCGGCAATCAATCTAAAGCGGCTATTATGCTTGGGTTATCGCGTGGGACACTTCGCAAGAAGATTCGCGAACACGGCATCTCTACCAGTCTCACCGAGAACGCTGGCGAAAGTTAATTGTGTTTTCGACACGGCCGCAAGATTTGATCATCCGCATCAAATTTCGCGGCGGTGTTTCATCATTGCATCAATAAGCAGCATACGCCGACTGATGATTCTGTGAAAGAAATAATGGTAACTCGCGAACATCGTCAATAATCGCTAATGGCAAACAGCCTTCCAGTTGAGAAAGCGAGTGCGCGCCATAGCTTACGCCTACCGATGGCATGCCACAATTTTGTGCCATTTGCAAATCGAAAACGGTATCCCCCACCATCAAGCACTGATCCGGCTGTAAATGGGTTTCGATCATGATTTCATGAAGCATTTTAGGATCGGGCTTGCTGGCTGTCTCTTCTGCGGTTCGCGTTATAATAAAAAAATCATTCAAGTTGGCATGCGCTAAATCAGCATTCAAGCACAATCGATTCTTTCCAGTGGCTACCGCCAAGCGATAACCCCTATCCAACAAACAGCATAATGTATTTCTGACCCCAGGGTACAATTCAACCGCTTGGTTCTGTTGTAGATAATACTGCTGGCGATAACACTCAAGGAATGCTTGCTGGCGCGGTAATGTTTCATTGGGATATAAACGCTTAGCAACATCAAGCCCACCCAAGCCTATCAACGGAAAAACGTGTTCTTGCGTAATCGCCGGCAGAGAAAAAGCTTGCGCGGCTTGATTTAAACACTGGAAAATAAAGTTTAATGAATTGGATAAGGTGCCATCCCAATCGAAAATGATTAATTTTATTTTCATGACTGACCTTCTAACTGTGCCATCACGGCTAGCAAATGTTGGTCCCACTCGGCTTTAAACGTTATGGCCCGGGCAAGATGAGGTAAGTATAAGCTTATCTCTGCGGCATGTAAAAATAACCGATCACACGCTAGGCGGTGCGTAACGGCCATATCGCGCGTTTTCGTATATTTGTGATCACCGATAATGGGATGGCCTAGCAAAGTGGCGTGAACTCGGATTTGATGCATCCGACCAGTTTTAGGGATCGCTTCAACTAACGTGCAATCCTCAAACCGTTGCAGCACATTAAATAGCGTCACAGAGGCTTTACCGTCGTCTGAAACATCCACCAAATGCTCGCCTTGATTAAAGCGATTCTTAGCCAGTGCCGCATCGACTTCTATCTTATCTTTTTCCACAACGCCATCGAGCAATGCCACGTATTTTTTCATAACGCTACCATGGCGCAATTGTTCGTGGCAGGCTAACAAGGTCGCGCGCGTTTTCGCAATTAATAAACATCCCGACGTTGCTTTATCCAAACGGTGTACTAACCCAAGCGTGAGTTCCGGATAATGGGATGATAAAATATCTATTACGCCAAATGGCACCAGAGTACCACGATGGACAGCCAAGCCAGCAGGCTTGTTGATAACTAATAGCTCATCATCTTCGTATATTTTTCGTTGACCTAACAAGGAATCAACTATTTTCTTATGTGTTACATTTGAACACTTGGCAACCACGTGTCGAAGCGGTGGCAATCGCACGATGTCGGCCAATTGCAATCGATGCTCTGCTTTTGCGCGTTTTTTATTAATCCGAACTTCGCCTTGTCGAATGGCTCGATAAATCCGACTTTTTGGTACCCCTTTGAAGGTCTTGATTAGAAAGTTGTCCACTCGTTGGCCGCTGCTGTCTTGTTTTATCGTCACCTCGACTACCTGATTTTGAACACGGTTTTCTTTCACGACGTACCTCTAGCCGCTTCTCGGCCACTGCTGATATCTGTTTGAATGAACAATAAAACTTTGATAAAATAGCACAGCGATAACAAGGAGATGTCTCCAAATATTGTGTAAATTGCGAATATAACACTTGTTTATATGTTGGTCAATATTGAAATCTGCTGTTGATGTCAGCTTTTTAAAACCAACAGGGGAAAATTAAAAAAATCGCGATAACTATTAATGATGGACAGCGACAAAAAAACTGTTAGAGAGATGATTAATTTAACAAAGATGATAACCTATAAACTTCATCGAAACATAAAGAAAACATTTATTCCCTACAGAAAATGTAAAAAAAATTAATCTGCTATCGGAAGCAGCCATTTTATATTGTAATTGTCTATAACGCCCTAATCATCATTTCATAGTCCTCGCATTGATATAAGAGAAAATCATGGCTACTAATTTGATATTAATTGATGGTTCTTTAACAGAAGAAATCCGCGTCGCGTGCGTTAAATCTAAAGATCCCTACCACGCAGATAATCCACATATTCTTGGTAATCTCGATATTGAGCGCCCAGGCCGAGAACAAAAAAAAGCAAATATCTACAGTGCAACCATTACTCATATAGAGCACAGCCTAGATGCCGCATTCGTTAACTTTGGCTCTGCCCGCCATGGCTTTTTACCTTTAAAAGAAGTTGCACCCAATTACTATGCCTCGCCGGGTAACCAAAACGAATCCGCCAGATCGGAATTGGTCGTTGGGCAAAAAGTTTTAGTGCAAGTCGAAAAAGAAGAGCGTGGCAACAAAGGCGCTGCTTTAACAACATACATCACCCTTGCCGGTTGCTATTTAGTTTTGATGCCAAATAATCCCGAAGCCGGTGGCATTTCCAGACGCATTGAAGGTGACGAACGCTCAGAACTGAGAGACATTATTACCGCGCTACCCCTCCCAGAAGGCATGGGTTTAATTGTCAGGACAGCTGGCGAAGGGCGAAAACCAGAAGAATTAGAATGGGATCTCAACGTGTTGCTGCGCCAATGGGAAGAAATTACTGAAGCCTTTGAAAACAGACCCAATCCTTCCCTCATTTACCAAGAAAGTGACGTTATTATCCGCACCATCCGCGATTATTTTCGCGAAGAAATTCAAGAAATAATTATTGCTGATCCAGAAGTTTATCAGCGCGCATTGGATCATGTTAAACATGTTCGCCCTCAATACGCGAACCGAGTCAAACTCTATCAAGAAAAGATTCCTTTATTCATTCGTCACCGAGTTGAATCACAAATTGAAACCGCCTTTCAAAGAGAAGTTCGCCTACCCTCAGGTGGTGCTATTGTTATTGATCACACAGAAGCCATGGTATGCATTGACATTAACTCTTCTCGAGCCACAAAAGGTGGTGACATTGAAGAAACGGCATTACAAACTAATTTAGAAGCAGCAGAAGAAATTGCTCGCCAATTACGCTTGCGAGACATTGGCGGATTAATTGTTATCGACTTTATTGATATGACGCCTTCTCGTAATCAACGCGATGTTGAAATTCGCTTGCGAGAAGCCTTAAAAGTTGATCGTGCGCGAGTTCAAGTCGGCCGCATCTCACGGTTTGGTCTGCTGGAAATGTCCAGACAACGTTTGCGCCCTTCTATTGCTGAAGCCATTCAAATGGCTTGCCCGCGTTGCCATGGCCAAGGCAGCATTCGCAATATCAAATCACTCTCTTTATCCATCATTCGACTCATCGAAGAAAATGCCATCAATAAACAAGGCACAGTTGAAATCCAAATACAGATCCCACTTGATCTTTCTACCTATCTGCTAAACGAAAAGCGGCACCTCCTTACCGCGATAGAGCAAAAAACAAATGTCAACATCATGGTTATCCCTAACCCTGGGTTGCAAACCCCAGACTATCGCCTCAAGCGCTTAAAGAAAGAAGATCTCCCTAGCTCTGGAAAACAGCTTTCAAGCTATGAACATCGAAACTATATCGAGGAAGATTTAATTTCTACCGCTTTTGAAGAAACCGAAGATGCGCCAAGAGAAAAACCAGCGGTTTGCCAAAACTCGACGCCTTATACAGAAGCCGCATCTTTAGGAAAACACAACAGCAGCAACGCAATCCCCCATCCTCAAACCAGACAATCGGGTTTACTCCGTCGATTATTTTCTGGATTATTGGGAAGACCTTGCCAAACTCAAGAAAACAAATCCGAACCGAGTAGCCAACCAAGCAAACCAAAACCGCGGCAACAACATAACAAACCCATCCGCAGCAGCAGCAACAAGTATCATGATGCTTCCTCTAGTAATGAAGAGTACGATAATAATCGTCGCTCGAATAATAACAATAATCGCCGCGGCCAATCTAGAAAAATTGGGCACCGCACTACTAATCCTGTCTCCGCCGACAAAGCCACCACGGCGGCTGGCACCCCGGATGAACCAAATCAAACCGCTTCCCACAGTCAAAAGCAACCTCGCCAGAGATCTTACAACAACAGAGGACAACAAGACGCCAGAGGTAGCCGTCACAGCAATAGCAATAGCAACCGTAATCAACGCGCACGCACAACCGGTAACAACAGTCATCGCAATCGAAGCGCTAGCAGTGACAATCGCAATAAAAACACGAACCCCGAGACACAAAATAATAACCCGTACGATCCCTACGCCGGCATTCAACCGGTTACTGAAAAATTTGAAGAAATTTCAGTTTACCGCAACCAAGTGATGTCGAGTGCGGATAGTCAACAACCAAATGAAAGCGCTAGCATCAAACGCGAGCCTCCTAAAGACACAACGACTGCCGTCACTAAACCACCATCAACGGAACCAGAAACGGGCAAGCAAGAGAAAGCGAAATCTTTTGCAAAGCGCCATGCCAAACGTCGCCGCGGCCACCTCAGAACAAAAATGAAGGAAAACAACGAGTAATAATGTGGTGAGCGAAGCAATCCACACAATGGATTGCTTCGCTTTTATACTCGCGGTGATGCAACGGAAAATTATTATGGTAACTGATTTATTTGGGGCACTGGCTGTAATTACCTCCCTTATTTCTTTATGCCCTCAAATTCACAAAGCCTTTATCACCAAATCCTGCCGTGATTTATCCTGGGGAATGATAATCTTATTTATCGCTTCTGCTATCAGCTGGCTTGGTTATGGGATCCTTTCAAATAGCTGGCCAGTATGGCTCACTAACGGCGTAGGACTTGTGATTACAATTATCTTAGCTGGATTAAAATTTCATTATGATCGACTGGACAGCAACAAAATATAACGCCATCTTATGCTTATCAGGGGGACACATTCCCAGCACGATGATTCGCAATTACTATTCCACTTATCCACTGATTGCGACGGATGGTGCTGCCAATTATTTAAAAAAACACAACATCCCCATATCGATCATCATTGGAGACTTAGACTCAATAGATCGAAAAATAACTCTAAATGAAAAAATAGTGCACATCAAAGATCAAAACACCACGGATTTTGAAAAAGCACTGCTCTATATTGAAGAACACCACCTATCCCCTACGCTGATATTTGGTATGCAAGGCGGTGAAATCGATCATGCCCTTAATAACTTTCACTGCCTAGCCAAATTTAGCAAACGACTCACTCTGGTTTTTTGTGATGAGGAAAAAGAAAACAGCTGCAAATATGGTAAATTGATTTTCGATCAGATCGCGATCAGTGACAGAAAAGGTCATAAAATTTCCATACTCCCTTATCCGATGTGTGTGGTTTCAACAAGCGGATTACGCTGGCAATTAAATTGCTCACGACTAGCCATCGCGGAAAAAACCAGCGCAAGAAATGAAATTATCAGTGAGTACGCCACTATCCGTATCCATGAAGGCAGCGCGCTCGTCATCGCTTAATTAGGGATTTTTTGCTGAAGCGCTCTCTGTTACTTCGCTTTCCTCCAATTCCTCTTTTTGTTGCAATTCAGATAATACGTCATCAAATAAGCCTAATAGCAAGTGACCATTTGGCTTTTTCCTTATTACTTCTTCTTTATTGCGAATTAGAGTGCTTTTTTTCGTTTTTTCAGCCGCAACAATTTGGCGGATAGTAAATGAAAGAAAGTCAAAACTTTTTTTATCGAGATTAGGATCTCTATTTTTAAGTTTCTTCTTAATATCCGTAAGCGATCCCAGCTCGGCTTCATCGTCGAGTTTGCGTTTAAAAATACCGAGCTCGGAGAGTCGTTTTGCTTCCTCTTTTTGATCGGCTTGTGCCGCTAATCGCGCTTGGGCTTGAGTATAATCAACCACTCCTCTTATTTCCTGTGGTGAGCAGGTTGAATAAATACTATTTAGAATAAAAAGATCCTCTAACAATGCTTTCCGACGGTCATCTGTCACACTCAACAGATGAGATACAATGCTGGGCCCATCAGCTGGGTGCAATGAAAAATTCCCACCAAAATAACACAGCGCGCGGATTGCATCGAGGTCCGGTCGATTTCCAGCAATATAAGCAAAAATCTCACGATATAATGCGGTTTTGCCATCAACTAATTCATTCGGATCCGTAAGACCTTTTTCACTAATACGCACAGGAATACTGTCGCCAAATAGCGTGGGCGCACCGCGCAAGAGCTCCATCTCATGCAGTGAATGCGTATTAGCACTCCTGCTGTTTGACACAAGCTGTGCAGACTGGCCAAGTTTAAATTCCGCCTCTTGTTGCAAGCCTTTTTCAATCTGTTTTCCTTTAGAGCGACGATCGGCAACACCGTACTTTTGGCAGATATCGTTCGCTTGATCAGGGC
The DNA here is from genome assembly GCA_964351225.1 of uncultured Gammaproteobacteria bacterium. Taxonomy (GTDB): domain Bacteria; phylum Pseudomonadota; class Gammaproteobacteria; order CAYGNG01; family CAYGNG01; genus CAYGNG01. Next base: position 48,227 of record CAYGNG010000007.1, read on the forward strand.
GATTGGCTGCGTGTAACAAATCGACAACATTCGCGCCATCTTTCCCGACACGAGAGAATCCCGCACCATAATCATGCAAATAACCCAAAAGATAAAATTTTCTTTGTTTAGCGGCTAAATTTGCTGGTTGTTCCCGGCAACGATCCACTGAGTAAAAATTGAAATCAACACCACGCTGATATAAACAAGCAAATAATTTATTGATTATCGCGACTGTCGACCGATGGGGAAGCAAGGGCGATCGATGAATAACGTAGTCTAAAATATCGGCATCAGCAATTATCTGCTTGTTTTCTTGCAGTATCCAATCAAGTACCGGCAAAAGCTTGCTGGTCACGCCCTCAGATAGCGCTACTGCTCGATCGTTAGCGCCAGCCTCTTCTAAAAATTGATCCGCGTACTGTTCGACAAGGTAACGAACATCGGGAACCGATATGCGGTACCCTGAAGCAATCAACTGATTGGGATCAAAAGAATTTTCGCCGGTAACTAACCCATTGATAATGGCTTTAAACATTTTTATTGCCCTTTAAAAATTATGGTAGCGTACCATAACATTTAAAAATATCAATGGGCTTTGGGATCCGCTGGGTAGCTGGTTAGCTCCATTTCATAAGCTCGCGTGATCTCATTATTGTTACTATCCGAATATTTCATTTTAGAATAATACAGCCAGCGCTCATGCTCATTTGAAGTGACATGTGACTCACTTTGAACATAGCTATCCAGCAAATTAAGTAGCGATTCCGTGTACTCATAATATTCGACTGAGCTAATGCATTCTTCTGGATTGTCACCATCATCACAGATAACCATCATGGCATCAGAAGCGTTTATCCTCTTCGCCCTATCTTGCAATGCTGTGAGAATTTGCGACTTATTTTCATGGCTAATTTGGTTGTCTTGCAACATTGAGATAGCCTGAGACGATTTCAATAAGTGCGCCATCGCGGTATTCTTTGCAGCAGAAGGTGTTAATATTACATAAAAAAACAAAAATCCTAATGAGAAGATCGATACGACCGAGCTTATTCTGAATGGCAGTCCGACATGTTTTTGCAATGCACCGTACCATGCGCTTGCCAAACTCCAAAAGAATAAAATCAACACCACCCAGATCACTTTAGTATGTGTTTGGTGTCTGGTGTTGGTTGTACAAAAAATGATTGCCAACACGGGTTGTATGACTAAGGCATAAATAACCGCTATGGCGATAAAGATCACAAGAAGCATTCCGAGGATACCAGACATAGCGGATCTCTAATTGACTGACATCTCCTTATATCGGCTGCTCTGAAAACAACTTTATTCGCACAGTGGATGGCCCCTTTGCGATCTAAACAACCGTCACGGATGGTTGTTCTAAATATTCACGCACGCGATCTAAATCTTCTTGGGTATCGATTCCTGGGGGAAAATGATGGTTAGATTCAGCAACATGAATTTGATAGCCGTACCAAAGCGCACGCAATTGTTCTAATGATTCCATGGCTTCAATCTCTGGCTTTGGCAAAGCCACGTATTCTTTTAAAAAGCCCACGCGATAAGCATAGATACCTAAATGGCGACAATGCCGAAAGCTCGAATTCTGAACACTTGGGTCAAAGTAAGGAATCGGGGAACGGCTGAAATATAACGCCCTACCCAAGTCGCTAAAAATGACCTTTACGACGCTGGATTTCAAAACATCCTGTAAATTAGCTAATGGCTCACATAATGTCGCCATCGCAAACCCGGTATTCAAAAACAAATTCATGGCAACTTGATTAATGGCTTGGGCCGGGATCAATGGCTCATCGCCTTGTACATTCACAATAATGGTATCATCAGACCAGCCCTGTTGCTCACACACTTCGGCTATACGCTCGGTACCACATTGGTGCGTTGCGCGGGTCATGCAAACATTGCTGGAAAAAGATTTTGCCACTTCAAGAATGCGCTCATCGTCGGTGGCAATGGTAACCGACTTTGCTGACGATTGAATCGCTCGTTGATAGACATGCTGTATCATTGGTTTGCCCGCAATCATCGCCAAAGCTTTGCCATAAAGCCGAACCGACGAGAAACGCATGGGAATAACAACATGAAACGCTACCGACATTCTTCTTCCTTTAATTTTCGCGCCTCTTCCACCAACATAATGGGAATATCGTCTTTAATAGCGAAAGCCAATTTATCGACTTTACACAGCAATTCTTCGGCGTTTTTATCATATTTCAAAGCGCTCTTGCATATTGGACACGCTAAGATCTCTAATAGTTTAGCATCCATTTTCCCAACCTCCTGGCCCTTAAGAAAGGGTAATTATACCACAGCTTGTCGTAAATACATCGGCTCACAAGTCATTGCCGTTTTTAGCAAACCTTGCTGATAATCGTAGCTGGCTAATGCAACCACATCGGTTGCTTGTGGGTATGGCAATTCAATCCTATTTCTTGGCTGAACCGCATGCTTTTCTGAATACCACGTTATCTCGGCTTTTGAACCGGCAACCACACAAGCATCGGTTTTAGGCTTAGGGATCACTTCGATGCTCGACAACTCACACTGCCCTATGACTTGTCCATTTTCCAGATTAAACCAACCCCAATACACTTCTTTCATTTTGGCGTCAATAATAACGAGCACTTCACCAACATCGGCTTGCTCTTGCCATACTCGATAAGCAATTGCTTTTAGGCTTGTGATTTCTATAATGGGCGTATCATTGGGGTACGCTAACCCTTGCGCTATCCCGCTAGCCAACCGGATCCCAGTAAAACTACCTGGCCCATTCACGTAGGCAATTGCTTGCAAATGTGCAATTTTAATATGTGCCTGCCTAAGTAAGCCATCAATTATTGGTAAAATAACCTTGGCTTGTTGCCTGGGTTGCACAACACATTCTGAGTATAGGGTATCGTCTAGCAATAACGCGGCGGAGCAACTTTCTGAAGAGGTATCAAATGCTAACAATTTCATGAGACCAAACCAACATCGAAATGGCTTTGAACTTGGCAACCGACATGGCGCCTCGTTGATTGCTTTTGGATTTTTTATCCGGATCATCCAGCGCTTTTTCAATCACCGCTCTATCGCAAGCATAAATTGCCATCGGTTCATAAAAATTATTAAATAAGACCAGTAATAAACGATTCCAATCACCCTCTCGATTGATTTGTCCAAGCCGATAATTTTTGCGATCGGTGTTAAAAATTACGCGCCCTTTAATTTGAATTTTATGCTGTCCATCTAAAGCATCAACTCCTTTATAGGCCTGCTCCGGTTTACTTAATTTCAATAAGCGCATGGCATCAAATCGTGCTAATTCAGAGCTGACTGGCAACGTTTGCTGCGTCGTTTGATAGTACTCGGCCGCTAACCGTCTGGTTTGTGCCATTAACCGCTCTACTTCATACACCGACATGAATCGATTAGCCCTCTTCAAAGTATTGCCGTTTATTACTCACATCACGCCATTCGTCAGCGTTTGGCAACGGATCCTTCCTTTCTGATAGGACCGGCCAAATTTGGCTATATTTTGCATTGAGCTCTAAAAACGCTCTCTGATCAGCTGGCACATCATCCTCTGCGTAAATTGCATTAACCGGACATTCTGGCTCACATAATGCACAATCGATACAATCCTCTGGATTGATAACCAACATATTTGGCCCTTCATGGAAACAATTAACTGGACACACCTCGACACAATCAGTTAGCTTACATTTAATACAGCTTTCAACAATCACAAATGCCACAGCAGCCCTCCCGCTCTCCTGAACAAACAAGAACGTTAATACCAAAAAGCTTGTCCCAGGTAAAGCAGAAAAGTTGTATCGCTTAAGTCGCTTCCATTCTGATGGCGGCATCTAATCGAATAACGGAGCCATTGAGTAACTCATTTTCGATGATGTGCTGTGCAAGCTTAGCGTATTCATCGGGCTCACCAAATCGCTTGGGAAAAGGAATCGTGGATCGCAGACTATCCTGAACTTTTTCCGGCATATTGTATATCAAAGGTGTGCCCATAATCCCTGGGGCAATGGCCATGATCCGGATCCCATGTCTTGCAAACTCTCGAGCAATCGGTAAAGTCATCCCCACAACGCCGGCCTTGGTTGCGCTATAGGCCGCTTGCCCTATTTGCCCTTCCCATGCCGCTACCGAAGCGGTATTGATAATAACCCCTCGTTCACCGCTATCGGTCACGGGTTCAAGTTTAGCAACCGCATTGGCAAAAACATTTAAACAACTAAACGTACCGATTAAATTGATATTGATGACATTGACAAACTCAGACAGTGGCATTGCCCCTTCTTTTCCAACTACTTTAGCGGCACGTGCAACACCCGCACAATTTACCAGTACCCTGGCAACACCTAAGGATTTCTCCACTTGGCTAAAAGCAGAGATTACTTCTTGCTCATTTGTGACATCGCAGCGGATACCAATTCCGCCTATTTCTGCGGCAACCTGTCCGACTAAATCGGCATTATGATCCAATAAGGCGACTTTATTCCCTGCCTTAGCCAAACGCCTAGCCGTCGCCTCACCCAATCCGGAAGCCGCTCCAGTAACCACCACCACTTGATTTTTTGCTTGCATTTCTTGCCTCCTCCTACCTTGCTCTGCCTGAGTCCTAATTAATATTAGACCCTAATTGACGACATTAAAAACTTTTTTAAGGTATGCTAAGTAAGAAACATCGCGACACATGGTTTTTTCGGGCGAATCCGACAGCTTGGCTACTGGTTGACCATTGCACGCGACCATTTTAATGACGATTTGTAAGGGGGTCACACCCAAATCATTGGTCAAATTAGTTCCTATTCCAAACACGGGGCGCGCGCGATCCTTAAAATACGCATAGAGTTTTAAAGCCAGCGGAAAATCCAATGAATCGCTAAAAGCTAATATCTTGGTTTTAGGATCGATACGCATTTTCTCATAATGAGCAATTAGCCTATCACCCCAAACAAAAGGATCCCCAGAATCATGCCGAGCACCATCGAATAACTTACAAAAATACAAGTCAAAATCATTTAAAAAAGCATCCAAGCCTATCACGTCCGACAAAGCGATCCCCAACTCGCCGCGATACTCCTGCGCCCATTTTTCAAATGCAAATTTTTGACTCAACGCTAATCGAGGCCCCAGCACTTGGCATGCCTCAAGATATTCATGTGCCATTGTTCCAATAGCACGTAACCCCAATTTTTTTGCCAACAGAATGTTACTGGTTCCTGATAGATTTTGCGCTAATTCTTTTTGCAAAACCGTCAACATATGCTCTTGCCACGCTTGTGAGTAACGCCTTCTTGTCCCAAAGTCAGAGAAGGTAAACCCTTCACGCAAAGCAGAATCTTTAACGAAGTGAATTTTATCGTATAATAACTCATCCCCCTGCTGCTTAAGCAACTTTGCATCAAACTGCTGATGATAGATCTCACAGACTAATGCCAATACCGGAACCTCAAAAAGAATGGTGTGTAGCCACGGACCTTTAATCACAACATCAAATTCTGGTGCGGTGCTGACTGTAATAAAATCTCGATTAAAACGAAATAAGCGCAAAAACTCAATAAAATCACTCTTGAAAAAAGAGTACTGCTGCAGGTAAAGCAATTCCTCACGCTTAAATGACAAAGTACATAACTCATCAATTGCGTGATTAATTTCTTTTACAAATGGCAGCAAATTGATATCTTTCGAACGACATTTAAAACGATATTCCGCCATAGCCGAAGGAAACTGATGCAATACCGTTTGCATCATCGTAAGCTTATACAAATCTGTATCTAATAATGATTTAATAATCATTTTGCACTATCCTTTCAGATCATGAGCACTCGCTATGAATAAGGCCCCTTGGCTCTTCATTAAGCGAATGGCTTCCTCGGTTGATGCCGTGGCAACCCCTCGGGTTGCAGCCAAATTAACAATCACCTGAAACTGTGCATTGAGTAACTGCAGCACGGTCATTTTAACGCAATAATCCGTAGCCAACCCCCCAACAATCACCCACGTCACTTCTCTGGCATGCAGAAACTCTATCACGCCCGTGCTCATTCGCTCAGCAAAATCATGAAAACAAGCACCATAGGGGTGCATATCTGGTTCAACGCCCTTCCATACAAAGAAATCGTATGCCGTGACTGGTGGTAACCCCGCAAGTAATTCAAAGCCTTTGGTTCCGGTCATGGCATGACTCGGCCAATAAACATCGACATTTGCTCCGGCGATCGGACTAAAAACCGGATGGGCGCTATCGCTTTGCCAAATAGCATGCGGGCAATGTGCATCTTTAGAACCCACCCGATATTGCGCAAAATGCGCTTGCGCATTTAACTCATCAACAATCCGATGCCCTTCTGCTACCGGCAATTCATCCGGGCAAATTGGGGTGAAGGTATTCTGCGCATCGACATCGAAACTGGCCACGGTGGCCTTGTCGAGGATGTGTTTCATTTTATTACCCGCTGTTCCTTGGCTTTTACCGCCAACGACAAAACCCGCTGCTTTTCAAATTTCAATACCCAGACGCTGAGCAACCATTTTATAATGCGCAATGACATCGCCTAAATCCCGCCGAAATCTATCTTTATCGTAAATAACAAACGTTTCCTGATCCCAAAGTCGACAACCGTCGGGGGTAAACTCATCTCCTAGATACAACTCCCCGTGGTAGCGCCCAAATTCCAATTTAAAATCAACCAATAAAATGCCAGATTGCTGAAAAAGCGGCAGCAATAATCCATTAATCTGCAAAGTTAATTCACGCATTTGCTTGATTTCATTATCTGCAGCTAACTGCAACAAAAGAATCTGCTCTTCAGAAAGAAGCGGATCCCCTCTTGCATCGCTTTTATAGAAAAACTCTATCATTGGTGGATCAAATTTAGCCCCTTCCTGAAAAGGCAAACGTCGACACAGCCCACCTGCGGCACGATTGCGTACCACACACTCAACCGGGATCATCTGCAAACGCCGAACCAAACAAGTCGTCGCATCCAGTTTTCTGATAAAGTGCGTTTTAATCCCTGCGCTGGCCAACCAATGCATAATATAAGCATTGAATGCATTATTGGTTCGACCTTTTTCAGCCAAAATAGCATGCTTTTCCGCATTAAAGGCGGTAGCGTCATCACGAAATTCTAAAACACATAAATTAGGATCATCGGTCGCATAAACTGTTTTTGCTTTGCCTCGATAAAGCGCTTGTCGCTTTTGCATATTCCACTCACCCTACATGGCCAGCGCGCAAGCCGTGCCAATTATCGACTGTTGTAATCTCTTGTTGCATCCCCCGGCGGATATCTCTAAAAATTTTTGTCTTTTCATTTTTAACTAATTTTTTCCCTCTTAGCGTGCGTAAAATCACTTTGGTTTTCGTATCGGTTATCGGATCCAAATGAATCAAAAGGACCTTTGTTCTATCGGAGACTGGTTTGAAATCACGCGTATCTAATACGACAAATTCATGTTTTGATCGGTCACGATGAGAGATGCTAAATCCGGAATTATACAAACCGCTGGCAAGAGAAGGATAGACGACCTCTACCGGGTAATAGACAAACATCTGTGTCTTATCTTCACTGGTCCGGATAATTCGAGTTTTACGGCGTTCTATTTTTACTGCCCCGGCAACATCGGATGGGTCAAAGGTTAAATGACTGACTAAACTTCCTGGGGGCAACATCGATAGTTTTCCTAAACTTTCGATATCATTTAAATTTGGAATGGTATAGCTGTCGTCTAAGTTACGTCCAGGACTTTGCAACTCTTCCGCATCGTATGATTGGCGATAATCACCATCTGAGGTTACGGCACAACCACTTAGGACGAAAAAAAACAATGACAACGCGATCGCTATTGGATTTTTCATTTGCATTCTCCTTATAAAATTTCAGCAGCTTGCAATGCCTGCCTAACCGTCTCATGATGGATAATCGATAATGGCGTTAATGGTAATCGAATCCCTGGCGAGATCATACCCATTTCGTAGAGCGCCCATTTGACGGGGATTGGATTCGATTCTAAAAATAAACTGACATGCAGTGGATTTAACTTTTCATTAATTGCCCTCGCCAGATAGAGCTCATCCTTTAAAATGTTGGCACACAGTTCATGCATGGCTTTAGGGGCAACGTTCGCTGTCACCGAAATCACCCCTTTACCACCTTCTCGCATAATCTCAATGGTCGCGGCATCCTCACCGCTATAGATATCCAGACGCTCACCACAGAGCGCCATAATATCTTTGGTGCGCTTCGAATCGCCGGTCGCTTCTTTTACGCCAATAATATTGGGGATATCGGACAGTCGCGCTATCGTCGTTGGCAAAATATCACATGCCGTGCGACCAGGAACATTATAAATAATTTGTGGAATAGCAACGGCTTCTGCAATTGCTCGATAATGGCGGTAAAGACCTTCTTGAGTGGGTTTAACATACGCTGGGGTAAGAATTAAGCACGCTTGAACCCCAAGGTCCATGGCTTCTCGGGTTAATTCAATCGCGTCATGGGTGGCCACCGCACCGGTTCCAGCAATGACCGGCATTCTATCCCTAATTTTATCAACAATAAATTGAATAACGGCCTTATGCTCTTTCCGGGTGAGCATTCCGGATTCGCCGGTGGTTCCCACCGCAACGATAGCGTCCGTTTCATTTGCAACATGAAATTCCAGCAACTGCTCCAGCGCTTCAAAATCAATTTCACCCACCTCATTCATTGGGGTGATCAATGCCACCATACTGCCATCAAACACAATACTCTCCAGAAGTGTCAAAACAAGCCGTATATTGTAGCAAAACCTTACTGATCCCACTATCGGCAAATTGCTTTCCATACTTTGCACAACGCAAAAAATCCCGCTACACTTAATATATAATCTGCTTCGCCGGCGATGACTTATGACTAAACAGAAAAAAATTGGCTCTTCATACCTCATTGTCTCCACACTGGGCGAAAACAACCCAAATGCGCTGCTGCTCATCACCGAACAAATCGCCGAATCGCATTGCTCCATTGTTGAATGTAAAGCCAGCCATCTTGGAGAACACTTGGCGGGTTATTTTCTGCTAAAAGGCAAGTGGAACCAAATTGCCAAAGCGGAATCTATTTTAACTCACTACGCGAAAACAAATGCTCCGCTTGATATCAAACTGTCGCGTACCAGTTTTGAAAAAATAAATAATCAGGTCATGCGCTATATCGTCTACGCCATCGCGCTGGATGAACCCAGCCTAGTCAACCAAATCACTGAATTTTTCACCAATCAAAACGTTACCATCCACGAATTAAATACCCACACCTACAAAGCGCGGATCACCGAAATTCCGATGTTCAGCCTCACGATGCAAATTTCAGTAGCCACTGATTTCCATATTGCGGATCTGCGCGATGCGTTTTTAACCTTCGCGGATTCCTTGAATATTGATGCTATCATGGAGCCTGATAAATAATTGGTAACTATTCAGCAAAAAAGCGAATGAGTTACTTTATTTTATACTTTTCTAGGGTGATGCGGGTTAAGCTTGTGCTTTTTTGCAATGCTATTTTTGGCTTGAGCCGGATAATTTATTTTTTCAACTTTGAGTATTTGACCTGGATAAACGGTATCATTTTTTAAGTGATTAATTTGGGCAATAAAGCGAGGCGTCATATGATAACGCTTTGCCAGCTTAATCAACGTATCGCCTTGGCGCACATGAATGCGTTGCAATGTCGGAAGTGGCGAATAAACTTTTGGTTGATAGATGTTGGGATTTTGCCATATAACTATTTTTTTCCCGCGGGATAGATTTTGACGATTGCCAAGCCCATTCCATTTGCGAATTTCACTCGGTGATACGTCATAGCGCCTGGCGATGGAATTAATGGTTTCACCATGATGAACATCATGAACGATGCGCCGCGTTTTTAGAAAGTGTTTGGTTTTGGTAATAAAATTGCTGGGAATTTGATATAGACTTCGAAATGCCAAACTTTTAGGGAGCATTCGTGTTGTAATTGGAATTATTAAATGACGGCCAATTTGCAGTGCGGCACTGGTAAGTTTATTGAGTCGCTTGATGACATTTTCTGAGCTTCCATAATGTGCGGCTACTGTGTGTAGGGTATCGCCATTTTTAACGATATGGTGTTGCCATTTAACAAGATCCAGCTTAGGAATTTTTGCCAGTTTCTTTTCAAAAGTGGATACATTTTGGACGGGAAGCAATAATCGATGCGGGCCATCGGGATCCGTTGCCCAACGATTAAACCCTGGATTTAGTATAAAGAGCTCATCAAAAGTGATTTCAGCAAGGCTCGCCGCTTGTTCTAAACCTATCTGTGAATCCAGTTGAACTTCTTTAAAATAAGGTTTGTTTTTTAGCGTGGGCAGTAAGACGGAATAATTCTCGTAATTTTTAATCAAGGCTGCAACGGCTAACAGCCTGGGAACGTAGGTTTTGGTTTCTCTCGATAAGTGCAATGACCAAAAATCCGTGCTTTCCCCATTACCGGCATTACGTCGCACCGCGTTGAGGATTGTGCCCTCTCCGGAGTCGTAGGCAGCGATGGCAAGCAACCAATCACCTTGGAAAAATTTATGAAGATACGCTAAATAATTCAGTGCGGCTTTCGTTGAGGTGTAAATGTCTCGACGACCATCATACCACCAATTTAACTTCAGTCCGAAATTGGCTGCAGTCATTGGCATCATTTGCCACAGTCCCGCTGCGCCTTTATTGGAATACACAAATGGATTATACGCTGACTCGATCATAGGCAGAAGCGCAAGCTCGCCAGGCAAATTACGTTTTTTTAATTCTTCTCGAATGTAGTACATGTACGGTGCAGCGCGTTTGCAGATCCGATTAAAATAAGCTGGGTGGTTCAAGTACCAATTGATTTGGGTCTGAACTGCCGGAGTACTCACAAAATCGGGGAGCTGAAATTCTTCACGCAAGGCATCCCATGATTCGACATTAGCGGAAGCAGCTTGGTATTTCCATGAACTGCGAAATGTGGATTGATCAGTTTCTGTTACTGGCTGACGTTGAGGTGTGTCGGATTGGATCTGCTCGGTACGACATCCATACAGTAAAGCAAACACAAATAGGGGAATTAAATATTTTGATTTATTGGATTGCCACGACATCCGGCCGATGGTAAATAGGTAAGGCACTAATAGCAAGAAACATTTTAAAGTTGCCATCAAAACTATCTTCACTTGAAAACATTGCGACCAAAAAATTAAATGCGCTAGAAATCATCTCGCCATTTTCGGAGATTTGAAAAAATTATAACAGGATCTTCTTGAAAAACAGCAGAATTATTCTGCACATTGCGAATGATTTCTGGAACACGACAACGTAAAAACGGATTGGTGTTTTTTTCTAATGCAATTGAGCTCGGAAGGGTAATGGCATTTGCTGAATGCATCATTTCCACCTGTTTATAGCGTGAGCGTAACAGTGGGTTGCTGGGCTCGACAATACGGGCGAAGGTCAAATTTTCAAAGGTGTATTCATGCGCACAAAAGACCAAAGTTTGTTCTGGCAGTGCGGCAAGTTTTTGCAGTGAATTAAAAAGTTGCAAAGCCGTTCCTTCAAATAAGCGACCACAGCCACCAGCAAACAATGTATCACCACAAAATAACCAATCATCGTTGTAGAAAGCGATATGACCTAAGGTATGTCCTGGGATATCGAGTACCGTTAAGCCCAGCATTGAATCGAGCAGATGAAGTGTGTCTCCTTCTCGCAAAGGGGTATTCACGATATCTTTAGCTTCCCGTGTTGGGCCATAAACCGGAACAGGAAAATTTTGACATAACCTATCGATGCCACCAACGTGATCGCGATGATGGTGAGTGCATAAAATAGCTTCAAGGTTAAGTTGATTTTGTTCTATGTAGTTAAGGACGGGGCTCGCATCGCCTGGATCAACCACAACGCAGCCGCGATGGTTATGTATAGCCCATATATAGTTATCGCTAAAGGCAGGGATTGGGCTTATCATTAACATTCGTTACAATCCTGATTGCGTTATCAAATCAAAGTGAAAAAATGACCGCCAGTCGACTCCAAGAGTATAACAAAGAATTAGCCAAGTGGTATGAATTATCACTTGGAAAAGATCTCCTTAAAGATGAGGCTATCCTCTGCCGTGAATTTTTATCGCATCTATTCGGATATCATTTAGTGCAGCTGGGGCTTCCACATATTGAAAAATGGACTGAGTGCAGCGCCATCAAGAATAGAATATGTCTGCAGGCGTTGCTGTCATCGGATTCACCGTCACCATTTAAAATGGTTATAACCGATTTTGCTGAATTGCCCCTACGACCAGACAGCGTGGATTTAATTTTTTTGCCGCATTGTTTGGAAGCCTGCACCGAAAGAGAATATTTTCTGAAACAAATAGTCGATTGTTTAATAGCCGAAGGGCATCTTTTAATACTTTGTTTTAACTACCGAGGGTTGTGGTGGTTGCGTAAATTTTTATATCCTCGGCAAGCACCATGGTCGGGTAAAGCAATGCGTATGCGGAAATTACGACGAATTTTAACTGAGCTTGGTTGTGATATTAAGTTAGTGAAAACCACATTTCATCAACCGCCAATTATGAAAGCCTCATGGCGTAAGCGCTTTAACTTTTTCGAACAGTTGAGTCGACTCTGTTTGCCAAACTCAGGCGCGGTATATGGTTTGTTGGCTAAAAAGAAAATTTCGCTCATTAAACCGGTGGGCAAAGCTTGGCAAAAAAGCACCATTCTTGTCAAAAGCAGTGTGACTGAGCCGACAACCCGAGTTAACTCGGGGAATTCTTCGTAAGGCGTGTGATGCAAGTGGAAATATTTACCGATGGTGCTTGTCGAGGAAACCCGGGTCCTGGTGGCTGGGGCGCTTTGTTGCGGTATGGTCAGATTGAAAAAAAAATATACGGCGGTGAAGCGCAAACAACGAATAATCGGATGGAGTTGATGGCCGCTATCAAAGCACTGCAAGCGTTAACAAAACCTTCCCAGGTGGTATTGACCACTGACTCAGAATATTTACGGCGCGGCGTCATTGAATGGATGCCAGGATGGAAGGCGCGCAACTGGCGTACCAGTAGTAAAAAGCCCGTCAAAAACGTGGATCTTTGGCAATTACTGGATAGCGAAGTCAAACGACATGAGATTGAATGGAAGTGGGTAAAAGGCCATAGTGGCCATAGAGAGAATGAGCTAGCCGATCAATTAGCAAACTTAGGAATAGACTCCTTGGGTTAACAACAGGCACTACTTATGAGACAAATAATATTAGATACAGAAACCACTGGGTTAGAACCGGCGAAAGGCCACCGAATTATAGAAATTGGATGCGTAGAATTATTTGATCGACGATTAACCGGAGCGCATTATCATGTCTATCTGAATCCAAATCGTGACATTGATATCGGCGCACGCAATGTGCATGGGATCACAACAGAGTTTCTAAAAGATAAACCCAGTTTTGCCAGCGTCGTCGATGATTTTTTGAGTTTTATTCGCGGTGATGAGCTTATTATTCATAATGCGCCCTTTGATGTGGGATTTATAAATTATGAATTGCAGCTATTAAATAAAAAATATCGACCTATTTCGCAACACTGTTCAGTAATAGATACCTTACTGTTAGCAAGGAAAAAACATCCGGGTCAGCGTAACTCATTGGATGCGCTTTGTAAAAGATATCATGTCGATAACCGTAATCGACAATTGCATGGTGCGCTTCTCGATGCTAATTTATTAGCATCGGTTTATTTAGCACTAACCGGTGGGCAAAGCACATTAGACCTGGAGCAACAAGAAACACTGGCTGCCCTGCAAAAGCGTCAAACGGTAGCGAATAGAGGAAAACAGGTGCTTGAGCAACTAAACTTACCCATCGTTAAAGCGTCGTCAGAAACAATCGCACAGCATGAGGCCTTTATCAGTAAAATGACTAACGCCCTCTGGTCAAAGAACGAAGTTTAATATGGCCTATTGCCAATTGTTTTTTGGGCTGAAAATCTCACTAGCGGTTACTCAATCCGAAGCACAAGCATCTTATCGTTGGCTCAGAAACCATTTCTTTTAAGTCCGCAAAAACAGCGGCAAGCTGTCGATAAAACGCGGGTTCAACTTGGGCTTCTGCAAAAAAAGAACAACCCAGCGGCCTGCACCCCACATTTTTTTTAACGATCCGCAACACACGCGCTATGTCAGTATTGAGTGCACTGGGATAAGTAATATGAGGCTGTGGCGCTTCACAATAGGAAAAAGGCATACTCAAAACCCGTGAAATGATTTTATGAATCTCCATTAAGTGTGCCGGAATTTTGAAATGGCGCTGCCTTTCAATCGCCATTTTTATTTTACTCAAGTGACTTAAATGCTCTGCCAACAGACTGATGGCCGAAGCAACTTGGTTGATCTGGGCCATCACCGTCAAACACGAAGTGGTATTTAGAAAATCCTCCGTGATCTCGATATCGGCAATGGTATCTAACCCCAAGGAAAGCCCAATCTCTGCAATTTTATTGGCAAATAGCAATCGATTGTTGCTATCTAACCACTCTTGTACACTCCACATCCGCATAATCAACGGCCATAGCTTATCAAAATATACGGCGTACCGCCCTCGCGTATTCAAAAAACTCAACAAAATACTCCCGAATAAATTAAGGCGATCGTGCGTCAAACCGTTAAAATAAAAATCCCTATTTAATTTTTTTAAAAGAACCGCATCATCCGCATACCCTGTCTCAGGGGCTTCATCGTCTAAAAACTGTAAAAAACGACCATCCTCATGCTTTGCAATAACCGTCTCAGCCAACACCCAGGCTTTTTCATTCCAGTCCAATCCGGCATAGCACCTGTTATTCGGATCGAACTTTTTTCGCAACAACCGGCGCGCATACTTTGATGTCACGGGGTCCTCTGCCGGTTCATCCTCTGCCGGTTCATCCTCTGCCGGTTCATCCTCTGCCGGTTCATCCTCTGCCGGTTCCTCCTCGGCTATATCAACGGCTCCTTTTAATTGCTGCAACAGAAACTTTAAAATAGGCGCGTAATAATGATAATTCGCCACGAATAAATCAGCAGTTACCGCCGCTTGCAGACCGGCACCCTGTGGATCTCGCAAAGCCGCTGCAACGCTTTGGGTTAATGTTCTTTGAAAAGTACAATTTGGAGCGTACAAGCCAGCCCTTCGTTCCGGCTCGAAAATCACTGGAGTCGCTTCAGCAGGTGGTTCTAAGTTAAAACGTTGCTGTATTTGGGCCAACAGGGTGAGAAAAGCCTCTGTATTAAGAAAATCCAGACTGTCGTGCCCCGTCATGCGATCCATATCAAGTGCGGTCGCAAGCGATGTGATCCAATTCATGAAAAGCCGCTGGTTATGCGCATCTAACCGAGCTCGCACACCCCAAAGGCGCAGCAACAAAGGCCAGAAATGGTTAAAAAAAACTGGATTTCGGCTGGCCTCAATGACAATTTGCGCGAATTTGTTTAGTGTGTGAGATGGCAGCAAAACGAAAATGTTTTCACGATTTAATTCGTGCAAAAGCACATCATCGGTTGCGTAATAATGCGCTTGCTCATTTTCTTCTTCTGGCGCTTGCAAAAAACAACCCGCCTTGGATTTTTGAATGACACTCTGAGCCAGCACAATGGCGCGCTCACCGCGGGACAGTCGATGAAAAAGACCCACCTGATTTGCCGGATCAAACAACTGAAGCACTTGGCAGCGCACGGACGCTGTTCCCACCCGCCGCGCAGAACCAACAAGCTCATAATATAATTGATCCAGCACCAACTCTCGATAAGGATACGCCATGACGGCATTAACGGCTGTCAGAAGACCTGGGCCTGATTTCTCATCACGCAAAAAGCACAAAGAAATGGTATCAATGGCGAATTCGCTAACGCTGGATGCCCCATGAGACTCGTCAGTTCCTGGTCCTGATCCCGATCCTTACTCCCACGTTGGATTGCCGCCATCTGCCACAGCACACTTTGGAATAACCGAGTCTCCGGCCATTCCGCATTAAAAACACCTGGCATCTCCATGGTCGTATCTTTATAGCGGTCGGCTAACCCCATCATAGCTGGCACAAAACCAAGATCCGCGGCTTCTTCACAGTACGCCAAACCACGGTGAGTAAATTTCAAGACATCCGCAGCCGTGCGGTGATGACCGAACACACCAAACCAACCGCCTTTACATTTTAGCAGCATACGGCCTAAGTTGAACTTACCCGCCGGATCACCTAACCACCCCGCGCGCTCATAACAACCCACAGCCCGTTTTTCAAGCGTATCGCTACCGATTGATTGCCGTTCACAAATAAAACCACGTAAATTAAAAATATAACCAAGCACTGTTTTATCCGCTGCAAGCATGGTGTCTCGCCTGTTCTCAAAAAAACCTTCAAGAATCTCGATAATTTCCCAAAATTCTTGGCGCGCTATGTTCTTAAAATCACAGATAAAATCTTTTATTAGGACGACAAGATAACGCTCCATCAAGGTTAGCGAATTATCGGTTAGCGAATCGTCTTCTTCTCGGTTAGGGACGTGCGCTTCAGGTAGTACGGAAAGCAAACTGCGCTCTCCAGCAATAATCGCATCCAAATCATCCTGCCTACCCTCAGCCCGACCTTCACCATTGTACCAGGCTTGGTAAAAAGCGATTAACCCTCGCTCATTATGTCCTTCCTCAATTGCTTGTCTAGCCTCAAGCAGATAGCGGCCACCCATCAACATAACATCTCGCTTTTATTATTGTGATCCAACGCAAGTTTATATCACAGCTTATCAAACTGCTCAAACAGATAGCTCATATATCGAGCAGGGCATTGGTCTATGATTTTTCCGCAGGCGCTTTGGGGTAGTCTGGTTGTTGTTCTGGACTGGCCTGATACACCGGCGCTAACGCCAAGCAATGCTGATAAACCTCATTAATCAAGGGATAAGCCGTCATATCTACTTCAAATCGGTGGGCATTATAAACTTGTGGAATTAAACACACATCGGCAAGTGTTAGCGCAGTACCATAACAGAATTGCGACGATTGTCGTGCTTGCAATTCCGTCTCGATGGCTTTAAATCCCAATTGTAACCAATGAACATACCACGCATTTTTTGCTACTTCGGAAATATGTAATTCATTTTTTAGATATTTTAATATTCGCAAATTATTTAAGGGATGAACATCACAAGCAATCGTCAACGCTAATGAGCGCACTTCTGCTTGTGCTTTGGGATTATCCGGTAATAGTGCCAGGCTCGGATATGTGGCTTCCAAATATTCGATTGCCGCTAACGATTGGGTGATCCGGGTAGTGCCATCCACTAACGTTGGCACGGTATTATTAGGATTAATTATCTGATATTCTGGTTTAAATTGTTCTCCTCCCTCATTTAATAAATGTACTGGGATAATATCGTAAGCAATTTTTTTATAGTTCAGTGCGATCCGTACTCGGTAGGAAGCGCTGGATCGGTAATAACTGTATAACTTCATGGTGCCTCCCTCTCATACCCTTTCAAATATTCCAGCAGCACCCATTCCAGTTCCAATACACATGGTCACCATGCCGTATCGCGCTTGCCGAGCTTGTAAGCCATGGATCACGGTACAAGCACGGATAGCACCGGTGGCGCCTAATGGATGGCCTAAAGCAATGGCACCACCGAGTGGATTTACTATGGCGCCATCTAAATCCAACGCTTGACATACCGCTAAGCTTTGCGCGGCAAACGCTTCATTTAACTCGATCCAAGCAATATCTGCCATTTGTAACTCACTGGCGTGCAACGCTTTAGGGATAGCCGCCACAGGACCAATGCCCATGTGCTCTGGCGCAACCCCTGCCACGCGATAGGCCACGAAACGCGCCAAGGGTGTTAACTGAAAATCTTTGACGGCTTGCTCACTGGCTAACGCCACCGTCGCAGCACCATCACTCATTTGCGAGGTGTTGCCAGCGGTCACTGTCCCATCCATCTGAAATACCGGTTTGAGTTTTGCCAGCGCGCTGCCATCGGTATTGGCTCGAGGCCCTTCATCTTGGGTTACCACATATTCCTTTCGTACAGCTGATTGCGTGGCACTAGAAAAAACCTGTTTTGTCACTTGAATTGGCGCTATCTCGTGAGAAAATGCCGCCGTGGCATTTGCTTGCAGTGCGCGGCGATGGCTTTGTAAAGCAAACTGATCTTGTGCCTCGCGAGAAATTTGCCATTGTTTGGCAACCTTTTCTGCGGTGATCCCCATCCCGAACGCGATTTGGATCTGCGCCTTTTTTTGGTTAAAAAGCGCTGGATTTGGTGATAGCTTATGCCCGCCCATTGGAACCAAAGACATACTCTCAGCGCCACCAGCCAAAACCACTTCTGCTTCACCATTGCCTATACGAGAAGCCGCCATTGCTATCGCCTCTAACCCCGAAGCACAGAAACGATTGATGGTCATTGCCGAAATGCACACCGGCAAATCGGCTAGTAATACGGCGTTACGTGCGATATTCATTCCTTGCTCTGCTTCTGGCATCGCACAACCCACAATAACATCATCGATTTTTTCTCGAGGAAGGCTTGGTAAATCACTTAAAACCGCTTGCATGCTGTGTACCAACAAATCATCTGGTCGCACATGGGCTAACTGGCCTCTGGCTTTGGCCACCGGGGTTCGTTTCGCAGCAACGATATAAACAGAACGGTGTGATAATTTCATGCGTGATAACTCCGTAATTAGTTGCGCAGTGGTTTGCCGGTTTTCAGCGTATGCGCTATCCGCGCTTGGGTCAGTGGCTGTTTGACACACGCGAGAAAAGCTTCTCTTTCCAAATCCAATAACCATTGCTCAGACACTAAAGTTCCCTCTTCTACTTCACCACCACAAACAACATAGGCAAGTTTAGCTGCAAGCTCATAATCATAATCGGAAATAAAATTCCCTTCACGGAAATTTAATAGTGTTGCCATCAAGCGCGCATACCCCGATTTACCGACCACCGGTATGGCGCTGACTATCGGGGCAACATAAGTAGGTGCTAGCGCGAATAAGTGTTGTTTCGCCACAAATAATATCTGCTCCGCATTAAAGACGATGGTATCTCGGTCTCGTAGGAAACGTCGCTGCCTGGCATCTACTGCACTGCTGGCCGTTTCTGCTTTAGCCATTTGCCAATAATACTGCGCCAGCGGGGCAAAAACATCACCATTATTACGCTGAGAAGCGGCACGATACGCTAATTCTTTGCAACCGCCACCGGCTGGCACAACACCCACGCCGATTTCAACAAGACCCATATAACTATCGAATGCGGCCACTATCTGATCGCAATGCAACACCATTTCACACCCACCACCTAACACCATACCACTGACAGCGGCAATCACCGGAATTTGTGCTTTGCGTAACGCCTGGGTGGTTTGTTGAAAGGTACGAATGTTTTTGTCCAGTAAGGCGTAATCCCCTTTTTCGATCGTTTGCAGGAATTGACTTAAATCAGCCCCCAAACTAAAGTGAGCGCCATGACGTTGCCACAGCACCAAGCCGTGGTAATCCGCTGCAACTTTAGGCAATATGCTTTGAATGCCTTCTAACAGTTCCATAGGAATGGTATTCATTTTCGTTTTAAAACTTAGAATAGCCGCGCCATCTCCTTGATGCCAAAGTCGGAAGTACCTATTTTCTTCGATGGTTTGCCCTTCATCAAAAGTTTCTCCAACCATTGCCTCTGGAAAATAATGGCGGCGGTATACTGGCAACGGAGAACGCGGCGCATATTGCTTTTTACCTGGCTCATAAGCTGTGGCCGCTTGATAAAAAGCAGGTATGGATTTAACCCAGCCCGGCAATTCGGTTTCAACCATCGTTTTTTTCTGCGCAATATCTTCTTGCAGCCAATCCAACACGGTCTGAAAACCAACTGACTGCCAGATTTCAAAAGGCCCTTGTTGCCAACCAAACCCCCACCGTAACGCTAAGTCGATGTCTCTGACGGAGCTTGCAATGGATGCCGCATGCACCGCACAATAATGAAATAAATCCCGAAAACAAGCCCAAACAAATTGTGCTTGTGGCTGCGCACTCGCTCTGCAAGCTTGCATGCGAGCCTGCGGATCTTTCATGCTAAGTATCTCGATGACGGAGGCTTCTGCTTTTTGCAGAGCCAAGCGATACTGCGCTTGCTCAACATCCCAAACATAGAATGACTGACCCTCTTTATAATATATTCCTTTTTGGGATTTTTGCCCCAACCACTTGTTGGCAATTAAATGCGAAAACCATTCGGGCGTTTGATAATAGCCATTCCACGGATCGATGGTTAAATGCTCTGTCATCGTAGTGATGACATGTTGCATGGTGTCTAATCCCACAACATCACACAGACGAAAAGTGCCGCTTTTCGGTCTTCCCATTAATTGACCCGTCAGCTGATCGACAATCTCCAATGGAATGTGTAACCGTGTGGCGTGGTGAATGATGGATAGCATCGAGAATACCCCGACACGATTGGCGATAAAGTTCGGTGTGTCTTTAGTTCGGATCACACCTTTTCCTAATTTTCCTACAATAAATGCCTCTAAAAAATCAAGCACTTTCGCATCGGTATGATCGGTTGCAACCAACTCGACTAGCTTCATATATCTCGGGGGATTAAAAAAATGGATGCCACAAAATGACTGCAAAACCTTATCTGGCAAAGTCTCTAATAATTTATTCACGCTCAAGCCAGAGGTGTTACTCGCTAAAATAGCATGAGTCGCAATATAGGGACTGATTCTTTTATATAGTGCTTGTTTGATAGCTGTATTTTCAGCAATGGCTTCAATGATAAGATCGCAAGCCGATAACTTTGTCATATCGTCATCGTAGTTTGCTAACTCCAATAAATGAATCAACTCATTGTTTGCCAAGGGTGCTGGTTTGAGTTTCAATAACCCGCTAACGGCAAGGTTCAGATGTTGATATCTGTCATCACCGGTACTGGCCATTTCGAACAATACCACCGGAAAACCCGCATTGAGAAAATGTGCAGCAATCTGGCTTCCCATGACACCCGCACCGAGCACCGCTACTTTTCGAATTTCCATCTCTTTTTACCTTGCGTAACACCACGTAAGGCGAGCATGGTAACTCAAAGTCGGTTACAGGCCAATGGTATCATAGCTTTTATTCACGGGCGCCATTTGCACCCGTGTATTCCTGTTAATTAGGACTCACGCAAACAAACGCGCTACGCTTTGTTAAAAAACGCCTAGCCTCGTTTATCGTAAGTCCCATTAATGCGAACTAATCGCTATTGAGCAACAAATCTTCTTCGAAATAGTCCAACTCTTTTAGCATCCGCCGATGCTCTAATAGCTCTTCCACAGCGCGGCGACACTTTAAAGCTTGCTTACCTTTTGATTTTTTTTCTTTCTCGCTAGAAGCGGCTTTGCCACTCACGTTTACCGATATATCCTCATCGCATTCGATAAGAGCAACATCATCAACGCTAAGACAATTTGCCTCCATGACTGCCGAATCATTGAGTGCCTTGTATCCCATGGTTTCCATTCCTCTGGCCAACATCCATTGTTAAACCCTAAAAGCCCGAAAGTGCAATATAACATTTCCTATTAATTTTGCAAATTATTCAATGGGTAATAAGGGTTGTTGCTAGTTGTTTTTTCCGTGGCAAATGCCGACTCACCGTAGTATGCTTTCGAGTACCAAACTACCATTTCTACGCTCATAAGAAAGTCGCTGTTAAACTAATTGCCAAAACAGCGCGTTCGCGGATGACGCGAAGCATGAGATTACTCGCTTAATTGCGTTGGTTCTGCAGCAAGGTGCGGTAATAAATTGTAGCCACCAATCACAACCGGCACCCCATATTGATGGCTCATCGCTGATAGCACAGAGGACCAATCAACATCGAAATGCGGATGACGAATTTGATGCGTTATTTCATGAATATGCGCTTCCAGTTTTTCTCTACTCTTCTCGAGAGGGTCATCTTCTTGCAATGGCTGATGCACTTCTAAAAATAATTGTTTCTGGTGCCATCCTAACTTAAAAGGCTCATTTATTACACGAACGGGGGTCTGTAGCTTGGTAAGATGCCAAAATTCTTCGATGTCTTCTGGAAACATTCTAATACATCCTGAACTGCTGCGCATACCAACGCCGCTCGGTTTATTGGTGCCATGGATTAAAAACTCGGGATGACTAAATCGCATGGAATAATGCCCTAAGGGATTATCGGGCCCTGGTAACACCATGTCGGGAAGATAACGTCCTTCTGATGCGGCCCATTGTTGTACCGCTTGAGGGACATGCCAAGTTGGATCCTGTTGCTTGCCAATGATTTTCATCTTACCAAGTGGCATTAACCAACCATATCGACCAATACCCACGGGATAGGTTATTACCTCATGCGTATTTTTAGGATAATAATAAAGCCGCATTTCAGCAAAATTAATAACAATGCCCGCGCGCGGGCCCGGTGGCAAAATAAATCTTGAAGGAACAATAACGGGCGTACCGGTTGGTATGATTTTAAATTTTTCGAGCTTCGGATTCGCCTCGAGCATTTCGAAATAACCAATATCATAGCGACGACCAATACTATGCAAATCGTCGCCCGGGCGTGAGCTTAATACTCGAACTTGGCCAATGATATCGTTATTGGCTGCAGGTAAAGGAAAAACACCGGCCTGTGAGTCAAGCGGCCAAAGCAACAAGAAAATGCTTAAGATTGGATACAAAATACCCAGAGATGTCAAGAACCTTAAGCCCATATTGACTCCAGAAAAATCAAATGGGCTATTCTAGTTAAATTTTAGTAAATGTAAAAGCAATGTTCTCAATCCGACTTACTTGGGAGGATCCGTTTTACCCCCGGCTTTTCAATAGCAACATAGGTATATACCGCATCTGCAATTTTAAAAACCGGTTGCATGTGACATTGCAAGCGTTGGGCATACGCGTGCAGCTCTACGGCGATAGACGTTTTACCGGTTGCCACAATGCGCCCATAAAAGCTTACCAAGTCATAGATGAATAATGGGTTTTCAAAATGCAGCTCTTTGACGGCTACCGTTGCGACCGGGCCTTGGGCACACTCAATCGCTAAAATGGAACCGGCGATATCCAGTTTTGACATGAGCCAACCGCCAAAAATATCACCTTTGGCGTTGGCATCATTGGGCATCGTTGTTATCCGCAACAAGGGTTGCTCAAGCGGCAGTTGAATCTCTGGCATAAATAAAAATCCTTAGAGCCTGTTTACAAAGATCCCCATTTTTCATCCACGGCAAATCGTGAACCGTGTTGCGACTGCAATCGTTGCAATTGCTCAGTAACCTGTAATATCCCTCGCGTTCTGGCATAGTGTATTGGGCCACCGCGAAATGGCGCAAAACCCGTACCAAAGATCATGCCCGCATCTAATAAATCCGCATGGGCAACAACTTTTTCTCGCAGACAGGCAACCGCTTCATTTTCTAAACGGAGAATCAACCTATCGGTAATATCATTGATATGATGCGCATCGCGAGTCGCTTGTGTTAACACCGGCTTTTTAACTTTGCCGTTTTTATATTCATAGAAGCCTTTGCCCGATTTTTTACCGAGAAATCCTTTATCCACCAATTGCTTTAACCTCGAAGGAATTTGGCCGCCAAATTCTTGGGTTAAAAACGAAGCAACTGAAAAACACACATCCAAACCAACCACATCGGCTAATTCAACCGGTCCCATTGGCATACCAAATTTCACCGCCGCTTCATCGATTAATTCGCCAGGAACCCCTTCATCTAATAAAGTGACACACTCCAGCAAATACGGCATTAAAATGCGATTGACTAAAAATCCTGGGGTGCTTTTTACTGGCAACGGTAACCGATCAATCGCTTTAACGAAAGCCGCCGCTTGATTAATAACATTCTGATCGGTGCTGTTACCATAAACAATTTCAACCAATTGCAACATGGCCACTGGGTTGAAAAAGTGAATACCGACTAATCGCTCGGGGTGAACCATGCCGACATTGATTTTATCTAAGGGGATACTCGAGGTATTGGTTGCTAGTATTGCTTCTGGTTTTGCCTTACCTTCTAATTCCTTAAATAATTTATTTTTAACTTCTAGGTTTTCAAAAATGGCTTCGATGATAACGTCAGCATGTGGGATACCAAAGCCATCCATATCTGGAATTAATCGATCGAGTGCGGCTTGTATCAATCTCGGCTCTTTTAATTTCTTAACAAATAATTTATTTGCTCTTTGAATCGCTTGAGCAATAACCCGCGGATCTTTATCCTGCAAGGTCACGCGCAGCCCTCTAAGGGAACACCAAGCCGCAATATCGCCGCCCATCGTACCGGCACCGATTACATGAACAGAACGACCAGTAAATCGATGTTTCCCAGGTAAACTTTTCAACTGCTCTTGCAAGAAAAATACTCGAATTAAATTTTTAGCGGTATCCGTCATACAAAGCCTGCCAATAGACTCGGCTTCTCGCTTAAAAACCTCTGTGCCTTCAATGCCATTGCGTTGCCAATTTTCGATAATAGCAAATGGCGCAGGATAATGATCGCGGGATATTTTTTTATTTAATAACCAGTAAAACAGTTGCGCCACGGGATAACGAGCAAACTTGAAGTTAAACAGTTTATTTATAAAAGGCATTTTGCGTGCGGCTGGCTTTTTAGTAATAAAATGTACCGCAGCGCGCTTGAGTTGCCGCTCGGGAACCGCGGCATCCACGAGCCCCGCTCGTTTGGCAACTTTGGCAACAATCAGCTTACCCTGGATCATCCAATTCAAAGCGTGATCGATACGAACCAATTTGGGTAACCGAATTGTCCCACCCCACCCGGGTTGAATACCCAGTTTAACTTCCGGCAATCCCAGTTTGGTTTTTGGATCCGCATTGGCGACTCGATAACGACAGGCCAATGCTAACTCCAACCCACCACCCAAGCAAAAACCATCAATCAATGCTACCGAGGGGATTGCAAGCGCGCTGAGTTGTTGCAACACTTTCTGACCGTATTGAATGAATTCCAGAGCGGCCTCTGGGGTTTGCACATCTTTAAAAGATTCAATATCGGCACCGGCAATAAAACCAGACGATTTGCCGGATTGAATAATCACACCAATCGCCGAAGGTTGTTTTTTAATATCGCGCAAAATGGATTCCAACTCAGCCAACACACTCATATTAACACTATTAACGGATTTATCTTTGCGGTCAAGTGTCAACCAAAAAATATTTTTATCATCCAGATCCAACTGCCAATTTTGATATGAATTACTAATCATTGTGCCACCTCTGATATGTTTTCAATTAACATCGCCCCACCTTGTCCACCACCAATACAGAGTGTCGCAATCCCTCTTTTCGCATTATTTCGTTTTAATACCTGCAATAAGTGTAATACTAATCGCGTACCGGTCGCACCGACCGGATGACCTAAAGCAATAGCACCACCATCGACATTAACTCGAGTCATATCGACCTCACCTGCGGCTTTGTCTAATCCCAAATATTTTTGGCAATAGTTTTTATCGTTCCAGGCGGCAAAACACGACAAAACCTGTGCTGCGAAAGCTTCATTAAGCTCCCAATAATCAATATCGCCTAGCTGATAATGATATCGCTGCAATATTGGCATTACCGCATGCACGGGACCGAGCCCCATGACTCTCGGATCGAGTCCTGCCCATTCCACATCCACAATCCGCCCGATTACTGGTAAATGATATTTACGAACCGCTTGCCGACCAGCCAAGATAAGAAAGGCTGCGCCATCGGTAATTTGAGAGCTGTTTGCTGCAGTAACCGTACCATAAGTTCTATCAAAGACGGGTTGCCGAGAAGCTAATTTTTCCAAACTGGTGTCATAAAAGATTCCATCATCTTTGTCGTAATAATTACCTCGGGTATCATAAATCGTCGTGATCTCCGCATTAAAGTGTCCCGCTTCTTGAGCTTGTCTGGCCCGCTGTTGACTCAGCAAGGCAAACGCATCCATTTGTTCTCGAGAGATGCCAAATTGATAGGCGGCTTCTTCGGCTGTTTGCCCCATATCCATACCAATTAACGGATCGTTTAACCCTTTTAACAACGCAATGACTGGCGCGAAAAACGCTGGCCGCACTTGGGGAATGAGCTTTGCTCTATCGACTGCCGAACGAGCGTAAAACCACGATAATAACCATTTAGTAAATTTTTCATTATAGAGCAATGGACCTCGGCTCATGGTCTCTACCCCACCGGCTAAAACCAGATCATGACGACCATCCGCAATATCTTTGATGGCTGAATCGATGGCCTGCATTCCTGAAGCACAATTGCGCATCACCGTCCAAGCTGGAATCGAATTATCACACCCTAACCGCAATGCAATCTGCCTGGCAATATTCGCCTCATCTGGACTTGGCATGGTACAACCACAAATGACTTCGTCTATCGCATTAGCTGAAAATTTTTGCCTCGCCAATAATTGTCGGCAAGTCTGCACCGCCATATCCGAAGCGGAGAAAGGACCAGGCTTTTTCCTATCTTTTAAAAAGGGTGTGCGAGAACCATCAACAATATAAACATCCAAATGATGTGCTGATTTTTTCGTCATTGTCTTTTTTTCCTCTCTTTTAATTTCTGTCCAATATCTTGTTTTGCGCTAAATAAGCCTTGTATCTCTGCCTTTGAAAATTCATCGACTTCAACAACACGCTGCCTTGCCAACCACGCTGCTTCGATTAATTGAGCTTCATGTTCAGTCAGTAACTGGGCATTGACGGCTGCAGCAAGTTGCTGTTGGGGTGTCGGAAACTTAGCAATGGTTTCTTTTTTACAACAGTTGGAAAATTTCTTTTCGGCTGCTTCTGCCGCCAGCACTTTTTTAAAGGCGCATTCGACTCGGCCAATAGCGCTTTCTTCGTCTGTTCCAATATAGCAATTCTGCGTTAATTTATCTCTAAATATATCATCGCGCATCATCGCTTGCGCTAACCGGGCGTCTAACGCATCTGACGGTTTTTTTGCGCTAAATCCAAGGGGGAAAACCACAAGCTTTAATAGCAAACCAAACACAGGAATTGGAAAATTATGCAAGGCATCACCCAACGCCTGCTCAATATTATAACTGCAATATTGCATCGCCCACTCAAGCTGATCATCATCTTGTGGGCATTGCGCCGTATCTCGATAAAATTTCAAAACGGCAGAAGCGATATACAAATAACTGAAAACATCTCCTAATCTTGCAGACAAGCGTTCTTTACGTTTGAGTTTACCACCTAAAAAAATTAGTGCAACGTTCGACACAAAAAATAATGCGTGGCTATATCGCGTTAATTGCCGATAAAATTTTGCGGCTTTGTTTTTAACAGGCACTCGAAATACCCAGGTTCCGATTAACGCCGCCACAAATGCTTTCACTTTGCTTTGCATGATCTGCACAATATGTTTATATAGAATTTCATCGAACTCATTCAGCACTGAGTCAAGATCTTGGGCTTGGGCCAGGGCAATTTCTCTTTGTAAATAAGGATGGCAACGAATCGCACCTTGCCCGAATATGATTAAATTTCGAGTTAAAATATTGGCTCCTTCAACCGTGATCCCAAGTGGCACAGCAAAGTAAGCATGCGCTAAATAATTCTTCGGTCCCATCTGGATTGCTTTACCGCCGTGAATATCCATGGCCAGCTCAATGATCTCCCGATTCATTTCCGTCATATGGCATTTGGCAATCGCTGAGGCCACCGATGGCTTGACCCCATTATCTACCGCGGTAATCGTGAGTAAGCGCACCGCTTCCAGCAGGTAGGTCAATCCAGCAATTTTAGCTAATCCTTCTGTGATCCCTTCGAAAGATCCAATGGGAGTATTAAACTGGCGACGAATTGCCGCGTAAGCACCCGTCATTCGATAGGCCATGCTGCCCGCAGCACAGCTCAACGCTGGCAAAGAAATCGCTCGGCCCACAGCAAGACACGCCATCAACATCCGCCAGCCATGGCCTATTTTCTCTTTGCCCCCAATAATAAAATCCAAAGGAATAAATACATCGGACCCACGAATTGGGCCATTCATAAACGCTAAATTCAAAGGCAAATGACGCTTGCCGATCTCAATTCCTGGTTCATCGGCGGGAATCAAACAAACGGTGATCCCCAGCTCCTTCTGATCGCCCAGAATACCATCCGGATCATAGAGCTTCACAGCCAAGCCAATCACCGTTGCCACCGGGGCCAAACTGATATAGCGTTTATGCCACGTTAATTTAATTCCGGTAACTTTTTTCCCTTTATATTCGCCTTTACAAACTACACCATGATCTGTCATGGCACTGGCATCACTGCCGGCTTCTTCAGAGGTTAAAGCAAAACATGGAATTTCATCGCCTTGTGCTAACCGCGGCAAATAATATTGCTGTTGCTCTTTAGTGCCATAATGCAAAATCAACTCACCAGGCCCCAATGAATTTGGCACCATCGTGGTCACCGCAGCACTGACACTGCGTGTCGCTATACGGCTGACAATTGTCGAATGCGCTAATGCTGAAAAGCCTAAGCCACCAAATGCTTCTGGGATAACCATTCCAAAGAATTTTTCTTGCTTGAGATAATCCCAAATTTCAGTTGGTAAGTCTTTTTCTTTTGTGATGATTTGCCAATCGTCCAGCTTCGAACACAACGTGTTAACTTGATTATCTATAAAAGCACGTTCTTTTGCTGTTAATTCAGGCTTGGGATAATCTAACAAGTAATTCCAATTCGGCTCGCCTGAAAATAACTCGCCTTCCCACCACACATCCCCAGCCTCTAATGCTTCTTGCTCAGTTTGACTCATGGCGGGTAATGCTTGCTTGAGATAACGAAGTATTGGTTTTGCTAAAAATTTTCTACGAATATTGCCTGATAAGGTGAATATGGCATAACATATTAGTACTATCCATAAAGGGAGTAAAATAACCGTAATGCCAATTTCAATAAGCTCAATCATGGCGAAACCTGTAAAACGTGCGTTTGATTAATTATACTAACTCATAGAAAAGCGCTTAGAAAGCATAGAATGAACATCAAGACTCGTGGTATTCTCTCTATGGCATCATCCGCTATTGATTGTAGATGTTTGCCAGCAGATTGAATTGTTGTGATAAGAAAGAACCCGTCGAGTTTAATTGCGACAATAAAGAATCCATGGCTGTGAATTGGTTGACCAATCTCTGCTGGAATGCTTGCAAGCGAATGGTTAAAACCTCCCTTTCATCATCCAGCTTTGCAATATTATCATTTAAACTGCTGATCCGAGAATTAAGCGGCCCCTCTGCGTCAAGGTATTGTTCGAGTAAATTATCCAACTGTACGCCAACACCATTGGTGTATTCAACATAACCGCGATCGCCTATTGCCCCCCCGGTTATCTCAAGCACTAAACCTGCCGCATCACCTACCCCCGAAAGCAATTGACCAGAGCCCGTTGCAGCAACACCATTTAAGGTCCCCGCAACATCGAGACCCGTTGTTACTGTCGCAGCACCACCTACTAAGTCAGTTAGCCCATTGCCGCCGGTAATATCGACTGTCGAATTTGAACCGTATGAATTCGAAGTCAGTGCCAACACACCAGCCGCTTGACTAACATTAACGGATAAGCCATTGCTCGCAAATACGCTTGAACCATTAATGCTTGATTGCACCATCGCTGCCAACTCATCGGCAGTGTACGTTCCCGCCGTCAAAACCACCGTCGCACTTCTACCATCCAGATCGACGGTAATCGCGTCATTGACCCCTGAGGTAATGGTGGTATTTGCTACTGCAGATCCAACGAGATCACCTCGGGTTGCAACTTGCGTAACGTTTAGAAAATAACTGCCAACTTTCGTGCCCTCGGATGAAGAAACATAATTGATATTAGCATCCTCTGATTTCGCATAAGCGGTAAACAACCGGGCAATTTCTTCTAGGTTATTATCTAATGCCGAAGAAATTTTCGCATCATTTAACACCAACTCACCACCAGCATTAGTCGTAATACCAATATCTACCAAACTTTGAAATGGACCAAATAAATTATCCACTCTACTCGTTAATATTTTCCTAACTTGTGCATCCAATGTTCTTAAGGTAAAGTCACCCAGCAAATCGCCTTTCTCGCCGGTTTCCGCGCTATAAGAGGTCAAGGTTTTAATCGTATTGTTGTAAACATTTTTGAAACTGTTTAAAAAAGCTTGGATATTATTTTTTATCGTTGTTTTATCGATTGCAATAGCAAGATTTTTCACAACCCCCGGATCAGCGGCATGTAACGTAATAGTTGCACCATCAATAATATCGGTGATCACATTGTCCGACTTATTAATCGAGAGCCCGTCAAAAATAATGCTCGCATCAGCGGCTGCAACCGTTTCCGTTAAGTTTTTCCCAGAACCGACCAAAGCGGCGGGATCAAACGCAAGCTGTGATAAACCAGAAGTATTCGTGTCTGTGGTATCATCATCATCTATTATTATTTTCAAGCTGTTTTCTGCTCCGGTGTCATTGGAGCTCAACACTAAACGATAACCGGCGCCATCGTTAACAATCGAGGCCTGAACATCGCCACCAGCACTGTTAATAGCATCTCGGATCCCAGTTAACGAATTATCTTCCGCATTGATGGTCACTGCCGTTGCGCCTTTATCCGGGTTGATGCTAAAACTTCCACCGGAGTAAGTCCCATATTGAATAGTGATCTGACCAGTCCCTATTGCATCAGAAGGCAAACTGAACACACCGGTTGCCACCTTATGGGAAGTTGCCAGATTAGTGACTTCAATGGTATGGTTCCCTGCGGCGGCTGAAGTACTGGCTGATATACTCACGGTGCTCGAATCACTGGAAGAAGCTGAACGTAATTGAAATGAAGCTGGTTTTAATAATTTATCTCGAATGAGTGACTGAAAATCGGATAAAACGCCTTTGACATCACCTAAAGCTGAAACTTCAACTTGCATCCGTTCATCGTTTCGCCGGATCCGCGCCGATTGATTAGCGCCTTCGGCCGATACCAAACTATCAATTAAATTGCTAAGCGGTAAACCAGATCCAATACCCAATGATGAAACCATAATCCGCTCTCCAGCAAGCTCGCTTGAAAACACGTCCTCATTACCTGCAATATCAATGCCATCTCCTGATCATAACCCAGAGCAATGCTTGCGCTGGGTTATGGATCTTCCGGTTGTATTATGAAAGGAGAGCAAGTACTAACTGGGGATTGGAATTGGCTTGACCCAATACCGATACACCCGCTTGTTGCAGTATTTGCGCTTTCGTTAATTCAGAGGTTTCTGATGCAAAATCCGCATCGCGAATTCGACTTCTGGCTGAAGACAAGTTTTCCGATGTGGTTTGCAAGTTAGAAATCGTTGAACCTAAACGGTTTTGTACCGCACCCAATGTTGAACGATTGGTATTGATCGTTGATAACGCTTGATCGATAGCCAATATCGCCACGTTGGCATCTGCAACCGTTTGCACATTGATATTGCTGATGGTGTTTGCTGTCAATGTGGTTGAAGTTCCACTGACACCCGTTAACGCTTGACCCGTGCCCGCATCGCCAAATGCCACAGAAGTCGTGCTCACATCGTCATTCAAAATGATCCGACCATTTTCTCCCGCAGCAACCGTATTGGTTCCTTGCGTAAAGCCAGAACGGGTTGCGGCATTCGCGGTATTCACCACCACGGTAATCGCACCACCGTCACGATTAAATAGCAACATATCCCCTGTACCACCACCATTATCGGCGGAAACCCCCGTTTGCGTGGCAATCGCATTGATCGCGGTTTCCAATGCATCCGCTGAGTTAACCGCAACTGCACCAACATTCACCCCATTAATGGTGATGTCGCCTGCCGATAAAGCCAATGACGTGGCATCGTCATCGGAGGCCGCTTGGCTATTTAAACTGTTGCCATACATAAAAGCCGTTACCCCAGTTGACGCGGAAACATCATTCAATGCATTTATCTTAGAGATTGCATTGGTATCTGCGGCCACGGCGGTCACGGTGACCCCATTCACTGTACCACTGATGTCTTCTGCAAACTGAGCACGTAATCGGATTGCAAAATTTGCATCCGATTCACCGGTGATGGAAGAATAGTTACTGGAAACCCCCATCGCATTAGCACGAGAATCGGCAACCGTCATTGAGATCGTTTGACCAACATCCGCACCCACTTGTAAAGTCAGTGAGAAACCACCAGAAGTTGACAAAATTTTATTGCCATTAAATTCTGTTTGCGTGGCAATCCTATCGATCTCTCCGGTTAACTGCTGCACCTCGGTGTTGAGATTGGCGCGCTCACTGGCACTGTTACTGCCGTTAGCCGCTTGTACCGCCAACTCACGAACCCGCAGTAACACATTAGTGGATTCTTGTAACGCACCCTCTGCCACTTGTGATAAGGATATCCCGTCATTTGCGTTTCGTGCCGCTTGATCCAATCCACGCACCGCGGCAGATAAGTTCGTACTAATTGCCAAACCGGCCGCGTCGTCTTTGGCGCTGTTAATCCGTAAACCAGTGGACAATCGTTGAAGAGCGACATCGAGCTTGCTCTGCGTTGAACTTAAGTTTTTTTGCGCATTGAGCGAAGCAACATTGGTTAATACACTTAAACCCATAACTTATGCTCCTAGCATTTCTCACCTCTGATGAGAAAGTACACACTTCAGCGGATATGCTTATCTAAAAAAGATTGAGCATTTACCGCTCCCATCGTGTGTATCGTCTTTGACCAGCAAAACCTTGAGTGCTTGGTTAAAAATAAATCGCTCGATTGTCGTTTGGCATGATAATTGCCCATAAGAAAAACCACCCAAGATATTCCCTTCTTGAGTGGTTGAAAACGTACTGCTTGCGCGAGCCTTTATTGCAGTAATTGCAGCGCTAATTGCGGATTGGAGTTGGCTTGCGACAACACCGATACACCCGCTTGTTGTAAAATTTGTGATTTCGTTAATTGCGACGTTTCTGCTGCAAAATCCGCATCACGAATTCGGCTTCGGGCATTAGACAAATTCTCAGAAGCCGTTTGTAAATTGGAGATGGTTGAACCCAAACGGTTCTGCATCGCACCGAGTGTCGCGCGATTGGTATTGATCGTTGATAACGCTTCATCAATAGCCAATATCGCCACGTTGGCATCTGAAACCGTTTGCACATTGATATTACTGATGGTGTTTGCTGTCAATGTGGTTGAGGTTCCACTGACACCCGTTAACGCTTGACCCGTGCCCGCATCGCCAAATGCCACAG
>CAYGNG010000007.1:81640-83995 GCA_964351225.1 uncultured Gammaproteobacteria bacterium
CCACGGCGGTCACGGTGACCCCATTCACTGTACCACTGATGTCTTCTGCAAACTGGGCACGTAATCGAATTGCAAAGTTTGCATCGGTTTCACCGGTGATGGAAGAATAGTTACTGGAAACCCCCATCGCGTTAGCGCGAGAATCGGCAACCGTCATCGAGATCGTTTGCCCAACATCCGCCCCCACTTGCAGCGTCAGTGAAAATCCACCCGAAGTTGAAATCACTTTATTACCATTGAATTCCGTTTGAGTCGCAATCCTATCGACCTCACTGACCAACTGCTGCACCTCAGTGTTGAGATTGGCGCGCTCACTGGCACTATTACTGCCGTTAGCCGCTTGTACCGCCAACTCACGAACTCGAAGCAAAACACTCGTTGATTCTTGTAACGCACCCTCTGCCACTTGTGCCAAGGATATTCCATCGTTTGCGTTACGAGTCGCTTGGTCCAATCCGCGTATGGTTGCAGTCAAGTTAGTACTAATGGCCAAACCAGCGGCGTCGTCTTTGGCGCTGTTAATTCGCAAACCGGTTGAGAGTCTTTGCAATGCCGTATCCAATTGTCCTTGTGTCTGAGTTAAATTCTTTTGCGCGTTAAGCGAAGCAACGTTGGTTAAAACACTAACACCCATGGCTTATGCCTCCTAGCTAACCCCATCTCTGTGAGGAGTTTCCTTTGTTTTGCGGATATGATTAAATTTAAAATAATCATTCACCGCACCCGAAGTATTTTTCGGCCTGATACGGGAAAACTTAAAAATAAAATCGATAAAATGGCTGTGTTCTGGTTGATTTAACCTTAAATATGGACAAAATAAAATCAAATGAAGAATCGCAACGCCAAGAATGCGCAATCATTAATCACAAAGGCAGCGCACGCTTTTAATACGAAGCAATACGCGATTGCTAAGAAGTGCTACCTTAAATTACTAGCCATCGATCCCCAGAGCATTGGGGTATACCACATGTTAACCAAAATTGCTGAAGCCGAGTCTGATTACGCGACCGCCATTTCCTACCTGGAGAAAATTATTACCCTCAAGCCGCCAACACCGGATGAAATCACTATTTTAGGCAACTATCATTATTTATTGGGTCATGATGATCAAGCGGAGCGCTATCTGCAACAAGCAATTGCTGACAACCCCTTTCGTTCGGCGCCCTATCAAACCTTAGGATTGCTTTACGCGAAGCAAGACCAATTCACGCAAGCGCTGTCCGCCTTACTCACCGCGGTAAACCTTGATCCCAACAACCCCAACCTTTATGAAAACATTGGCATCGCTTATTATGAGCTCAGTCAACAAGCAGAAGCCATCGAATACTATCAAAAAGCACTTGAACTGGCGCCCAACCATCCGGAGTATCATTGGAATTTAGCACTCGCTTACTTGCAAAATGGCAATTACCCACAAGGCTTTGCTGAATTTGAATGGCGCTGGCAACGAAACTTGGAAATCAGCCCTTCACCTGTTATTTTTGCTAAACCACAATGGCAAGGTGATTGCTTTCATAATAAGACTTTACTCTTACACGCCGAGCAAGGATTTGGCGATACTCTTCAGTTTTGCCGATTCGCACCGCAAGTTAAAGCACTGGGCGGCACGGTCATCTTATTATGCCAAGCACCATTAATTCGCTTACTGAAATCCCTAGAGGGCATTGATTATGTCGTGAATGCCGATGAGCCACTCCCCCGATTTGATATCCATTGCCCGCTAATGAGTTTACCACACGTTTTACAACTGACACCCCAGCACATTCCAAGCCATACCCCTTATCTATCGGTTGCCCAAAGTCGCGAGTGGCAAAATTATTTTTCGTCGGAGCAGCGCTATAAAATTGGCATAGCCTGGTCTGGCAACCCACAGCAAGCGCGCAATCATAAACGCTCACTCGATCTTCACTATTTTGCAAAATTAGCTGAGCAGCCTAATATCCAGCTCTATGGGTTACAAAAAGGCCCTGAAAGCAAACAAATTCAAGCTTATCGCCATATCATCGACCTCAGTGACCACATTCAAGATTTTTATGATACCGCACAAATCATGCAACACTTAGATCTCGTCATTTCAGTCTGTACTTCCGTATGCCATCTGGCTGGCGCGCTCAACATAAAAACCTGGACGCTTTTACAAAAGCGCCCCTGTTGGCGCTGGCAGTTAGCCGAGCAAACTTCACCCTGGTATCCGAGTATGACATTATATCGGCAAGCCACAGCGGGTGACTGGCACAGCGTTTTCAACCAAGTCGCCTTCGCTTTGCAACCGGCACTGCGGTAGCCCTGGTCAGGGCTTGAGCTTTATCTGCTATGACAAACGCAGCATCTTTATCATCAAGTAAAGTATCTGCG
>CAYGNG010000008.1:0-78015 GCA_964351225.1 uncultured Gammaproteobacteria bacterium
ACCCCCGACATTCGCCTTGTAAGGGCGACGCTCTACCAACTGAGCTAAGCACCCAAGACCTTTGCAACTTACAGAAAACTTATACTTAAATCTAAGAGCGCGAACCTTATCATAAGGTTCACTACGATTACAAGGATTGTTATCCTGTTCTATTCTTCGACTACCTCTGCGGCTAAAACAGCTTTCGGATCCGCCAATGCTTCTTTCAAGGCCTTACCCGCCTTAAAAACCGGCATCTTAGCTGCCTTAATTAAAATCTCTTGACCTGTTTGTGGGTTACGACCCATACGTTCAGCCCGCTCTCGCACGCAAAATGTCCCAAAACCCACTAAAACAACTTGATCATCGCTCTGTAACGCTTTGGTTATCGAATCGGTAACAGCATGTAAAGCTCTGGTCGCAGCGGCTTTAGAAATGTCTGCAGCGATTGATATTTCTTCTATCAACTCGGCTTTATTCATCACGGCTCCTGATTACGTTTGAGAAGGCTGCCTTTATACCAAGTGATGGTGAAACCTGTCAAGTAAGTCGATACTCGAAACGGTAAAATTCTAACAGAAAAAAAAACCGGCAAAAAAGCGACTAGTGCTGCCTATCAGAGTCCGAATCGGTTTTATTTTTATCCGCTTTAAGAACAATACCCTCTTTTTCATCTTCCGCTATCTCTTCTGGTGTCAATGGCACCGGCTGTTTCGCAAGCGCAAGCGTAAAAACCTCGTCTATCCATCGCACGGTATGGATGATGAGTCCTGACGTGATTTCTTTAGGAACTTCTTTCAAATCTTTTTCATTTTCCTCTGGAATAATCACATGCTTAATACCGCCTCTAAGCGCAGCAAGCAATTTCTCTTTCAAACCGCCTATCGGTAACACTTCACCACGCAAGGTGATTTCACCGGTCATCGCAACATCACATCGAACTGGGATCTTAGTTAACGCAGAAACTAAAGCGGTGCACATACCAATGCCCGCGCTAGGACCATCTTTGGGCGTAGCCCCTTCCGGAACATGGACGTGAATATCATGTTTCTCATAAAAATTACGACGGATCCCTAACGTCTGTGAGCGACTGCGTGAAACCGTCAAAGCAGCTTGAATCGACTCTTGCATCACTTCACCGAGTTTTCCAGTTGTTGTGATTTTACCTTTGCCAGGAACGGCTGCCACTTCAATTGTTAGCAATTCACCGCCCACCTCCGTCCAAGCCAGGCCAGTCACCTGCCCCACTTGGTCATGCTCTTCAGCCAAACCATAGCGGAATTTACGGACACCAAGATATTTCTCAAGATTGCGAGAAGAAAGAACTATCATTTTGCTTCTTTTCTTGGTTAGGATTTCTCTAACAACTTTTCGGCAAATTCTTGCAATCTCCCGCTCTAAACTCCTAACGCCGGCTTCCCGTGTGTAATATCGAATAATATCCCGAATAGCCCCTTCGGATATCTTGATTTCCGTTTTTTTCAAACCGTTTTCACGTATTTGTTTGGGAATTAAATGCCGCGTGGCAATATTCATTTTCTCCATTTCGGTATATCCAGGAATTCGGATGATTTCCATTCTATCCATCAGTGGCATGGGAATATTTAATGAGTTGGCAGTTGTTACAAACATGATTTCGGATAGATCATAATCCACCTCGAGATAATGATCATTGAAAGTTCCATTCTGCTCGGGGTCTAAAACTTCTAATAAGGCAGAAGCCGGATCACCCCGGAAATCCATCGCCATTTTATCAATTTCATCCAATAAAAATAATGGATTGCGAACCCCTACTTTGCATAGTTTTTGAACTATTTTGCCAGGCATCGACCCAATGTATGTCCGCCGGTGCCCGCGTATTTCTGCTTCATCACGTACACCACCAAGCGCCATACGAACAAATTCGCGTCCCGTTGCACGAGCAATCGATTGCCCCAAAGAGGTTTTACCAACACCAGGAGGACCAACCAAACACAACACTTGCCCTTTTAATTTCTTGACTCGCTGCAATACCGCTAAAAACTCAATAATGCGCTCTTTGACTTTCTCTAAGCCGTAATGCTCTTCCTCTAACAGTTTTTCAGCTTTTCCCAAATCATGCCGTAATTTGCTCTTTTTTTTCCAAGGAACCGTCGTTATCCAATCTAAATAATTACGACAAACCGTCGCTTCGGCCGACATAGGCGACATCATCTTTAATTTATTTAACTCTGCTTGGGCTTTTTCTTTTGCCTCTTTGCTCATTCCTGATTTTTCAATCTTTGCGGTGAGCTCATCTATCTCATTGCCCCCACCTTCTTCTAACTCACCTAATTCTTTTTGAATGGCGTGCATTTGCTCTTTTAAATAATATTCACGCTGGCTTTTCTCCATTTGTCGTTTAACACGTCCGCGGATACGCTTCTCAACTTGTAAGAGATCGATTTCATTCTCCATGAAGGACATCAAACGCTCTAAACGGGCTTTCAATTCCAAGGTTTCTAAAATCTCTTGCTTCTCTTCAATTTTCAGTGCTAGGTGTGCCGCAATGGTATCGGCCAAGCGGCCAGGCTCTTCAATGCCAGAAACTGAAGTTAGAATCTCCTGAGGAATTTTTTTATTTAATTTCACATACTGATCAAACTGCGACATGATGGAGCGAACTAATACATCGCTCTCTCGACCAGCAAATGGCACCTCATCAATCGGCTCAACTGCAACACTTATAAAATCCGCCTCGGAAAGAAAGTCTTTAACTGTCGCGCGCTCAGTCCCTTCAACCAAAACCTTGACCGTGCCATCAGGCAATTTAAGCAATTGCAAAATACTCGATATGGTCCCAAGGCGGTAAATGTCTTCGTGGGTCGGATCATCATTTGACGCATTTTTCTGTGTGACGAGAAATATCTGTTTATCCTTAGTCATGGCGGCTTCAAGGGCACGAATTGATTTTTTGCGCCCAACAAACAAGGGAATCACCATATGAGGATAAACCACCACATCGCGCAGCGGAAGAACCGGTAGAACATTACCGCTCACAGAGTCTTCGATCTCTGTTGTGTACTCGTCTTCTTTATCTTGCATTACGATGTAACCTCCCGCAATAACTTCTCAATTCTTATCAGATTCACCCTCTTCAACGTCAATTTTCTGAAGAAGCTTGCTTACGAGACAACTGATCATATATATAAATCGGCTCTGAATCGCCCAAGACCGTTCCCTCGTCAATTACAACTTTTTGTATGCCTTCTGAAGAAGGCAACTCATACATAACATCTAAAAGAATTTTCTCAATGATAGACCGCAAACCCCTCGCTCCAGTTTTCCTTTCCATGGCTTGCTTGGCCACTAATTCTAAAGCCTTATCACGAAATTCCAGATCAACGTCATCCATACTAAACAACCGCTGGTATTGTTTGGTTAGGGCATTTCGAGGCTCGGTCAAAATACGAATTAGTGTTGTCTCATCTAAATCTTCTAAGGTTGCAATAACTGGCAGACGACCAATAAACTCTGGAATTAAACCAAACTTCACCAAGTCTTCTGGCTCAACGTTTTTCAATAATTCGCCCATGCTCTTTCTATCGTTTTTACTGATCACCTCAGCTGAAAAACCAATACCCGATTTTTCAGAACGTTCTCGAATGATGTTCTCCAATCCAGCAAAAGCACCACCACAAATAAACAAGATATTCGACGTGTCCACTTGCAGAAACTCCTGCTGCGGGTGCTTACGACCACCTTGCGGTGGGATAGAAGAAATGGTTCCTTCAATTAACTTCAATAACGCTTGTTGGACCCCCTCACCGGATACGTCTCGGGTAATAGAAGGATTATCTGATTTGCGAGATATTTTATCGATTTCATCGATGTAAACGATGCCAGTTTGTGCTTTTTCTACGTCATAATCGCAGTTTTGCAATAATTTTTGGATGATGTTTTCAACATCTTCCCCAACATAACCGGCTTCAGTCAGTGTCGTTGCATCTGCAATGGTAAAAGGAACATTTAAAATTCGCGCTAACGTCTCAGCTAACAGCGTCTTACCACTTCCCGTAGGTCCAATGAGCAGGATATTACTCTTACTTAATTCAACATCATCTTGCGAAATGCGATAATTTAACCGCTTATAATGATTGTATACCGCGACAGAAAGAATGCGTTTCGCTTTGTCTTGTCCGATGACGTATTCATCTAAAATCTCACTGATTTCTTTTGGGACAGGAAGTTTTGAATTAATTTCTTGTTTCGGAGATTCTTGAATTTCTTCACGAATAATCTCATTACATAAAGAAACACACTCATCACAAACATAAACTGAAGGGCCAGCTATGAGTTTGCGAACTTCATGTTGACTCTTACCACAAAACGAACAATGTAACAATTTATTGCTATTGTCCCCTCGCCGATTATCACCCATAAATGTTACTCCAATCAGAAAAAACGCAAGGCTGTCTCTGTGTTATTTTGCATCATCCTATCGCTTAATTTTAGAAATCCGTTATTTTTTAGAAGGCTCCCCTAACTCGCCAGAACGGTTAACAATCACTTTGTCGACTAAACCAAACGCCACCGCTTGCTCTGCGCTCATGAAATTATCACGCTCGGTGTTTTCACGAACCGTTTCGACATCTTGCTTACAATGCTTGGCCATAATTTCATTAAGCATTTGTTTGACTTTTAACGTCTCTTTGGCGTGGATTTCAATATCGGTTGCTTGCCCCTGGTAGCCGCCTAGCGGTTGATGGATCATCACGCGTGAATGAGGCAAACAATACCGTTTGCCATCTGCTCCACCAGTTAAAAGTAAAGCGCCCATGCTCGCCGCCTGCCCCAAACAAATGGTGCTGACATCCGGTTTGATAAACTGCATGGTATCATAAATTGCCATCCCGGCGGTTACCACCCCGCCAGGCGAATTAATGTACAGGTGGATGTCTTTATCGGGATTCTCCGACTCTAAAAACAATAATTGCGCAACAATTAAATTCGCCATGTACTCTTCGACCGGTCCCACTAAAAATATCAGTCGTTCCTTGAGTAAGCGAGAATAAATATCGTAGGCACGCTCCCCTCGAGCCGATTGCTCAACCACCATAGGCACTAATTGACCCGATATGGCCGACAACAAATCCGAACTATCCGCAGCTTGAACAGGTTTCATAAAGTCTTTCCCAATTTTGTTATTATTCCATTATATCTACATCTCTTCTTGTAGCACAATTTTATCATAACTTGTTGATACTTCATAAATATTTGCCTTGGACGCTAAATGATCAATTAATTGATCTTCCATGACTAGGCCCTCGATTTCCGCCATTTGATTTTTATCCCTAAGAATCGTGGCAATGAATTCCCGAGGATCTTCGTATAAGGAGGCCATCTCTTGGATTTTACGGCTCACCCGCTCGCGGTCTAATTCAAGTGCTTCTCTTTTAATAAATTCAGACAATAAAATACCAAGCGCAACACGCCTTTGCGCGTTTTTTCGTAATTGTTCCACATCGGTATCTTGCAATTTAGCAAGCTGATCCAATTGACTGGCATCATGCACAAACGCTTGTAATTGATGCCGAATTCTATTTAGTGCTTGAGTTTGCAAAGCCTGTATTTCTTGATTGACTAAGGTTTGCGGTAATTCAAATTGGTTTAACTCCAGCAGCTTATCCATAACACAACGCTTAAAAGCGTTATACTCCGCCGCTTGGCTATCACGCTGCATATTCTTTTTCAATTCTTCACGTAACCGCGTCATACCGCCGGTCATGATGCCTAAACTTTCTGCAAATTTCTCATCGAGCGTCGGCAATTTCTTGGCTTTGACCGCTTTAACTTGGGTTTTAAATACAGCTGCTTTATTGCGCAGATCTTCCACATGGTAAGATTCTGGAAAAGTGACATTAATCTCTAGTGAATCATCCGCTTTACTGCCAATGAGCTGATCTTCAAAGCCAGGGATCATTGACTTACTGCCTAATTGTAATGAAATATCTTGCGCACTGCCGCCGTTGAATAGCACCCCGTCAATGCTTCCCTCAAAATCAATAATAACCTTGTCGCCTTCTTCCGCCGCTTTATCGCTATCTTCCCAGTGGGTATGTTGTTCAC
Source organism: uncultured Gammaproteobacteria bacterium (assembly GCA_964351225.1). GTDB lineage: Bacteria > Pseudomonadota > Gammaproteobacteria > CAYGNG01 > CAYGNG01 > CAYGNG01. The sequence continues at coordinate 6,067 of CAYGNG010000008.1, forward strand.
GCAAACGCTTTAACATCCGCTCAACATCAACATCTTTAATCTCAGCAACTTCTTTTGCAATCTCTACGCCCGTTATATCCACAACCTCAAGGGTGGGGAAAACATCAAATAATACTTCATATTCTAACGGGCCACCCAATTGACCACTGATGATTTCAATATTGGGCACCCCCGCAGGCTGCAGTGATTCTTGTTGTAATGCTTCTTGTAAGGTTGCCCGAATTTGCTCTTGCTGAACTTCTTCGCGAATCGCTTCACCGAAACGCGATTTAACCACCCCAACAGGCACTTTACCTGGCCGAAAACCATCGAGTCGTATCGTTTTCGCTGCTTTCTGCAACCGTTCATTGATTGCTTTCTGAATCACATCGGCCGCAACAGTCACTTTTATTTTACGACCCAGATTGCTTGTTTGTTCAACTGCTATTTCCATCGATTGCCTCATCATCGTTCAACATATATGGTGCGAAAGGAGAGACTCGAACTCTCACGGGCTCGCCCACTGGAACCTAAATCCAGCGCGTCTACCAATTCCGCCACTTTCGCAAGTAAACTTGTGGGTATTTATGCGAAACCCACGATCGCTAAACTCAAATTCGGGCATGTAATAGCCTAAAACCCTACAATTAAGCCCGGAAAGGATATAGTCTTGCCGGAAAATATGCAACTAAATTGGCATAACGCGTAAAATCCGGATTTTGGTTTTGAAATTTGATTTGATGAGCGAAAGCGGGAAGGACTTTTTGTCCTAAAAAAACACATATGGGGTGGATGATGGGGCTCGAACCCACGACCACCGGAATCACAATCCGGGGCTCTACCAACTGAGCTACATCCACCACGATTACTTACGCGCGCCAGGCAGGATTCGAACCTGCCACCCTCAGCTTAGAAGGCTGATGCTCTATCCGAATGAGCTACTGGCGCTAACTCTATCGTGATTGATCGGGGTAGAGGGATTTGAACCCCCGACATCCAGCTCCCAAAGCTGGCGCGCTACCAGACTGCGCTATACCCCGGTTATTAAAGCGACCGAGCCGGGATAATACCGAGCAAGTACTAAACCGTCAACGCCAAACCCCGAGTTAATCGAAATTTTCCCTGAACCAAGCTACACTTAGCGCTGCAGCACCCGATGAATGGATTAAACATGAACACAGAGAAGTTACTGGATGGCAAACAAACAGCGAAAATCATCCGCACACAATTAGCCGAGACTATCCACCAAAATTTTGCTCACGGCATATCAAGGCCGGGCCTTGCTGTCGTTGTCGTCGGAAATCATTCCGCCTCACAACTCTACGTGAAAAATAAAAAGAAAGCTTGTGATGAGGTGGGCATGATCACAGAATCCTACCAATTACCCGAACGCACTAGCCAAGTGGAATTGATTGAATTAATCAATTCCCTAAACCACGAACCCCACATCCACGGCATACTGGTGCAACTCCCTTTACCCGATCACATCAACGAATACGATATCATCGATACCATTCTGCCAGCAAAAGATGTCGATGGCTTTCATCCCTATACCCTAGGGCGGCTCGCGCAACGTCGTCCTTTACTGCGACCCTGCACCGCTTTGGGCGTCATCGAATTATTGCAACGGTATCAAATTCCCTTGCAAAGTATTGACGCCACCGTCGTTGGCGCTTCCAATATTGTCGGCAGACCCATGATGCTGGAATTATTAATGTGTGGCGCTACCGTTACCACCACGCATCGCTTCACTAAAAACCTGCAACAATATATTCAGCTTGCGGACTTATTAGTTGTCGCCACAGGGAAAATGGATATCATTGATCCTCAATGGATCAAGCCCGGTGCCACCGTGGTTGACGTCGGCATTCACCATTTACCAGATAACACCATTCGAGGGGATCTCAATTTCACCGCCGCCGAAAAAATTGCGGGAAAAATAACACCCGTACCAGGTGGCGTTGGCCCTATGACCATTGCCATGCTGTTAAAAAATACATTACACGCCCAACAGCTGCAGAGTGCTCGGCACACAGCAAGGTGAGGGCTTCTTTATCCTTTCCGCCACGTCGTTTGCCCTGTGCTGTCTTCCAAAATGACCCCCATTCGTGTGAGTTCATCGCGAACCGCATCGGCTTTGACCCAGTCTTTGCGGCCCCGCGCCTCATCACGCGCGCGGATTAAGGCCTCGATTTTAGCCGTATCCCCTTGCTCACCACCTTGCAAAAATACTTCTGGATCTTGTTGTAAAATACCTAACACAGCGGCAAGCTCTTGCAAAAGCGTCGCTTGACTTGCCGCAACTTGCTCATTTACTTCTCTCTGGCCATTAATCTCACGCACTAAATCAAAAATCACAGCCAGCGCTTCTGGTGTATTGAAATCGTCATTCATTGCCAGTTGAAAACGTTCGCGATAGTTTTGATCGGCTGCCCGTGGTTGCGCCGGCGGTAAGCCGCGCAAAGACAAATAAACTCGCTCCAATGCACTTTTTGCATTATTCAATGCGTCATCGGAATAGTTTAATGGGCTACGGTAATGACTGGAAAGCATAAAATAGCGGATCACTTCCGGATCATATTTCGCTAAAACTTCTCTAATTGTGAAAAAATTACCGAGTGACTTCGACATCTTTTCAGAGTCCACCTGAACAAAACCAACATGTAACCACGTTTTAACAAATTCTTTACCGGAAACGGCACACGATTGAGCGATTTCATTCTCGTGATGGGGAAATTGCAGATCAGCCCCACCCCCATGGAGATCGAAGGTATCACCCAAACAATCCATTGCCATAGCAGAGCATTCAATATGCCAACCGGGTCGACCATCGCCCCATGGCGAAGCCCAACAAGGCTCACCTGGCTTCACTAATTTCCATAAAACGAAATCCAAAGGATCCCGCTTCCCTTCACTGACCGCCACACGCGCACCGGCACGCAAACCGTCTAAATCTTTACGAGATAATTTGCCATAATCCGCACATTTCGCCACCGAATAACAAACATCACCACTGGCGCTAATATATGCAAAATCATTTGCCAACAATCGTTGGATAAGTGCTATCATTTTCTCGATGTATTCCGTTGCCCTCGGTTCGCTATTTGGTGGCAACACGTGTAAGGCGCTGGCATCTTCATGCATGGCGGCAATGAATTTCTCAGTAATTTCAGCGATCGAAACGCCCAATTCATTCGCACGATTAATAATTTTATCATCGACATCGGTGATATTACGAACATAGTTGACTTGATAACCCAGTTGCCGCAAGTGGCGAGCGACAACATCAAAAGTCACCATGACGCGAGCATGCCCTATATGGCAATAGTCATAAACGGTCATCCCACAGACATAAAGACCAACCACACCTGGCGTTAATGGTTTGAATTTTTCTTTTTGCCGCGAAAGACTGTTAAATATCGTTAACATGGCTTACTCCAAGATTTGGTTCGAACGGGTGAGTTATTTTAGCGCAAAAAAACACAATATCCTAGTCTAAATACCTAAATGTTGCTTTGAAACCATTTCCGACTACACTTGTCACATGAGCACTTATTTCATTTCCGATTTACATTTGGATCCAGCAACACCTGCGCGTAATCAAGCTTTTGCTGCTTTTCTCAAGCAATTACCGCAAGATACCGACGCCCTTTATATTTTAGGTGATTTTTTTGAAGTCTGGATTGGCGATGACGATCAAACTGAGTTCAGTCAATTACTTGCTGCTGCGTTGAAACAAATCACCCAACAGGGGATCCCGGTTTTTTTCATGGTCGGCAATCACGATTTTCTTGTTGGAGAACATTTTCTTAAACCAGCTGGTGTGCAGCCCATTCCCGATCCTACCGTAATCACACTTTATGGTAAGGCCACTCTGCTCACTCACGGTGATAAATACTGTATTCATGATAAAAGATACCAACGCTTCCGAAAAATCATTCGCAGTCCCATCATAAAAAAATGCCTGACCGCACTGCCGCTTGCGCGGCGCCAAGCCATAGCTCAAACCCTTCGACAAAAAAGCAAACATGACAACAATAGGAAACCGCTTGCGCTCATGGATGTTGATCTCCCAGCGCTCTTAACCGCATGCGAACACTACGAAACGGAATTGATTATTCATGGTCATACCCATATTCCTACCATTGAACACCTATACTTAAATGATAAATCACTCACCAAGGTGGTATTAGCCGAATGGGAAGACACCATGCAAGTTCTCAGCGTTAATCACCATCATCATTACCGGTTGAATAATAAAATTCATCCCTAGTTTCTAACGAAGATAATCAAATAATGACAAGCGAGAGATATTAATGAAGCTTTGCTGTGACGCTTGCAGAGACGTCGTCAGTTGCGAAATGTTACTGATCACCTCAGCGAAATCAATATCTTTTAAATTCGCCAAGGTGGTTTTGCTCGCCAGCTCCAAATCACTGTTTGCGATGCGTTGACTATCCACTGAATTCAGTCGCGCACCAATTTGAGAGCGCACGAGATTCGCTTTATTAATCGCATTATCCAATGTCGCTAAAATATTATCTGTCTCATAGTGCACAGCCTCATTATTAGGAGAGCTCTCGAGCATACTGGAAAAACGCTCCAGTGAAGTGAAAATATCAATTTTCGGTGAAGTACCTAAAGTAACCACATCACCAGGCTGCGAAGCACCACTGAGCGTGAAGTCAATGCCCGCCACAGAAACCGTCATCCCTGACGTATAAACAACATCATCAAATCCCGCTAAAGGCACCCCAGGGTTGGAATCGGCAACAATATCAAATGTGCTTCCTGGCAAGGGATTAAAGGTTAAGGTATAGGTTTCATTTGAAGCCACCGATGCTTGCCAAGCGGTCACATCGGATACTTGGCCAACACTTGCTGTTAATGATCCGGTATTGCTATTGGACACTTCAATATGATGGCTACCCGCAGGGGCGGTAAGTCCACTGAAAATACTGGTGCCGGGATCGCTGGTTGCCACTTGGGTATTACTGCCTATACGAACAAATCGTTGTCCTTGATCGCCTTGATAGGTATACCGACCAGAGGCATCAATCACATAAGGCTGCTTTTCAACTGCATAGCCTGAAAAAACATACTCACCTTGGGAGTTTTTGGTATTTGCTATCCCGGTGACTTCTTGTAACCGCTGCCGAATTTCTGAAGCCATTGCTCTTCTATCGTTACTATTTTGAGTTTCAACATTCCCGGCTTGCACTGCCAATTCTTTCAATCGAATTAATACATTATTATAACTATCCAGCAACCCATCCTCTGAAACCAAATGCCTTTCAATGGCATCAGCATTTTTATTGTACGTGGTCACCACATTAATCTGATTTTCGATTCTTTGAATTTGAGCAGAGGCAACCGGATCATCAGAGACACGCTGGATTTTACTGCCAGTAGCCAGTTGCTGATTGTATTTTTCCAACTCGCTTCTTAAGCTTGTTAAGCTTGCTAACGAAGATCGTTGAAATCCTATGGTTGAAACTCTCATCGTTTTTGCCTTAAATTACATCAAATAAAACACTCATAATATTCCCTATTGCACCGATCACCTCTGCATTTGCTTGATATTGCTGTTGAAAGCGAATAAGGTTGGCGGCCTCTTCATCTAAATTCACCCCTGACAACGCATCACGCCGACCTTGAAACTGTTCCGTTAATGCCTGCGCTGTTTCAGAGTTAATTTTAGCTTGATTGGTCACACTACCCACTTGTACGGTTAAGCGCGCATAAACTTCATTCAAGCTGCTTGTGCCATTATCCATCAGTTTTGACAGTTGAAAATCTACCAGAAGTAAGCCATTTCGCGCATCACTGGTGCCATCGGTATTGTAATCAATAGTAAATGTATCGCCTGCCATCGGCGCACCGCTGATGCTAGCGCGATAACCCGGATCATAAGCCGCGTAGGTATTTGCCGTGAAACCACCATCTGCCGGAGCAGTACCGGCAATGATAAAGTCTGAGGTGCTGGTCAATACCACAGCGCCTCGCTCAATTTCATCTAAAGGCCCAGCGGTTAAATCAAAATTTGCAAAAGTCGCAACCCCCGTTGCGGCCGTATTGGTTACCTGAATGTTACGGCCATCTAAAGCCGTTAACTCAATTCCTCCTGTACTATTAACAGCAGCGGTAACCCCCGTTGTTCCGGATAAGGTATTAATTGCATTTAATAGCGCGGCTTGTGTCGCAGCACCCGCAATAATATTCTGACCATTTATCTGAAAGTCTCCTGCCGCTAGTACATCGGGCGTATAAGCACCGAGATCTAAAACGGTTGTTTGTGCAGCTGCCGTCACACCGTGTGTGCTTGATGAGGCATTAATGGCAGCGGCAATGGCAATTGCACTACCGGAGGCGTCCGAGCTCGATACCCCATCGGCACCTGCCGCTGCAATTGCATTACCATTAATGGTAAGTTCACCCACACCAATTGTTGGGAGTGAACCGGCAGCAACCAAGCCAGCCGTGGCCCCGGCATGAACCGCAGGAACGGGAAATAACGCATTACTAATAGCCGGATTATAACTGATGGGGCCAGCTTGAATGGCAACCCCTGTCGTCGCGTTAACCATACGATAACTTGTGGCAGATAGAAATTCCACTCGAACTGGCGGCGTTAACTGTGAAGCAACTGAAAATGCTGACGTCGACACATCCACCGTTTGACCCAAGCTAATTGTTCCAGTACCCAGATTATTTAAATTTGCCGCTGTTTTTATCGGATCAGCCAAAGCAATCTCACTTGGATTTCGAATTGAAAGGTTGATGTTTCTGGCACCGAATCGCGCCGGGCTAATGAAGTACTTATCACCCACAGCGGGTGAGCCGGCGTTTAACGAAAGCGTAAAGCCATCAACCGTTGTAGGTAAAGAGGCAAAATTAGTGACTGCATCTGTTTGAATATTCCGTAAGCTATAATTTCCAGATCCATTAAAAGTTAACTCATAATCGGAATCTGTTAATTGGCTAACATCACTGACAGCGACCGCCATTACGCCACTGCCTAAATTATTGGTATTTGACACAGATCTATCTAATGTCGCTTGTGTCGAATTGATGGGCGCAAAGAAATCACCGCCCAAATTCCCTGACAAGTCCATCCCTAATCGATGTTGTTGGTTAAAGCTATCGGCCAAACCCAGTGCCAGGCGATTAATGCTTCTGAACGTAGGCTCAATGATGGTGGCTCTAAAGTTTAATACTCCGCCTAGCTTACCACCCGTTATACTCGAGCGGTTGATGGTGATTGCCCCTGAATTCGTCGTTAACGATATATCTAGGCGCGTAGGATCATCCGATCCAGAGGTTGTGGTTAATGATGAACTTAAGTTCCCGATTACTAAAGACTGGCCAGAGCCAATAAATACATCTGCCATGCCATTTTGTTGGATGCTGGTGCTAACACCAACCAACTCAGATAATTGGCGAATAGCCTCATCGCGTTGATCCGCTAAATCAGGGGCAACTGTTGGTGATGAAGCAATTCGAAAGTTAATATTAGCAATGCTACTTGCCAACGAGTTAATTTGTGACACATAATCTCTAATCGACTCATCCGCCAAACTGGCTTGATTATTCAACTCCGTGTTTAAAGATTGAAATCTAGTGACCAGGGTATTACTGTTGGAAATTAATGCGGTACGGGCCGGAATACTGGCTGGATCATTAATGGCACCATGGAGATTCGTGAAAAAATCATCTATTCCACTCCCAATCCCGGTTGCGGAGCTAGACAACAATATATCGATCTGAGAGGCGGTATCAAAAAATGCGTTTAATTGCTCAAATGCCGAAATGCTATCGCGTAATTGTGCATTGAGCAAGTCACTGGCATTGCGTCGAATATCAGATATTTTCACGCCATTTCCGATAGCGTAACTGCCAACCTCCGAAGGATTTCTGGTGACAAACAAGGTCGTTTGACGGCTAAAACCTTGAGTGTTAACGTTGGAAATATTATGCGACGTTGTATCTAATGCCTTTTGTGCTGCCTGTAAGCCTGATATCGCAGTGCTCAATGTCATTTTTTTCGCTCCTCAAACCGCACGCGATCACTCAGCGAACTGTAATGAATCGTGCTGTAAGATTTTCAAAATTTTATCGGCATAATTCGGATCGGTCGCATAACCGGCCTCTTGCAATCCTTTAACGAATGCTTGCGGATCACTGGCATGAGACAAGGCCTCTCGATAACGTGGGTTGGTTGTTAAAAACTGTAAATAGTCTGAAAAACTTTCATCGTACGAGTCATAACCACGAAAAAAATCATTTTGTTTAATACGTTCACCAGCACTAAATTCATGAGTCGTTGATTCCACGGCTTTCCCTTGCCAACCGTGGGTTTTTATCCCAAATAAATTATGGCTATTATCCCCTGACTCAGAATGCATAATCGCCCTACCCCAACCTGTCTCAAGTGCAGCCTGGGCAACCAATATTTTAGGATCAAGCCCTAACATCGGGGCGTATTTTCGTGCAATAGGTAGCATTTCGGTTATGAACTCATCGGGTGAGTTAAATTTTCGCAATTTGCTGGCACCGCGCTTGATGGTGTCGAATGCGCTATTAATAAATTCTGGTACTGCGCTTTCTGTTTTGCGATTTGCGAGACTTGAGCGATCGCTCTCTGACAATAATTTCCCTGGCTCGTTGGGCCTTATTAAACGATTATCTAAAATATTCTCATTCTTTTTGTTAATATCTTGATTAGCTGAGCTGGTGATATTATTGAGTTGCTCATATAAAACTTCTGACAACCCAAAACCCGAATCTTTGGCTAACGACAAAGTCAATTGGTCATCAAACATCTCTTGATAAAATTGCATTTCATTACTATCAAGAAGCCCAGATTGGAATTCTTTGTTAGCATCGCGCATACTTTTCAAGACAATACGCAATAAAATTGCCTCAAATTGTCGAGAAACCTCCTTTAAGGCACCTTCACGATTTTCTTTTGCGGCATTCTTAATTTCAGATAATCCACCAATATCGTAATATAACCTTGCGGATTGAAAATCTGAACTTATCGGATCACCCATTGTTAAATCACCTCCAAGTCTGCACTTAATGCACCGACTTGCTTCATGGCTTCTAGAACTGCCATTAAATCGCCTGGAGCGGCGCCAACGGCATTGACTGCTCTCACTATATCGTTCAAGGTCGTTGCACCTTTAAAATAAAACATCCTTCTTGTGCCCTCTGTGACTTTAATAGTGGAATTTGCCACCGGAACAGTTGTGCCGTTACTTAACGGCGTCGGTTGACTCACGGTAGGATTTTCAGAAATGGTTACCGTTAAGCTACCATGAGAGATTGCAGCAGGCTTCACCACCACATGCTGGCCAATAACAATAGTCCCCGTTCGTGAGTTGACGACAATTTTGGCTTTGGCATTATCTGGATCAACATAAATATTCTCTATCACTGAAACAAAATCCACTCGGGCATTTTGCTCGATTGGGGCCATTATCTTAATACTGCTTGAGTCCAGTGCCTTAGCTGACAAAGGGCCCACATGGCGATTAATCGCATCAACCACCCGTTTAGCCGTAGTAAAGTCCGGTTGATATAAATTCAGCACGATTGAATCTCCTTCATAAAAAGGAGATGGCACTACCCGTTCGACGGTGGCACCATTGGGAATACGGCCAACACTCGTGATATTCACCGCAATCTTTGAGCCATCTGCGCCTTCTGCTCCAAAACCCGAAACCAATAAGTTTCCTTGCGCAATTGCATAAATCTGGCCATCGGCACCTTTGAGTGGCGTCATTAATAAAGATCCCCCTCGTAAACTTTTCGCACTACCGATTGAGGAAACGGTAATATCAATTTTTTGTCCGGGTTTCAAAAAGGGTGGCAGTTGCGCGCTGATAGCCACTGCGGCAACATTTTTGATATCAATCGGCGTGCCAGAAGGCACGGTGATCCCAAACTCTTTTAACATGCTTCTGAAACTCTGGGTGGTAAAAGCATTATTGCCATCCCCTGTGCCTTCGAGCCCCACGACCAATCCATACCCCACCAGTTGGTTTGTCCGGATCCCTTGAATTGAGCTGATGTCCTTCAAGCGCTCGGCATGGACCGAAGCCCATCCCAGCAACACCAGCGTAATGATAAGAAACCGCCATCGATTCATTTTTTATACCTTATCTTTAAAACGGTGACAGTATGCTGCCAAAGAATTTAGCCAGCCAGCCCATTTTATTTGAATCCGCCACTTCGCCTTTACCACTATACGTAATGCGGGCATTCGCTACTTTGTTTGAATCCACTTCATTATTTGAATCAATGTCTTCTGGTCTGACTATGCCACTAACGCGAATAAATTCATCTCCCGTATTTAGGGTCACCCATTTTTCACCTCGCACCACCAGATAGCCATTGGGCAAAACATTAGCAACGCTAACTGAAATTGTCCCTGTTAAATTGTTCTGCTGATCGCTCATGGATCTGCCTTCAAACTCATTCTCGGATGACAACGTCGTTGCTAACGTATTATTTTGATTGCTGGCTAATGGAAACAGACCAGGGGTATTGAATTGCGGCGACGATCCTAAGATAGTTGGGTTGGCAATATTAACATCCGTTGCTTTTGCTGTTCTGGTATTTGCTTGTTTTATTGCTTGCGTTCTTTCAATTAATACAATAGTTAAAATATCACCCACTCGCCGCGCTTTGCGATCTTCAAACAGGGGATTGCTATAACCCGCTTGATAGATAGCACCCGTGGCATTCTGTGGTGCTGCCATCGTGACGGGTGGCGGCGGTGCGTATCGAGGATCATCGGGCTGCGCTTCTCTAAATGCATCACACCCCAGCAATCCACCGGTCATCACCATAATTCCTATGAACATCCCATGGCTTTTAATCATGCTCATTACCTACTAAAGTGTTTGATTGGCAAACTGCAGCATTTCATCCATTGAACCAATCGCTTTTGAATTTACTTCAAAAGCACGCTGGGCTTCAATCATGGATACCAACTCTTCAACGATACTGACATTTGAGCTCTCCAGCGATCCTTGCGATACGTCGCCTAAGCCATTTTGCCCTGGATTCGCTGCTTGTGCCGCTCCACTGGCTACGGTTTCATTAAATAAGTTACTGCCGATAGCTTGTAAGCCCGCAGGATTTACAAAATCAGCCAACTGAATTTGCCCCACATTAGTCGGCGTGGTGGTTCCCGCCACCAAGGCAGAAACGGTTCCATCACGACCAATCGTCACGCTGGTGGTATTCGCTGGAATGGTAATAGCGGGTGTAAGTGGATCACCGTTACTATTGACAATAATCCCATTGGGATCAATTTTAAATTGACCGTCACGCGTATATGAGATACTGCCATCTGGCCGTGTCACTTGGAAAAATCCATTTCCCAACACCGCCATATCTAATACATTACCGGTTTGCAGGATATTTCCTTGGTTATGGATTTTTTCAGTTGCATTAACCTTAACACCGGTTCCCAACATCAGACCCGTTGGCAATGTCGTATTGGTTGAGCTATTGGCGCCAGGTTGCTTGACCACTTGATATAACAAATCTTCAAAAACCGCTCGATCTCTTTTAAATCCTGCTGTTTTAACGTTTGCTAAATTATTTGCAATGACTTGCAGCTGCACTTGCTGCGCATCAAGCCCTGTTTTACCTACCCATAATCCTGGATGCATAATCGCCTCGCTTAATCTATCCTACCTGCATAGCCTGTGTGGTACGCTGTGCAATATCGCCAGCCTCTTTCATCATTTTTAATTCCAACTCAAACTCTCGTGATAATGCGATGATCTCTATCAAGGAACTTACCGCATTAACGTTACTGTGCTCTAACATTCCCTGCGCAATCTTTACCTTTGGATCAGATGCAAATTCTGTACCATCTGCTTTGCGGTAGAAAAGCCCATCCGCTCCTTTGCCAATATCTTTTCCCTCTGGATTTACCAACTTCAGTTGACCGACGATGGCTGATCCGGTTTGCTGACCAATTGGTTTAATACTGATAACACCATCGGAGCCAATTGCAATTGATTCCGCTTGTGGAATCGTAATGGGGCCACCATCCCCCATCACCGGATAGCCCTCCGGAGTGACTAATTGCCCTGATGGGCTTAATTCAAAAACTCCGGCTCTTGTTAAAGCCTCTGTTCCTTTAGGACCTTGCACCACAAACCAACCCGCACCCTGAATGGCAACATCCAGTGGGCGGCCAGTTGTTACCATCGTGCCGGAAGCAAAATTTGCCGCATTATCTTCTGCCTTTGAGTACACTCTGGTTGGAAACCCTTCACCCTGAACAGGGCTACTAACAAATACCTGGAGATCTTCGCGAAACCCTATCGTATTCACATTGGCAAGATTATTCATTTGCAACGCTTGCGCATTCATTAAATTCTTGGCACCATTCATGGCGGTATATATCAAGTTATCCATTATTTAGCCTCTTGTTGTTTATCTCATGTTAATAATTGTTTGCGTCGTGGCATCGGCCGTCTCAATCGTTTTAGCATTCGCCTGAAAATTTCGCTGATCAGTGATTAACGACACCAATTTTTCTGTTAAATCCACATTACTGTCTTCTCGCGCACCCGACTGAATAAGTCCTAGGCTACCGGTGCCAGGAGGGCTGATGACAACCGCACCCGAAGCAAAGGTTTCCCCCCACGATGTATCACCAATCGGCTGTAACCCTTGCTCATTAGGGAACCCCGCTAAAACCACTTGCCCTAATGCTTGCGATTGCCCATTGGTATATCGACCAAAAATAATGCCACTGGGGTCAACATCTACTTGGTTTAAGCGCCCGGTGGTATATCCATCTTGGCTTATCGCTTGAACTGCAAATGGCGAGCCAAATTGCGTTGAATTAGATAAATCCACGGTAAAATTTTGTGGGGAAAGCGAACCATTTGTTACCCCATTGCTATCTAATGGGCTCCAATCCAAGGAAATGGAATCCGACAGTCCAGCATTAAAGGTTCCATCATTATTAAACACCACTCGCCACGGTGCTAAGTACGTATTCGCTGCAATTCCTGTATTGGTTGGCTGATTGCCTGCAATAATGATTGGTGTTGTCGAGGTGAGTGTCACCGTGCCTCTAACGACTCTATCGTCGCCTGGTGGTGTGACTAATGAAAAATTACTAAATGAAGCGGTACCGGCATTACCATCGGTTGTGATCTGAATATTTCGCCCTTGATTTGGCACCCCTCCTGTTGCCGTTAATATAATGTTATTGTTGTTATCGGCTGTCGCACTCACGCCAGCACCGGCACCATTGATCGCGGCAAGTAATGCCGATTGTGTTGGAGTGGCATTAACGATGTTAACACCATTGATAGCAAAATTTGCCCCTGCGGTTGCTCCAGGCGTATAGACACCCAAACTTAACGTTGTCGGATTCACCGTGGCGGTTATTCCGGCTGGGGCAGCTGCGGTAATTGCCGTTGCCAGTGCAATGGCACTGGCTGAGGAATCGGATGTCGAAACCCCATCAGCGGCCCCCGCACCGATTGATGTCCCATTAATCGTTAAATCTCCGGCTGCCCATGTCGATAGCGTACCCGATGTCACTAAGGAGCTGGCATTGGTGTCGACCGAGTTTGCTTTCAATGCATTGGTTGTGGTATCAACCCCATCAACCTGGAAACGCACGTCCCATTGGTTTGCCGTTGGCGTTTTGATAAAATAGGACGTCAAGATATGCGAATTCCCTAAACTATCGAATATCGTCGTTGATGAAGTATTGTTATAACTGGTCGCAGCGGGTGGTGTACCACCAAAATTTGTCGTGCCAGCCCATGCCGTCGTGGGTGCCGTATCGCTTGAATTTAAATTGGTCGTTGTGCTTAACGCTGAGGTTGCATTCGGTGATAAATTGGCTGAATTAATTTGCAAATCCCCTTGTGCCCCAGTAATATTACCCGCGGAATCGGCAAGGAAACCTTGCAGACGCTGGCCGGTCGCGTTAGTGACGAAACCCAGCCTATCAACTCCAAACTCACCCGCTCGAGTAAATGAACGACTGCCGTTTTCATCTAATATAAAAAATCCCCCACCACTAATTGCCAAATCTAGATTGTTGTCCGTGAAGCTAATTGTTCCTTGAGTAAACTGTTGCGCCACTGCCGTTAACCGAACCCCAGTTCCTATCGCCGTGGATGTCGTACCCAAGGCACTGGTTGCATAAACATCTGCGAACTGACCACGGGCTTCTTTAAACCCAGTCGTATTAACGTTGGCAATGTTGTTGCCATTGATTTCTAAATTTTTAACTGCAGCTTGCAAACCACTAAGCGCTGTATTAAACGGCATAATTTATCTCCTCATCATCCCTGTCTGATCACTTAATCTCTTTGACTTGATCCAAGCTGGCAGGACCAATCCCTGCAAGATTCAGTGTTAATCCATCTATTCCTTCAGATGTTTTGCCAATTGTCACACTATCCACATTCGCAACGACTGCGGTTGAATACCCTTGGGTTACATTATTAGCAACACCTCTCGCTCGAATACTGTAAAGACCTTCAGAGGCTGGTGTGCCATCTTCTAATTTTCCATCCCAAGTAAACTGCGTTGATCCTTGTGATTGGGGACCTAAATTAATTTGTTTCACCACCGATCCTGAACCATTTACTATCTCTACCGACAAAGAATCCACATTATTTGTTAATCCGACTAAGCCACTAATCGTTGGATTGCTTGATGAGAGCATCGACACATTACCGTCCACCATGACTTTCCGACCAACCAACGCCGAAGCCTGTAGGGCAAAACTCGACTGCATGGTGTTACCAAAAGAAGTAAATGAGCTTTCCAACCCTTGGACACTATCCAATATCCCAAATTGCGCCATTTGCGCGACAAATTCCGTGTTATCTAGCGGGTTCAGTGGGTCTTGATTTTCGATTTGTGTGGATAACAATCGCAAAAAATCCGACTGTCCTAATTGAGTTTTTCGCTCTTGCGTGGGTGCTTCCTGAAAACCAAGCTTTGCCAATAATGCCGGATCGAGTCCACCAATATCTGTCATAACCTAACCCTCTTATTGCCCTAATCGTAAAGTACTTAATATCATTTGCTTCCCGGTATCCATGACTTGTACATTGGTTTGATATGCCCTAGATGCAGAAACCATGTTTGCCATTTCTTCGATTGGATTGACATTCGATAACGTGACATAACCTTGATCGTTTGCGAATGGATGATCGGGGCGATACTCTTGTCGTAACGGCGCCGCACTTTCTACGATTGCCGCCACCTCCACCCCTTGAGCCGACGCGGCTAAAGCTTCATCAAAGGAGGCGCCAAATGTTTTCTTTGAAGGAACAAAAACGGGCTCACGTGCGCGGTAGGCGGAGGCTTGATCTTTCGCCACACTGCTCGCGTTACTTAAATTACTCGTTATGGTATTCAAGCGAATGGCTTGTGCACTCATGCCACTTGCTGCAATATCAAAAACTTGCATAAATGCCATCTTCTAATCTCCTTGAATTGCCGTTCTTAAGCCATTAATTTTCTGATTTAAAAAAGTCAAACTGATTTGATACTCCACTGAATTTTTGGTAAATCGTACTTTCTCCACATCCGCATCGACGGTGTTACCATTTGCTGTTGGTTGTGAGCTATTGCTATTATTAAGATCAAGATTTAAGCCCGGATTGCTATCGGTAATATGTTTGCTGTTGGTTGCGGTAAGTTTTACACTGTGTGCTTGCTTTGCTGTTGCCAAGGCTTGCTGGAAATTGATATCCTTAGCTTGAAAGTTCGGCGTATCCGCATTAGCGATGTTGTTGGCCAATACTTGTGACCGCTCTGCTCGAATTCGCAATGCCGTCGCATGTATCCCTAAAATGTCATCATATGCCGCCATGATTGCTGTCTTCTAAAACCTTGACAACAAATACGCTGCAATCGATATGCCAATTCACAGAAATACAAGCTATCAAGCAGTTATATACTGACTTATAAAGAAAGCGGCAAAAATTACCGTTTAATGGCGGCTGGTCAAACTTAGTCCCGAGCTAACTGTCCTTCCGTGGCGAATCGCTCTATAATAGTTCGCTTAAAAAACGAGAAGGAAATACCAGCCTCTTTTTGTAATAGTTGGCGGCCCCTCAGGCGCTGGGAAAACCACATTTACTCAAGATTTAGCGCAACAGTTAGCAGCCACTGGCATTTCAACGCTGACGCTTTCTTGCGATGATTACTATAATCAAAGGCCCGCGCACATTTGCAGTAAAGCCGATGAGCTCAAACACAACTACGATGAACCAGCCGCGTTTGATAGTGAACTGTTAATCGAGCACATTGAACACCTCAATGCTGGAAAAAAATTTTCAAACCACGCTATGATTTTAGCAAGGCCGACCGTAGCCCATTTAAAGATCGCGTCTATCCGAAAGATGTGGTCCTTATTGAAGGCATACTCGCGCTTGAGTTACTTAAAGATGTCGGCGTTAATACGCTTACCATTTATCTTGATGTGGCTTTCTCTGATTGCATCAGCCGCAAACGCCACCGCGACACGATGGAAAGAGGCTTTTCAAAAAAATACATTGCGGAACAAATCAAAACGAAAGTCCGGCCAGCCTTCTTTCAACACATCGCTTATCGACGTCTTACCCGCGCAAGCATCAATACGATTTCCTTTCATAGTTATAAGAAATATCTTTTGGACCGACGACTTGTTTTCTAGTCGCTCCGTGTGGCTTATTACCACCAAATGAAGTCAATGGTGATGACAACAATCCGGTGGGCAATACGGCCACCGGGGCCCGACTGCTGAGGTTATTGCAACAGACGACCCTAAAGTTAAGCGAATTATCCTGTTGCTCACACTGCGAAAGCGTCATGTTAATATCCAGCACATGATCGGGGAATTTGGCCATAAATTTTAAAATCGCATTTAGTTTATTTATCCCATCCTTACTTTTTAATATCTGCAGAATTTGAAATACAGTGAATCCAGCAGTCTCGCTTAGTGCCATAAATTTGTCTTTAGGGAGAAATTCGCTGAAATCAACGCCGTCTTCGCTTACGGTATTCAATAATATTTTTACCACTCTCTTCAAATCGTTCAACTGATAAAATCCTCGCAAGATATTTGCTCTAACGTGCTCATCATCATTAGAAGCTTCAAACATCGCATCAATATTCTTGCTGTCTTGATAGAAGCTTGTTTGCAGCAGTGGCGCAATAAGCTTGTGATGATCATTCTTGCAAGCCTCTTTTAAGAGTATGTGGCCCTCAAATACCAATTTTAAATTCCCTGGTTCTTGATAAAACGGCGTATTCAGTAATAACTGAACAATTTTGTAATGCCCATTTTCACACGCCCCTCGCAAAGTAGCGTGATTTTCAAATTGAAGTGCTTCCTTTAAATTCTTTGGCTCTTGGTAAAATGGCGTGCTTAGTAATTTACCCGCGACTTCAAAATGCCCATCTTTACACGCCCCTCGCAAAGTGGCGTGATCCGAAAATTCAAGTGCCTCCTTCAAATTCTCTGGCTCTTGGTAAAAGGATCTCACTAGTAATAAATCAACGATCTTGATATGACCCCATTCACAAGCACCCCTCAAAGCCCAATGGCTGTTTACCATTAATGCCTCATCGACACGCTCTACTCGTTGATAAAATGGCATGGCAAGTAACGCCTTGTAAGAATTGACGTGGCCATGACGACAAGCACTTATCAGCGCATCGTGTTTCCCAGATCGAAAAAGCGCGCCATTCAAATTTACCGGATTTTGGTAAAATGGCGTGTTTTGCAATAAGCGGCTTGTCTCAAGATCACCACATGAGTAAGCGGTTACTAAAGCAAAATGCCCATCTTCGGCCATGGCTTCATTAAGATTGTCAATTTCTTGATAGAGTGATGTCTGGAGCAATTGCTTAACCATCCGGGGCTCAGCATTCTTACAAGCTGATAACAGCGCTTGATGCTTATGCTCGTAACTCTCTCTCTGGCTCTCTGGCCTTCTTATCAATAGCGCTGCCTCAAGATTTTCTCGATCTTGATAAAATGCTGTTCCCAGTAATAACTCGGCTACCGCATTCTGATTATTGGGAATGATTTTCTTAATTTTTCTATCCGCAAGCGTGTCGCGTAGAATCGCATGCTCATCAGCCTCAAGTGCTGCCCGCAGAGTCTCACTATCTCGATAATAAGGGGTTTGCAGTAACCGTGTGACCACTGCGATATGACCACTCCGGCAAGCAATTTTTAAAAGGCTGTGGTTATTAAGCGCTAGCGCTGCATCGAGATTTTTTTGATCCCGATAAAAAGATGTTTCCAGTAATATAGCGACAACTTTTTTATGGCCACCGATACAAGCTGAAGCGAGAAGACCACGCGTCGAAAGCGCTGCATGGAGATTTTTTTGATCCCGATAAAAATTTGTCTGCAGTAATGCCCAAACCACCTTGGGATGACCCTCGCGACAAGCCGTTTCCAAGATGTGGTGATTCCCTTGCTGTAATTCTCTCGCAAGGTTTTCTTGCTCTCGAAAAAGCGGGGTATCTAACAACACCTCGACGACTTCCACATACCCCTGCTCGCAAGCCGTCTTAAGAGCATCCTCATATGGAGGATCCTGCTGCAGATTTCTTTGATCTTGATAAAAGGGTATCTTCAACAATTCGCTGACTATTTCCGCATGACCATTAACACTCGCAACATACAACAAACGATGATACTTGTTGGTAAGCACTTTATTAAGATTCTCGACATTTTTAAAACAATTACAATTCTTGCGTAAATCACGAAAAGTAGTCCGTGACCCGGCCGCTACGGCCCATCGTAATAACGCTTCCGCCTCTTCATCGTCGATATCAAAATTTCCTGTTTCCCTGAATTCTTTGAGTGCTGGTAATTCGTAATTGGAAAAACCTAACATCGCGGTATAGTTAACGGCTTGAGCGAGCCGTGGATTCGTCTCGACCAGCACAAAATATCGCTCTTCTGGTGTGAGTGCGTTAAGACTTTTGCTGCGACGCTGCTGCTGAAAATCAGCTATCTCTTCGGAAGAAAGGCCATACGCTAAAAGGTTTGGTTCAAATTTTGAAAAAAAATCATCATTGCCATACGCCGAAACAGACCGACTAAAAAAAATTTTTTTTACCGGACGGTTATTGATAAGCATTTGTACTTCCTCTCGCTAATTTAAAGCGGGGATTGTATGGTCTATATATGTCCAAGTCAAATTGACCAAAATAAATACAACGCAGCGGCATTTGCCTTTATTGCGCCCCAGACCGTTTTGCTTGGGCTTGTTGAATAGCATCCAGAATCGCTTGGCGTTCTCGGGTTGCGGCAAAATCCGGCAAAATCTGTTGCCAGCGCAGTATGGCTTGTTCGTAATCTTGACGCTCATAAGCATCCAGCGCCAGCAAATTCATCGCTTCCGGATTGCCAGGCTGTAATTGAAATACGGTATTGATTAAGGCTTTGGACTTTGGTGTTAACCGTTTATGATTTGCATAAAATAAACTAGTAACATATTGAATAATCACTTGTGGCTCTTGGGGTTGCAAGCGAAAAGCTTCTGCCAACGCTTGCGTTGCGTGCTGATATTGTTGTAAATCCAAGTAAACACGCCCGAGTAACAACCACCCCTGCACTGAGTTTGGTGAAGCATTAAGTTTGTCTTTGAGTCTTTGGATAATTTCCTCAGGCGATTGAATAGTTTGTATGGTGTTATGAACTTCTGCGGCTAATCGCTTTGCATTTGCTACCGCTGAGTAATTACCCCACCAGCTATATAATGACAGCGATAATAACGGAAGTATCAATAGCAATCGGCTATTGGGCAATTTGAGCCACACCAGCCCCGACACAGTCAACAGCAACGCGATACTACCCAACCAAAATAACCACATACTCACTCCCTCTGCCGCCGCTTAATCGACATAAGTACCTTCGCCATGATAACGAAAAGCAATATCCCGGGGCTAAACCACAACACGGCATTTTTGTAACTAAACGCTGGCTGATATAAAATAAATTCACCATACCGCTGCAGCAGATATTGCTCAATTTGTTTGTCGGATTGATCCGCCTGGATCCTAACTGCAATTTGCTGGCGAAGATCAGTGGCAATATCGGCATTTGAATCATAGAGTGATTGATTCTGGCAAACCACGCAACGATATTTACTGGTTAATTGTTGAAATCGTTGATAGTGACTTTGATCTGAAAATTGATTGATATCACTGACCGCCCACGCAATATGAATTAATAAAAATAACCAAACAAACAAACTAGTGCTTTTCATGGTGCTGATATCGCTTAATCTCTGGCAATATTTTTTCTTGCCACGTTTCATACGTAATATTCCCGACATGCTTATAACGGATAATCCCTTCGCTATCGACTAAATAGGTTTCAGGTGTCCCATAAACCCCCCAATTAATAACCGTATCGCCTTGCTCATCCACCCCAATTTTGCGGTAGGGATTGCTGTAACTCTTTACCCACGCTTTGATCTGAGAAACTTTGTCGCGATACGTTATCGCATAAAATGGAATAGGCGCTTCTTTGGCTAATTCAACGAGTGTCGGATATTCGCTGCGACAGGTATAACACCAAGTGGCCCAGATGTGCACCAATGAAACTTGTTGTCGCAAATCCGCGTCAGTAAACCGATCACGGCTGCTTGCAACCGCAGGTAACGAGAATTTGGGAACCGGCTGATTAATCAATGGCGAAGGAATTTGTTTGGGATCACGGCTCATGCCACGCCAGAACAACAGCATCAATACCACAAAAACACCCAGAGGAATGGCATATATTTTTGCGTTAACCAGTCGACTCATGCGCAACACCCTTAAGCGTGTAATCGTATACCCGCAAAGTAAACCCTTTGAACAAAGAAATAAATCCGCCCAGCATCATCAAGAGCCCTCCTGCCCATATCCAACGAACCACTGGCTTCAAATACACCCGAACAGCATACGCATTGTCATCAAGTTTTTGTCCCAATGCGATGTATATGTCGCGAGATAACCCAACATCAATCGCTGCTTCCGACAAAATCATTTTGGCAATCGTATAACGCTTTTTATTGGCGTATAATCGGCTGATGACTTTACCATGGGCTTTAACAATAAAAATCCCTGCCTCGCCAGTATAGTTCGATCCGAGAATCGGCGTGAGTCCAGCAAACTGCACTTCATAAGATCCTATCGTCGCGGTCTCTCCCCGTGTCATCCGTAAATTGCGCTCAATACTATACGCCGAAGTTAAAATTACGCCTAACACCGTTATAATAAATCCGACGTGGGCACAGATCATAGCAGCTGAAAGCCAACGCGTGTTGCTGCGGATTTGGATAAGCCATTCATACAACAAGGTTATCGATACCCAATTTACCAACACCAACCCAAAAAAAACCGTGGTAGACC
Source organism: uncultured Gammaproteobacteria bacterium (assembly GCA_964351225.1). Classification (GTDB taxonomy): domain Bacteria; phylum Pseudomonadota; class Gammaproteobacteria; order CAYGNG01; family CAYGNG01; genus CAYGNG01. Next base: position 27,463 of record CAYGNG010000008.1, read on the forward strand.
AATAAGGTAACAGCCACAAGGTCGTGATCATGGCTAGTATAATACTCAACATGGCAAACCCTATCAGCTTGATCCGGACTGCTCGAACTTCTGTTTTTAGCCAGCGACTCATCGGCGCAAATCCCATAAAGCCAAGCAATACGGCCATCAATGGCGTGAATATGGCATTAAAATAAGGCGGCCCCACCGATATTTTACCCAAATGCAGGGTATCAATTATTAGCGGATATAATGTTCCCAACATCACCGTAAATACCGCACACATCAGCAAAATATTGTTAAACAACATCATGGTTTCACGCGCGCTAACACCAAATGCTGCTTCGGTTTTGATTAAATGGGCGCGCTTGGCAAATAGCGCAAATGACACGCCGAGGATACTGCATAAAAAAATCAACATATATATCCCTCGCGTCGGATCACTGGCGAACGCATGAACCGAAGTGATCACACCTGAGCGAACTAAAAAGGTTCCCAGCAAACTAAAGGCAAACGTAACAATACCTAATAAGACACACCAGGCTTTAAAAACATTGCGCTTTGCTACCGCAATTAAGGTATGCGTCAAGGCGGTTCCGGCTAGCCACGGCATGAAGGAAGCGTTTTCAACGGGATCCCAGAACCACCAGCCACCCCAACCCAAAACACGATACGCCCACCAACTACCCAACACAATGCCAATCGTTAAGAAACACCAAGCAATGCTCATTAATCGTTGGCTCCATCGTGCCCAGCTGGGTTGAAACTCGCCTTGCCATAACACAGCTAATGAAAAAGCAAAGCCAACCACGTAACCCACATACCCAACATACAATAAGGGCGGGTGAATCGATAACCCAAAATCTTGCAACAAGGGATTCAAATCAGCGCCATCACTAGGCGGTGTCGGCAGCAAGCGCAAAAAAGGATTACTGGTTGCTAAAATAAACACCTGAATACCAATATTAATGACCGTTAAAATTATCAAGATTTTTTTAACCAACGCATCGGGTAATGTTTTTGAACTCCATGCGCTCGCTAGAAACCACAGACTTAATAGCACAGCCCATAACAGCATCGATCCTTCGTGAGCCCCCCAAATTGCGCACAGTTTATAAAGTATGGGCAACGCCGTATTGGAATGCCAAGCGACATACGCCACTGAAAAATCATCACCAAGAAAGGAGACGAGCAACAAGACAAAACTTAGCAACACACACAGGCAATGAGCAACCGCCATAGCGCGCATCGCCGACACTTGTTCTGCACAAGTATATTGCCGATTTAAGCATCCAAGCGCTAGCAACAATAGGTTGAGACTGAGCGCAAGGATTAAAGCATAATGTGCAATTTCTGGGATCATGAGTGTCAATGCCTGTTAATGTTGGGTGCTGCTCGTTGTAATGCCAAATGAACTTCGGCTGGCATATAATTTTCATCGTGTTTTGCCAATACTTGGCTGGCGATGAATTGATAATCTGAATTTAATTGTCCTAGTGTTACAATGCCTTGCCCTTCCCGAAATAAATCGGGTAATACCCCAGCGTATTTGACAACCACCTCATTGTGGGTGTCCGTCACAATAAATTTCACAGTCAATCCTTGTTTGGCATACTGCACGCTGCCTAGCTTCACTAAGCCACCAATACGCATCAATCGCCCCAGCGGTGCTTGATGTTTGACAATCTGACTTGGGGTAAAAAACAAATTAATATTTTGTGACAAAGCATACAGCGCCAAAGCAAGCGCCGCACCAAGCCCCAGCATCATACACGCTATCATCATCAATCTCTGTTTACGCTTGGTTTGCATTGGAATGGCTTTCTCTTTGATGAAATTTATGTAAACGATGAAAAATAATTTTTTTTTGCCGCCGAGCCCACATGAGATTTGCTAATAACACCGTTACGGCCATGCCATAGGCTGCCCAAACGTATGACGCATAACCACCCATTGCTAAAAAATGCTGTAATTGACTCATCCTGTAATAATATCCTTAACCCACGAAGCTCGTTTCTCTCTCAGCAAAATATCATTGCGCGCACGTAAACACACCAGCAACATAAAATAAGCCATAAAAGCCGCTATCATGATAAATAATGGTATTATCATGCTATTATCGATTGCTGATTGTGAAAAAACCCGCACAGTCGCCCCTTGATGTAACGTATTCCACCAATAGACTGAGAAATGGATGATGGGCAAATCGAGTGAACCCACCACAACCAATATGGCAAGCAACCGACCTCTGGTCTCATGCTTTTCCAATGCTTGGCTCAATGCCAATACGGCCAAATAAATAAAAAGTAAAATTAATTCTGACGTTAATCTGGCATCCCATATCCACCACGTGCCCCACATCGGCTTACCCCAAATTGCTCCGGTTAATAATGCCAACGCTGTGAACCACGCCCCGATGCTGGTGCTGGCTACCAGCATGACTTCAGCCAATTTTATACGCCAGATCAAAAGCAATAGCGCACAAAACGTCATGAAGCCATAGACCATCAACGAGCAAAATGCCGCTGGCACGTGGATATAAATAATTCGAAAGGCATCCCCTTGTTGATAATCGGCAGGCGCTAAATATAAGCCACCAATAAGACCTGCGATTAAAAACAGGAAACATAATCCCTGCAAATAAGGGATCCATTGTCCGGTCATCGTGTAAAATGTCCTGGGTGAAGCTAACTTGTATAATAAATTCCACATATTGCTCTTCACTCTATTTGTAGACGCAAAACACTTGCCATAGCCAGCGGCATTAACGTGAGGGTAAACAAGCTCATTGCGATTAAAATTGCATACAATCCCGAAATGGGTAGCCCTGCATGAAATTGCGCCACCACCCCACTGCCAAAAATAATAACCGGCAAAATCAATGGTAACAATAGCACAGAGAGCAAGCCCCCCGCATTCGCGAGTCCCAGCGTCAATAACACACACAACGCCCCAATAAAGCTCAATGCCGGCGATCCACAAAAAAGTGCGACGGTAATCACTGGGATATGACTGCTCGGGATAGATAACAAGATCCCAAACAGTGGCGTCAATAAAATCAACGGCACAATATTAATAACCCAATAAACCAATACTTTAATAGCCAGCATCGGCGCCAAGGGATAAGCACTCAGCAACATAGGTTCAAGGCTGCCTTCAAACCATTCTTTTCTGAGAAAATTATCTAACGACAACAGGCTTGCCAAGATAAAAGCCACCCAAACATATCCCGGTGCAATCTGTGTCAATCGACTGGGATCGGAAGAAACCGACAACGGCAGTAAACTCAGTAGTAAGGCGTAGAATCCCAGCGATAATGCGGTTGATTGCCAGGCACGACGCGCCAATAACCACTCTCTTTTTAAAGTGGCCAGTAACACCCGAGCCAGTGAAGACTCTAGCATGGCAACGCCACTGACCGAACACACTGCATTGTGTTGCCAAGCCGTAATGGCTGATGACTCGTGATAACGATGATGCCACCCATTTTGACAAAATCTTCGAAAATACATGAAATCAATTCAATTCCCACATGATCCAGCGATACATACGGCTCATCTAAAATCCATAGATTCACCGAGGCCAGTAACAAGGCAGCAAATGCCACGCGTTTACGTTGACCCATTGACAAATGCTCAACCTTTTCATCGGCATAAAGTAACATTTGCAATTTGTCCAAGGCTTGCTCGCTTGCGATTGTTGCGCGATTTACCTGCAAAGCGGCAAGGTATGATAAATTTTCTTTTACCGTTAAACCAGAGCTTAAACCGAATCGGTGTCCAATATAAAATAATTGGCTGCGGAAACGCACCAGATCTTCCCCAATTGAATGGCCATGCCATAAAACCGCCCCACTGCTTGGCACCACCAAGCCCGTTAATAACCGCAATAAAGAGGTTTTACCCACGCCGTTGGCGCCCATTATGTGTAGGATTTCTCCAGGAGCAACTGAAAAAGAAATATTTTCAAACAATAATCGATCGTGTCGTTCGCAAGTTAACGCGCGCGCTTGCAATCCTGAGTTAAAAGAATGCACTTGGTTTGTCATGGACTGCCTCACTGCCTAACTGTGCGTATGATTTTAGCAAAAAATTTGTTACGATGCCTGTTTTTGTGTTGAGGATTATGTATGCATTTTTTAGCGGAGTATGGCTTGTTTCTTGCAAAAATTGTGACATGGGTCATCGCTATCTTAGTTACCGCACTTGGGATAAGTCTCATCACTCAGAAAAATAAAAAATCATCTGGGCGCATTCATATTCGCAATTTAAACCAAAAATTTGAAAAAACAGCCTGTCATCTGCACCAGGCAATCTATAACAAAGCAACCCATAAAAACTATTTGAAACAACGCAAAGTCAAATATAAAGAGCAAGAAAAACATCCGCACCATGACCAACAACCTAATTTATTTATTTTAGAATTTCACGGTGACATCAAAGCCAGCGCCACCGAAAATTTACGCCGTGAAGTGGATGCCATTTTAACGGTCGCCCAAAAACACGACAAAGTTCTGCTACGCCTACACAGCGGTGGCGGTACGGTCCACGGTTATGGCTTTGGCGCAGCACAATGCCAACGACTGAGTGATTTTGGGTTAGAGTTAATTGTTGCCGTCGATAAAGTCGCTGCCAGTGGCGGCTACTTGATGGCAGCCACTGCCGATAAGATCATCGCAGCGCCGTTCGCGCTGATAGGATCAATCGGGGTATTGCTGCAATTACCCAATTTTCATAATTTTTTGAAACACCACCACATTGACTTCGAAATGATAACCGCCGGCCAATTTAAGCGAACGCTAACCATTTTTGGTGAAAACAGTGACCAAGGCCGCACTAAGATGAAACATGAACTGGAAGCCATTCACCACACTTTTAAAGCTTTCATCCAATTGCATCGCAAAAACGTAGATGTGGAAAGAGCCGCCACTGGCGAAGTGTGGTTAGCCAGTGCCGCGAAAGAACTGGGATTGATCGATGAACTCATCACCAGCGACGATTTTATTTTGAAGCAACGCAATCACTACCGACTCCTCGAAATCAAATATAAAAGCAAAAAAAACTGGCCCAGCAAACTCAGCGAAGCCGGCGCCAACATCATGATATCGGCTTGGGAGGCGGTACTATCACGACTTTCTTACGAACAACACGACTAACTAATGCCTTATAACTCGATTGGCTTTATGGATAAAAACTAGACACTGCTATCTGGTTATGCTATTATCACAAACCTGGATTTTTACCGGCTCTGTTGAAACCCTTGCAGCCAAAAAAGCATTGTCAACGAGCCATAATCAATAGTTACTATTATTTTTGGAGTCGGTGTTGTTATGATGAATTACCCAGATCCCACCGTAGATGAGAAGGCATATCGAGCAGCCGTTATTAGCCGCTATGAGGGTGCAAAAAAAGCACATCCCCCACAGAAATTACCGCTTATTTTTGTGGCTCCTGAACAGTCTGACGATAGTCTGTATTTTCTGTCGGTCTCATCAACCGAGATCCCTGAGAAATATGTGGCAGAGAAAACCGTACAACTTTTCTCAACTCCTAATATCCCCCATGCTTGTTTGAATTGGGTGTATAAAGGTCCTACCGCTGCTAAAATTAGCGATTACTATTATCCCCCAACGGTACTCGATGGACTCTGCGATGAGGAATTAAAAGACGATTTAACGCAACAAGGTTTTGTGAATAATGAATTTGGCACATGGAGTTTCAAGGAAATCCAGTGGGTCCGATATGACAAGATCATTGAGCAAATTGAAGAGAAAAAATCTCTCGATTACCACCAAGGGTTTCGAGTCGTTCTTTTTCATGGCGATGTCGAAAAAGGTGGGGCATGCCATGTGCAAGAGCAGTGGGGCGATGGCACATTTTTATCAAAATGTGGATCGCCGTTGTATGGTGGTGGTGTAACCCCAGTTTATCGTGTAATAAATCCTAATCATCCACTGTTAATCGCTGGCGAAAATGTGCCGCAAAAAGTAGGGAAAGCGGGTTATGGCTATGATTACGGCAAAGTTACCGCCGCTTTTTTGTGCCCAGTTGAGGAATCTATGCCAGCGCCTTCTTTTCGTTTTCAAAGTACTATGCTAGGCAAGATCCCCGTTTCCGGTGAACCAAATCCTTCGAAGGACGTGTATGACAAACGACTGGCCGAACTCAAGAATCAAGTTGATACAATGGCGCCGATATGGCAGCCGCGGCTTTTTGCAGCAAAAGCCAGACAAGAAGCGATGTTTGCAGCGGGGTGTATGAAATTTCAGGATCTGCAAAGGGAAGATATTGATCCGAACGCTTTGAAAGCCATTCCACAATTAGAACGTGCCCCTCGTCCTCCTCGTTCTATGGCTGATTATGATGATTATGATAGTGATAGGGAGGATAGTTCTCCGCTATTAAGAGTGGGCTTTAGCCACAGCTAGTACGGAACGTCAACAGGATACTGACGTTTTATTGTGATTTTATTATGGTCTAAGCAAACAGACACGGTTGGGAATGTCGTTGGTGGAGCTAGGCGGGATCGAACCGCCGACCTCTTGCATGCCATGCAAGCGCTCTCCCAGCTGAGCTATAGCCCCTCTTGTAAACACGACAATAATTTAACGGGTTGCTTTCTTGTAACCATTCAGCAATTACCTCGGGGCTTAAGGGGGAGAATTGCATTCTCCCCCTTAAGAATTCCCCATCGCCTAAGGAATGGGGTGGTTTTGTTATCTTTTCGATGTCTCTGCACGTTTTGGGTGAACAGTTACGCTTTACTTTTTATAGCCCGATTTATCAATTTGGCGTCCCCAAGGGGATTCGAACCCCTGTTGCCGCCGTGAAAGGGCGATGTCCTAGGCCTCTAGACGATGGGGACAACACATGAGCGGGCAATTTTAGGTAGCTTCCCATAAACTGTCAAGAAGTTCTCACGCAATTATTGCAATTTCAAAAAGTTACCGCTGTCATGGTGCTATTTCAATAAAATCAATGGCTCGTTGTAATCGCTCTAATGTCAGTTTTTGACCGAGAACGACCATTGTCGCATCAATCGATGGCGATATCGTGTCACCGGTTAATGCCACCCGAATCGGCTGGGCAATTTTTCCGAGCTTTACCGAGAAAATATCGGCCACTCTATTTATTGCGTCATGACAAGCGGCTTTATCCCAAGTGGTTAATGCAGACAGTTCCTGCAAACAACACTCAAGAATTGGCTTGGTCGCTTGTGTCAAAAACTTCTCTCTTGCTGGTACTGCGTACTCCGTCACTTCTTGATAAAAATATCGACTCACCGCTGCCAATTCTCGTAACGTTTTCACGCGTTCGCACTGTAACGCAATGACATCACCCAATACGGGGCTTGCCGTGGGAGTAATCCCCAATTGCTGAAAATGCCACGTCACTTTTTCGATTAATGCCGCGCTGGAATAATTTTTCAAATAGTGCTGATTTAACCAATCTAATTTCTGTGGATCAAAACAAGCGCCCGCTTTATTGATATGTTCAACATCAAAAAATGTCTTAATTTCGTCGACACTAAATATTTCTTGATCGCCATGCGACCACCCCAATCGCACCAAGACATTAAGCATCGCCTCCGGAAGATAGCCCTGATCTCGAAACTCTAAAATACTCACCGCACCATGACGTTTCGAAAGTTTTTTACCATCCGGCCCCAATATCATGGGAATATGCACATATTGCGGAATTGGTGCCGAGAGCGCTTTGAAAATATTAATCTGCCGCGGTGTATTATTGATATGATCGGTACCACGGATCACATGACTGATCTGCATATCCCAATCATCCACCACCACGCAAAAATTATACGTTGGCATCCCATCTGATCGCAGGATAACCAAATCATCTAATTCGCTATTGGCCACTTCAATAAAGCCATGCACCCCATCTTGGAACTGTACCGATCCGGTAACCGGATTCTTGAAACGAATAACGTGCGACTCTTGAATATCACCATACCCCGCTTCGCGACAATGACCGTCATACCGGGGTTTTTGCTTGTTCGCAATCTGTTGCTCACGCACAGTCGTTAAGCGCGCTTTGCTGCAAGTGCAGCGATAGGCCGATCCGTTTGCTAACAATTGCTGAATGACTTCTTGATAACGAGCCATGCGCTTGGTTTGGAAAATAGGACCTTCATCATAATCGAGATTCAGCCAAGCCATCCCTGCCACTATCACATCAATGGCTTCTTGCGTAGAACGCTCTCTATCGGTATCCTCAACCCGCAGAATAAACTGACCTTGATGCCTACGTGCAAAAGCCCAACAAAATAGCGCGGTACGCGCACTACCCAAATGTAAATATCCCGTCGGACTGGGGGCAAAACGTGTCCTGATCATAAAAAAATACCTTTAGATTGAAATGCGATATTATTACCCATATCCCGCGCGCTTGCGAGTTTAACTTCTTGTAACCTATACTGATTACTGATCTAACCCCATGCGCCTAGGAGAGGAACGGCAACATGAAAACCACGACCCGATTAAGACAGTTACTTGATCAACAACGATGCATCCTCGCACCTGGGATCTCGGATGGCTTATCCGCTAAACTGGTTGAACAAGCCGGCTTCGAAGCTATCTATGCCAGTGGTGGGGCGATCGCGCGCAGCTGCGGCTTCCCGGATATAGGTTTATTGAGTTTCACCGAAGTATTACAACAACTCCAATTCATCACCTCCGTCACGACACGTCCGGTCATCGCGGATGCTGACACCGGCTTTGGTAATGCGATCAATGTCGCCAGAACGCTTCGAGAATTTGAACGCTTAGGGGTAGCGGCATGCCACTTAGAAGATCAACTCACGCCTAAGCGCTGCGGCCACTTAGATAATAAAGAATTAATCTCTCGCCAAGAAATGCAACAAAAAATCCGCGTGGCAAAGTCAGTCTTGTGCGATCCGGATTTCTCACTGATAGCCAGAACCGATGCCATTGCCGTTGAAGGATTCGACGCGGCACTAGACCGAGCACAAGCTTATTTAGACGCTGGCGCCGATGTGATTTTCGTCGAAGCGCCACAAAATCGGGATCAAATCGAACAAATTGCCAAAACCATTACCGCTCCCAAACTCATTAATATGTTCTACGGTGGCAAGACCCCGCTGATCCCCATCGCGGAATTGCAAACAATGGGTTATCAGATTGTAATTATCCCATCGGATTGTCAACGCGCTGCCATCAAAGCAATACAACAGACCCTCGCCGTCATTAAGCAGCACGGTGACAGCCAATCGATAGCGGATCAATTGGCCACCTTCCAAGAGCGTGAAAAAATCATTGAAACCGAAAAATATTTAGCCCTAGCAAAAGAAGAATAAGCTATTAAAGCGAAGTCTGTGCTTTACGTTTACCCCAGGCTCGCCTAGCCCGATCGCTGCGCACGGCTTTTTCCCACCCACCACTTTTTACCCACCTATCAAATGCACGCATGTGTGGATGCCGATGCTCTAATTCACGAAAGGACTTACCATGCCACGACCGGCGCTTATTCGGCTCTTGCTTCGGGATCCCAATCACCGCATGGCACATTTCATGATAAAGCAGCGGCTCTAACCACAGATGATGCTCAGGGTAATTTAATTCCCGCGCAACGATCACCACCGATTTCCGCAAATGGCAAGTTGCTAATGTGCGTTTCTGAGCTCTCACACTCCATCGAATATCGTATCTGAGTAATTTCGCATGCTGCGCAAAATAGCCATGGCTTAATCTAGACCAAATCTCATACAACATAAGATCCGTCGGGAAAGCACGACCAGGAATAATTGGCTTATCTTCACAAAACAATGATAATGTCACTTTTTCTCCATAGAGTTGCATCATGATCCGATTAGACGACATTACTTTAGCGCGCGGCGCCAAATGCTTATTTACCCATGCCAACTTATCGCTGTTTGCGAAACAAAAAATTGCGTTAATTGGAGCAAATGGCTCAGGCAAATCGAGTCTTTTCGCCATGATAACGGGGGATTTAGAGCCCGATCAAGGATCATTATACGTCCCAACCAAATGCCAAATTGCTAAATTCGATCAAGCCATCCCGCAAGGTGAGCTATCCGCATTGGAATACGTTATGTCAGGCAATGAACCCGCGTATAAAATTTATACCCAAATTCAACTTGCCGAAGCAGCCGGAAACCACGATTTACTGGCTAATCTCTATATGCAATTCGAAGAGCTGCAAGGTTTTTCCCAAAAAGCCATCGCTGCCGAATTACTCAATGGCTTAGGCTTCTCTGAAGACACCTTCTCACAAACGGTCAACCAATTCTCCGGTGGCTGGCGCATGCGAATAGGCCTTGCCAAAATATTAAATAAACCCGCTGATTTGTTGATGTTAGATGAGCCAACTAACCATTTAGACATGGAAGCCGTCTTGTGGCTCGAGCAATGGTTAAAACAATATTCTGGCACCCTTCTATTAATTTCTCACGATAGAGAGTTTCTCGACAATATCGTAACCACGGTTCTCCATCTCCATAATCAAACCATCACGAGTTACACTGGTAACTATTCCACTTTTGAATCCACACGCAGCACTCAACTGGCACTGCAAGAGAAATCACGATCGAAACAGCAAGCAGAGCGTGATCATATGCAATCGTTTATCGACCGCTTCCGTTATAAAGCGTCCAAATCAAAACAAGTACAATCCCGCCTTAAAGCCTTATCCCGCCTACCTGAAATCCGTGGTGCACATATCGATGAGAATTATCAATTTGCTTTTCCAGAGCCAGAAAAAACTGGCGATCCGTTATTAATTTTGCAAGACGCAAACTTAGGCTACCAAGACCAAATTATTTTGAAAAATGTAAATTTTAGTGTTCATGCACAATCACGCATAGGTATTCTGGGCCCCAATGGTGCGGGGAAATCCACTTTGATGAAGTGTTTGGCCGGACTATCCTCGCCGCTCTCAGGCGCGCTAATCCCTCATCCTAATTTAAAAATTGGCTATTTCGCTCAGCAACACTTAGAACAACTAGAACCAAACAAATCGCCAGTTGCTCATATCGTTAAACTCGACCCGACAGCAAAAGAACAAGCCATACGAACCTTCTTGGGGAAATTTGGTTTTTCAAAAGAAATGGCGTTAAGTCATATCGCACATTTTTCCGGTGGTGAAAAATCACGATTGGCTTTAGCTTTAATTGTATGGCAAAGACCCAATCTTCTGTTGCTCGACGAACCCACCAATCATCTCGACATTGATATGCGAACCAACTTAACTATCGCTCTGCAACAATTCAACGGCGCTGTGATTATCATTTCCCATGATAGATTCTTACTTCGTGCTTCTTGTAATGACTTTCTACTCTTATCATGCGGCAATGTCTTACATTACACCGGTGACTTAGAGGACTATCAATCCGCTGTTTGGCAACCCAAAACCAATAAAACGATGCCGATCCCCAAAAAAGATGACACCCAAAATAAAAAAATCATGAATGAAATCAAAAAAATTGAAACACAGATTGATTTACTGGCAGCAAAACTAACCCTTGTCGAACAGCAAATAGCCGAACTTTCCGATACAAACCCTGGAGATGTCGATACGCTAAACAGCGTCATCGCAACCTATCATGAACTCCAAAATGACTTACAAGCACTTGAAAAAAAATGGCTATTACTGAGTGACGCCGCAACTGGACAATAATAAAGCCCGAATCGGTTTGCCATGGTATATTCAAATAAATTTTGCGACAATGGTGGCTATTTTAAGATAGTAGAAACATTTATGCGCAGTATCGACTGGGAATTAACATTATCGCTTGCGGCGAATAAAGAGCATCTTGCAAAAAATTTATTAAAAAACTTTGTTGCTCATTTACCTCAAGTCAAAATTTCCATTCAAGATCACTATAATACCAATGAAAGAAGCGAATTGCTTGAAGCCATCCACAAATTACATGGCGCTTGTTGTTATTGTGGTGTACCACGACTCAAGCAATTATCTCATACCCTTGAGAAAATTTTAGAATCTGAGCCAAGCGGCGACATTTCGCATTTAATGACCGACATTCAATACGAAATCGAAAAGATTATAAATGCCTACCAGCGCAATCACGTGGAGCTTTGCCCATAGCAAAATCTCGCGCTTAATCCGCTGCGCTTCACACAACCGCGTTTTCCACTCTTCGTTGTGCTAATAACTCCCCCGCTGTGACATTGGATTTCAAGTTAATGTCGTTATGCGGATGAATAAACAGCGAAAAAGAAAATCGCGAGCAATTCAACATCCCTTGGTGTGGGTTGATAACCCGATGCGTCGCCGCTTTAAAATAGCCGTTAGTGCAAAGCTCTAACATTTCGCCGGTATACGCAACAATAGAACCATACTTCGTATCGATATCTTGCCAATTACCTTTTGCATCACGAAGCTGAAAACCCGATTGATGCGAATCTATTAGCAAAGTCATCAAGTTAATGTCTTCATGAGGTGCCGCGCGCATCACAGCTGCCGGATTCTCTCGCGGATCCAGCGGAGGATAATGAATACTGCGTAACATCGTCGTTGAAGAATTAAGCGCCATTTCTTGCAGGGGACACGGCAAACGATTTGCTTCTTTCTCTGGTAGCGACTGTTGTAACCAAAATAGCAAATGACCCGCCATTTGATTTAAAGCCTGAAAAAAATGCGTGGTGCATTCTCTAACGGAATGAGGCAACTCACTATTGGCTATATATTGAAAATACTCTTTACAATCTCGTGCCGCAAACCCTTTGGCTTTTTCTGCAAATTCCAGTGGAAAATACCCGGCATGAGTCTTCTTACTATACAGATAGCCATTTTTTTTATCGCTGGAATAAAATCTCTGCCATTCAGAAAAAACTTCGTGGATTAAATTGATGCTAATTGGGTGGGTTTCAATAACAACGGCGCCATCACTTTTTAAACAGTTTGCAAACTGACGCGCACTACCAGAAGCGAAATATGATATTGAGTTAACTTCCATGATAACTTCCTTTCACAGCTGAGTTTATCGTAACTAAATCACGAAACTAAGGCAAGCTGAAGATAACAACTTTAGTAAAATTTCAGGTCTGCAGCTGATCAATTATTTTCGACAACCGGCAACTTACGCCATTTCAGCCAAACGTATAATGGAATACCACTAAATAAAAGTAACGTGCCCAAATATACAATTTCTTGTCCTGAACCAACTATCAGGCAATACGAATAAATCCCTGCCACTAAAGCAATAAACACCCGCTTGAACATTTCTCGCCGAGGATAGCGTTTGGGCTCATTCACAAATATGATGAGCTGCGCCATGCAGGTTATGAAATAAGGCATGACCGAAGTCAGCGTTGCAACCAAAATAATCAATTTAAATTGCTCAACTAACGATTCACTCGCACTCATGAACAATAGAATAGTAATAAGGATGCTCGAAATAAGAATGCCCCAAATCGGTGCCCCAGCATTATTTTTCTTAGCAAAAATTGCAGGAAACAAGCCATCGCGTGCCGCCGCATAAGGAATTTGTCCTTGCATCATTAGCCAACCATTGAGCGTACCAAAACAAGCAATCGCAGCACCGGCTGCTATTAAATAACGCCCCCAGTCTCCCAAAATTAATTTGGCACAATCTGCAAAAGGCGCTGTTGAGTGTTGCAAACTTGCTATGGGGATAGAACCCATTACCGCAATTGCCCCAAGAATATAGACGGTGCCAGCAATTAACGTCCCGATCACCGTTGCTCGTGCAATATTTCTTTCTGGGTTTTCAACATCCTCCGCAGGAATCGTTGCCGACTCTACGCCAACAAATGCCCAAAATGTCAACGTCATCCCACTCACAAAAGCAGAAAAATTAGAATGACCCGAAACATTAAAATTCATGAGATTTTGCAATTTAACATGCATCAACCCCAACGAAGCAACTAACAGCAATGGAATTAATTTCAATACCGTTGTGACGATTTGCACAACACCCGCTTTAGATAGCCCAAGGATATTGACAATAGACAGCAACCACACCACCGCACTGCTCACTAAAAAGGCGTAATACATATTATGCTGAAGTATTGGAAAAAAAACTGCAACATAGCCGACAAACGCAACTGAAATAGCCGCATTACCCACCCACAAGCCATTCCAGTAGTTGTATGCCACTAAAAAGCCAATGAATTCTCCGAAGCCGGCTCGGGTATAGGCATATGGCCCCCCTGTTTTAGGATGAATCCGGCTAAATTCCGCAAAAGTCAGCGCCAAAAACATAGCGCCTATCGAGGTAGCAAGCCAGGCAAGAATACCAATCGTTCCAAATACAGCAAGCGCTGCTGGCAACATAAATACCCCAGAGCCAATCATATTCCCCGCAACCAGGGAAATCAGTGTCAATAACCCCAATTTTTTTCTTGCTTGCTTCTCACTCATACTATTTCGCAAATCCTAAAAATTTCCAGGTCCCAACGAAGAAGGGCCGACAAATAGTCAGCCCACTCTGATATGAAACGCTACAAAAACGACTGTCGCGCCTATTTACTCTTGATAGTGTGTAAATCCACTTTGAAAATTAATGTTTGGTTAGGCCCAATAACACCACCAATACCTTGCTCACCATAAGCCAAGTGTGGGGGAACATAAATTTCCCAACTTGCGCCTGGCTTCATCAATTGTAATGCTTCTTGCCAACCTTGAATCACTTGCGAAAGCGGGAAAGTCGCTGGTTTACCACGCTGATAGGAGCTATCAAATACTTTGCCATCGATAAAGCGCCCTTCATAATCGACAGTCACGGTAGAAGAAGATTTTGGTGACTCGCCGGTTCCTGGATTAATTACTTTATATTGTAAGCCATCTTCAAGGGCAACCACACCCGGTTTTGCTTTATTTGTTTTCAAAAAAGCATCGCCATCTTGTTTATTTTTATTGCCGAGTTGTTGTAATTTTTCGAGGTGCTTCGCTTCTAACTGCTTTTGAAACGTTAATAACGTTTGATCCATCTCGTTTCTATTAAGTTTCAATGATTTGCCTTCCAATGCCGCTTGCAAGCCTTGCTTAACTTGTTCCGGATTTACCGCGACATCGTTATTTTTGAAATTGACCCCCATATCCGCGCCAATGGTATAGCTGATTTTGTCTACCTCTGAGTTAAACGTTTTACTTCCGCTATCTTGGGCAGCATATGCCGTAACGCAACAAACGCTAATACCCGCAGCAAGAAGAGCTTCCAATTTCATGACCATATCCTTCTCTAGTAAAATTACTCATCAACAACGACATCCAAGAACGCAACCTGGAGAATTTTATTGCACTATCCAGTGAGCCACTCATTTTGCCTAAAATCAAGCAAGAACACCAGCACTATTGCGAAAAATCAAAGAATTTGCGAGCATACTTTAGGGCCGGTTGCCAATTGCTTTTTCGGCTGCAAATGTCGCTCTGTTTATCAACCTTTCGCTACGGAAAAGCAAATGGCAACGGGCCCTAGTTGCATACCCTATTGGAAGAAGGCCCGTTTTAAATGAATATTAGTATCTTCGAACTCTTTTCAATCGGCATTGGGCCGTCAAGCTCGCATACCGTCGGCCCCATGTGTGCGGCAAATGCCTTTATTAGTCTGTGTCGTAAACAAGATCTCCTTTCTAAAATAACACGCCTGCAAATTGCCACTTACGGCTCATTGGCGTTAACTGGCGATGGCCATGGCACAAAACCTGCCATTCTGATGGGGCTTGAGGGTCACCACCCAGAAACCGTTCCCACCCAGTTAGTGAACGAAAGAGCTCGCGAAATCAATACCCACCAAAAATTAAAATTAGATAATCAATATGAGATTGAGTTTATTTTAAAGCGAGATTACCTTGAATACCGCGACCAACTATTACCAAAACACACCAACGGTATGCAATTTTCAGCCTACGCCCATGAGCAACAACTTATCAGTGAAATTTATTATTCGGTAGGCGGTGGCTTCATCGTTACCGACGCCGAATATGGCATTGAACAATCCACCGTAACAGTCACTTACCCTTTTAAGACGGCCGATGATCTTTTCTCTACTTGCCGTCAAAATAAACTAACCATTGCCGAGCTCATGGCGAGCAATGAGTTGGCTTGGCACAGTGATGCACTCATCAAACACAAGATATTGCAGATTGCTGAACTCATGAAATCCTGTATTCATCAAGGCTGCCATCAAACCGGCACGCTGCCTGGCATTCTAAAAGTTCGACGCCGGGCACCGGAGCTTTATCACAAGCTGAAGGCCATGGGGAAACCCTCTCCGGATAAACAAGCCGACATGATGAATTGGTTAAATTTATACGCTATTGCCGTTAATGAAGAAAATGCCGCAGGCGGACGCGTAGTCACCGCACCAACTAACGGCGCAGCAGGGATCATCCCTTCCGTATTAACTTATTATCTGAATTACCATCGTAATGCCAGTGAGGCAAAAATAATGGATTTCCTCTTAACCGCTGGTGCCATTGGTTTATTATATAAAACCAATGCTTCCATTTCTGGCGCTGAAGTCGGCTGCCAAGGTGAAGTAGGCGTTGCCAGCTCAATGGCTGCCGCAGCATTAGCTGCCGTGCTCAATGGAACCTTGGCGCAAATTGAAAATGCCGCTGAAATTGCGATGGAGCATCACTTAGGTATGACGTGCGATCCGGTCAATGGCCTGGTCCAAATCCCTTGTATCGAACGCAATGCCATGGGTGCGGTTAAAGCAGTGAATGCGGCAAGACTCGCACTCATGGAAGATGGCCGCAATGTGGTCTCTTTAGATAAAGTCATCGCCACCATGCGACAAACTGGGCACGATATGATGTCTATTTATAAGGAGACCTCGCTTGGCGGACTAGCGGTCAATGTCACGGAATGCTGAGAGAGCGAGTCGATATGGTTATCTACGAAGTTAATATCACTATTAATGAAGCCGTGTTTGTTAAATTTCAAACATGGCTCTCTCAACATATCCAGCTTATCTTGCAACAATCCCAGTTTTACAGCGCGACGGTATATGGCTCAGAAAATACGACTGCCCCATCAAAGCAATTAATCGTTCACTACCGGGCACACAAACTAGCAGACGTAAATCATTACCTCGAAAATCTTGCGCCAGCCATGCGCCAAGAGGGGCTCTCTCAATTTGGTGATCATATTGAAATAACCCGACGAATTTTACTGGAACAGAATCAATGGTAATGGATATGTCGATTCAAGACGTGCCTGTTGCTTGTATCAACCAAGCGGCCATTCAATACCATATTCCTGCACCCATTATTTTATCGATACTACGCGTCGAGGGCGGGCGAATCGGCATGGCAAACCCCAACAGCAACGGTACAGTAGACTTTGGCCCCATGCAAATCAACTCATTGTGGCTTCCTGAATTAAAACCCTATGGCATTACCCGTGAAAGCTTGCAATATGATCCCTGTGTCAACGTCAAAGTCGGCACGTGGATCTTGGGACAAAAAATAGCAGATTCCGACAATTTGTGGCAAGGAATCGCCAGCTATCACTCTAAAACACCACAAAAAAATCATCATTACCGCGAAAAAATCATCACTGTCTATAATCGCATCATGCGTGCTATTCACGGCCCCGAGAATGCAGCGGCTCCCGGCGAGTAAATACGCCGCAGTGCCTGAAAGCAATGAGAAAACTGGCTGGGATCCTGACTTCTTACACCGGCCCTGCACGTATGGATACAAATTGTTGCAATTCTGAAATATTTTTGTCATGGATTGGTGTTATCATATACCAACATAATAAGAACAGGATCTGAGACATGCCAAAAAAAATTGTTTATAAAAAGAACAATTTTATTGTTAGGGATGCGGATTTCCCTGACGACAGCTACCAACCCAAACCGTTAGAAAGTAAGTTGGCGGATCCCACTTCCGATGATTTTTTTCTTGTTGCTGAAGCGGTTGAGGGCCTTAATTTTCTTGAGTGGCTATTGTTAAGTATTGGTGATTTTATCGATACCTTATTCATTGGCATTATGGCGTGTATTAATTTTATTTGGCACAAACTTACCGGGGACCCTGCCCCTGCTGCCTCTGCCTCTGCCTCTGCCTCTGCCTCTGCCTCTGCCTCTGCCTCTGCCTCTGCTGCCCCTGCCTCTGCCAGCGCCATGGGCTTAGCTCCCAGCGAGCTTAGCCAAGCTTCGCCATCAAATTCCGAACCTTTCTTGGCTACTGAGCTTTTATTTTGTGACAATCTGCCGAAACAACATCCGGATATCGCAGCACCGGCTGCTAATACGGTTTCGATCCCTGCTGACTTAGACCCGGACTGGGTTACCGAGAGCTTCCATTCATCGCCGAAAGTGCACAAATTTTATACTATCAAAGCCTCGCTCGCTAGCAGCCCTCAGGTAAATGAGAATTTTTCGTTGCGACTGCAGCCTAGAGGCATATATCAACGCTTCTTATCTGTGTTAGGAAATCAAATTACCGTCAATGGCACTGTCATTGGCACCACAGCTGGCTCAGAACAAGGCAGAGCAATTGAAATATACTTAAAGCCCAATGCTTCAATTGCGAATATTGAGGCGGTCAAAGCAAGTATCCGCTTACACTCAGCCACTGCGAAACTTAAAAAATCAGAACAAGTCCTCCTGAGTTGTGGTTTTGGCGCGTCGGAGGGCCATCAATATCCGGATGAGGTGTTCCACACCAACGTCACTATCGAGCCCAGCAAGACCCAGGGTAATAATCCTTATTACCTAATTCCAGAACTTACTGATCTCGAGCGAAACGCAATGAAGCTAACGCATCAACTTAAACCTTCTGATTTAGTACAAGATACTGAACTCGATCGGTTATCGCAAGCCTATGCGGCGCTCATCGCCGAGTACCAAAATAATCCCGATATTTTGCTTGGTCCTGATTTTTACTGGCGAGAATTAAGTGTTACGGTTCAAGCAGCATTGGACTTCTTAAGCAAGCAACCGGATAAGAGTGCTATTATTGCCGGCACCAACATCATGGTTCACGAGCAAATTATCCGGCTGCAATCACTTGCAAAACAGGTAAGTCCTGCTTGGGAAATCGGTAACGACAATACCGCGACTAGCTTATTCTGGATAGCGCACCAACAAAGCACATCCAAATCAACCACTAGGCGCTCGCACGATAGCCGTGACATTAAAAAAATGATCCCACTATATCAATCTGCAAAAATTGACATTGCCATTCTGGATGAGGGATTAAACCCATTCCGCCCAGAATCTCGCGAAACGCGAGAGAACCTGTACGGTTGCTTCCTGGAGGAGAAACTCTCTGAACCAGCCAAATCACTTCGAGCATCCATACCTGAATTGCTTGAAAAGCACAAATTACTTGTCGAGTCTGGCCTGCCCTTAGGTAAATCCGCAGCCTGGGAAAAACTACTCACCCATCGGCAGCAGCTCATAAATCCAGCGATAGCAACGCTTTGTGAGCTCATTGAAATAAGAAAGCTATATTGTATGGGGAGTAACAGTAACGATCACATTGTACTCCTGTTGCAAGAAGAAAAAAGACAGATGATGAGCGCTCTCAAACAAACTCAAGAGATGGTCGAGCACTCAAAATCACAAGAACTTTGGTATAATCAGCATCCACCTTATCTTACGTATTCTCGTTCGGCGCTGAATACACTATCGAATGAAGATCTGTCTTACTTCTATCAGCACACCCCGATAAAGAATATTCGAAAGAAAACGATGCCGACGACCACCCCACGAACCCAAAGTTTGCAACTTGATACAGCTGCCGCTTCACAAGATGGATCCCTTGCGTTCAACAAGGCCGTTGAACGCATCAGGGAGACTAAAAAATACTTTCATGCCTACCACATTTTTGCTCGTAAGCTATGTGACTCCGAAATGCTTGCAATGCTAAAGCATCCGCTCGCAGAGCAAAGCATTGATCCTGCCTGCCTGCGGAGAGCTAGCCCCTTATCACAAGCAAGCAATGGCAGTGGTATCAAAAAACTCATTGATGAAAAAACTGCGTTGCGAATCGCACAGCATAACTCGTTCCACACAAAACCGGATGTTATTGAATTCCAGAGGGTATTCTCTAGCCTGGTTGCAAGCGCTGCTAAAGATCGCATCGTTTATAGCATGCCATACAGCGAGTTAAACACTCATCTTTCAAATTCATTACCTCATCGCACCGGATCTCAAAAAAACCACACGCACACGACGCCTCGATTTTTTAGGCGAAGATCGTGCCCTAGTGATTTATTATCGATGCTAAACAAGTCTCTACCAAAACTTCGCAAGTTGGCTGATTTCAGGTTGCGGCAATTAATGAAGCAACAACAACCCCAAAAAGTCATAGATCAAGACCCCATTCTGATCCACCTGCAAGAAAAGATAACATTAGTCGGCAAATACATAGAAGAAATACCGCGCAGCCGTCTCCCGGTAAAGCGACCGCCGTCTGTAAGCGCTGAAGCGACAGCTCTCCATTCCTTAGGCGATGGGCAATTCTTAAGAGGGATGAGATAATGCAACTCTCCCGCTTAAGTTGTGTTAGTAGCCATATTGCGAAGAGATACTCGGTGTCTGAATCGAGCAACCCATTAGCCCGCGCATATCAGAATTATTATTGACGACTTGTGTGGCAATATCGGGATAGTCTTCATAAAATAATTTTTGGATATTGGCCATTTCAACTGAGAAGCGATCAAAGCAGGCCGTATTATTGCCGCCCGCTGCCGCTTTGTTGCATGCGCAATATCGATCGCCGAGATTTTTTATTTTTACCGCATAAAAATCAGTGCACGATTTCATATCATGGCAATTTTTATCGGGAAATTTAGACTCATTGAAATTGGGCACACCAATAAATACGCCCTGATTTTTGTCTTCCTTATTACTTGGCATCATATCCGTTTCCGGCAGATGTTGCCTTGCTTGTGGTGGAGGATATTGATTACTATTTTTGATCTCATCTTGTTGCTGTAATTGTTCTTGATACAGCTGTTGCTGCGGATCATCCGGCGGCGGTTGTAGACCAGCTGAATGTTGCTGATCGGTGGCAAACGCAGGAATTAATAAGCAATTTAAAAATAAAATTAGCCAAAAACGCTGATAGGCCATGATGCGCCGTGCTCCCAATTTTGTAACTATTCAGCAAAAAAATCGATGTCTCTGCACGTTTTGGGTGAGTAGTCACCCAATTTTTATATAAGTATAGCAAATAGTCAATTAAGTTTCAGCCCTCACCACCAAACACTTGGGATTTAATTTTTTTTATTTCATCTCGAATCAAAGCAGCCTCTTCAAACTCAAGATTTTCTGCATGATTAAGCATGGCTTTTTCTTTTTCACGGATGAGATTGGTTGCTTTAGCCGGAGATAAATAGAGATAAACACCATCATCCCGCGCGGACTTTGCCGTTTTTTGACCGCGACGTGCAAAGCCCGTTTCCATAATATCACGCACGCCCTTTTGGATAGATTGCGGCGTAATTTGCTGCGCTTGATTGTAAGCCAATTGTTTGTTGCGTCGGCGTTCAGTTTCTTCCAGTGCTTTTTTCATCGAACCCGTCATCACATCGGCATACAGAATTGCTTTACCCGCGACATGTCGTGCTGCTCGACCTATTGTTTGAATCAATGAACGCGCCGAGCGCAAGAATCCTTCCTTATCGGCATCCATGATGGCAACCAGAGAAACCTCAGGAATATCCAAGCCTTCCCGTAACAGATTAATCCCCACTAGTACATCAAACTTACCAAGGCGTAAATCTCGAATAATCTCCATCCGCTCTACCGTATCAATATCGGAATGGAGATATCGAACCCTGATCCCATGCTCAGTCAAATAGTCCGTGAGATCTTCTGCCATCCGCTTTGTTAAAGTGGTTACCAATACCCGTTCATTTTGCTTGGCACGAAGTGAAATCTCAGACATAACATCATCCACCTGTGATGCCACCGGTCTCACTTCTATTTGGGGATCAACCAATCCCGTTGGTCGAACCACTTGCTCAACAATCGCACCTTCCGAACGTTCCAACTCATAGTCCCCGGGCGTGGCAGAAACAAAAATGGTTTGTGGGCTCAGCAAACAGAACTCTTGGAAATTCAGCGGCCGATTATCTAAAGCGCTTGGCAACCGAAAACCATATTCTACTAATGTTTCTTTACGAGAACGATCACCACGCGACATTCCCCCAATTTGTGGCACGGTCACATGCGATTCATCAATAAATAATATGGCCTCTTTTGGCAAATACTCCATTAAAGTTGGTGGCGGTTCCCCAGAAGCGCGTCCAGATAAATATCTGGAGTAATTTTCGATACCTGAGCAATACCCCAATTCAATCAACATTTCGATATCGTAACGAGTGCGTTGCTCGAGTCTTTGCGCTTCCAGCAGCTTATTGGCATGCTCTAATTGTTTTAGTCTATCTTTTAACTCTTCTTTAACTTGCTCCACCATCTGCAAAATGGTCTCTCTTGGTGTTACATAATGTGTTTTAGGATAGATGGTTGTTCTAGCGAGCTGCCGATAGACTTCTCCGGTTAGCGGGTCAAACACACTGATTTTTTCAACTTCATCATCAAACAATTCTAATCGTATGGCGTCGGAATCGGACTCGGCAGGAAAAATGTCAATAACTTCTCCTCGAACCCGAAAGGTGGCTCGCTGAAAAGCAACATCATTGCGGGTATATTGTAATTCGGCTAAGCGATTGAGAATGGTGCGTTGATTGACTCGCTCACCTCTTTGCACATGCAACAACATTTTCATATAGGACTTGGGATCACCTAACCCATAAATTGCCGAAACCGTCGCTACAATTATGGTATCTCGCCGCTCCATGATGGCTTTAGTTGCTGACAAGCGCATTTGCTCAATATGCTCATTGATAGCGGCATCTTTCTCAATAAACAAATCCGACGCGGGGACATAGGCTTCTGGTTGATAGTAGTCATAATAAGAAACAAAATATTCGACGGCATTTTTCGGGAAAAAGGTTTTCATTTCACCATAGAGCTGTGCGGCTAATGTCTTGTTGTGGGCAATAATCATTGCTGGCCGGTTGCATCGCGCGATGATGTGCGCCATGGTAAAAGTCTTTCCGGAACCCGTGACCCCTAATAAAGTTTGCTGCAACAGCCCATCATTCAAACCAGCCACTAAGGCTTCAATTGCACGCGGCTGATCACCCTTAGGCTGATAGGTTGATTGTAAGTCAAATTGATTTTGCATCCGACCCTAACCCCATTTCACAAATTATCGGAACCGAGTATCATGTATTAATCTGTGTGGTCACCCACGATTAACTTAGGAGCATACCATGTCTGTGCCGATTTCTGAACGCGTTAAGCTTATCAAGCCATCCCCCACGCTAACGATGAATGCCCGAGCACAAGCACTGAAAGCCGAGGGTAAAAGCATTATTAGCCTCGGCGTGGGTGAACCCGATTTCGACACGCCAGAGCACATCAAACAAGCCGCCATCGATGCATTACATAATGGCGCAACGCGTTACACACCGGTCGAAGGGACCCCTGAGTTAAAACAAGCAATTCAGCGTAAATTTAAAACCGATAATAATCTGAGCTATTCTCTCGATCAAATTCTTGTCTCCTGCGGCGCTAAACACTCCATATATAATATTATGCAGGCTACCCTCAACCCTGGAGATGAAGTCATCATCCCCGCACCTTACTGGGTTTCCTACCCTGATATGGCTTTGCTCGCTGAAGCAAAACCCGTTGTTATTCAGACCGCGCTTGAGCAATCGTTAAAAATGACTGCAGCACAATTAGCCAAAGCGATTACCCCAAAAACCAAAATGGTTATATTAAATAGCCCATCGAACCCCACCGGCATGGCTTATTCATTGGAAGAATGGCGCCAACTGGGTGACGTGTTAAAACAACACCCACACGTGCTCATTGTTTCCGATGAAATTTATGAGACCCTCTATTGGGCCTCTTTTGCATATTCTAATATTTTAAATGCCTGTCCCGAGCTATACGACAGAACACTGATTGTTAATGGGGTCTCAAAATCTTATGCCATGACTGGCTGGCGTATCGGTTATTGTGCGGGACCCAAAGAGATTATCGGGGCTATGAAAAAAATTCAATCGCAGTCTACCTCTAATCCATGCTCAATTTCACAAGCAGCGGCAACCACCGCACTCAATGGTGAGAAATCGACGGTTATGAATATGACGCGCGTATTTAAAGAGCGCCACGATGCCGTGCTGGCGAAAATAAGAGCAATTTCAGGGTTCGAATGCCTGGCTGCTCACGGAACTTTTTATTTATTTCCCAATATCCGTCAAGCCATTGCCCGCATCGGCATCGAGTCGGATCTCGCTTTTGCTGAGATTTGTTTAGAACAAGCTGGCGTCGCCATCGTACCAGGAACGGCTTTTGGCGCACCCGGTTATATTCGCATCTCTTTTGCTACCAGTATGGATTTGCTCAACACCGCTATCGAGAAAATTCACACCCTCGTTAAATAGGACCGATAACGTAGAGCTTGACCCGCCGCTTCCTCATCTTTAATATACCGCTTCCATTTGATGCTTCCCCGGTAGCTCAGCGGTAGAGCAAGTGGCTGTTAACCACTTGGTCGGCGGTTCGATCCCGTCCCGGGGAGCCAAATTCTAATCGTGCCCAATCTTCTCAGCTTCATTACCGAACACTCCAAAAACCGTAAAAATGCTCTTTTTGCTCTCAAGCACGCCTGCTAAACTCTTTATCATCTTAATGATGGAGCATCAACAATGAACATCTCCCATTCCTCTGTCACCGCGGGTCTCTTTTGCGTGACAACACTTGCTCATGCTGCCCCTGTCGCAGTACAAGGAACCATCAATGCCTGGCTCACGCCTCCAAATCAAACTCAACCAGCATTGCGATTTCCTCAAAAAAATATCGGCCGCCCCATTAAGTTACTCGATATCCATCTGTCAAATACCGCGCAACAACACATACTCCAAAAATTGCAACTCTACGCAAACCACCCCGGCTTCCAATCCCATGCGATCAATAAATTACCTGAGCGGGTCAATCTGGGAATGAACGGCGTTCCCGTGCTTGATCAGGGCGCGCATGGCACCTGCGCCACTTTTGCGATTACCGCGGGTATTGATGCCATCTTAGGGAAAGGCGATTTTATTAGTCAATTATGCCAACTGCAAGTCGGCAAATCCCTTGCCGCTGTCAGTTATTTCCCTAATGGCTGGCACGGCAGCTTAGGGGAAATCATCCTCCGGCAAATGCAATCATTTGGCATTGTCAGCATGGATAAACAGCATGAAAACGGCTGTGGCGGGTTAACCGACTACCCAACGAAAAACGCCGACACCGGAACCCGCATGCCACTTGCTGATTTCCGCAAACTCAGTGACAATATTGCCATTAAATTGCAAAATAAACCCATCGTCACCGTCTATCAGTTTGCTGGCCTCGCAGAAGAGCAGCTTGATAGTAACCGTGCACTCAAGCAAGTCAAACAGGCATTAGCACAAGGTGATCGCGTGGCTTTTGGCATGTTGCTATTGCCACACTTTGGCACCGTGGGTGCAACCGGAAGCTATCGCACACCACATGATACGTGGACGCTCTCCCCGGACATAAAAGAAGAGTTTATCAACATCACCCAACACCGCAGCAATAACCATTTCGCGGGTCATGAAATGATAATCTTTGGGTATGATGATCATGCCGAAGTCAAAGAAGACGATGGATCCATTCACCACGGTATTTTCATGCTCCGTAATTCTTGGAGTGATAAGTATGGCGATCAGGGGAATTTTTATGTCACTTATGATTACTTCGACATATTAACCATTGAAGCAACACAGTTACAAAACCCTAAAAAAAATATCGAAACTTGACTTGATACACTCATGCCACACTTAGCTACCATGCGGGAAGCAATATAGGGGATGTGTGTTTATGGTTAAGGGGTTTTACTGATTAATCGTAATATGTAATTCCCCTATTACAGCGGAAACAGTAACCAATTCCGCTCCTAAAGGGACACTCGTAGTAATAGTAGGTCTTGAAAAACCACAAAAATCTTGTTGAACATTCACCGTAATGGATTTGCTGGCATTGTTAGTATTAATTAGAGCAATTGTTGCATCAGGTCCGTAGAAGCCACTTTGTTTCAGGCTCGCCTCTGATGTTGCCTGTGGATTCATAGTTGCAGTAGAAAAATCAGAAGTAATCGCCCCGTGTCGAAGTTTTTTAAAATAAATTCCATATGATTCCGTAGCGTTGAGATTTACGACGTGTATTGCTACAAATTTACAGTTTACACCTGCAAACACGGCATGAGGCAATAACAGCACACAACATAAAATCAAAGTCAGGGATCGAAATGGTTTTAATAGTGCGCCCCATAAATATTCTATGATGTTATCCTCTTCATTATATTAAATTTGCCAACATTATACTGTTCGGTTCATTGTAAATGCAAAAACCCAACATCAAGATGGTCTGTTTTTGTACTTTTTTAAGTGCTGTTACTCGAGGTATCTGAAAAAGCGGAACTGGGATATAAAAAGAAATCTAAAACAAGGAAAGGCCATTCAACCGGAAAGCATCGCTGAAGTTATTCAACTTTAGATACATTGTTCACCCTGTCGTTGCTCCGATTAACGTAAAAATCAACCATGGGCACAGTCAACGCTTGATGATTCTGATATTCAATTGTCAAAAGCGCTTGTCGTAAACTATTTTCCCAACAGTCATCAAACATATTTAATTGTGCACACTCCGGCAAACGCCATGGGATCAACTTAGCAAATTCCAATAAAGTGAACGATGACAGATCCCGCGCCAACACTATTCGACCACCGGAAACCGACTGCACCAATCGTTTTTCAAGCAATAATCTTAATTGTTCTTCCGGTGGGATCTCACTCACTCGGCCATCGACTCGCACCAAATATTCTAGATTTAACGCTTGGCCATGTTGTTGCGCTGCTCGCAAATATCCGAGCCAACGATATAACTGGATAAAGGGATCGAGTTTTTGCTGACTCATACGATAATAACCATAGGTCAAGGCATAACTAAACTCAGCACAAAACAATACAACCAACCAACACACATAAATCCATACTAAGAAAATCGGTAACACGGAAAGTGCGCCGTATAGCAACTGATATGTTTTAAAGTGGGCAATATACATCGCAAAACCGCGCTTCGCCCATTCAAATAAAAAAGCGGCTAGCAAGCCAGATAAAATACCATATTGCATCGGCACTCGCCGGTTTGGAACGGCAATATAAAATATCGAAAAAGCCACCGAGCTTAATAGATATGGTGTCAAATTTAATAGCAACCCGCTATGAGGCAATTGTGTTTGATTAAAAAATGATAACGAAGCAATGTAAGAAGATACAATAACACTCGCCCCCATGAAAAGCGGCGTAATCGTTAATACCGCCCAATACATTAAAAACGCCGCCACCCCATGACGCGCATGATGGACTCGCCAAATATGATTTAACGCTTGCTCCATCGTGAACATCATCAAAATGGCAGAAATAAATAATCCAGTAAATCCCAAAAATGATAATTGTGTCGCTTGTGCTACGAATAATTGCAAATACGTTTGCACTACGGCGCCTGAGCTTGCAACAAAATGCTTAAAAATAAGATCTTGTGTCGCTTGCGCAATGCTAGCAAAACGCGGAAACGCTGCCAGAATACTGAATCCAACGGCCATCAGGGGTACCAAGGATAATAAACTGGTATACGCCAGTGCCGCCGCACGAGCACTACAGCCGTCCTTATAAAAACGAGCCCAAACAAACCACCAGAAATACCACTGGCGCAGGCTAAATGCTTTAACGGCATTCATCATCTCGTTGATTGGCACTGTGACACCCTTTACTTTATTTCATAAAAACATCATGAAAATATGATACACTCTCACCATGTCATTACAAAGTGAGCGTCAACCGTGTTAAAAATTCTTATCCTTTATTACAGTCAGCATGGCTCGGTCGCTAATCTTGCGAATCAAATAAGTCATGGTGTTGAAAGTACCCGCTTTGCTGATGCCGTACTCCGTACCGTACCAGCCGTATCGCCACTTTGTGAAAAACAAAGCAATGCGGTGCCAGAGTCTGGCCCTCCATTTGTCACCCATGACGATCTCCGCCAGTGTGATGGCTTGATTTTAGGCAGCCCCACCCGCTTTGGGAATATGGCGGCACCGCTGAGCTATTTTTTAGGAACCACCACCAATTTGTGGTTTTCAGGCGAGTTGGTCGGAAAACCAGCCGCTTTATTTACTTCCACCGCTTCCTTTCATGGTGGCCAAGAGTCAACGTTGCTCAGCATGATGTTACCATTGTTGCATCATGGTATGGTCATTGTTGGATTACCCTTTACTGAGCCAGCTTTATTAACAACCACGGCGGGCGGCACCCCTTATGGGGCTAGTCACATTGCCGGAAATAATAACGACCCAAGTTTAAAAGATGAAGAAATAGCCTTAGCACGCAAATTAGGCGAACGCATTGCAACAGTTGCAAAACAATTAAAAAAGCCTTTAAATCACCAATAGCGTCTGTTAAGAGTTGCTTTTTTAGCGAGGTACGAACTATGCAACGCTCCCCTTATAATGGTATCAGCCCATGGACCATGATCATTGCTGGGATCATTGGCTTTTCAATTTATCGATGGGCGCATGCCGAAAAATATTTATTGCCTACCGCCAGCAATCAACCGTTCACTCATATGAAAATGGTTTATGCCGAGCCTGGCGATACCTTGAGTGATATTGCCAATGAATATGGTATCGATGTAGCCGTCTTAAAAGCAGCAAATCCGGGCATTGCCCACCCCCCTCGCGCCTGGTCACTAATCGCCATCCCAGAGCCCGCGTTACCGAAAACCAGTCATACTGGCATTATCATCAATACCGCCGCTCGAAAATTATATCTTTACCCCAAAAGTAAAAAAGAAGTTTTGGTTTTCCCCGTTGCCGTTGGCAGAAATGGCTGGGAGACACCGATAGGTAAATCAACGGTCATCAAAAAGCAAAAAGATCCGGTGTGGTTTGTTCCCGAGTCTATCCAGGAACATATGGATGAGAAAGGGATATTTCTTCCGGATGTCGTTGAACCGGGCCCTTCTAATCCACTTGGAAAATACGCTATCCGTACTGGGTTTTCGCATGGCACCATTCTGATCCACGGTACCAATGCCCCAGATAGTATCGGTCGACCGGTGAGCTCTGGTTGTATTCGCATGTTCAATGAACACGTTGAGCAAGTTTTTCATCACGTGGATGTCGGAACGCCAATCGAAGTGATCCACGAGCCAGTCCTCACGCAACCGGTGTCTGTAAAAGAAAAAACAAATTGGATTAAAGAGAAACTTACTAACCTCAAATCAACCGCATCAAAAATACAACACAATTCTTTGAAAGCGGTCACCGCTAATCGGTATGGTCACGATCAGGATAGTGAAGAAGTCCATCATGGCGCGTAAATATATTAATAGGATAGGATCTTTTCCCATTTGCTGGTGCATTATCTGCATGATGCTGCTACCATGGGCTTCGGCTTACGCCAGCAATCACCCCATTGCAATAATTGCCCCCTTACCCATTGAAGCAAAACCCATCGAGGCACTTATTCAAAACCCCCATAAAAACACAGCCCGCGGCTTTGAGTATGTATCTGGCCATATTGGCAATACCCCCGTGATCCTCGTGATCAGCGGCATGGGTAAAGTCAGCACGGCGGTGATCGCCAATTCCCTCATCCTCGAATTCGCACCGCGATTATTAATGCTTGCTGGAACCGCAGGCGGCATCCAATCCGATTTAAAACCAGGCTCGGTATTGATTGCTGACAAAGCTTACGCTGTCGAGCACATCCGAAACTCCCACCAGCTCTACTCACACCCACTGACTCAGCAGAAAATCCCTGCCCTATTCCATATTAGAAACCCTTATCGTCAACAAATTGAAGCCGTCCTCAAGCAACCACACCCTTTTATCTTAAAACACGGGATCATCGCCACCAGCGATATTTTTCCACAATCGGTTGAGTTGATTAAGCGCTTACATCAATTGAATATGACCGCCATCGAATTAGAAGGCTCGAGTGTGGCACAAGTTTGTTGGATGTTTCACTATCCCTGCCTCATTGTGCGCGGGATCAGCGATGACGCAACGGAATCAACCGATCCGAAAACCATGATGCAATCGCGAGAAACCGATCAAACCATTTTACTGGCTACTCATAACGTCAGTACGGTGATAGCTGAATTACTTCAACAGCTTAACTAGCGCCTGTTGTGCGGGGGGCCCCCCATTTTTACCGCCGAAAAAGCAATTGCCAGCCACTCGGGCTGGAATAGAACTCACACGGCCATATGGCCACGACTCAACGGTGATGACTCCGGCGCCGCCTCAACTATTTTTTTCGGCAAACATTGCTCAAGCGCAGCGCTGATTGCGCTTCGCTCGTCATCTGAAATTGATCTGAAAAATATACAACATCGCTTCTCATTTAAGTACGCATAGGTATGGGAAACAATGTCTTGTGGATTTTCTCGGTCTTCATAAAAAAAATAAAAGGGCACATCTCTCCGTGTGCGCTCATCCAACAAGAAAGAAATAGGCGAAACAATACGATTATCTGTTTTTTTCTCAAAATCATATCCGCCGCGTCGCGATTGAAAGCAAAAAGGGCCTTGAGAAACCAAACCTCGCTGTTTTAAATGTCGTAGTACGGCTTCTAAAGCAAAACAACACAACAAATGTTCTTTATCAGGCTGAAAACAAGCAGCCTCCTCTGAATCATCGCTCTCAATAACGATGCGACACGAAGCAAAGTTTGGTTTTAAAAAAAACACCGCCTGATCCCCAGCGATGTGAAAACCATCGCCAGCGAGATCGCCGATGACAAAGTTTTCAAAAATAGCTCGCAAACAACTGCCTTCATTGATCTCTGTCAATACCTCCGCCTTAGACTCTCGGTCGTACTGATAACGAATACGGATGGTTTCTTCTTTAACTTCCTCAACCCGTGGAACAACACTATCTTTAAACACCAGGCTCTCTCCCACTCCAAAACCAGCCGACTATACCTTAGTACTTAAAAAAGACAATAGCGCCTTTAACCTTAAAAGGATGGCGTAGAGGCTGGTATTAAACTTTTTACAACGGTTGCACGCATTCCTGGCGCAAGGTGGCAATTTTCTGCAGAAGTAAATTAATTACGGGTGATTTTGGTTCTTCCTTCAGAGCAAGATAGGCATGATTCAATTGATCAACCCCTTCATCCACCACTTGAATATCGGAATGATTTATTTTTTCTTGGGCCGCGATTATTTCAGGCAATACTCGAGCGAAAATCTCATAAGCCGGCGCAATAAGAACTTTTTCCTGGTATGTCTGATAAATATTATTTAAAAAAGTTAAATCCTTTAGCGTTCCACGCGTTACAAATATCCGGCTGATGGTCCCTAAGATCACATCCAAACATTGCAAATAGGCTTTAATATAAATCGGGGTGCCTTCTTGCTTAACCGTCATAAACCGACACATGGCTTTTTCCAAATAATCGTACGTATCGCCCTCTACCTCTAGTGCCAATTGTTCATCCGACTGGAATTTGATGATACTCACACATATATTGACGCTGGCTAATAATAATTTTGGCGAAGTCGCGTAGCGCTTATATTTGCGCTGCAAACTCTTCATCGGCTTCAATAGCGCATGAAAATCACAACCGGGATCGGATAAACTGTTGACCAATTTTACAACATGAATAACATCTTGTTGATTATTATAAGAATTCACTAATAGGAAACCTTGTTTCTCTCAATATGTCTTATTTTAAACAAAAAAGTTGGAAATTAATACCTTAATTTATCCACTGCTCGGCTTATGCGAAGAAATCAGCACCAAAAATCGTCATGCGCTCAGTTCCATTTCATTACAGAATTGCTTCACAAACGACAACGATAACCGTCTTCTCTGCGCAAGCGACACTCTATCTAATCGTTCTAAATATTGGCACGCTCGCATTAAATTGCCATTGGTTCTGCGAATAAGGTAAAAACCAACTTCATCAACCAAATGCATGCCACGCATTTTAGCATGAAGCTTTATCGCTTTAAGTTTCTCTTCCACATTTAAGGGCTGGACTTGGAAAATGACGGCGGCAGATAATCTTGAGATTAAGTCGGGTAATTGGAAGATCATTTCTCGAGGCGGTAAGGATGCGGTCACCACCAGTTTGGTTTGGCCATCAATAATTCGATTGTATAAATGAAAAAAGGCTTCTTCCCAAGCGGGTTGTTTCGCTATCGCGTCGATATCATCTAAACAAACCATATCCACCCACTCAAGCCCAGATAATACATCAGGACTTAGGGGCTCTTCTTCTTGCGCCAGGGGTAAATAAACGGTGCTGAAATTGATTTCGCTCGCAAGATGGCAACACGCTTGCAACAGATGTGAGCGCCCTGAGCCTCGGCACCCCCATAAATAAATGAACCGATCTCCTTTACCTTGCAACATTTCTTGAAGATAGGTGCACACTTCAGGGTTAGGACCCACATAAAAGTTTTCGAAAGTCGAATCATCCCGCAAAAAAAGATTTAACGCGAGTTGTTGATTCATTGTCTCCCCAATATCTTATAAAAAAGCCGTATACAGTTCGCTATTCAAATAACGCTTATACCCAAAGCGCAATAACACCATAATGACGGCCGCAACCGGCAATGCTAATAAAATCCCGATGAATCCAAACATTTCACCGCCTGCTAAAATAGCAAAAATCACCGCAACAGGATGCAGCCCTATTTTATCGCCAACTAACGATGGCGTAAGCACCATGCCTTCCAAAACTTGACCAGCGACAAAAACCATCATCACATAAGACAAGTAATGAACCTGGTGAAACTGCAATAATGCCGCAACAATTGCAGCGCCTAACCCCACAATAAACCCTAGGTAAGGCACAATACTCAACAAACCAGCCATTAAGCCTATCAATAATGCTACTTGCAAACCAATAAGTGATAATCCCATCGCGTAAATCAAACCCAACGCCAACATTACCAATAATTGGCCACGAAAGAAAGCCCCTAACACCTCGTTACATTCACTTGCCAATTGCGTTAAGGTTGGTGCTAAGCGTCTTGGCAATAATTTTTCACCATTTTCCAACACCAAATGCCAATCCCGCAGTAAATAAAACGTAACAACCGGGATCAATAATAAATTCGTTAACCAGCTGACCAACCACCAGCTCGAGTGTGATAAGGTTGTCACAACCGAAGAGATAACATTCCCTGCCGAGCGCCAATTATCTTTGATTGCTGTTTGTAATTGCAAGGCATCAACGTGATGTGGCCCGAATTTGGCTTGCAAAAATGGGAAAACAACTTCCTGAGCCCACTGGATAATTTTGGGAATTAAGGTTGTCAATACACTAAGCTGTGTTTGGATCATCGGGATCAACAACAAAACCATTAACAGTAATGTGACTATCATGATGGTAAACACCATGACAACGGCTAATAGCCTGGGAAGCTTATACCTCATTATTTTACTGACTAATGGATTGCCCAGATACGCAAAAATCGCAGCCATGAAAAATGGCGGTAATATGGCTGACCAAAGATAAATAAGTACAATTATCGTTCCGATAGCAAGTAAAATACCAAGCCAAAAATTAAATTGCTTGCCTTTGATCGCCATAAGCTTTCTTCCCCCATACCCAAGTATAATGCAACAAGGTAATCACTGTCGTTACCACCACGATGACTTGCAAAAAGTAAAGCCACGCTTCGGGAAATAATGGGAAGACTAAATTAAACAAACATCCCGCTATAAACAATAACTGCACTCCGGTATTACACTTACTGATGAATGACGGTTTAAATGAGAACGTACCAATCGCGAAATGAAAAACGGCGGCACCAGCGATAATCCAGAGATCACGAAAAACAACCAGGCATGTGACCGATACCGGAACAACACCAATCATTGACAAGGCAACAAAACAAGCTGCCAATAATGCCTTATCTGCCAATGGATCACTGATCGAGCCAAAGCGACTAGTCCAACCATATCGCCTTGCTAAAAAACCATCAAAAAGATCACTAATTCCGGCCAAACCAAATAGCGCAAATGCCGTATAGTACGCTTCATGAATCAGAGAAAATAAAATTGGAATGATAATGGCAAAACGCAACACGGTTAACAGATTAGGGATATTTTCAGCCTTCATCTA
Source organism: uncultured Gammaproteobacteria bacterium (assembly GCA_964351225.1). Taxonomy (GTDB): domain Bacteria; phylum Pseudomonadota; class Gammaproteobacteria; order CAYGNG01; family CAYGNG01; genus CAYGNG01. The sequence goes on from CAYGNG010000008.1 coordinate 61,674, forward strand.
AGCCACCGATAATGCAACAAAGCATTTGACATCACTTGTTTGGGTAACTCAACCACGGCGAATACGGGATCTGCAGAGAGTTCTTTAATTAATTCATTGTCACCACCTGTCGCACTCACTTGTAACGCCACTTGATGCGGTTTCACTTGGGTAACTTCCACGTCAGAAATTGAATTCAATGACTGCAGATGTTTGAGCAATTTGCCGTAGTCTTGAATGGAATTAATATTATCTATCAACATATCAATCTTCGTTATTTGAACAGACTGACTCCGCTTTGCGTGTTCGGAAATATAATCGATCACCTGATCAACCAGATTTTCAACTACTGCTTTTGCAGTCGCCCCCTCTGCTTGAAACGCAGCACTCTGGCTATTATAAACCACGGTTGCTTGACCGTGCCAAATAGCCTCACGACTCGGCTCCATCCGCATAACCAGTATCGCCTCAGGATGATACGGTCTAGAAGCCGATTGAATATTTGGTAGGCGCATTTGCCAAACGTCTGATCCACGCACTTGATCCATTGTGTTAATATCCACAACCGGGAGCAAAATTGGGATAGCTCGCCGACTTGCACTCTGCTGTAATGCCTCCAACAACGCATTGTCTACGGAGGACTCACTGTCGGCGGTAATGAGATTGATTGCGCCATCCATTTTAACACCGAACCAAACCAGCAATAATGGTCTTTGCGCAACCCACAATGCCTTTATTTTTCCCAGCACGTCTGTTATCGGTTTTGATTGAAACTGAACTTTAAAAATAAACGGCTCCGCACCACCCGCTTGACGCACATAGTGATACGCTTGCATTAACTGTCTAGCATCTTGCGATAACTTTTGGATTTCTGGGTTTTCGAGTATTTTGCTTGAACCACTCACCTTGATAAGCACATTCTGTAATGCCACCTGAATAGCCTGCTGCTCATCGGCTGGCGACTGTGAGGCTATCGGCACCTCAGCAGCATACAAATGCTTCACCGTTGTGGCAAAAACCCTATTGCCACTCAAGCAAATACTCAACACGCCGAGAAAAATCTGTAATTTTATTTGGTGTTTTCGCATCGTTCCACTCACAATATGAACCATTATTGGACAAACTGGCTTGGCCTATTATAAACGATCCATCCTTGATAAGATTGCAAGATTTCCACTAAGAGATCAATCCATGAGTGAAAATCTGACCTATCTCGATTCCGGAGTCGACGTTCGAACAGCCAATCATTTTGTACAACACATCAAAACCGTCGCCGCAAAAACCGCCAGAACCGGCCTTGTCAGTGAAATTGGTGGTTTTGCCGGCTTATTTGCGCTACCACTCGAACAGTTCCATCAACCTTTATTAGTTGCCAGCACCGACGGCGTCGGCACCAAATTGTTGCTCGCCGCCGAGTTTGCTCGCTTAGATACGATTGGCATCGATCTGGTCGCAATGTGCGTCAATGATATCCTAGTGTGCGGGGCAACGCCGTTATTTTTCCTCGATTATTATTCAACAGGCCACCTGCAATTGGCACAAGCGCAACAAATCATGACCGGCATTGGAGAGGGTTGCCAGCAAGCACACGTTGCGTTACTCGGTGGTGAAACCGCTGAAATGCCCAGCCTCTATCGTGACAATGAATTTGATTTGGCGGGTTTTGTGGTTGGCATCGTCGATAAAGACAACGTCATCAGCGGCAACAGCATTCAAGTGGGCGATCAAATCATCGGCATTGCCGCAAGCGGCATTCACAGTAATGGTTATTCCCTGATACGGAAAATTTTACAAGCAACCGCCTGCGATCCGGCAACAAGAATAGCTGGTAAATCTCTGCAAGATCATTTACTGGAACCCACCAAAATTTATGTCAACACCATACAAAACTTATTGAAATCTATTCCCATCAAAGGGCTTGCGCATATTACTGGCGGTGGGATCACGGAAAACCTACCACGCGTTATTCCCCAAACCTTGGCGGCACAAATCCATTGTGCGGCCTGGCCAATTCCGGAGATTTTCACCTGGATCCAACATAACGGCAATGTCTCTGAAGAAGAAATGCGTTTGGTTTTCAATTGCGGCATCGGCATGATTGCCGTGGTTGCACCCGAACATCAACAAACCGGTTTAACGCAATTACACGCTTTGGGCGAAACCGCCTGGTGCATTGGTGAAATCGTTGCTGCTCACCATCCCGAACAACGAGTTATCTATTGCCATGACTAAACCCAATTTTTCGCTGGTGGTTTTACTGTCTGGTCACGGCAGCAATTTGCAAGCCATCATAGAAGCTTGTGCTAAAGGCCAGTTACTCGCAACCGTCGTTGCCGTGATCAGTGACAACCCCAAAGCCTATGGTTTAAAACGCGCACAAACCGCAAATATCCCTACAATATGCCTCAATTCTAAAGACTATAACAACTCCGTAGAATATGAACTTGCCCTACAGGAAACCATCGATCAGCATCACCCTGATCTGGTAGTACTCGCTGGATTCATGCGAGTATTGGGAAAAGCATTCGTTCAGCACTACCGCTGGCGAATGGTCAATATTCACCCGTCTTTATTGCCTAAATACCGAGGACTTCACACTCATGCACGAGCTCTGGCTGCTCAAGAAAGCCATCATGGCACAACTATCCACTTCGTTACGGAAGAATTAGATGGTGGTCCAATTATTGCTCAAACTATATGTGAGATCAGCGCTGACGATACCGAAGACTCACTAATGAACAAAGTTAAAAACCTAGAACACCAAATATTACCCTATATCCTTGCACTCTTCGCAAGGGGAGCTATCACCATCGAAAATGAACAAATTTTTATCTTTGGCAACCCGATCACAAAATCTGGGGTGTTGCTAGAAGCCCATGAGATTTCTCAAATCAATTTATAAATCAAATGCTTTGTGATGATGCGCCCAGAGGTTTTCTCTGCTATATTTATCTCTGTACGAACCTATTACCACTGAATGGGGCAGCCAGAGGTTGAATCAATTATGATCAAATCGGCATTGATTAGTAAAATCGGACAAGCGGTACCGAATATCCCCGAGAAAGATATTGCCACCAGCGTCAATCTCTTGATTGAGCTGATGAGTGCAACACTCGGTAAAGGCGGACGCATTGAAATCAGAGGCTTTGGCAGTTTCTGTTTACACTACCGCCCCCCTCGTAATGCCCATAACCCCAAAACCGGTGCCAGAGTTGTCACGGACTCTAAGTACAGCCCACACTTTAAACCGGGCAAAGAATTGCGCGACTTAGTCAATGACTCTCGTGGCCAAGGTATCGCAATTAAGCAGCACGAAGACGTTGAGGACGATGATTAATTGCAACCACCTTAAGTTGGCTATATAATTTGCAACTTCATTTCCTAACACAGATCGCCGCTTATGACGTTGGTAAGCACACTCGCAACTAATGACTCGCTTCCAGAAGCGAGGCTCCCTTATCAACGACAACGATTACCTCTCGAAATAGAATACCCTATCAATCGCTTAAGTGCTCTCCCACTGTTCGAAGCCATTAAAAATTGTCTCTTAGTTTCAGATTTTGCCCTTTTTGCTTTAGATATCACCACAGCGCTTATCGTCGTCAATCCCATCGTGGGCTTTTTGGTGATGGGTGCTACTTTCCTCACGAGCTTACTGTGGATTTATTACGATCACGCTCGACAAAAAGCAAAATTAAACTCGGAATACCGCAGCCGAGTCCGATCACTGGCAAACTGTCCTCACAACCAACACAATTTTTTTGCTGGTCCCAACAACGCTCGTCAATTAGCCTCTAGCTTTTCATGGGAATTATTTTTAAGCGTGTTACTCCAGGGGGCTCTCTATTTAACACTAAACTTTGTGTGGATGCTGACAGATTTCATATTGGTGTCTTCCTTAGTAACCAATCCTACCATACTAGTCACTTTTGCCCTCGCGATGATATTCGTGGCAATCGGTTCATACTATTTTAGTCTAAGTATTGAGGCGGATCAGAAAATTTTAAACACCATTTCGAAACACGCCGATCAATGCTTTGAAACATGCATCACCGCAAACTCGGCAATCATCCCTCGTAAATAGCCGGTTACGCACAAGGTAATGTCACGCCTTTTTGCCCAAGATACTTACCACCGCGATCGCGATACGATACTTCGCATACTTCATCCGACTCGAGAAACAACATTTGCGCTACGCCTTCATTGGCGTAAATTTTTGCCGGCAGTGGGGTCGTGTTGGAAAACTCCAACGTCACATACCCTTCCCACTCTGGCTCTAACGGTGTGACATTCACAATGATGCCACAACGGGCGTAAGTCGATTTACCCAAACAAATCGTTAAAATATTTCTTGGGATGCGAAAATGCTCGATGGTACGTGCTAAAACAAATGAATTCGGGGGAATAATACAAACATCGGTTTCCACCGACACGAAACTGTCTTCGGTAAACGCTTTCGGATCGACCGCCATGGCCGAACCAATCTTAACATTGGTAAAAATTTTAAATTCCGTGGCACAACGAACATCGTAACCATAACTGGATGTGCCATAAGAAATGACTTTTTTATCACCCACCACCCGCACCAGTTGTGGCTCAAAAGGGGTGATCAATTGGCTTTTCTGTGCCATTTCCCGTATCCATCTGTCTGATTTGATCGGCATAACTATAACCTCATTATGGTAAATTAATTACTCTCTATAACAATTTTCGGAAATCGTCGCGCAAAATCTTTTGCTTGGCATGACAAATTCACTGTTAAGCGCAAGGCCATCTCTTGATACTGCCTCGCAATCGGACCATCGGGATCGGCAACCACCGTTGGACAGCCTGAATCGGCATCGCTGCGAATTTGACTATTTAAAGGGATCTTACCAAGACAAGCGACACCATAGGACTGCACTAATGAATCCGCCCCACCTTCACCAAAAATTGCGGCACGATGATGGCAACACGGGCACTCATAATACGACATGTTCTCAACGATTCCTAATATCGGAACATTGACTTTGGTAAACATGGTGATGGCTTTGCGTACGTCTAATAAAGCAATATCTTGCGGTGTCGTTACCACAACGGCACCGGCCACCGGGATTTTCTGTGCCAAGCTTAACTGGATATCGCCCGTGCCTGGTGGCATATCCACCAATAAATAATCGACATCTTGCCACGCCGTATCAAAAGCCAACTGGGCTAAGGCACCCGTTGCCATCGGCCCTCGCCAAATCATTGCGGTATCTTGATCAACTAAGTAACCTATCGACATCGTTTGTATGCCGTGGTTTTGCAGCGGCTCAAAATGCTTACCATCCACACTGTGCGGTCGCTTGCCTTGCAATCCCATCATCATCGGCACACTAGGGCCATAGATGTCCGCATCTAATAAACCCACCCTCGCTCCAGCACGCTGACAGGCAATGGCTAAATTAACCGCCGTGGCGGACTTTCCAACACCACCCTTGCCAGAAACCACCGCAATCACATTTTTAACACCCGCAATCGCACTCAACCCCACTTGCTTGGCATGCGGACGAATCGTGGTCTCATAAGTTATTTTGAGCGGTTGGGTAACACCGATCTGCTGTAACGCCTGTTGCATAAAATCTGCAATAATTGCTTGCACTGAGTTAACGGGAAATCCCAATTGCAATTGCACCGTAATCCCATTGGCCGCTTGTGAAACGGCTTTAACGGCATTAATCGAACCCAAATCCGCCGTCATAAAGGGAAAAATCAATTGCTTTAAATGCGATTCAATGAAAGCCGTCTCAACCATAACGTAAAGCCTCACAAGCTGCGCGCAAAATATCCAGATTATAGCGCCTTTCGCGCTGCAATTGTCAACTCACCCTGTTTTTTTGTATGATCCACCCCGGTGTGGATAAAATTTAAACTGACCACCCCGGTCTGTGCTTTTTCATTCAATTACTAGGCCCTGTTGAGATTTGCTTTTCCGTAGCGAAGAGCAATTGTCAACAAGCCCTAATATGGCCTTAATAATTGGCCTATACAATACTGACACCACGAAAGAGGATCCATGAAGAGAACATGACGTTAATTATAATAAAATTCGGTAATGATAAACCCCATGGCAATAAATCAGATGAAATAACTTATGTTACTGAAACGCCATACACCACTATTGGCCAAGTCACTGCATTAATCAATCAGTGTTTTGAGCTGGGTGATGACAATGATATTTCATATACGAGTGTCAAATCAGATAACGTTACCACTTATCAATCTTCTCAAGATCTCCATATAAAAGATGCTGTGCAATTTACGGCAAAGACAGATAGTCATCAAAAACGTAAAATTACCACCATCACCATCGATATGACAAAACTTTCGATCCAAAGCCTTAGCGGAAAATTCTCAAATTTATTTTACACCCTAGAAACCGTTACTGCGCCAACGACACAACTCATTTATCACCAAACGAAATATGCGATCAATGCGCATGAAGAAGTAACCACAACATGCCATGAAAAAAAACAGATAGTCCCAAGCTCCTGGATAGGTATACTGCATAATATTTTTAAAAGTGGTGATATAAAAGAGTACTCGGTATTAACTGATCCCAATTCTCCCCCAGCTATCCCCTATCGCAAGCTGGCACAGAATCAAGATGGCAAACCCACCATCACCAGAGGACCATTTACCATTACTTTCCCCAACAAAGCGACGAGTCCGTTGGCTCATGAGTTGGTTACCATAACGCTGGACACGACCGCAAATGAAAATGATGTGGCGGCGGATCAGTATACCACTGAGATTGTGAACAACTCATTTCTGGATTATTTTAAAAATAGTGACGAAAAGCCGCTCCCCCCTGTCGCACTCATTCGTGACGATAATGACGATGACAACGATAGCGACGAGTATTTAGTGATTCACTTTGAAAGTAATGCCAAAATTGACACTATTTTTCAACCAAACCACGCCGCCGAAATTAAAAACCTCTGCTTTGCGCTTTCGCTCTGTCAATCTTTATCACCAACCCCAAAAACCCACCAAGAAACCGGTTATTTAAACCACTATGAAAAAGAAACCCTTGTCATTGAGTTTGAACATACGCAATTTGAAATATTAAGCAAAGACAGAACACTGCGCATAAAAAAGAAAAATGCTCCTCAATACTTACTTCCCACTGTCGATATAACGAAATTTGAACAACCCAAACAACCTATTGAAAAGTGCCCTGTCAATCAAGACAATGATGAAACAAGACCATCCCTGGTTAGAGAAGAGCCTTCATTACCTTCTGGCCTCAATACTCGGAATACAGAAGAGAAAAATGAAACGGAAGAAAAACAAGCCCCCGCCCACTCGACTAATAAAAAAGTAACCCACTCGCCTGGTAATTTTTTTGGTAACGCGATTAACTTTACTTTTAACCATACCGCTTCAGGCAATCGCCAGATAAACAACCACAACCAAGTCAATAATGCCTTCGTTAAATCGACTTGTCTTGCGTTAACGGCTGGCCTGGCTAGCTACTTCATCGCGCAATCGGCAGGTACTGCTTTCGTTGCGCTCCTGGTAAGCTATGCGTTTTATTTTACTATTAATAGACTATTGGCGCACCTTGACAACCAACCAAAGCAAGCCCCTGATAAAAATCAAGCGATACCCTTGCTGTTGCAGCATCGTAGCTCATAGACACGCATAGTCGCTTACCCGAAACTCGCCGGCTCGATTGACGACTATTTTCCTACCGACTGACTGATAACACAAAATAAAAGAGCCATTGGTCTGAGCACTTCCCAAAGGAGAAAACTGCAAAAAGGAAGCTTTGGGATAACCAATAAAACGCAGAGACTTCGCTTTCAAAAAATCGGCTGAAATCAGAATTTGACTTTCATGATGAATTTTCCTATCGTGAAATATATCATCATACGCTACCAAACCTTTTTGCCAATTTATTAATTGACCATTCTTATTATCCAAAGGAGTAATCATCACGGTGTGATGGTTTTGCAAAGCGAATAGCCGAGCAATACGCAATACCGATAATAGCTTTTCGGCATCATGAATACAGCCCATTCGATTTGTAAAATCCTTAAGCGACGGAACACTCATCGTTAATAACAACAACAAAACACCCAAAACCGTTATCATCTCAAAAAGAGTAAATGCTTGCGATCGAGCAATCACGGCAATTTTTTTAAAACATTCTTGATGCAAAGCAGATCATAATAAGACTTTTCCTTATCTCGAGGAGAGCGAAGCAAATAAGCGGGATGGTAAGTCACCATGAGTGGCAGTTGATTTTGACCATAATACCAAACTTTTCCTCGTAATTTTGCCAACGGCGTTGTGGTTTCTAATAGATGATGTGCAGCAATACGACCCAAAGCAACTAACACCTTCGGCTGCAATAATTCAATTTGCCTTGTTAAGTATGGGGTACAACAACTGATCTCTTGTGGCAGCGGATCGCGATTATTGGGGGGGCGACATTTCAGAATGTTAGCGATATACGTTTGTTTTCGTGATAATCCAATCGATGCTAACATAGCATCTAACAATTGCCCGGCTCGACCGACAAAAGGCTCCCCCAGCGCATCTTCCTGTGCGCCAGGCGCCTCACCGACAAATAATAAGTCAGCCTGATTACTTCCCACGCCAAATACCGTTTGTTGTCTACTCTCAGCTAAAATACATTTTTTGCATGACTTGATAGTCGCCTCTAAACATTTCCAGTCCATGGTGGCAACGGGAGGCTGATCCGATTGAATGGCCGCAGTCAGCGGAGCGTGATTTTCAATACCGCCACGGTCCCTGGCTTGCCACGCCGTGATCCCCATAACGTGTAGCAGCTCAATCTGCTCATTGGTCAATCTGTTCATGATTACCTACTCAATGCTATATTTTTTTAACCGATAACGGAGTGCACGAAAACTAATGCCCAATAATTTTGCTGCGGCTGTTTTATTCCACCGTGTTTTCTTGAGTGCTTCAACAATTTGCGCCCTCTCCAGCTCATCAAGATAAGAATCTAAAGCGGCATCGCTTGATTTCTGAGTTATTACGGTTGAGGAAGTCAAGTTTTCTTCACGCTCTGGAAAAACACTTTTTTCAAACTGATCAAGATGCAAGTCTTGAGCTAAAATTTTATAATTTTCGCAAAGGGTAAAAGCGCGCTCTAATATATTTTCAAGTTCACGTATATTGCCTGGGAAGCGGTAAGATTTCAATCGTGAAATCGCTTCTTGCGTTAACTCCGGCTTAGTAAGCTGTTGATTTTGACTCAGTCTCGTCAAAAAATAATCGGCTAAAATCGGAATGTCTTCCTGCCTATCCGCTAACCGTGGCACTTTTAATTCAATCACATTGATACGAAAAAACAAATCTTGTCTAAACTTTCCATCATTTACCAGTTGCTGCAAATTTTGATGGGTTGCACTCAAGATCCGGGTATCAACCGCACACTCCCGCTGATCACCAATTCGTCGTACGGCCTTTTCTTGAATAGCCCGCAGTAATTTAACTTGCATGGCTAGTGGTAAATCAGCCACTTCATCTAAAAACAGTGTTCCTTCGTTTGCCGCTTGGAACAAACCATCCTTATCACTCATCGCTCCGGTAAAACTACCACGCTTATGGCCGAAAAACTCACTTTCCATCAGATCGGCTGGGATAGCACCGCAATTGACAGGAACAAATGCAGCAGCGGATCGTGGACCTTGCTCATGGATTAATCGCGCAACCAACTCTTTTCCAACACCAGACTCGCCACTGATAAAAATTGGAGCCTGGCTGCGTGCTAGCTTGGCAATGCTGGAACGCAATTCTAGAATTGCAGGTGATTTTCCTAAAAGCTTATGGGTAGATACCTCTTTAATTTGAGGTCCTGGGCTCGACAACCGTAAGGCCGTATTCACTAATTTTCGCAATACGGCCAAATCCACCGGTTTCGATACGAAATCAAAAGCCCCTTTTTTTAAAGCGGTAATCGCCAAATCCATATTGCCATAGGCGGTAATAACAGCAACCGGCACCTGAGGATAATTTTGTTGAATGAAGTCAACGATCGCCATCCCTTCGCCGTCAGGTAATCGCATGTCGGTCAAACAAACCTTAAATGAATGTTGCTTGAGAAGGGCCATAGCACTTGTAACGTCTTTAGCATCATAGACAACTAAATCCATGCGCGCTAATGTCTCTTTAAACAATTCACGCAGGTCTTCTTCATCGTCTATAATCAATGCTTTCCCTATTGGCATAAATTTCCTCGCCACATTTTACTCACCCGCTTATTCATAAAAAGTTATTCGAAAACAGCAACCACTTTCTTCCAACGGCTCCAGAGTTAATCGCGCTGAATTTGCTTCACACATTTCCTTCGCAATATACAATCCCAAGCCACTGCCCTGCTTATGCGTGGTGTAAAAAGGCTCAAATAAGTTTTCAGCGACATGGGGTGCGATACCAGGACCATTATCTATCACATCAACACACACGTGGTTAGACGATTTATCTCGGTAAGCCTTAATATCAATTTTGGCGAAACCCTTACATTGAGAAACACCATAACGTAACGCATTTTCACAGAGATTATTCATGATTTGATGAAACTGGATTGCATCTACTTTTATCTCCAAAGTCGCTGGGGTCACAGAGAAAGCAAAGTTAAATTTTTCTCTATTGTTCATCTCCATGAATTCTTGTTTAAATTTCGCAAGCCAAGGCTGTAACGCCAAAACAGCTAATAGTACTTGATTGCGGCGCGATAAATGCAAAACACTATTAATGATGGCATTGACTCTATCGGAGTTAGCGACAATAATATTCAGGAATTTTTTATCGTTGGCACTTGGCATATTGTCTTCAGACAATAGTTGAGCCGCATGACTGATAGCAGCCAGTGGATTTCGAATTTCATGAGCAATGCTCGCACTTAAGCGCCCTAATGAAACCAGCTTCATTTCTTGGGCTTGCTTTGCTGTTCGTGAACTATCCTCTAAAAAAACCAATACCGATTTAGTAAAGCCTTCCTCTAAGGCAGTAAACTGTGTGATCAGCTCAATATCTCTGTGTTCAATCTTAAAAGGTGACGGTTGCCGATGTGGCGGAATACGCCACGCTATCAGTTGGCGATTAAGAATTGACGAAACGCTAGAAAGCGGCACATTATCGACTAAGCTTTCATCGTATGAAAGCAATAATCGGGCAGCGTCATTGATTAATCTGACACTATTATCTTCACGAACTACCATGATCCCAGAGCGCATGCGTTGTATAACATGATTATTTAATTTTTCTAGCGTTTCAATATCGTCTCGATGCTCACGCGCTAATGCTTCGCTTTTCCTCATTCGTCGAGACAAGACGTAAGCCATAATGGCTGTTGCAAAAAAAGTGGCACTGAGTATGGCTGTGTCCATATAATCATAAGCAACGACTCTATCCATGATCACAGCCAGCGTCAGCTCAGAGAGAACCGCAATTGATGCCAAGGCAGCAAATAGCAGCGAAATTCTTCCTGGTGTTAACATACTGCCACCAGCAATGGCGACATTGATTAAAACCCCTAAGCTGCTTGTGGCACCATTGCTTGCTCGGATCAATGCTGTTAATACCACAATATCCACCAACACCTGCAATACGACTTGGATGTCAAAACGAGGAAATCGATGGACCATCAACACAAAGCAAATAATACTAAAAGCAAAATAAATAATGACGATAGATAGAAATAAATTTGGATAATCCGAACCAATGTATATAGTCTTAAGCTCCAAGGCAAATGACGCTAACAAAAATACGGTTAACCCAAGTCGGTAAAGATTAAACACCAACAAGGCTTGCCATTGATTTTCTGCTATTGCTTTTTGATGAATTTCAGCTAAATTCTCTTTCATCGACTCTTCTAATGATTCCATTCACCGAGATAAGATAAATAATACACTTTTTTGAACAACCCTAACAGTGAGCACTTAAATGACAAATTGCATCCACCTCAGTTTGGCGCAAATCAACCCAATCGTTGGTGATATTGCTGGTAATTCCAAGAAAATTTTACTCGCCATTGCGCAAGCGCAAGCAAGCAAAACTGATTTACTCTGCTTCCCAGAGCTGGCATTAACGGGATACCCACCTGAAGACTTATTGTCCAGGACTGATTTTCATCGCCAGGTTCAACACGCGTTGACTGCCATCACGGCACAATGCCATGGTATCGCCGTGCTAATTGGTCACCCTCACCAAGAAAATAACCTTATCTTTAATGCGGCTTCCTGGCTTGAAAACGGTGCAATTCAGGCGACTTACCATAAACAAATGTTACCCAACTATGGGGTTTTCGATGAGAAACGATATTTCACCCCCGGCCACCGCTCTTGTATCATGCCCTTGAAGGATATCCCTATTGGCGTTTTAATTTGTGAAGATCTTTGGCATCCAGAGCCGATAGCAAAATTAGTCTCAGCACAAGCAAAATTGGTTGTCTGTATTAATGCTTCACCTTTCCATTTTGAAAAATCGCAATTACGCCGCGAGATTTTGACTCAGCAGGCAAAAACACATCAAATCCCAATAGCCTATGTTCACCTCTCTGGCGGTCAAGATGAATTAGTCTTTGATGGTGGCTCTATGATAGTCAATAGCGCCGGAGAAATTTGTCAACAAGGTCCTTACTTTCAAGAAGCATTGATATCGACTCAACTTATAACCGAGCCATCTGTCCAGCCAGTAAAACACGCTATCCCTCCAGAGCCAAGCAAACTTGCTCGAATCTACCAAGCCTTAACCTTAGGGCTCAAAGATTATGTGCATAAAAATCACTACTCAAGTGTGATCATGGGTCTCTCTGGGGGAGTTGATTCCGCTTTAACATTAGCGTTAGCCGTAGATGCCTTAGGTGCAGAGCAAGTAACCGCCGTCATGATGCCGTCTCGTTTTACGGCCAAACAAAGTATCGCGGATGCCAGGCAGATCGCACAAAATTTTAAAGTTAATTACCACGAACTGAGTATTGAGCCTATTTTTCAAAGTTACTTAGATATCTTATACCCCTTGTTTGCTGAACACCCAGTCGACACAACCGAGCAAAATTTACAAGCCCGTACCAGGGGAAATTTGCTAATGGCATTAAGTAACAAATTCCATCACCTTGTTATTACTACTGGCAATAAAAGTGAACTTGCTGTTGGTTATGCGACGCTTTATGGTGATATGGCTGGGGCTTTTGCGGTACTGAAAGATATTTACAAAACACTCGTTTACGAACTCGTGGATTACCGAAATACCATTAGTCCGCTTATCCCTCACCGTATCATAGAAAGAAGACCAAGCGCTGAATTGGCTGACAACCAATATGACGAAGACAACCTGCCACCTTATGCCGTATTAGATCGAATTTTAGCGCAATATATCGAACAAGAAAAATCCATTTCTGAAATTACCACACAGGGCGAAAACTACGATCTCGTTAAAAAAATTATTGACCTTGTCAATCGCAATGAATATAAAAGACACCAAGCCCCTCCAGGCATTCGAATTACAACCAAAGCATTTGGTCGAGATAGAAGATATCCCATAACGTCTGGATTTGTTTCAGACTAGGGCGTGTCGTCCTAGATGTAAAGCAACAACTCAATGAATATCTTGAGGTACTAACAAAGATTTTAGGCGCAGATCTTTTGGGTGTTTATCTTTCACGTTTTGGGTCAATCGTTACTCGCTACTTTTTGATCGAGGGGATGGGGTTCGCGGCTCCCTGACCCAGCGACGCTGACGAATCAACCCGAAGATGATGGCCGCCGGCCTCCTCTATTGACCAAAATCCCGCGGAACGCTGTTTATAACCGACTAGCTCTTCTCCAGATTTTTCTTCTGATATGGAGGCAGCGGCAGGGGTGGAGTCCGAAGCATTTCCTTCTGTCTGCTTAAGAAACGCTTGCCGTTGAGCGAATAAATCCCGTTCAAGCGTAGGGTTACAAATAATATGCCCCGCGATAAGAACACTGAATTTTCTCAGGGGAAGATAAAATAAATTATAATGATACCGCTGCCCATCATTACTCACAATATGGGAGGGTAATTGGAAAAGAACGTGCTCACCCGTTGCATCTTTTAATGTACCACAGATAAAAACCATTTGAGGAAACGGCTTAAACGAATCCGTATTGCTGCGCGACCACTCACGCGCTTGCGCCAAGCCGCTGAGCTTATCATAATCGTATACTGGGATACGCTGCGGCGACTGCGATTTATTACTCAAAAGAAATGACGGCTTAAGTACATCATCCGTTATAATTTTTGAAATAAATCGCCCATAAACACCCAGCAACGGAGATTTTTCCAAACAATTATTGATGTCGGTTAGCGTTAATTTTTCAGGATCAGAAGGAATCGAAAAACGTTCAAAACCCAAAAACGCCCCAAGCTTTTCAAACAAAATAAAATGTAAAAATTTGAGCTTGCCCTCGATGTCAAAATCTTTATAGAGTGCAATACTCTCAAACTGAGCGGCAGATAATGTTTTCCAGCAATAATATCTATAAATATCGTTGACCACAAACACAGTCTCTCGCTCAGCTGCTTCAGTGTCTGCAGCAATTTCATCCGCACTGAGTAAAATAACAAACTTCTCAAGGATCGAAACCAGATTGCTTGAAAACTCGGCATTGGCCATGTCCGCTGATGACGAAGAACTCACCTCATTGCAATTGGAGAAAATAGCATTTAACTCGGATGAAAACTTAAGAATTGATGCTCTTTTCGCGTCGTCAAGTAGAGCCTCACCCTTTTCTTCTGCAGGCGCTTGTTCATGCGAGGCATCCCTTTCTCGTGACGAAGTCACCAACAGCAGCATCAAAAGCACCAGGCCTCCGATGCTTGTTTCTTGACACTCAATAGCCAGCGCAAGACTTTGGCTCTGAACGCTACCATGATAATCATGGAGTTGCTCTGCTAAAACCCTCGGCAACCGATGTTTGGTTTTATCATTTACTTCATCACGAGTACTGGGGGCTGTAAGCATATCGGCGTCACCAATCAATTACCATCGTGATATTATCGCATCACTGATTTCAAGATTCATTATCCCTGATTAAGTTGTGCTATTTTTGGGTGCCCTGGCGCGCCGTGAGGGGCAATTCCTGTCCTCGCATAAGCGCTGATGCATGCAGTTAATAACTGAACGGTCAATGCCATTACCGCGCCAAGCACGGCGACACTTAAAGCAACCTTACCAAGGAGCATCGCCACACCGGCCCCCAACGCCAAGCCTAAAGAAATTTTTGTTGTCAACTCTAAGGCATAACATAGTTTGGTTTGATCCTCTCGTTTACGAAAAGTAACCATCCAATTTAAAAATGGGCTAATAGGTAAGCTCAAACAAAAGGAGTTATGCGTTGCTGCAGAAGACTGTTTTATCCTGTCATGCTGCTGCCGTCTGTTCGCTTGTAACAGAGGTAGATCATCCGCGTCTCCTTCCGCAGCAAATAAAGCTAATGAAGATGAAGATGAAGATGAAAACAAATTTGATCCTAAAACACTAGGTTGATCATCTTGTACTTGGTAACCTAGCCGACTGAGTCGACTAATTATCAATTCAATTTGCGAAGAAATTTCGGGGGCTTGGCGCGAGAGAGTACTTGAGAGTTTATCGGCAAGCGCTAAGCGATATTGTTGAAACAATTGCGTTGCATATTTATTCTGCTCTGGCGCAGGCTTTGCAAAGCGAACGATAGCCAACTCGGTTTGTCGTAATAAAAATTGAATAAGTCCATTATCTATTACTGCTTCACTTGCTGCTGGAGCACCAAGAAAGCTTTGCAAGCTTTCCTGGATATAGCCATTGTCACTCTCAATTTCCGCTCTCTTTGCAAGCAATTCTACGGCGCGCCAATAGCCATTGTCTTTGGCATACTGCAGGAGCACTTGAGACTTTCTGAGAAGCGTTATGATTTTGCCTTCGGCATCAGCACCTTTACCCAATTCTAATAATTCACATATCGGAGCACAACTGTCGATATTAGACTCGTCAATTTTAAAAATGCGCAAAAATGGCGGCAAACGATTCGAGGGCGCATCAAATGAAATTTTAAAATCTGTCTCAATAACAAAAGCACGTAACAATTTGCTTTTTGTTAATGGACAAAGCTTTTGCTCTAAGCTTGCATCACTAGAAAAGATTATTTTAAAGATATCGTAAGCAGCACAGACATGCTCATTCCCTGGTGCAGACTTACTAACAAGCACTTTGAATAATTTTGGCAAGCAATCTAAGCCACCAAAATTAAGTAGCATCCTCGCAAAATCTAGTGCATCAAACTCATCACTAGAATCAATCAAATCAGAAAAATATCTCTCACAGCGGTTTGGATTCTGCCGCAACCATGAGACAATTTCT
>CAYGNG010000009.1:0-73500 GCA_964351225.1 uncultured Gammaproteobacteria bacterium
GCCGGAAGCGAAGCGGTGGGTTGTTCTATTTGATTGTCGATTGCGATGGTTTTGGGGGCGGCAACGGTAGCGGTAGTAGCGGTAGCGGTGGTAATATTGTTAACGGCGGCCAACCTGTTATTCTGGCCTTGAGTAAGCATCGCTGCAAAACCGTGTTGATCGCCAGCCAGATACAGTTTCCTCTCCTCCCCAAAATACCCGTCTTGCAGCACACGGATAGTGATGTGACCGCCATTAAAATGAGCTGACTTAATTTGGGGCGATAGGCTTAGGATGAGCGTCAAAAACGCGTCCACCATACCCTTATCACACTTATGTAAAATAATTTCCTCTAAGGATAGGGCTGCGACCAGAAAAGCCGTTAGCGATGCCTCGTCGATTTTATCGTTAGCTTCTAAACGGAGCACTGTAATTTTTTGCAATACCGCTGCTGTCAGTTTTGAACTCAGGATTTGATCTTCTGTACTTTCGACAATGAGCTCTATGGTGCTTGCCTGTTCCACGAAAGGTGAGCACTCCTCCATTTTATCGGGATTGATACACAAGTTAAAGTTTTGTTCGGCTAGCACTTGAAATAACACGTCTCGGGGATGCTTGCTTTTTAGCACATCAGAAATAAAAACATGGTTCGCCACCGCTCTCTTTTCCGCTAAAAGATCTTTAATGCGCAAGGCTAAAGCGATTCTTCCAAGCTTTTTCAATTCACAGTAGCCAAGAATAGTTGTTGCCGCTACTGGGCAATCAGCCCCGAGCCGGGACAAGTTTTCGTGCAAAAAAGCACGACTCACCGGTGATATTAGATCAAAATTAATTGCGCTAAAATCCGCGCGTTGTTTAATGCGAACCAGCTTGCCTTGCTGCCATATGTAAAGCGGATGAGTGCCTTCATCTAAAATCAGCAAATTAGCTATCATCCTGATGAGGCATTCTCTCTGACCCATGTCAGCCATGGCAATCGACCAATCACTAACAATGAACGTTTTGGGTTGCTTTATTGTTTTGGTATCTGCGGTGTTCCAACAATCTTGCCTGCCTGCCAGCGCACGAGGGATATTAAGAGAGCCGGTTACAACGGTGGTTGTTTGCGTGGTTTTTCCGGAAGATACGGTATAGTAAAGAAATTCGTCTAATGCGCTAGTCGTGATCATTATAAGGACCTCTTAATTATTGTGGGTATGAGATCGAGCAACAGCTGGAATTGCGCGGATTTTACTCGAACAGCGCGCTACTGTCTATTAGCTTATCATCCTTAAAGCGGGCTGATTAAAACATAAACATTGGCGCTTCCATAAAGCATCACGTAAGCCATTTATTGACATTTGCTTTTTTGCAGCGAAAATGACAGGCCCTATCACAGCGACTGAGGTTATTATGATCACAATACACACATCCCTGGGTGATATCACTTTAGAACTCGACACCGAAAACACACCCAATACCGCCAATAATTTTCTAAATTATGTCAAATCTGGGCACTATGATAATACTATTTTCCACCGCGTTATTCGCAACTTCATGATCCAAGCCGGCGGATACGACAGCGATTTTAATGAATATGAAACACAAACCCCCATTCAAAATGAGGCAGACTGCGCTCAGAAAAATACTCGCGGCACCATCGCCATGGCACGCACCCGTGATCCGCATTCCGCAACAGCACAATTTTTTATAAACACCAAAGACAATTCCTTCTTAAATTTTGTCAGCAAAACCGACGATGGCTGGGGTTATTGTGTATTTGGTCAGGTAACCCGTGGTTTAGATATCGTTGATGCCATTCAAAATGTCGAAACGACTTCAAAACGTGGGCACGATGACGTCCCGGTTGAACCGATAATAATTCATACCATTCGCATCGAGTAGAGGTCGCTCTACCATATATAGCAATATAAGCTTGCACACCAGCAATCGTTATTAGCGCTATTCATAATCACTTAAGACTTCTCCGGTATAATAGAAGCGTGTGAGATGGTTTGCGGGTGCATGGATGCAACAAAAAACTAACTATGTAAAAAACCTGACGATAAGATCCTCTGCAACGTTGTGGCAACGGGAAATAAAATTCATCGTCGATACGATTTGGGCAGAAGCCATTAACTGGCAATGGTATTACTATCCGCTTGTTCATTTTTATCGAGTAATTATTGGAATTTACAATTTTTTTTGCAAGCGCTTCTCAGATCAGAGATATAGCTTTCGGGAGCGTAACAAAACACGCGCAAAAACAATACCGAGAGCAACTCAAGATCAGATTGCAAACGAATTAACCACCGCCACTCAACTATTCAGCGCGGTTACTAAATATGACAATCCATATACCGAAATTTTAATTAAGTATATAAACCCATTAAAGTCAGCACTTGCTCAGACTCACGATAATTATGACGCTGCACTACAAGTGCTCGCAACCATCACCCAGCTAATGAATCGAGAAATTGGCACCACCAAAAAATATTATCGAAACTGGCTTTACCGCAGCGTCATAAAAAAAATAACCCTGAATCTTGCCGGATTAAAAAGAGAAATCTACACGCTAAAATTTTCTAAAAATCTTAGCCACTACACCAGTGTCGAGGTCTGTGAAAGCATTCCGGCAAGCATTCATGCCTGGAAAACCAAAATACTTCTTGGCACCACCTCACTTTGGATTGAGTACATTGCGCACGCAATAAAAGCATCTGAGCGAAAAGATGAATATGACAATCTCATCCCCAAGTTGGAAGCCATAAAATACTTAACACCACAGCAAAGCGAAGATCTGCTGATCATGAATCAGTCAAAACTGGAAAACCTATTTATCAACACTCAGAAATTTTTTAACGCAAACACCGTATCAAGCCTATTCAAAGCAGCCATATTAGAACAGCTAAGCAATGCTATTTTCAAGGCAAACTACCAATATGACCTCTCCATGAAAGACCTTAACAAAGCCATCCAGAACAGCCAAAAAATCAAGGCCTATTATTCAAAATATCTTAAAAACAACTTAGCCAGCACGGCTGCATACTATTACGATGCATTGGATGAAGCTGTTTTGCAAAAAATACTTATTGAATATTTTAAAATGAAAATCCAACCTTACTCACAGCAAACACAAACCTTTGTCGCCTATTTAGCTGAAGCAATAGAAATCCATAAGACCGCATTAAAACCACCTAAAATTCTTAGATCCAGAGCAGCGAACGAGCTTTTCAATCGATACCTCAGAGAGACGAGTTCGACTGAAGTATTTCAGCTTCTTCCCCGTGAGTCTGATCGGCATACAAATAACACCGAACAGCAACGGCTCCGATCTGAGAAACTTTTGGATACGCCCCACGGCAAACAGGCATGGCATGCGGACAACGAGGGTGGAAATGGCAGCCTGAAGGCGGGTTTAACGGTGAAGGCAACTCGCCAACTACTTTAATCACGCCACTGCCTTCAACTGCGTGTATTTTCGGTACCGCTTTTAATAGCGCCTGTGTATAAGGGTGTTTTGGCGTAGTCAATACGGTTTCACAGGGACCAGACTCCACAATTCGACCAAGATACATAACCGCAACCGAATGGGCGAGATAGCCAACGACCGCAATATTATGGGTGATAAATAAATAGGTTAACTGCATCTGCTGTTGCAAGTCATGAAGTAAATTTAGGATCTGTGCCTGAACAGAAACATCCAGAGCACTCGTTGGTTCATCACAAATAATAAGCTTTGGCTCAACCGCTAAAGATCTGGCAATAGAAACTCGCTGCCTTTGCCCGCCAGAAAATTCATGCGGATAACGATTAATTGCTGACTGTGGCAAACCGACTTTATCGAGCAACGCCATCACTTTTTTGTGGCGAACGGCCATGCGCTCACCTTGGGCCATTAAACCTTCCGCTATGATATCCCCAACTTTCATTCGAGGGTTCATCGAAGAAAAGGGATCTTGAAATATAATTTGAATATCATGACGAATTTTTCTAAGTTGCGCGCCAGAGAGTTTAGTTAAGTCAACCTGATCGTAGATGACATCACCACCGGTTGGTTTAATCAATTGTAAAATCGCTTGTCCGACTGTTGTTTTACCACACCCAGACTCACCAACCAACGCTAAGGTTTTTCCTTTTTGAATTGTCAAATCAACGCCATCTACTGCCTTTACCCACCCAACCACACGTTTGAACAAACCCTCGAGAATAGGGAAGTGTAATTGTAAATTACGAACTTGTAATATTTCCTGCGTTGATTTATTTCCTTGCTCGCTGCGATCGTGATTTAAAGGGGCCAGACTCGATGTAACAGGGGCAACGCGCTGTGAAAAATTCGCGTCATAGTGGTGGCAGCGTACACTTTGCTCAGCGTTTACCGTCAGCATGGCTGGTGCAATCGTGTTGCAAACCTCAAACGCTGCTTCGCAGCGATTAACAAAGCGACAAAATTGACAATCCACTGAAGATACCGACTCAACCGAACCTTGGATTGAAGCAAGCCTATGATCACGCTTGCTCATATCTGGCAACGATGAGAATAATCTTTGGCTGTAAGGATGCTTGGGTGCCTTATAAAAAGCCTCTTGCGTTCCTTCTTCAACGATATGCCCGGCGTACATAATCCCCACTCGATTCGCGACGTTTCTGACGATGCCAAGATCGTGGGTAATTAATAAAATAGTCATTCGACGTTTTTGTTGAATTTCCGCGAGCAGATTCATCACTTGCGCTTGAATGGTAACATCCAGCGCCGTTGTTGGCTCATCAGCAATCAAGACTTCCGGCTCAGCAGCAAGCGCTATGGCTATCATCACGCGTTGCTTCATACCGCCAGAGAGTTGATGCGGATATTGATGATATCGCTTTTCGGGAGAAGGTAGACCCACTTCTTTTAATAAAGCAATAACCTTATCAATTAAGTCTTTCACGCTAACGCAGCTATGACAGTTTACTACCTCAGCGATTTGAGCACCAATGGTCATAACGGGGTTGAGCGATGTCATAGGCTCCTGAAATATAATAGCAATTTTTTTTCCGCGCACTTGCCGCATGGCAACCTCTGGCAAAGATAATAAATCGTCATGACCAAACCATATTCGCCCAGCGGGATCACACGTGGCACTACGCGGCAATAACCGCATGATAGCAAGTGCCGTTATCGATTTGCCACAGCCTGACTCCCCAAGCAAAGCATAGGTTTCACCAACTCTCAACTGTAACGATAAATCTTTTACCGCATAAAGCGAGGTATTATCTCGATGAAAAGCAATCGATACGTTTTCAATAGCCAGCGCCAGACTCGGATCTTGTTTAGGAGCTACACTCATATCAACTCACTCTATATTAAAGTCTTCATTTTGTTGCAACATTTTGATTACTGAAATTACCACCAGCGCAACTGCCAAGACACCAATAACTATTACTATCCAGAGAATAATCGATTTAATGTCGGCTGGATTCATGGTGTTTAATGCAGCCTCACCTGAGATGACATACTCCGGTCCTACGGTTGCCGTTCCTATCTTTTGAAAATCCTTATTATTTTTAATTTTTTGCAACAATGCGATCTGATTTTCATTATCTTTATTGACTCGCGAGCTACCATAGGCCAAGCGAAAAGGTGGTGCCTCATTTGCCATAAATAGCAATTGTTCTGGCCACCAACCTAACCGCAACATAAAATCATTTTGGCTAATTTGATCAGAAGGCTGGAAAGTTATTTTCCAATACCGAGCTCTGATCGCGTTGGTTTCTATGGGGGGACTCGATATATTCTCACCATCTCTAAATACATTATAAATGGTGGCGTTTTTTGCATAATGCCAAGTCTCACTCGTTTTATTACGATAATATATAAATGCTTTTGCTGAGACATTTTTAAAAGGTAATTTAAAATCCAGCCTAGTAACCGGCATCGATGCCTTAACATGAAAAACGAAACTTCCTGGCTCTTGTCCTTTTATCGTTACAGCTTGATAAGTGTGCCAAATTATTGGTGGTGGTGGTGATGATTTTCTCTCTATTGCAGCAACTATTTTATCAAAACGAATATCCCGTGCTTTATTACGCCACTGGATCATCATGTATTTGCTGGTTACTCGTGGTAATTTAATAGTATCTCTAATAATTTTATCGTCGTTATATTGCAAATCTGCAATAGTAGCTGGTATGGGCAATACTCGCCATGAAAGCAGATCGTCACTGACTGATAAAGCTAAAGGCGTCAGCCAATTTTTGCTTTTTGTTTTCCAGTGTACTTGTATTTTCTGAAGAGAAACATTCTGAATAACTCGCATATCCAGTAAATAGCCTCTCAGGCGCTCTTTAGAGGTACTACTCGGTGATCGGGCTCGCACATCAATGAGTACCCCAGCGTTATTGTATTTGGCATTTAATTTAATAGCGTTAATATCACTACTAGTAGCATACACCGGGAAAAAAGGCAGCTCTTGGCTGTCGGTTTTTGTTGTTATGACAGGTCGTGTTATTGCACTGCTAACCGTGTGATGGTTACTATTAAATACTCTGATGTCCCCTAGGTTAGGCTTGGTAATTTTTTGATAGACGTGATACGGGATACTCAACTGATAAACTCGACTCATACCATGTAGATATATCGCAGTCCCGTAACCAAAATCCTTGTAGTCAATCGTCGATGACTTATCGAACTCACCAGCAAATACAAAATGAGCAACTATGCTAACCACGGTATATGATAACAGCACCAGCAACCGCATGTGCGACTCCTTTCATTTGCTTTGTTTCAATCTCGTCCGCACAATACCATCCGGAGTTATAACAGTAAGATGGCTTATCAAGCACGCTGATTAATAAACAACCCTCCCATGGCTTCAAGCGTCGCAAAGGTTCTCATTTTAAAAGCGCCAGTCATGTACTGGCCACTGGTACCAGCAAATGTTCCCGTCATATCCCCAAAAGCAGCCGCATTAGTCCGCCCGCCACTTATTATCACGACATTGCCTGAAAGCGATCCGGTGAAAGACAAGGCGGTTTCGCCATTTGAATTGGTAACAGGGGTCATCACACCACTTGATACGGAGGCTGACCATTGCCCGACCGAGCCACTAGCGCCCTCTTGCATAAATAGATTGCCTGTGAATGTTGCCGATGAAAAATCCACATTTAAATTTAAAGTGAATGTTGCAGGAGCCGCAACCCCAGATTGCCCATCGGTGGCTCGATAGGCCACATTGGTGTAACTAAAGCTGCCGCTTTGAGGAACACTGGCAAACGGCGTTGCTCTCTCTACGTTAAGAGAGAATACATCATTGGGCGCAAGAGATGTCAAAATCGCCGCTCCATTGCGCAACCAATCGCCAGAAGTGGTATCCCAAGCAGTCCACGAAATCCCGCTACCGGAAGGAATTGAACCGCTGCCTAACGTATCGATGGTCGTTAAAGCGGTCGCCGAACCCGATGAAAAAGTAACAGACCCATTAATCAAAACCGGACTGGCGGCAGTGCCTGTGTTAAAACCCGTTCCGGTGTCATTAGAAGCCATAAAAGTTATTGGTGTCGTATAGAATCCCATCACTGCACCCAGTGCACCTCCCGTCAGATCGGCTGCGGTGTCAAAATATACTAAAGGTGCGTTTTCTAACGCAAAGTCGCCACCGACTACCGCATCCTGGATAGTATCCACTGCCGTTCGTTGACGACCGCCAAGATCCAGGCTAACTCCACGATGACGAGACATCTCAGCGATCATCGCTTTGGCTTGCGCAGCTGAAATACCGACCGGTGATTGGCCCAGCTGCATCATAGCCGCACGGTTGGTTTCATCAGGGCCAACCGCCATGCCTCCAAATATGACAGCACCTGAATCAACAATCACCACCGTTATCGTCCTCGTTGTTGCTAAAATGAAATCTGTACCGCGGATCCCAATGCTCGTCACTGGGGTCTTTAATTCATACGCCGATTGGTTGGCTGAATTTATCTTTCCGGTTAAGCTACGGAGGCTACCACTCACCAAAGACGAGACATTTCTCCCTGCGCCGGTTTTATCGTTAAAAGAATAATCCTCTACTCGAAATGTAGAATTCTGCCCAACGGTTACTAGGGTCCCATCATTAAAGCGCAGCTGCGCTGAAGACTCTGATCCGGTATTAATCGACTCACGAACATAAAATTCCGCGCGCCGAGTCAACGCTCGACTTTGCCCTCGGGAAACAGCAGACACCGTCCCTTTCGCTATCAATACCAAACCGGCTTTTCCTGCCGCGTAAGCCGTGCCAATCGATGAGAGCAGCAACACAGACAACAAAATATAAAAAATTCTCGGGCAGAGTGGATAGCGCATGATTTGACTCCATTTTTAAGCTATTCGGTATTTCAAGCCAAATTCCACGACATGCCTATTAATAGCAAATACAGGGATATTACTATTAATACGCAAATAGCGATATTTGGTATCACAACTAATCCTGGGGTTATAATCCCAACGGATCCCCGCAGAAAAATCAACAATCGAATCTCTGCGTATTAACGCAAACAGACTGTGCCGACTATCATAGAAAGTTTTATCCAGAACCAATCCAAGATAAGGCTTATATTTTTCATCTGTTCTGAACTCGAGATCACCGGACAAACCATAATCCTTTGCCGAATTAAAATTGAAAGCAACTTGCTTGATGACGCGACGTGAACGAAATACTTTCCCAACCGCATTAACTTTTTGCGCTGAAAATTTATGTTGCCATGATAACCCGCCAGTATATATCATACCGTCTTGTGGCACATTCATTGGGTTTACATCGTTTGTGATATCACCAAATATCGTATATTTATTTAGTGTATTCCATTGATGACTAAACTCCCCACCATAAATCAGCACATGTTTAAACGCCACTCCATTTAAGTTAATCGATTGAAACGATACCGGGACTGTCACTTTCATTCGGTCATTAATGCTATAGATAACACCGGCTATGCCATTGATACTGTCGGTATCGAAGCTTGAAGTAATATCATTGGTGTTGCGATGCCCTGCTAAACCGAATTTACCAAATAACATGGTCACTTGGTTAATGGGGGTTATAAAACCCGTCGACAAATCCAAATCCACATAAGGCGAACGCCCAGCGCGTGAACCATTATTTAAAATAATATTTCCTAACGTGGGTATGTTTATTGCTGTCAGCCGTGTTGCACTATTGACATTGGTATCGTAACCCGTCTTTAACCCAATAATGACAAACTTCGAAGGGTCACCAAGACCCGCTTGATGTTGTGCTATCCTATCGAGCATATAAACAATTTTTTCACGCACAATTTTAGGCGGATTTGCATTTAAAACATAATCAAAATTTGCCTTGGAAGCATCGTAATTTCCAACAGCGTAAAACGCCATCGCCAATTCCAAACGCGCTCGTAAATTTTTTGGATTTGCGATGAGCACCCTTTCCAAAATATAGGTCGCTTCACGGTAATGGCCAGATTGTAACGCAGCAATGCCATAGTATAAATCAAACGTTGGCTCACCGGCTTGTTGTACTATTGAAGCACTGCCTAACTCATAGGCTTTTGCTGCGTCATTTTTTTCTAATAGATCCATCAGCGTTCCAGCATCAGCGGCAAAAGCAGGCATAGCAACCAAAGCACATAACGACAGGGCTGTTAAACGAGCTAGCTTTTTCTTGATTTTCATAAAACTCATCCCATATTTAGGGCCTATTTACAATTGCTTTTCCGGCTGCAAATGCAAACAGGTCCTCGCGTTTGAAAAAATCACAAAAACGGCATAACACTAAGTTACATTTATAACACTAATTGTGGATAAGCTAAACAAGGCTCTGTGAACAATCGCTTTTTGCTTAAGATTTATCGATTATATCGCTACCAGCAGGTGGTACAAAATGAAAATAGTCATCCTTTATCGGTAAATTAATTTTCACATTATTGAAAATAATGCTACTTTCATTCTCAAGTTTGTCTATCAGCTTCATGCCTTTTAACTGTGACGCTTGAGTCATTAGAAAAATTGAGCGGAAATTTTCACTCTGCGCTTTCGGCATAAGCTTATATTGTTGCTCCAATTGGTTACGCTGTGATTCAGACGCAATCGAGAATGTCTTTGTAAATTCCGTTTCATGACCACTTAAAATCAATGCTGGCGTCTGTCCCAGGGTTTTCTGTTGTTGATAAACGATTACTTGCTCCAGATCTTTATCGTAAATCCAAAGTTTCTGTCCATCGGCAACAATGATTTGTTGATTCGGCTTAATAACCCGCCACAACAACTTGCCTGGTTTTTTAATTGCCAGACGACCTTCGGCGATTTGCAAAACCACCCCTTCTTTGTTTTTCACTGTCTGGTTAAATTCAGCTTGGAATGTCTTGAAATTTAGAACTTTTAATAGCTTCTGCGTATTATCATCTGGATTAGCCATGCAACAGATTGGGTATAAAATTAGCAAAAAAAATAGGGCAATGACTTTCATGAATTTTATTTTATCCTTGCTCTGGAACTAAAACTTCTCGATTGCCATTGGTCTCCATTTGACTTACGACCCCGGCTTCTTCCATTTGTTCAATCATTCTCGCGGCCCGGTTATAGCCAATTTTCAAGCGCCGCTGCAAACTTGAAATAGTCGCTCGTCTCGAACTAATGACAATTTCGACTGCTTTATCGTACAGCTCGTCTGCCTCGCCATCATTAAGTGACAAAAGCGGATTTGAGCCATCGCCTTGACTATCGGCGGTAATCTCATCAATAAATACTGGCTCACCATGTTGCTTCAAATCATTTACCACACTATGCACTTCTTGATCGGAGACAAAAGCACCATGAATACGGACCGGGATCCCCGTGCCTGGCGCCAAATATAGCATATCGCCATGACCCAATAATTGTTCCGCGCCCTGTTGATCGAGAATCGTCCTTGAATCAATCTTTGAAGAGACTTGAAAAGCAATTCGCGTGGGAATATTTGCTTTAATTAACCCAGTAATAACATCCACCGAGGGTCGTTGCGTAGCCAAAATCAAATGGATCCCAGCGGCGCGCGCTTTTTGTGCTAAACGCGCAATTAACTCTTCCACTTTCTTACCAACGACCATCATCATGTCGGCAAATTCATCAATCACCACCACGATACAAGGTAATGTCGTTAATAATTCCGGCTCAGCATCAACGGTTGGTTGCCACAGCGGATCTCGTAAGGGCGATCCTTTGGCTTCCGCTTCTTTGACTTTAGCATTATAGTTATTGAGATTTCTTACCCCTAAAGCCGCCATTAAGCGGTATCTGCGGTCCATCTCTGCAACACACCAACGCAAAGCATTAGCCGCTTCTTTCATGTCAGTGACCACGGGTGTGAGCAAATGTGGAATACCATCATAAATTGATAACTCCAGCATTTTGGGATCAATCAAAATGAGTCGCACCTGATCGGGTCTGGATTTATAAAGCATACTAAGCAGCATGGCATTGACCCCAACCGACTTCCCCGAGCCGGTTGTGCCTGCAACTAATAGATGTGGCATTTTGCCAAGATCCACAACAACCGGATGCCCAGCGATATCTTTCCCTAAGGCCAAAGAAATAGCTGACCGAGACTGTTCATATTGTCTTGAAGCAATCACTTCAGATAGCCGCACAATTTGTCTCGATTCGTTGGGTAATTCCAAGCCAATAACCGATTTACCAGGAATGACTTCAACAACCCGCACACTCACCACCGACATGGAGCGAGCCAAATCTTTTGAAAGTGTGGAAATTTTGCTAACCTTGATCCCCGGTGCCAACTGCAATTCAAAACGCGTAATCACAGGCCCTGGATGCACGGCTACCACTTGTGCATTCACACCAAAATCATTGAGCCTGGCCTCCACCTCTCGAGATAATTGCTCTAGCAACGCATTGGAATAACTTTGATTAACGATTTTATCTGGCTCGTCTAATAAAGTAATCGACGGCAGTCCAGCTACGCGCTGATGAGTGGTTTTTTCTGGTCTGG
Organism: uncultured Gammaproteobacteria bacterium; assembly: GCA_964351225.1. Lineage (GTDB taxonomy): Bacteria > Pseudomonadota > Gammaproteobacteria > CAYGNG01 > CAYGNG01 > CAYGNG01. Next base: position 11,943 of record CAYGNG010000009.1, read on the forward strand.
CAATGACCTTGCTTTCATTTTTTAGTTTTGGGATATCCGGTAATTGAGGCGGTTCAAACACCGGTGGATCAATGCCGGCGGGCGAATGCAGTATGGGCATTTGGCGCTTGGAAACTTTTGCTGTTGTCGCAACGTTTGATTTAAGTATCTCCGCTTTACGACGCGCGGCTCTGGCTCGCCACCATTCTTGAACGAATTGCCAAAATCGCACGACATGACTCGAAAAACTCAAAGCCCATTCGCCACAATTATCCATTAAGCGGATCCACGATAATCCGGTTAATAACGTGATCCCGCTCAGTGCTAAAGCCAATAACAACAACGAACTGCCCATCACATTGAAGCTTTTTGTGAGTCCGGTTGCTAACACACTACCAAGAACACCGCCTAAGCTCACCGGCATCATTTTAGCATTCACCACATGATGTAAACTCAGTAAACCACATCCAGAGGCAAGCACAAAAAGGAAGCCAAATAATTTTAATACCCACAACCGGTAATCCTCTTTTTGCCGTGAGTGGCTGATCCGAGCATTGACCCAGGCTAAATAAGCCATCCCACTCGGAAAAGCATACGCCATCAAACCAAATAAATATAAAAACATATCGGCAAACCAAGCACCGGCTCGACCACCTGAATTATGAATATGTTTTACCATCACCGCATGCGACCACCCCGGATCCTGCTTGGTGTAAGTCAATAAAGAAAGAAAGCAATAAATGGCTAAAGCCAGTACGAAAATAAAACATCCTTCGCGAAGCTGCTTTTGAATTGGATCCCCGAGTGTCTGATCAGAAGAATTTTTTTTAGTTTTGCTCAACATTTCACCGCGTTTTGATTTGCTTAATGGTTATCTGTCACAATCAACAGTCTGTCTGTATTATATTACGATTTTCATACAAATGTGGCATTGGAGCAAATGCATGTCAAATGTAAAGCATCATCGTCTTATTATTCTCGGATCGGGTCCAGCCGGATATACCGCTGGCATTTATGCCGCCAGAGCAAATTTAAATCCTGTTATCATTACCGGGATTGAACAAGGCGGACAACTCATGACAACAACCGATGTCGACAATTGGCCGGGTGATGTCCATGATTTACAAGGCCCAGAGCTCATGCAACGGATGTTAAAACACGCAGAACGTTTTGATACTAAAATTGTTTTTGATCACATCACTCGCCTGGATCTGCGCCAGCGTCCATTGCAACTTTGGGGGGATAGTCAGCACTACACCTGCGATGCACTCATTATCGCAACCGGTGCAAGAGCCAAATATCTGGGACTGGAAAGCGAGCAACAATTTCGTGGTAAAGGTGTCTCAGCCTGTGCCACTTGCGATGGTTTTTTTTATCGAGGTCAAACGGTGGCGGTTATTGGTGGTGGCAATACCGCAGTAGAAGAAGCGTTGTATCTCTCCAATATTGCCAAAAAAGTTATCGTCATTCATCGCAGAGACCGTTTCCGATCGGAAAAAATTCTGGCAAACAAACTTATCGACAAATCCCATTCGGGCAATGTTGAAATACACTGGGATCATGAGCTCGACGAAGTCTTAGGCGATAACTCCGGCGTGACCGGGATCCGCATTAAAAGCACCCACAATCAGCAAACGCAAACCATCACACTCCAAGGTGTTTTTATTGCCATTGGTCATCAGCCCAATACGGAAATGTTTGCTGGTCAATTAGACATGCATCAAGGCTACATTAAAATCCAATCGGGAAGCAATGGTAATGCCACAGCAACCAATATTCCTGGTGTATTTGCCGCTGGCGATGTGGCCGATCACATCTATCGCCAAGCGATTACTTCGGCTGGCACCGGCTGCATGGCGGCACTGGATGCTGAAAAATATTTAGATAACTTGTAATGGCTAGTGAAAAATAATGGCGAAACAAAATCCCATCGGTATTTTTGATAGTGGTGTCGGTGGCTTAACCATCACCCATGCCCTATCTCAGCAATTACCAAATGAAAATATCCTTTACTACGGTGATACCGCGCACCACCCTTATGGTGAAAAATCCCCAGAAACCATCCAGCATTACACCAACGTCATTTGCCAAACCTTGCTCGAGCAGCACTGTAAGCTCATCTTGATTGCTTGCAATTCGGCATCCTCTGCTGCGATGGCTAGCGTTAGGAAAGTAATCAGCAATCGCGCGCTGATCGTAAACGTCATTGATCCGGTGATAGAGCACATCGCGCAGTTTTATACCAAGCAGCGTGTGGGTGTTATTGGCACCAAGGCAACCATTTCTTCGGGTATTTATCAACACAAGCTGGCCGCCGTCAGCGCTGAACTGCGATATTCGGCACTGGCTACGCCATTACTAGCCCCAGCCATTGAAGAAGGGTTTGCCGGCCATCGGCTCATCGACGATTTGTTGCAATTTTATTTAGCGAATCCTTTGCTGGCTGGCATTGACGTGTTAATTCTGGGATGTACGCATTATCCGCTGATCCTATCGCAAATTGATGCATTTTACCGCAGTAAAGTTGCGATTTTGCACAGTTGCCATATCATTGCCAATAAAATTCAAACACTACTCAATGAAAATAATTTACTAAATACCGAAAAACGCCAAACCCAGATATTTCGGATCACTGACAATAGTGTTGCATTCAATCAAACCGCCAAGCAATTTTTTGGAGAAGATATCCTTTTAGAATATTCGCCATTGTGGCAATCGCATTCTGAATTTCAAGCCAATGTGGCTTGATCTTTGCTGGTTACAAAATTAATCCAACAAGCCCTACCAGCGGCTTGAGTTACCCGCTTTTTTTAGTCGGCGGCAATGGCTGGGATAATTACTTTAGGAGTTCTTATTATGACTTTTCAAACTTTCCAAGAAACAGCAGCCTGTTTTCACTGGCAAGACTATAAAAGTGAGATTAGCAATGAAACGGGTATCCAATTAAGCTTGGGCCAAGAGGCTGGCGCATTAATCATTACGGATGAAGCCTGGAACAGCTTACCGCTATGGCGTGATTTTCCTAAAAATTTGTACAGTGCCCTAGTACTAGGGGCACAACCAGCTGAAAATTTTCAGAAAATAATCTCCTCGAGCAATGAAACTGCAAGAAAAATTTCTGTGGTAAACCCTCCGGATCATGACAACCCCATCGGAAAATTTTGCATCACCACCCAGTCAATCCGCACAAATGACTTTATGATATACCCAGGCGTGTATCGCTTAGGCACTTTAGATGGAAAAATCGCCGAATATTGCGTAATACTTGATCCTTCAGCGGAGCAAACCGTTAAATTGTATCCGGAAAAAATTGATCAATTAAGAAAGCCGCATTATATGGCACACTTACCCGATCAGGAAACACTTGAAGTCTTTTATGACTTAACAGTAGAGGATGCCCAGAGAAAAGACATTGCCATGGAAAACTTAAGCCCTGAGAAAGCTTATCTACCGGTTTTTTATAAAAATGAAATACGAATATTATCAATTCAACTCTTCATACCAAAAAATGATATCCCAGCAGAAGTAATCGTTGGCTATAGCTATGGCTTAGCGTATTGGTACCGAGGGCCTAGAGCCTTCGCACTCTGTGATAAAACGGGAAAAAAAATTACTGACGTTCCATTGTGTAGAAAAGCACTTAGCTTTGATGGCGTGCAAATATTATTGCAGCCATTGCAACAAGAAGCGAAAAAAAGCTTGCCCCTCCCGCTGGATTTTTTCCAACTTGATCGCGTCTTCTCCAGAGCCATTACTTTTGGAATTAACCATATTGAAAATATGACTATTATCTTTAGTGGCGACTCCAATCAGAAAAAAACCGCATTAATCGAAAAAAACCCTAATAATGTCCATGTGACAAGCGCATTTTTTATATTAGAGCACGCCGAAGGGCTGCGTGTAGCACAAAGCATTAATGCTCTCAGCTTGTCGAGCGCTAATTTGAGTGCCATGGCCAAGGCACGCGAAGAAAGCAGAATGATAAATTTTTACCTGGATTCGAAACGAATTCAAATAAAAAGTGGTGAACCCTTCGAAATCCTCTTACCCTTAGAAAAACTACGAACAAGTTCACCGGCTTTTTTGATGCGACTCTTTTATACCCTGTCTAACCTTGTGCCTGAAACCCAATTATTCCGGTCTTTCTTTATTCCCTCTGGCATTGAGCAACTGCGCTTTGTCGAACAAGCGTGGCGCGATATTCTTTTTGAAGAAAGAGCTCCGTTGGGATCCGAAGAAGAGCAGAAACAATCGCAACCTCAGTCAGCAGCCGCTATTATAGAAATTGCCAAACTTTTGAAATTAAAATCAGCGTTAACCTTACAAACGAATGAAGCGGGTCACATTATCATTGCCTTGCAAAATGTTTCAGAAGACTCAGACGCTGAAATACTAATAAAAGCACTGCGTAACTTAGAAGTTGACGGTCATCACGACATTGCCATTATTGAGTATGATCAAAATAATAATTATTATTTAACCGTACGATTGCCGCCAAAATTAGAACCCCAATTAAAAATGCTGCATGACTGCTTGGCGCAATTAAATAAATTAATTCCTAGTAAAGGCGGGCTTTGGCAGATCCGCAAAGTTAAAGTTAAAGTTAAAGACAAAGCAGAACAGAGGCACAGAGCATTTTTTAAAATTACAACCCCACGTCAATATAAGGAAGCGCATAGCGATTGGGCCCTTCGATATGGCTTTTCCCTACAAGGGGAAAACTACTTTTTCTTAGAAGCACAAACACTGGCTGCACTACATGCCCGTTTATTAGCGCTTGCTATTAAGCCCATTGCAGAGGAATCTAAAACAACAAGTCCCACCATGACATCCTAAAAGGTTGAAAAATGGACAACCTGGGCTCGCCAAAGCAATTACCGGTAACCCCTATTAAGTTATGGTCTTGTTGGGATATAATGTGCACCCTTTTTAGAATTTTCGGAGTAGCTCGATGACCAGAGAAGAACACATTGAAATGGAAGGTATTATTATTGAGACTTTGCCGAATACGATGTTTCGAGTTGAGCTTGAAAATGGTCATCTTATTATCGCGCATATCTCAGGAAAAATGCGTAAAAACTATATCCGCATTCTAAAAGGCGATAAAGTGAGGGTACAGATCACACCTTATGACTTATCAAAAGGGCGCATTGTTTTTCGTGATAAAGATTAGCTTTATCAAATAACTCCTTCTTTTTGTTCTTCATAGTCGAACTTTAATTCACCCTCTGATTCGGACAAAATCACCCGGCCGCCATTGGCAAGTTTGCCGAAAAGTAACTCATCCGCGAGTGGCTTTTTAATTTGATCTTGGATCAGGCGAGCCATCGGTCTTGCCCCCATTTGTTCATCATAGCCATTCTCCGCAAGCCATGCTCTGGCTGCTGCATCCACTTCAAGTGAGACATTTTTTTGCTCTAACATCACTTCTAATTCCATAATGAACTTGTCGACCACATGGGCGATGGTACTCTTGTCGAGTGATGCAAATTGAATAATGGCATCAAGACGATTGCGAAATTCGGGGGTGAACACATTTTTTAATGCCGAGAGGCCATCTGTAGAGTGATCTTGCTTGGTAAACCCGATAGAAGATCGATTGAGCATATCGGCACCCGCATTGGTCGTCATCACCAAAATAACATGTTTAAAATCGGTTTTTCGACCATTGGTATCGGTCAAAGTGCCATGATCCATGACTTGCAATAAAAGATTGAATACATCAGCGTGCGCTTTCTCAATCTCATCTAATAATAAAACACAGTAGGGGTGCTTATTAACCGCTTCTGTTAATAGCCCACCTTGATCAAAGCCAACATACCCTGGCGGGGCACCAATCAAACGAGACACCGTATGGCGCTCCATATATTCAGACATATCGAAGCGAACCAGCTCAATACCCATGACATTGGCCAATTGCTTAGTGACTTCCGTTTTCCCAACCCCTGTAGGACCTGTAAATAAGAAGCTGCCCACTGGTTTTTGAGTATCGCCAAGTCCTGAGCGAGACAATTTGATGGCGGAAACCAGTGCCTCAATCGCTTTGTCCTGACCATACACCAGCATTTTTAATTCACGCTCTAAGCTGCCCAAAACTTCTTTATCTGATTTAGATATGGTTTTGGGTGGGATCCGCGCCATATTAGCAATAACGGCCTCCACTTCCGGAACACCGATATTTTTCTTGCGCTTAGAAACCCCTTGTAACGCTTGATAAGCACCCGCTTCATCCACCACATCGATCGCTTTATCTGGCAAGAACCTATCATTGATATAACGTGAAGATAATTCCGCAGCTGCTTTCAATGCAGCCAGTGAGTATTTTACGCCGTGATGCTCTTCTAAACTGTTTTTTAACCCTTTCAGAATACGAAAAGTTTCATCCACCGAAGGTTCAACCACATCAATTTTTTGGAAGCGCCGCGCTAATGCTCGGTCTTTCTCAAATATACCGCGATATTCTTGGTAGGTCGTCGATCCCATGCATTTGAGATCACCACTGGCTAGCATGGGTTTGATCAAGTTAGAGGCATCCATCACACCACCCGAAGCCGCACCGGCACCGATAATTGTATGAATTTCATCGATAAACAATATCGCACCGGGATGTCGCTTCAATTCTTGCAATAATGATTTCAAACGTTTCTCAAAGTCACCACGATATTTAGTGCCCGCCAACAGATCACCGAGATCTAAAGCATAGACAACCGCACCGGAAATAATATCCGGCACTTCACCGTCAACAATCATTTTCGCCAGTCCTTCGGCAATAGCGGTTTTACCTACGCCAGCCTCACCAACTAATAAAGGATTATTTTTACGACGACGACACAGCACTTGTATGGCACGCATCACTTCCGCTTTACGACCAACTAACGTATCAATTTGTCCTAAACGAGCTTTGTCATTTAAATTAGTTGCATAAGCTTCCAAAGGACTTTGGGATGCGTGATCGCCGCCCATGTCTTCATCCTGGCTTGGGGCGATCTGCGGTCCATCTTCTTGGCTTTGTACTTTTGATATACCATGAGAAATGTAGTTAACGACATCCAAGCGGGTAATGTTTTCTTGGCGCAAAAAATAAACGGCTTGACTTTCTTGCTCACTAAAAATAGCCGCTAAAACATTTGCTCCCGTTACTTCAGAGCGTCCAGCCGATTGCACATGAAACACCGCTCGTTGAATAACCCGTTGAAAACCTAAGGTCGGTTGCGTTTCTCGCCCCTCTTCTCCTAAGGGGATCAACGGAGTCGTTTCATCGATAAAAGTAACCAAGTCGACTCGTAATCGGCTGACATTGGCACCGCAAGCACGGAGGACATTGGCTGCTGAAGGATTATCTAATAATGCCAGCAACAAATGTTCGACTGTCATGAATTCATGTCGCTTACGACTCGCCTCTTTAAAAGCAAGATTCAGCGTATGTTCAAGTTCCTTATTTAGCATACGTCACCTCCATCAGGGACTTTATCGGCTCTAAATAACCCGCATCCGTTCTCCATTTTATTTCTTCCTTAAATTACTCCGGTTCCATCGCACACAACAGTGGGTTGTCATGCTCTCGAGAAAAATCATTTACAATCACAACTTTTGTCTCTGCAATATCTCTCGAAAAAACACCACAAATCCCTTTACCCCTTGTATGGATCTGCCACATGATATTGGTGGCCTCCTCTTCTGTTTTCGCAAAATGCTTTCGCAACACCATTACCACAAAGTCCATAGGAGTATAATCGTCATTAAATAAAACAACTTTATATAACGGAGGCCGTTTAACCTGTGCTTTAGCCTCTTGAACCGCAACATCTCCTACTACTTTGATATCACTCATACTATAACCTTAGTCGAGAATTCTTATTTTTTCTTAACCTTATCGCAAAAATAATAAATTATGACATGTTGGATAATAATTTTACTGGCTTCCGGTACTTATCGCACTTTTACCCATAATTAATCGTAATGGCACTAAAATGACTCTACAAAAAACACACGGCACGAAAGCACCGCATGTTTCTATCATACACCAGACAAATTACGAAGTGTGAACTCGCGTTACATTTGCTTAATAATCGCCTCACCGAATTGCGAGCAGGAAAGCAAAGTCGCACCATCTAGCAATCGCTCAAAATCATAAGTTACTGTTTTAGCTTCAATTGCGCCTTCTACGCCTTTGATAATGCAATCAGCACTCTCCATCCAGCCAATATGGCGCAATAACATTTCCGCAGACAAAATTAAGGAGCCTGGATTTACTTTATCTTGGCCGGCATACTTCGGAGCCGTACCATGGGTAGCTTCAAACACGGCAACTTTTTCTCCGATGTTAGCACCAGGAGCAATTCCAATGCCGCCCACCTCTGCAGCAAGGGCATCAGATATATAATCTCCGTTTAAATTCAAAGTTGCAATAACACTATATTCTGCGGGTCTCATGAGAATTTGCTGCAAGAAAGCGTCGGCTATGACATCTTTAATAACAATATTTTTCCCCGTATTGGGATTGGTAAATTGATGCCAGGGGCCACCATCAATTGGTTTGGCACCAAACTGCTCTCTGGCGACTTGGTAACCCCAATCTTTAAACGCCCCTTCGGTGAATTTCATGATATTGCCTTTATGGACTAACGTGACAGAGTCTCTGTTATTATCAATCGCATATTGTATTGCTCGCACTATCAAACGCGCCGATCCGGCCTGTGAAACGGGTTTGATCCCAATACCACAGTGCTCTGGAAAGCGAATTTGCTTCACCTGCATTTCTTTTTGTAAAAAATCTATTACTTTTTTGGCTTCTATCGAGTCAGCGGGCCATTCGATACCGGCATAAATGTCTTCTGAGTTTTCACGAAAAATCACCATATCCACCTGCTCTGGCGCACAAACTGGGCTTGGTGTGCCACGAAAATAACGAACCGGGCGCAAACAAACATAGAGATCCAGCTGTTGCCGCAAAGCCACATTCAATGAGCGAATACCGCCGCTAACCGGTGTTGTTAATGGGCCCTTTATTGCAATCAAATAGTCACGAATCGCGGTTAATGTTTCCTCTGGCAACCAATCATCTTTATCATAAATTTTTGTTGCCTTCTCGCCGGCATAAATTTCCATCCACGCAATTTTTCTTTTACCTGAATATGCTTTTTCAACCGCGGCATCGACTACTTTCTTCATGACTGGGGTAATATCAACCCCAGTGCCATCGCCTTCGATATAAGGGATGATGGGATTAGATGGCACCTGCAATGTACCATCCAGCGCCGCAGTGATTTTTTCACCATTCGTAGGGACTTTAATTTTTTTATACGCCATAAGCTAATCTCTCCTCCAAATTAATCGTTATAACATTCCACTGTTTGATCAATTGCACCAAAAATAGATTGGTTTTCCTCATCAAACATCTCGATACGAACCCGATCACCAAAATGCATAAACTCTGTTGTTGCTTTGCCATCTTTAATTATTTCCAACATCCGCCGCTCCGCCAAGCAAGAAGAACCTTTAGATCGATCGACATTGGAAACGGTTCCCGAACCAATAATAGCGCCAGCACTCAAAGGCCGCGTTTTAGCAGCGTGCGCAATTAAGCTCGGGAAATCAAATGTCATATCGACACCTGCATTTGGCATACCGAATGGTTTCTCGTTGAAATGGGTAATTAATGGTAAGTGTATTTTACCACCATCCCAAGCCGCCCCTAGCTCATCTGGTGTCACAGCCACCGGCGAAAAAGCACTGCTGGGCTTGCTTTGAAAAAAGCCAAAACCTTTGCCCAATTCAGCAGGAATCAAATTTCTAAGCGAAACATCATTGATTAACAATACCAGTAAAATTGATGCCTTTGCTTCATCCGGTGTAATCCCCATGCGCACATCGTTAACTATCACACCCACTTCTGCTTCAAAGTCGATTCCCCATGCTTCATTTGCTACCAAAATAGGATCCTTAGGCCCTAAAAACGCATCAGAACCGCCCTGGTACATTAAGGGATCCGTCCAAAAGTTTTCGGGCATTTCAACGCCACGTGCTTTTCGCACTAATTCCATATGGTTGACATAAGCACTGCCATCCGCCCACTGATAAGCCCGTGGCAAAGGCGATTCCAAGGTGAGTGCATCCAATGCAAAATCTTCGGCACAGCCCCCGGTGTTCAATTTTTTATAGGTTGCTCGCAATTTATCTTCAACGGTGCTCCACTTATCTAAAGCGGCTTGCAGCGTTAGCGCAAGGTGAGGAACTTTGACAGCTCGAGTCAATTGCCGATTAACAACAATCAATTCGCCATCTCGAGCGCCGGTTCTTAAGGTTGCCAATTTCATCACTATTCTCCAGAATTAATAGGGCCTGTTGACACTCGCTTTTTCGGTTGCAAATGTCGACAGGCCCTAGCTTTAATAGCTTATTTACCGTTTTATTAATCGATTTTCAAGACGCCGCGACGGACCTGATCAAGCTCAATCGAATCAAACAGTGCTTGGAAGTTTCCCTCCCCAAACCCTTCATTACCTTTTCGTTGTATGATTTCAAAAAAAACAGGGCCAAGCATGTTTTCAGTAAATATTTGTAACAATAATCCTTTGTCGTTGGGATCGCCATCAATCAATATGTTAAATTTTTTCAATCTATCGAGATCTTCGCCATGACTTGGGATACGCTTAGGGATCATTTCAAAATAGGTTTCAGGGGTTGACAAAAACGCAACACCATCGGCTTGTAGCATCTCAACACTGGAATAAATATCAGCAGAGCCTAAAGCAATATGCTGAATGCCTTCGCCTTTGTATTCTCGTAAAAACTCTTCAATTTGAGAGTGCTCATCGGTCGATTCATTTAAGGGAATGCGAATTTTACCACATGGACTTGTCATCGCTTTACTAATAAGCCCCGTCATCTTGCCTTTGATATCAAAATATCGAATTTCACGAAAGTTAAAAATATCCTCATAAAACTTAGCCCATTGCGCCATATTGCCACGAAAGACATTATGGGTCACGTGATCGATATAAGTTAACCCTGAGCTAATAAATTTAACCGCTCTTGTTTCTCGCTCTTCGAGATAATCTTGGTATATATTACTTTTGCTGCCATAGTTATCTACCAAATAGATTAAAGAACCACCAATTCCAAAAATTGCAGGCAAATCAAATGTCTTTTCGCCATTTTGACCTTGATAAGCTGTTGCACCTGCTTGGATAGCTTTCTCAAATGCTTCTTGTGCATTAGCAACTCGAAAGCCCATGGCCGACACACTCGGACCATGCTGTTTTGAAAAATTGAGCGCATGGCTATTTTCAGCGGTATTAATAATAAAGTTTATATCGCCTTGCACAAAATGATTGATTTCTTTTACTGAATGATGCCCGCTGACTTCGAAACCCATTTTAATAAAATCGTTGGCAAGCTTAACGCCATCTTGCGTTGAAAATTCTAAAAATTCGAACCCATTTGTTTGTAATGGATTATTATGAATGTTGTGTTCGCTCATATAAAATACTCCGTAACTATTCACCCAAAACCTGCCGAAACATCGAAAGTAAGTATAACATTAAGTATAGAAGGCTTTGCCTTGCCCGGCGTCAAAATCCAAGTACCTATCTATATATGGTCACTACTGGTCACTACCCTGATAATGGCTATGTTTTTTTCTGGCAAGCAACATACTGTTCCCAAGTGGCAATATACTAATCTCCACGCGCGCATCCGCTTTAACTTTTTCATTTAGTGCGCAAATAGCCGCTGTTTGCTTGCTTAAGTCTAAATTATCAAGAACCGCGCCATCCCACAAGACATTATCTATTAAAATCAAACCACCGCTTCGTACTAATAAAATGGCGTACTCATAATATTTAACAATATTGGCCTTATCCGCATCGATAAAAATCATATCAAAATAGTTGGGGTAGCTTGGCAATAGCGCTTGCTCTATTACTTCCAAAGCGACACCGCATTTTAATTCAATGCGGTTGTTGACTCTCGCTTTTTCCCAATGTTCTTCTGCTATTTGCGTTGTTTTTTTATTAATGTCACACGTAATGATCTGTCCCGACGCCTCTACGGCTTGTGCCATCCATAACGTACTGTACCCGGTAAACGTCCCAAGTTCGAGAATACGTTTTGCGGCTGTTGCCTTGATGAGCAACGCAATAAATTGCCCTTGCAAGGGCGATATCATCATATTTGCAGCATTGCCCAAGCGTTGGGTTTCCGTTCGGAGTTGTTGTAACGCTGGAGATTCTTGTAGAAACCTATCTAGCATATATTGCTCAAGTTCAGGGGTGACGCAAATTGAATGCTTTGCCATAATAAAGACCACGAATTTCCTAGTTTTCAAGGCGAGTATACCTTCGGAAGTAATAAGACAGAAGACAAAGCACAATTAAACAGCGTATATTCTCAAATTATAGTTTTCTCGTGAGCAACAATATGTCAAAACTATTCCAATTAGAAATTCCTTATCCGGTTACTGTCTTTGACTACATTAACAAAATGAAAAATTTGCCCAATTTAATTTGGTTTGATAGTGGTAAATCCAGTGGTGCAAATTCTCGCTTTGATCTGGTAACGGCCAGCCCCTGGCTCACACTGCAAACTCAAGATAAAGAAACGCTGATCACCGGCAAAAATCATCATGAAACCTCTCGAAGGAGTCCTTTTGAATTAATCGAAGCCTATTGCCCTAAGCTTGATTGCCAACACCCAAACATCCCCTTCTGTGGTGGTGCTTGTGGCTATTTCGGTTATGATTTGTGCCACCTTCTTGAGGAAATTCCATCCGCGCATTTGCCCAAAATTCCAATACCTGATTGTTTCATTGGCATTTATGACTGGGCACTTATCGTGGATCATAAGCGACAGTTATGTCAATTCGTGAGTCATTTACTACAGACAGACACCTTCGAGCTGATATCACAGCTCCATCAGCTGTTGACTTCAGAACACGATAGCTTTGAGGATAGTTTTATCCTTAAAACCAAATTTCAGGCGCATATGAGCTATGCAGAATACGCTGAAAAATTTAAGCAAGTTAAAAAACATATTCGCCAAGGTAACTGCTATCAAGTTAATCTTGCCCAATGCTTTTCAGCAAAAATATCTGGCTCACCACTAGCCGCTTATCAACATATTCGACTTATTAATCCAGCACCATTTTCAGCGTTTTTGCAAACACCTGACTTCGCTATTTTAAGCCATTCTCCAGAAAGATTTTTGCTCTGCAAAGAAGACCGTCGGGTTTCCACCAAACCAATTAAAGGTACCCGACCACGGCACTCAGATCCCAACATCGATGTAGAATATGCAAAACAACTGCAAAACAGCCTAAAAGATCGAGCAGAAAATGTAATGATTGTTGATCTTATGCGCAATGATCTCAGTAAAACCTGCTTACCAGAGTCGGTAAAGGTTCCTGAGTTATTTAAAATTGAATCTTATGCCAATGTGCATCACTTGGTAAGCGAAGTGACCGCAACGTTATCTCCGCATGTTTCTGCTATCCAATTATTACAAAACTGTTTCCCTGGCGGCTCTATCACAGGGGCACCCAAAATCAGCGTGATGGCAATCATTGAAGAATTGGAAACCATTTCACGAGGCCTATATTGTGGCTCCATTGCCTACATCAGCCATTCTGGAACAATGGACTCAAATATTGCGATTCGTAGCTTACAGTGGGCCAACGACACTATTTATTGCCATGCTGGCGGTGGATTGGTTTATGATTCAGAGCTGGATTCTGAATATCAAGAAACTTTCGATAAAGTTACCATTTTGTTAGAGGCATTGGCTATGAATTTGGAAACATGACTTAAGCGGAAAACCTAAGAGCCCTTAAAGCGGTTATCGACTTGCTCATCGCGAATGTGCTGTTGTTCTTGCTCTTGCTGTTCTTTAAGATTCTCAAGTGATTGTGTTGGTAGTGCTTCGTAATCGCCTTGTCCATTCCCCTTAATATATTTTGGAAAGGCAGGAACCACACTCGCGGCTTTATCCGGATTGATATTAACTTCTTGACCGCCGTATGCGTTGCTAGCGGGTGCATCAATCACTTCCGGATTGGTTACAATATTTTTCTTGTTAAGGGGACTTGTCGTTTGACTACTTGATGGCTTTGAGTTTTTATTTGTTTCACCCGAGTGCTTATCACAACCCGCTAAAACAACCCCACTCACCAGAAGAATTAAAAGCCATTTACTAAAACACATGTCTCACCTCCTTCCCTACCTGCTCGATTAATTTTAAGAAGTCTTTATACAGAATCCACTGCATGATGAGCACCATAAAAACTGTGGCAAAAACCAACATTAAAACAGTATACCAACGGAGCTTGGTGATACGAACATTTTTGCGCTTTTCGTGATCATCCGGTAATTGTTGAATCTCAAGGCGGATGGTAATGCATCTTGCCACGAAAAAGAATAATACAATTAAAAGTAATGTTGGCGATACAATAACAGTGACTTTAAGCAGATCCGCTAAACCCTGCTCAATAGGGAGCCTCAGATGATATACAAACTCTGGAACCGCATACTGAACGCCAAAAAATAAAAATGGAATGGTAAAAATTGTAAAGACCAATAGCGCCAAGCCGCAAAATTGGCATAATAACCCAACAATAAATAACGCCAAATCATGTTCTTGCTCTGGAGCAACGGTATCGATTTGTGATATCTTTTTACGTCTGGTGATGGCCATTAATTTTCCAATTTTGATGGTTACCCACGTATACCCATCTTTCGGTACGATGGGTATTATTGTACACGACTCTTGCTAACAGGAAAATCTTAACATGCTCGAATGGCCCCTCTATTTGATCTTGGCATTACTGCTCCTAAATTTTTTCATGAGCTTATATCTGCTCAATAAGACGAAAGATCAATCTCATGGCCACACAAAGCTTGAAACCTTGTACCAATCGCTACGAGATGAAAACCATCAACTCCTCCAAAATTTTCAAAATTTTCGCACCGACATCGATAAGCAACAAATTAATGCAATAACAACCCTGCAAAACACGTTGCAATTGTCGAGCAAAGATATTCGCGAACAAATCAATTTAACACTTAATCAAAACACGCTATTACTGCGGGATCAATTTGAAACCCTAACTCAAAATACCAATGATCAGCTAAACAAAATCAGCGCATCCGTAGAAAAGCGGCTAAGTGATGGCTTTGAGAAAACCAATGCCACCTTTACCGATGTGATAAAGCGATTGGCTTTAATTGATAGAGCACAACATGAGATAGCGGCGCTCTCTACCAATATTGTCAGCTTACAAGAAATCCTCTCAGACAAACAAGCCAGGGGCGCTTTTGGGGAAGTGCAACTTTCTGGAATAATTAGAAATCTGCTTGCAGAAACGGATTTTACTTTCCAGCACACCCTAAGCAATCACAAACGTGCGGATTGTATTTTATGGCTACCTGAGCCCACCGGCAATGTCGTTATCGATGCAAAATTTCCCTTAGAAAACTATCGCAAATATATCGACAACACCCTGTCAGAGCAGGAAAAACGCATTCATGAGGCAGCCTTTCGCCAAGATGTTAAAATGCATATTAGAGATATCGCTGAAAAATACATTCTCCCTGGAGAAACGGCAGATGGCGCACTCATGTTTATACCCGCAGAAGCCATTTTTGCTGATCTCCATGCTAAATTCCCAGAAATTATTACCCTGTCGCAACAAGCCCATGTTTGGATTGTTTCACCAACCACCCTCATGGCAGTCCTGACGACCGCGCGCGCCGTACTAAAAGATGCCGCAACCCGAAAACAAATTCACATCATTCAAGAACACCTCGCTTATCTGGCAAAAGATTTTATGCGCTTTCAAAAACGGATGGACAATCTTAAAACACACATTAATCAAGCACAGCAAGATATTAGTGATGCCAGCATCTCTGCCAATAAGATCACTTCTCGATTTGAAAAAATAGAAAAAGTTGAATTAGAAAATACCTTACGGATAGAGCCAGTCATTGAAGTGGCCTCTGTCGAGTAAAAGGCTAATAGCTTAAATTAGTAACGATCCCTTGATTAAACCACTTCGCTAATTGGTTGACCGCGAATCCTGGAACTTCCTCCTCAGGCATTTCTTGACAAAGCATTTCACAAATCTCAGAAAAATTCATTTTATCGCTGGCTGCCAAAAAAGTTTTGGCTTCAATCCCATGGTAAATGTCACAAAAAGGCGTAATAACTTTGCGCCACACAATGTTCAGCGTGGGCTCTTTAGAATATTCCGCCTCAGGTAATGATGCGCCATCGTCAAACGCAATCCATAGATCGGCAATATTCCAATGCAACCATAAGGGGCGTACTGTTGGATGAAAATCAATTTGGAGATTTGGCCAATTTTCTTGTGGCACACTTTGCAGATCGACAAACGTTAATACTGGAGCATCGCTTTCATCCAAAACATTAACGGATTGCCACTCAAACTCAGCAATTTCACGATGCAAGTCCCCGGCGCCGGGATTAAAATTTTTAATGTGGGTAATAAACTGATCGGCAAAATACCTTATCGAATAATGTTTAGAGGGGTATTCACGAATATATGTCGCTACTAACGCAGTGAATTTTTCGTCACCTAACACAAAAGCCAATAATGGAAATTCCTCCCGAATCACTTCTTGCAATCTAATGGAATACATATTGCCATAGACCGCCATGCGATTTTGTGCATATCGCTCGTATAAATTTACGATAGAACTTTCTATTGTATTATCGCCTGAAAGTAAATAGTGTTGGAAAGCGCGTTGCGTCTCAGCCAATGATTTCATAGTGCAAATTCCTTACTTATCGGATCACGCAAGCAATTACTGGTTGATACCCGTTGAGCAAGCGCTCGGGCTTTATTAAGCTCCCCCAGTAACTCAGACAATGACGGAATATGGTCATCTCTCTCAATTAAAGTGGCAGCATGTGGAAATCTACCAAGCGCTTTTTGGTAAAGCGCCCAAACAGGCGAAATAACCGCAGCATCATGCGTATCGATAATGTAATTACCCTTATTGGTATGGCCGGCCATATGAAATTGCAACACTCTATCTTGTGGAATGCGATCCAAATATCGATCAGAGTTAAAGCCGTGATTATAAGCATTCACATAGATATTATTAATATCGAGCAATATCAAACAATCTGAACGCTCAGCAACTAACGACAAAAAATCCCACTCTGTCAGCGTTGATTCAACAAAATTGACATAGGTTGACGGATTTTCTAATAGAATTTGTCTCCCTAAGAACTCTTGGACTCGTTGCACGCGCGCTACGACATGATCCAATGCTTCTTCGGTATAGGGTAAAGGTAATAAATCGTGCGTGTTGAATGCATCAACACCAGTCCAGCAAAGATGATCAGAAACCCATACTGGATTAACCCGATCAATTAATCGTTTCAATGCCTTGAGATATGCGAAGTCTAATGGATCCACACTCCCTATCGACAACGAAACACCATGCAATACAATCGGATACCGTTCTTTGACTCTATCAAGGAAATACCACGGCCGACCGCCAGGAACCATGAAATTTTCAGAGATGACTTCAAACCAATCCACATTCAAATCCGGCGTCTCTAATACTTCTACATAATGTGGCGGACGCAATCCTAAGCCAAATCCAATCTGAGGATAATTTGCTATTGCCATGATTTTCTATACTCTTAAAAACAAATGTCAGGTCTAAAGATTATTACCTTGGACCTGACATAAGCGATTGCAAACTGCAATAGGTGTATTAGCGGCCAGAACAAGAATTTTTGTGCATATCTCGTTTTGAACCGACTGATCGACCTTTACAAGCATTCATGCCTTTACAGCCTTGCATTGGTTGACGGCAGCTAAGACCAACACCACCATGAGAAGCACAGCCACCCATTGATAATGCCATAACCGCTGCCACTGCAGCTAATGCAACGCCTTTAATAGTAGATGTTTTCATAACGCTCGAATCCCCTTTAAAATTAAAAACCAGACTCCATGTTTATCCCATATGTGGCTTAAGGGTACCCATATGGTAACAATTATTGCCTCACAGAGAAAAAGACAATGAGCCCTACTTTAGAATAATTTGACACCCAAATGCAAGTCTTTAAACGATTTTTTCAATAATTCGCTTAGCGAATCGAGCCATCGGTGCTAATAAAAAAATCAAATCAAAGCTCTGGTGGTTTCACGAGCAAAAAATCACAGCTTTTCATACCAACTGCGTAATTCATTTGCAATTGTGTATGGATTGGATTCTTGGGCGTAATGTAAGCATTCTCCAATATCGACTGTTTGTAAATTTGAAAGGTTGCGTTTAGCCCATGCTATGGTTGAAACACACGTTACAAATCCTGGGATTGCATACATCATTAATTTAGGGAGCGGTGCGCTTTGTAACCAGTGCGAGTAATTATTAATGAGTGCGGTTACTTCGCAATCATCATCATCAGAAAGCGGCACATCTTGTAAATATTGCCACAGCGGTTTGGCGCTACCTGGCTCTATAAAGGGCTCACGGTAGTATTGCATCTGCTCTGAACTTAAATTACGTAAACAGCCGCGAGGTAACACCCGATTCACAAAATAATTACTGTTCATAACAACATCAAAGCCACCATCGGGCAAATCAAGAATCATCGTTAACTCTTGCACGGGTAATGAAACACTGTCGCGATTTTCTGGAACGCGGACATGCGCCTCCAGAAAGGCCAGTCCTTTAACCCTATCTTGCAACTGTCTTGCCACTTCGAAGCCAATCACCGAGCCCCAACCATGCATTACCAACGTTATATTTTTTAAATTTAATGTTTCAATGAAAGTCCTAAGATAATCAATATGTTCAAAAACAGTATACTGAATATCCGGTTTGCTGGATCGGCCCATGCCTATTAAATCAACCGCAAGACAACGCCCAACTTGAGCCAAGTTCGGAATGATATTTCGCCAGAGATAACAACTGGTTGGGATCCCATGCACAAATAGAATGGGATCACCTTCGCCTTGCTCAATATAGTGCATTTGGCTACCCTTTACGGCAACACTTTTTGATCCAGTGGGATATGTCGTATCAATTAGGATAGCTTCTTCTACCATGGGAAACTCCAGACTGCCGGTGTCATTAGGGCTATTATTGTGCAACAATAATCACCCTGATGCAATCAATTCACTGCGAAATATTTCCCTAACAACTTGTTTGATTTCCCCCTCTTAAGCATTACCCATTGCCTAAAGAAAATGGGTTGCTTTTATGGTTTTGACGACGGGCAAGGCAAAGCCTTGGTCTTTCGCGCTTAAGGAATGGGTTGCTTTTGTTGTACTTTCGATGTTTCTGCACGTTTTAGGTGAATCGTCACCCATAAGCTTAAGCTTCCCTTAAGATTGGTTGATTAGACTTAAAGTACCCCCACAGAGAAATTTTTAAGGACCTTAACCATGAACGCAAAAAAAATCATCTTGAAAATCCGAAGAGAAGATGCCACCTGTTTGTATGGTGTTTTAACACCAACTGTTATTCAAGAAGTCTGTCAGCGAACGGGTCTCGATGAGAGCCAAGTGCTCGCCTCAATAGAACGCCTGGAGCGACTGGGTATTATTGATAAAGAAATTGCAATCTTACATTAACCGGATGATCCACCCTGGGACAATCCACTCACACTTGGAATTGTCCCATAAACAATCGTTAAAAATCGCTACGAACTTCCTTTCGTTATTGAAGAAGATTTCGATTTGCGTGAAGCTTTTTCGCGATGCGATTTCATGGTCTTTTCAAGCGCCGCATAAGCAACCACTTCATTCTGCTTCGCCCCATTCTGCTGGCTTAAGATAGGAATATTCGCAACAACCTGAGGATGATGCACACTCGTTTGTGCTAAATCCAAAAGTTCACGAACCGCCACTGAAAACATGGTAAAATCCAGCACCGAGCGAGATCGCAGATCAGCAAGCATCTGCTCCCATCGGTGGCACAAGCCTTTATGTGACTTAGCCCATTCATCAATCTTTTCAGCAAAATTCTGAGATTTAATATGATGGAACAATACCGCAATGCTTAAGTCACGCTGTTGCCAATCTAAATCATCCCGCAATGCTTCCCGAATCAATGCATCCCAGCGGCTATCTACCGGTTGCATCGTCAATTGCTCTCGCACCCAAGATAACTCTAATTTATCACCAAGTGAAAAATACATATTGGCCACTTCAGTTATACTCATCGCATATTGATGTGCGGCCTGAATAATATCAAGCGCGCAAAACATCGCCCGACTGTAAGCAATTTTTTCAGCCAACATGGATGACACACCTTTTTCAATATACTCTTGGGCGCTTTTCTCAATATTTTCGCGTTCCGCGCCTACTATCAAAGTTGGCAAATGCTCTGTTAAAATTTGGATACCTGGCTTAAACTCCGCAATTGTTGATTCAACCATCAAATGTACGCGACGATTGCGCAAAAACCACCGAGTTGAGCGTCGGATCAAGCGCATCATATCTATATGTAACCGATATTGAATATCACTTGAAACCATATAATCTAATGCGCGAATTTCAGACCATGTTTTTGATACATCAAATAAATCGCGAACAATACGATAAGCCCTAACAATAACCGTCATGGGGGCACCCGTCTCATCATGTAATCGATGTAAAAAAGTGACCCCCATCTCATTAACCAATTGATTGCTCAGCTGTGTGGCGATTATTTCTCGACGTAAGCTGTGTGCATAGAGTGCATCATGAAAGCGCTCGGCAATAACCCGTGGGAATGCCGTTTCAATCGTTTTAGAAAGATACTCATCATCAGGAACCTCTGAATCCAGAATCGCTTCTTTAAGTACGATTTTATTATACGCTAGTAATATCGCGATTTCCGGGCGCGTTAACCCAGCGTTTTTAGACTTTCTTTCTCGTAATGCTTTATCGGTTGGTAAAAATTCTAATTTGCGATTAATTTTTTTGGCTCGCTCCAGATCTTGAATAAAGCGCGTATGCAATTCAACATATTCAGGTGCTCTTCGTTCAGAAATGCTTATCGCTAACGTTTGTTGGTAATTATTGTCTAGCACAAGATTAGCAACCTCATCGGTCATTTCCAATAGAAGCTGGTTGCGTTGCTTCTCCGTCATGTCGCCATTGGTGATAATGCCATTGAGTAAAATCTTGAGATTAACCTCATGATCTGAACAATCAACCCCGCCTGAATTATCAATAAAATCTGAGTTGACCATCCCACCATTTAAACAAAACTCAACCCGCGCCAGTTGTGTTAGCCCGAGATTTCCGCCTTCGCCAATTATTTTACAGCATAATTCATTTGCATTCACTCGCAATGCATCATTGGTGCGATCGCCCACGCTGGCATGGCTCTCGCTTGAGGATTTTACATAAGTCCCAATCCCGCCATTCCATATCAAGTCAACAGGCGCTCTTAGCAACGCCCTGATTAATTCATTTGGTACGACAATGTCATTGTTAACACTAAGCAGCGCTTTCATTTCGGGTGTTAGCCGTATGGATTTTGCGGTCCGCTTAAAAACACCACCACCCCTAGATATCAGATCTAAATTATAATCTTCCCAAGTCGAACGAGGCAAAGCAAACAATCGTTGCCGCTCAGCAAAGCTTTTAACCATATCGGGATCGGGATCTATAAAAATATGCATATGATTAAATGCCCCCACTAACTTGATAGTCGGAGACAACAACATACCATTACCGAAGACATCACCACTCATATCGCCAATGCCCACGACAGTAAAAGGTGTCTTTTGTATATTAATGCCACATTCGCGAAAAGCACGTTGTACAGACACCCATCCGCCACGAGCCGTTATCGCCATTTTTTTGTGATCATATCCAGCGCTACCGCCAGAAGCAAAAGCATCACCCAACCAGAATCCATATTCTTTTGAAATCTGATTTGCTGTATCAGAAAAAGTTGCTGTGCCTTTATCGGCAGCGACCACAAGATAATGATCATCTTCATCATAGCATCGAACCGCGTTAGGCTTAACAATGACGCCTTGTAAAAAATTGTCCGTAATATCTAATAATCCACGAATGAAGTTTTGATAGCAACACACGACCTCTTGCATCGTTTGTTCCCGTGAAGCGTCTGGAACAAGTCGCTTAGGAACAAAGCCACCTTTTGCGCCTGCCGGAACAATGACTGCATTTTTTACACTTTGGGCTTTCATCAAGCCTAAAATTTCTGTGCGGAAGTCTTCTCGCCTATCGGACCATCTTAAGCCCCCTCTTGCAACTTTGGCGCCGCGTAAATGCACTCCTTCAAAATCGGGAGAATAGACGAAAATTTCAAATTTAGGAAAAGGTAATGGTATTTCAGGAATTTGATCTGAGGCTAGTTTAAATGAGATATACGATTTAAACTTGCCATCGGAATCAAGCTGAAAGAAATTAGTGCGTAAAGTTGCTTTGATCACTTCAAGATAGCGACGCATTATGCGATCTTCATCTAAAACGGATACAGCCTCTAATGCTTCTATAATTTTGTCTTCGATAATCTGTGTGTCAATTTCACTAACCGGGGAGTTTGGATCAAAGCGTGCGTAAAATAACTCTAATATCATCTTAGCGATATTGGCATGCTTGGTTACTACTTTCTCGATGTAGTTTTGGCTAAAGGTAAAGTTAATTTGCTTGAAATACTTAGCATAAGATCGAAATATATTGGTTTCATACCAACTCATGTTACCAGCCAATACCAGCTGATTAAACCCGTCATTCTCTATTTCACCATACCAGGCTCGACTAAAGGCTTCATGGAATTTATCTTTGATATCCTCTACATTGAGCTCATCACCATCTTGATGCATCATGCCAAAATCATTAATCCAAAATGAAGTGCCTGACTTGCTAATTAAGCGATAGGGCCGCTCACCGAGCACCCGCAAACCCATGTTTTCCAGCATAGGCAGAATATCTGATAAAGGAATGGTTTGCTCTAGGCTAAACAATTTAAATCTTAGGAATCCCTTGGCAGCAACATGCAGCGGCCGATAAAAGCTCATCCCGAGTCGCTGGCTTATCTTGATTTTTTCTAAGTGCTCCACATCATACGCCGCCGTTCTCGGTAGAAAATCTTCTCGGTAACTGGCTCCGAAAGCACGCCCGTATTCAATCATCAAGATGCGGCCACGTTCCTCCCCGAAATGATCCAATAATGCATCCGCAAGATCGTCGTGCCAAGTCCTGGCGATATCCACCAACCGACGTTCAATATGCTGTAAAGCATAGGATGATTTTTCCGAGGGTTTAACTCGAATAACAAAATGTATTCTCGCTAAAACCGAATCACTAAATTGTGGCGCAAAACTAATTTCAGAAGCATTAAACTCTTCTTTCAAAATATCTTCGATGGCTTCTCGTAACTCAGTGTTAAATTGTTCCCTCGGCACATACACCAAACAAGAGATGAAACGGCCATACACATCTTGTCGCGCAAACAAGCGGATCCGGCGACGTTCTTGCAAATGTAAAATACCCAGCGACAAATCAAGCAATTCGTGGACGGTTGCTTGGAATAAATCATCCCTCGGTAAAGTCTCCAAAATATTTAATAGCGTTTTCCCCGCATGGCTTTTTGAATCGATCCCTGAACGCTCCAACACTTGTGCAACTTTTCGTCGCAAAAATGGAATGTGTTTGGGATTGCTGTTGTAAGCGACTGAAGTGTAAAGTCCAACAATTCGTAATTCTCCAATAACTTGACCGGATTGATCAAACCGTTTAACGCTAATATTCTCTGTATAGACCGGTCGATGGACTCGAGAACGCATATCTGATTTTGAAATAATAAGTATTTGCTGAGATTCAAGTAAGGATCTGGCTTCTGGTGTTAAGGTATTGCTTTGTGATTTAGGCGACTGGCTTCTATCATCCCGCATGATCCCAAGCTGGCTATCGGAAACCACTTCTAAATGCAATGCCCCGCCTCCGCGACGCAGTGCAAATTCACAGCTGCCCAAAAAGGTGAAGTGATCGTTTCGCAGCCAGTTTAAGAAATCAATAGACTCACTCACTTGCTCGGGATCAAGATGACGGCTTGTTTGCTCTAATTCTTTGACTGCCTGCTCTAACCGAGTGGTCATTTGCTTCCAGTCAGCGACTGACTGATTCACCTCTTCTAATACAAACATTAAATTATCGTGCAACTCCGCTAACGCATTTTGATCGGTTTGCCTATCAATTTCGATATAAATAGGTGCCTCAATAAATGCATTTTTATTGGGATCGCCTTTCTCTAAAATTTTATCAATCTTGCCATTTTTATCTCGGGTAAACTTGACTTTCCCCATGTGAATAATTAGGTAGATATTATACCCGTTTCGGTTCAGTTCCATCCGCAAAGAGTCAACCAAAAACGGCTTATCTTCGGAGATCACCTCAACTATCGTGCGATTGGATTGCCAGCCATTCATCTCTTGATGGGGATTGTAAATTTTAATACGCGTTTGACCCGGTTTATGATTGCAAATCAAATTCCAATGTGAAATGAGTGCACCGTAAAGATCCGCAGAGCTTCGCTCTGCCAAATCATCCGGTGAGACCGTTGCGTAATATTGCTCAATGAATGTTGATAACACGTTTGCTTCAGGTACCGACAGCTTGGAGGCAATAAGCATCTTAACATTATCGATAATCTGTTTGCGTGTGTGATCCCCGCTATTAATCATGATTTCTCCACTTGGCTTTGAATCGTATTATCTAATTTTTCGTCCGTTGTTTTGCTTTTCTTTACTGTAAAATAGATGGTATTGTGAAGGTCAACGCTCTTGAATCGATCATACACTACCCACTGAGGCTACGAAAGCATTTCCAATTAAATCAAATAACTACAGCAATCACACCAAATCACTGGTTTTAAACGTACTCGTCAATACAACATTCTGTATAAATAGATGACGTCGGAATCATGCCTTCGACGGCTTGATAAGCGGACAAGGCTTTTTGAGTGGCAATAGGATATGGATTGCCCTTTTGTTTACCGTGCTCATTTTCAGGTAAAAATGCAACCATAGCTGCCGCTCCAGCAGAAATGTGTGGCCGTACCGTTGTTACCGCCACTTGGCTGTCGTACACTACCACATCATTGGTTGTTGCGGTGGGATGCTTTTGCTGCGCTCGAAATCCAGGGTGTGTCGCGGCAATAAGTACCATACGTCCCATTCCTTGGTTACATATAGAACAACGACTAAGTATAGCTCAAATATTGATTTTTACCATGAACCATCAAGCTGAATTCATTCATAATTTATTAGCCACTAGCGATTACCATCGGAGCTGGCACAACATACTGCATCGTGCGTGTTCAACGCTGGACAGCCGTTACCTGCATCATTTATTTTCCTCGGAAAATTGGCTCCCTGGAATCAACCGGATTTTTAATGCCTTTCGAACCCCAAAACCAGAGGTGCGTTATATCCTATTTGGTGAAAGCCCTTACCCCAGGAAGATTTCAGCTAATGGCTATGCCTTTTGGGATGCCGCAGTCAATGAACTCTGGAGTCCAGAGGGCTTCAGTAAAGCAGTTAATCGAGCAACCTCACTACGGAATTGGTTGAAGATGCTGTTAGTCGCAGCGGATTTGCTCAGCCCCAGTGATACCTCTCAACCAGCTATTGCAAAATTAAATAAAACCACTTATGTGACGACATTAAGTGACGTATTTAATCACTTACTCGAGCATGGCTTTTTATTATTAAACGCCTCACTGGTTTTAAGTGATAAACCCAAATCACACGATGCAAGCGCTTGGCTGCCATTTATCGAAAGCATACTCTCCGATTTAACGCGCCATACGCAAAAAATTGACCTGATTTTGCTGGGTAATATCGCAAAAACCATATTAAAACTCCCCAGTGCCCACGCCTTTACATGCTTTACCGCTGAGCACCCCTACAACATCAGCTTCATCACCAATCCGGAAGTTATTCGATATTTTAAACCTTTTAATCTATTACAAGCCACTAAGGTCACCCATGGAAAATAATAACGTTTCTCAAGATGAAATCAATAAATTTTCGGCTCAAGCTCACAGCTGGTGGGATCCCGCTGGCCCGATGAAGACCCTGCATCACATCAATGAGACTCGGGTAAAATTCATTTCGCAAAACACAACCGTTTCTGGCTCAACGATTCTAGATGTTGGTTGTGGCGGAGGGCTACTAACCGAAGCGCTTGCACAAAGCCATGCGCACGTGACCGGAATAGATTTATCTGCCGATCTCATTGCTATAGCAAAGCATCATGCCGATGAGTCAACGCTATCGATTGATTATCGCTGTGTCGACAGCGAAAGTCATTGCCAGCAATATCAAAAAACTTATGACCTTGTCACCTGTATGGAGTTATTAGAGCATGTCCCTGATCCACTCGCTTTAATCCAGGATTGTGCGAAAGCATGTAAACCCAATGGTGCCCTTTTTTTTTCGACCATCAATCGTAGCGTAAAGGCATTTTTACTGGCTATCGTTGGCGCTGAGCATATATTTAATCTACTCCCCAAAGGCACTCATGTGTATCGCTCATTCATCAAGCCCGGGGAATTAACCACCTGGTGTCGTAGTGCGGGGCTAAAACCGATTTTATTAACGGGTATTCAATACCATCCTTTTTCGCAACAAGCGAACCTTTGTAAAAATACCGATATAAATTATTGCCTATACTGCATAAAACCAGCCAATTGAGGTGGCTGGTATCTAACGCTACAATGAACGATTCCGCAACGTCACATAAATAGAGCGTTCGCGATAGAGGCGATTATCTGCCGGCGTGATCGTGGCACCATTGAAGCGGTAAGGTTGCGGCTTGGGATTTACCGCTTCAATTGAATCCAATAGTAACCGAACATTGATGCTTTTCACATTAGGCCAGTTATTTCCAGCGACCACTTGTTGCGCCGTTAGATAGCTGTCCACTGAACCATTGGCACTGGTATCTACACCATAAACGATTTCCATATCCGAAACACCTTCCGCCAGCTCTATCGTGGTTCCATTAATATCTCGTCGAAATAATCCAAAGATATTGCTGCCGGTTGCATTGTCACGCCCAGTATCTTGAATAAAGTAAATATAGGACTCTAGATTTGAAACCATCGACCCCACTCCATAACTATTGGTTAAACTGGCGGTATCGTTTTCAGTCGCAGTATGGGTGATGCTCGTTGAATTTGTTCCTAGGCCCGCTTGAAAGATATCAGCCGAATCACAGTCGGTAATAAACAGTATGTCACCTTGCGAGAAATTCAGACGGCTTGGAACGGATAACGCATCGGTCGGAGTCACCATTGGCGTATCTAACTGAACAGAACGCGCTGCTGATTTTCGAATAATCAAGACATCGGTGCCGCCGGCAACCGCACCGGTTAGTGAAGTCGGAAGGGCTGGGCTCCAGGTGCTCGAGGTGGTTGCCTCATACCCGGTTATCACATCATCTTGGGTAAAAACCGCATCTTCCGGTGGGCTAGTGATAATGTTTGAAGTTGCAACAATTCCAGTGCTTTCACAACCTTGATATCCCGCCATTCTAATATCTTTTGCCATAATATGTGAGAGAAAATTGGCATTTTCCATTACGCGATTCATCCCATTTTGCAAGCGGTAGGTTGCTTTATTGTTGGTATAGATATATACCAACTGCCCCATTAAAAACAAGCCTAAAAGCAGTGAGATCATTAATTCAATTAATGTCCTTCCTTGGTGCAATTTCATTGAGGCCGCAATAGTCATGGTAGTCTCCGCGTTATGAGCAGGTCGTGGCATCAACCGAGGTACGCCCAACCGCTGTCAAGGTAACACTTTTAGCATGCTCACCAGTACAACCGGTCGCTTGAATAGTGAAAGTACCGCTCCCCGCTGAAGCAAATCCCTCTTCCGAAAAAGTAATGACTGCGTTAACTGTGGAAATCGACATATTGTCTTCTGTAATTTCATGAACTTTGATCAAATCTGTCGAGGCAGCCAGTGCACCATCGCCATCGGAGTCAACGAATATCAACCATCCTGTTCGCCAGTCGCTATTCGATCCACAGGCGTCTAAATTGTTATCACTGGCTGGGCAGACACTCACTGGGGTGCTTCGTTTAATTGCTTCAAGGCGAGCAAGCTGAACGTCTCCAATGAAGTTATTTGCGAAATTTGCTGAACTGTTTCCACGTATGATTTCGGTAAATGCAGGAACCGCATAGCCGAGGATAATGCTAGATATTAACAGTACTATCATTACTTCAATGATAGTCATTCCTTTGTTATTATTAATTTTTTGAATGAATAACATGCTATTCTCCATCCCCTGACAAGGGCTCATCCTCAAATGAAAAATTAGGATCAACCTCCTTATTATATTCCCGTTCTCTTCCTAATTGACCGGCTGGTGGCCCAATGATAATGCTCTTATCGGTTTTAGCTCGCTCACGCAACTCAGCCTCTGTCGGGTTGTCTTGAAAGTTTCTATTGTATTCAACATCAACTTCTGTTTTCTTAACCATGTCATCTTCATCGTCTGTGTCTTGCGCGTCATCACCCTTTAATGAATTCTCTGGCGTTTGATCCACAAAAATCTCTTCTGCCTGTCTTGTTGGATTATCACCATAATGGACCATCCCTTGCTCATCTATCCACTTATAAATAGTCGCTGTTGCGATGCCTGGCATTAAACATCCGAGCAATACCAGGTTAAATAGCCATCTCATAACACTCGCTCCTCTCTCAATAGCACCGCAATGACTTTTTATTTCAGCTGTTTCCATGAGCGCCGCCCTTCCTTAATGGCTCCAGGATTTTCAGTGATTTTCTCAATCTCACCAGAGGTGCCGGGAGTATATTTATATTCCGTATCCCCGGCTGATAAAATACTTGCCTTAGGTATAATTCCTACCGTCGACTTCCGACCACTAACAGGAACTTGGGTACCATCAACTTCAACATAATCGGCTGGGTTAAAATTATGATCGTTGTTAAGATCAAAGGGTGAATAATCCAATCGTCCACCATCTTCTATATTTAACTCCATTAACCAACCATCGCCTCCAAAGTCACAGACTTCATTGTTGGGGATTAATGTTGAAAATATAATTTTATCGCCTCGCACAATCGAGTCTGAAACCACCCGCTCCCCGATATAGTTACCATCAAATACCAAATCCATGTACCACCCTTTATGGGTGGAGTAATCAATCATTGAATCACTGACAACTCTGTAATCAAACCCAGCCACTGATTTTTCAGCAATAATGGCTTGTTGGAGCAAATCACTGCGCACCACCTGGGTATTGGATTGATCATCTAATATGCTATAAAAAGTTTGGGTATGAGTATCCGATTTGTCCGTGACACCTAAATATCGCCCCGTACCAAAAAATATTTGCATATAGCCTGGGCGGTTTTTTAATCGGATAACACTCGGACGCGAAGTGATCGATTGAGCATAATTACTTGAATCGGTCGCTGCAAAAAGTGGTTTATTGGTGGCGCCATCCTTAATTTTAATATCCCAATTCGCCGTAGTGGTACTGCTGACATCAAATTTCCATAGGTTGCCAAAAAGATCACCGGCATAAATAAAGTCAGCAATGTAGTCGCCATCTCTGTCAACAACCGCTACCGATGCCAAACCATTGGGATGGTTATTTCCTGTCGGATCTTGCGCGGTTCCTATGCCCGTATCAATTTTCTTAATTAACGACCCGTTTTCCATATCAACGATATATAAAACGGCATTGCCGGTACCGCTGATATGACCATCGGCCTCAGTATTATTATAACCATTACCAAAAACAGCGGCCCACTTCCCATTATTCATCCGAACGATTGCTGGCTTACTAAAGGTATATCCCAAATCGGCATCATCGGCATCACTAAACTGCCATCGATAAATGCTATCTGCATTATCTTCATCAAAGCTTGCTGGATCAGTTACATCCAGAGCAAAAATGGCTTGCCCGCCTTTGTTTAGACCAGAAACCAATATACTATGCCAAGCATCATTGTAATAAACATCACCAATATTTGGTGTGGCATCTGCAAAATATTGATGATCATAATTTCGAGAAGTCAATTGGTTTAATTTTTTTATGAGTTGCTCAGGAATAAATGCCAGCAATTCATTGCCCGTATCGGCATCAAAGGCATGCATCATGCCATCGTTCGCTCCGACATAAACAACTTTGGCTCGTGTTGCATAAGTTGCTTTAAATTGAGAGTACGGATGATTGTTTTCAGCAAATCCAGGCTTCCAAACATCTGGATAAAAATAATTTGGGCCTCCGATAAATATTGGTTCTGAGTTAATAATATCGCCTAAGTTACTCGCTCTGTCTCTAAAAGTACCACCATTGTTACTACTGCTTTCATAATATTTATCACCACGAATATAATTTAATCGATATCCACCCGTTGTGGCATTAACCGTATGGGTATCGGGATCTTCGGCAAGCAGTTCAAATTGCGACTGATCCATTTCTTCGCTCGTGGGGCTGGTGTAATTGGCGGGAACTCTAAAAGGGATCCCAGTATTAGTAGAAGATTTAACGGTGAGAATCACCCGATTATCGGGATCTTGTGCCGTTAATAACTCGCCAGCATCCCACAATGAGCCTTCCGGCCCTGGACCATCGGTGTTAATATCACCATTGCTCGTATTAACCGTGAAGGCCAACAATTTCCCTGCCCAACTCTCACTATTAAAAACAGCTTGGTAAACCCGAGTATCGGTATTCAAGCTACCACTATTAAGTGAAGCCGCCGAAGCAGAGGATGAGCGCCTAATGATCTCATTTAAGGCTGATGACAATTGCTCAAATAACTGAGCAGGATTAGAAACTAAGAAATACGTGTCTGGAACACCATCGCCATTAGCATCCCACTCTGCATCCAGATTTGGTGTCCCGTCACCATCGATGTCGATAAAACCACCCCATTTTGCAGCATACCACAGTGGATTATTCAATAACTCCGCTGAATCCGCCGAAGCACCAGGCGTAAAAGTACGGGTCGCGGTTAAAGGAAGATGCGTGCTATCATTCCAGCCAGCGCCTGGCACTTGTCCGGGTGGTGTATCGAGAAAATAATCGGTATCACTGCTTGCACCAGTGTCTATATCGCGCACTTCCAGATAAGGCCCGTCTTGTGTTGTCCCTGAAATGACATAACCCATGTGCTGCACAATACACCCTGCGGCATAAGTACTGTTTAGTCCGATGGTAATGGTATTATCCGGATTAACCGTATATTCATACTCAACAATTGCATCCATATCGTGATCAGCGCCTTGTTCGGAGTCTTCGAAATTAACTAGGAATTTTCCATAGTTGCTGGTTATCGTATCAACATAAAAATCAACAATTTGATTGGTTGGTTGGTACTTCACTACATTCATACAACCCGAAACGGATTTAGCAAACGGTACCAAGCGAACCACTTGACCGTTAACCGGAATTTCAATTTGTGGCACCGGTGAAGCATTTGCAACGACATAAGTTGTTGTCTTCTGATCGTCATCCACCGAATTTAAATCATTGCTTAAACCATAATAAGCTACCGAGGCCGAGTAGTAACTGCCATTTTTAGCAGGCTCTTCCGGTGCTAGCCCGCGAATATTACCGAAACTGCTTACCGTTTTTGCCGATGGTGTTCTATCGGCAATCGCGCCAGATTGTCCGATGAAAATCTGTTTAACGCTACCACTGCCCATCTCACCATCCCAAATGCTTTGCCCTAGCGCTTGCGCATTCATTGGAATATCACCGCTGAAACTACTGAAATAACTCCCGGGAATTTGATCGCTGTCGTGAGAGGTATTGATATCGCTTAACACCAACATATTTGGTCGGGCGCAATGCGGGTTTAGAGCCGAATCGTACGGGTTATCCCAACTGGATCGTGGTAAATTTAATGAACCGTCGTCTCCGCCTGAGCCAATGGCAAATTCAGAAGTAGGCGACCCTTTTCCGGAAAAATAACGTAACGTCTCATACATCATCTCCCCAATCGGATTACCCCACATACGGCATTCCCCTTGATTGGGTGCTCGATCGAACAGGAAGCCACAGCTGGAATTATGCATATAGCTGCCTCCAAACCCCATGATCTTGATATTATCGATGGAGCGAATAATGCCTACGCTGCTATTAAAGGTTCCATTGCTGGAATCAATCTCATCGGTGATACTGCCAATATTTTTCCTTAAAACACCACCGGATTCATTCTTAGTATAGGAGCCCATTAATAATCCAAATTTCATATTGTCATTTTCACCAAAATCATGAAGCAAACCCGTTGGCTTATAAGAAGATCCATACTGTTTGCAATTTACTTCTAACCCCACGGAAGCATCACAAACTTTGACTCGAACGGTATAGTCTGTTGGTGTCAGGGTTTGAGTCCCACAAGTCCCTTTCAATTTAGTATCTGCCACGGGTCGCTCAATGCTGACCCACTCCCAAATTCGGTGACAATTATTGGTTATCACGCGCATTTTCGGATACCCAGTCCCATCATTCAGATCGGTCGTATTAGCAAATAAATGATAGTTATTAGATGATGGCAAAGATAACGGCGTGTAATCGCGAATATCATAACCACTTGTTGCAATATCTCTATATTCCTTACCCCAACTGTGCGCATCTTGCGGAATGTGAGAACGCTGTAATACCGTCAAAGAACTGCTATCACTATAACGACTGCCACCATACAAAACCTTTCTGAGCGCATCAATTCGGGCTGTGGTTATATAATTTAAAAAATCACCGCTCCAATAACCACTGCATTTCTTGTTTGCTGTTACCAAAACAGGATTAAATCGATTATTTGACCCTGAATAGGCATAACATTTATATGAGTCGAAATAACCGTAATAATCAATTTCATCTGGCTTATAAGTAATATCTAAAACGCCATCACCATTTAAATCTGAAGCATCGTTATAGGCTTCGTAGTACATCTTATGATCTCTACCCATAACCAACATGGTTAATGGCGCAGCCCCTTGGGTCACAAATAATGGCGTATCACTCAAATCCAAATCACCGGCATTTGCCTTCAGTGGACACCAAAAAGCAATAGAAAAACTCAAAGCCATCGTGAAAAATTTATCTAAAATGCTTTTATTCATGACACTCTCTCATGTTAGAATCGTTTAGAATAGGTAGAAGTCATCACACTAACCGCGCTACTCGTTCCGCCAGTTCCTACCGAAGAGACCTGATAATAATTCACGCCAGTTGGCGGCCCGGATCCAAGGGTCGCATCGTCCGGAACAAAAGAAATAAACTCAAGATAATAGTAGGGTTGTGATTCAACACCATCGATGGTTCCGGTTGTTAACTGCAACCCATTGGAGCCCCACCATGAAGCCGTTTGTTCATCCACAAACAAAGCGGGATCGATTGGCGCAACACAAGGCTGAGAGCAACCACTGGCAACCAATGGCTCGCCTGGCTGCACATTTATCCAATTTTCCCCGGCAATTAGCGCCGATTCAGCGGATTGAAATGACCGTGCTTTATCAAAAACATTTCCGCTTGCTTTTTGTTGCACCGCACTGGTTAATATGGAAGTTGTGCCGACCATGGTTAATAACACCAAAAAGATCAAGCCAGTAACTAAGGTAAACCCTCGGCAACTTCGTATATTACGCATTTTTTTAACACCTCTTCTTGCCAATGCTTTCATCCCTTCTTGGAAAAACTATCGGCTCCTGAATATGGAACTTTAGCGATTTAAGGATTTTCTTTTGGTTGAATTTTAACCTTGAAAAATGGCTAATCCTTGCTACTCTTAAAATATAGCGAGTAAGCGAGATAGGAGTATTCCAATGTACGCGGGTTTTCAGCGAGGCTTTAGCTTTGTGGAGATCTTAGTAACGGTATTCATCGTCGGTGTCGGATTACTCGGTACCGGCGCACTACTCGCAAAATCCTTACAATTCAATCATGATAGTTACTTAAGAAGCATTGCAACCATGCAAGCCTATGAGATCAGCGATCGGATCCGTGCCAATCCAGATGGATTAGACGATGGTCTATATAACAACATTGCCGGTCTGGGTACCGATCCCGAATGTTCATCCAATTGCACATCAACCGAAATGGCGACGCAAGATATTTATGATTGGAACAGCACCAATTCCTTGTTACTACCAAGCGGTCAAGGCACCGTCATCAACAATGGCGCTGGTGTTTTTACCATAAATGTCATGTATGACGCTAGGCGCACGGGTGCCACTGGCACGGATTGCGGCACCGATCCAACAGTGGATTTAACGTGTTTAACGGTTACCGTACAAATTCAATAAAGAGGAATGACTCATGGAAAACAACCACGGATTTACCCTATTGGAATTAATGATTGTCGTAGCATTAATCGCTATACTGACGCTTTTTGCAATACCCTCCTATTTATCTCACATAGAGCGTACTCGCCGAACCGATGGTGCTCAAAGCTTACTAGAAGCGTATGCCCGCATGGAACGCTACTACACAGAAAACAATACCTATGCCACGGCAACCATAAACACCAATGGCTCTACGGATATATTAACCGATCCAGAGGGTGGAACCGCTGGACAAGCCCCCAGTCGTGATGGCTACTATACCATTCGAATAACCGCTCAAAACGCTTCTAGCTTTACCCTTTCGGCAATCCCGGATGCCGAGCAAGCGGGCGATACACTCTGCGGCACTTTAACCATCAATCAATTGTCGCGCCGCAGTCAAACCGGCACCGGCAGTGTGGATGATTGCTGGAAATAATTGCAAGACAGCGAGGGTTTATTTTTGAATAACCTGCAAACTCGACTTAACCACTTGCCCTTTATCATCCACCACCCGCACGCTGTATTTGCCAGGAATCGCATGCCAATACAACGGTTCTCTTGGACGCGATCGTCCAAGATAACTATTATTTAAAAACCAATAAACCTGCTTCACATCACCATCCACTATGGCATAAAAAGGAATTTTCAAAGGATGGCTATCCTGTAAATTTATCACATACTTAACCGCTGCATTTGGTGATTGAATAATTGGTTCGACGCCACTTCCAACACGGAGATCGGGTTTACACCCTTGTTCGAATGGTGGTGCTGTTGCGCGAGATATCCCCGCTTTATCAAACAACTCCAACACATCAGTCGGCCAAAATTCATAAACCGTAAACTCGCTATCCTTATCTGCCACACAGGTGCGCAAACCCGTTCGTTTATTAATGAGCACTTCCCGATGAATCGTGTCTTTTTTAATGGCTGACACGCCAGGGATAAACCACGAATCCACCAACTCAGGACAAAATGCGTTCGGCAATCGCCCTGAAGCTTTACAAACCTTGATTTTTTTTACATTTAAATCTTGGAGCAAAGTACTATCTGACAAGTTTAGCTTAGCG
This sequence comes from uncultured Gammaproteobacteria bacterium, assembly GCA_964351225.1. Taxonomy (GTDB): domain Bacteria; phylum Pseudomonadota; class Gammaproteobacteria; order CAYGNG01; family CAYGNG01; genus CAYGNG01. Next base: position 47,313 of record CAYGNG010000009.1, read on the forward strand.
CTTAATGCGTGCAACATCTGTAACAGCAACGGCATCGCAACCCCCATACCCGTTAACGCAGGATTTGATCGGCCATCAAACCGCCCTAGCCACACCGCCAAAACATAATGATCAAATATCGCAATCGACCAAGCATCACGAAACCGAGAGGAAGTGCCAGTTTTCCAAGCAATTTTCATTACTGGTCGCTCGCTTAAATTTTTATTGCGGCTTAACATATCAAAAAGAATAAATGCAGCCTCTCGTGTCATTATTGAGTGTAAACGAACATTTTCTGAATTTAAATATTTTAATTTGCCATATTTTCCATGATTTAATATCGATGCGTACAGCTGCGTCAACTCTTGCATGGAAACCTCAACCCCACCCAAAGCCAAACCCAAGCCATAAAATGATTTATCATACAAATTGGCAATTGGTAGCTTTTTTAAAAAATCATAAAAATCCGGATCGGTTAGTTCGCTTGCCAAAAATACAGCCGGTACGTTGCGACTGCGATTCAAAGCTGACTCGGCGGTTAAAGGACCCATATAATCATCATCAATATTTTTAGGATCATATTCAGCAAAATGCATCGGCGTGTCCATTAGTTTTGTTTGCGGAATAATCACGCCTTGTTGTAGCGCAAGGCCATAGATAAAAGGTTTTAATGTTGAACCCGGAGAACGCTTTGCTCTGGTGCCATCAATTTGCCCTTGTATCGATTCTTTAAAAAAATTTGCCGATCCCACACTCGCCAAGACTGACATATCACGTATATCCACCAACAATACAGCAAGATTATCGACTCCAATGGATTTGACATTTTCAAGATATCTTTTTGCTTGATTCTCTACGGTTTTTTGCAAGTTAATATTAACGGTACTGTATAGTCGCAATTGTTGTGGGTAACGCTGATATAGGTACATATCAACATGAGGCGCAATAAATGGCTTGTCCGAAAGCGCATACACTTTTAAAGGCAATGCAATCGCTTTTTTGTCGTTATTTGCATCCGGAAACTCCGCCAGCCAGCGCTGATAAAGCAATGCACGCGCCTGCAAAACCTCTGCATTATTATTTTGATTTAATGCTCGCTTTTTAGGAGATTGAGGGATCACGGCTAAAGCCAATGATTCAGCAAAGCTTAACTCATTGGGTGGTTTATGAAAATAAAGCCAACTGGCTGCGCCAACCCCTTGTATGTTATAACCATAAGGTGCTAAGTTTAAATAGGCTTCCAGTAGTTCCATTTTGCTATAGTGATACTCTAACCAAAACGCATATCCTATTTGCTGAATTTTTCCTAAGAGTGACCGCGTGTGCAAATGCCCAATTAATCTCGCAACCTGCATCGAAAGCGTGGAAGCACCAACAATTTTTTTTCGTTTAATGTAAGTCGTCCAAAATGCTTTCACCATGGCGCCCAGATTAATACCGGGGTGTTGTAAATAATAACGGTCTTCGTAGAGCATGGTGGCTTTAATAAGGGTTGGAGAAATTTCTGACAGTCTAACGTAATAGCGATATTGTTGATCATGAGCAAGTCGTAAATGCATCATCTCATTTGTCGATGAAAACACCGCAGCTGAAAAATCTTGTGGCTGATACAACACCGGCTTAGCCTTCAGCACCACCGAGCCCCACACGAGCAAGCCAAGACCTAGCAAAAACAAAAAAACACCGCTGGCCGTTTTTATAATCGCTCGGATCACCCGCCTTGTACCTCAATCCGTCTGGCTACGCCTTCAGCAAAAACAGCTCTGTCGTACATCGATATCGCATAAGGCGGCGGCACAGTATAGCTTCCTGCGTTTATGGCTTTTATGCTGTAACTAATCTTACGGGCCTCTGGATCTGCGCTTAAGAAAAACAATACTCTATCTTCCCGAATATCCACATAATCATACTGTTTCCGATCAATGGAATCGCGATTTACTGCAAACCCCCCAGGTAATAATTCAACGACTGCGACCTGATCATGGCGCTTTTTATCTAGACTGCGGATTTGAACGGTTACCTGTATTTCATCCCCGCGTTGCACAACTCCAAGCTCAGATCCTTGATTTGATTGATACTCTCGATATAGCTCGATATGCGCTGTCCTCGCTTGAGCAAGCAGCTTGCGCGGAAAGCCGATTTCAAATAAATTATAAAAAAATGGCTTTCCTGCCGGATCGGTTATTGTGATTTCCTTGATGCCATAGGGAAACTTAGCAACCGGTATCCCAGTAATGTTTTCTGTTGTCGCAGGGACCGCTTGATGATCACGCCCGATCGCTACGATAGCAATGGGTAGACCAACGTCACTGCCAATGTAACGAGTATAGTCAGACAATGCCATAATGATATAAGCAATACTCAAGGTATTATAACGATCATCTTGTAGTGGTTTTATTAGCTTAACCATAAAGTCACTGGGTAAACTCGCAATACGTTCGGGAAAATGATTAACTAATAAATCAAGATATTGCGCATCAACAGCTCGGTGCTGCATGAAAGGTTCTTCCTGTGTGCTCTCGCCACTTATCGGTTGATACCCATCAAGCAGTTTATTGGCTTCATCCTCATCTTGCCAAAGCTTCATCGTTGCAGCCATATACACAGTCAGTATGTCGCTCCGCCAATTTTTAAATTCTTCCTTGGTTAATTCATCTTTGAGATCCATTATCCCGTTACTTACCACCTGTTGATTTCGCGCCAATAGATATAAGGCATACGCTCTCTGACGCAATGCAAACAAAGAAGAAATCTTACTGCGCTGAAAATTCTGTAGATAATCCAAGCCATGGGCAAAAAAATCCGCATCGATGGCATAGCCTTTCTCTTTTGCTAAAGTTAAAAAATGCATCGCATAAAGAGAAGCACTCGCTTCACTGCTGTTGCGATAAAATGATGGCCAATATTTAAAACCGCCATCGTAATTCTGCCTCGATTTTAATTGTGCGATAGCGTCTATTACTTTCTGTTTATTATCCGCCACCATCAGTGACGGAATTGCGCGACTGACAATTTGTTCGGTACAAGCATACGGGTAAGACTGTACGTATTGGCTAAGCCCTGCTAACAAAACCAGCGGACTGCTGCTTGCAGAAGCATGCAATGTATAAAGATCTGGATAAAATAGTTTGGGGAAAGACAACGTCATCGCCGATGAAGGGTTATAGCCGGCACGAAGCAATTCACGAGCAACTCTGACCGGTCGCACACTCAATGATCCATCATAATTTTGCTTATGCGAACCCTTGCGCACCGTAAAATTGAGGCTGCTCTTCCCAAGTTTTTGATTCGCTTTAATGCGAAACTGTGTGGTTCGCTCTCCATTCTCATTAATCATTAATGTCTGATGATCATCACCGATGACTTGTATATTATCTGAATGATTAAGTTGTAATTGCAACTTGGCGTCCGGACCGGAACCCTTCAGTTGATTAGCAACCGTCACACTGATTTGACTGATATCTCCAGGCGCGACAAAAGTGGGGATATTCGGGGAAATAACAAAATCGCCGCGAACTAAGCTCTCAGATGAAACACCCCCTAACGTTTTGTCATCCACCGCGACCGCCATGATTTTCAAGGTACCATTGAAATAATCCGGAACTGAAAAGTGATAGGTTTGCGGCTTGGTGGTAACATCTATAATACCAGACCAAAATGCCACGGTATTGTCTACACTGCGGCGAAATGGATTTAGCATCTGCTTCATTTCAGAGGCGGCATTACTGCCCGCATAATTATACGCCGCCTTGCTCGCTGATAGCCCTTCGGCCAATTCATCGGACTCATAGTCACTCCCTGGCGTTGAAAGATATGATTTTTGACTCGGCATGATCAAATCAAGGGTTTGGTATGTTGTCACACTTAAGCGCTTCTTACGATAAAAATAGCCAAGCGGATCTGGAGCAGAATAATTTGCCGCCTGCAAAACACCCGCATCCACCCCAAATAAAATCATTTTCCCTGGCTTTGCTGCGTGATAGACAATTGCCATCTCTTTCCCAGGCAATACCTTTTTAGGAGACTCCAACACAAGATTTATGTCGTGGCGCGCATTGTCAATTGAAAAGGGCGTCACACTAACTGAGAGTGGTGACATAAAAATCTCAGGGGAATTCCAATCCCGGATAAAAGCGATATTCACATAAGCATTCCCTGCTAAATTAGGAGGGATATCAATAGATTGAATCGTTTGCTTGCTATCCGTATGAAACCAGCGATAGCTATACACTTTATCTCGCTCGATGGTAATCAAGCCAGAACCCTGATAAGGCGCTGAAATTTGCAATTCGATTCGCCCACCTTGCGGATAGCTTGATTTATCGAGTTTCACCGACAGTTCAGCGGTTTTTTCTGAGTCCGGTTGTGTGCCTTGGCCAACGACACTGTAATTGACTCGGCTGTATACCAATTTTTTATCATCTTGTAGTTCTAAATAATAATCACCTGGCTTTGACGTATCCAGTACGAAATGGCTGCCTGATGATTCAATCGCAAATTGCACTGTTTTTTGTAACGCTTTTTTCTCTTGCACTTGATAAGTGTACGATCCATCTGGCTTCTGGGTTAATACCGAACGCTTTGATTGGCGATACAATAACAAACTCAGATGCTTATGCTCGATTTTCTGAAGCGCTGGTGATATAGCAATAAAATCCAGACCTCTATCATCACCTTTTTTAATATAGCCAAGCGCGCCATCCGATTTATAGCCAATCATATAAGCCAAGGGTGACACCAGCGTACTAATGCTGGTTGCAACACTTCTGCCACCTTCAGCAACATAGCCGGTTGCCGAGAAATTCAAGTAATACGTTGCCTTTTGGAATTTATCCAGTGGTAAGTCAAACTGAGCTTCCCCCTTGGGATTAGTTCGTCCATCGGACAAACGCTCAGAATAATATTTTACTCTCTTGTCGTTGTGATTAAGTGGATCTAAAAATTGATATTCTGGATAGCGATTAAATTTAATCACACGAGGAGTAAGCGTCATCACCCCCTGAACTTTTCTATCACTTGCTGGCGTACCATAGAGATTTTGCAACGTAACAACGGCTTTTAAATTATCAAATGACACCCAGCCTTTCTCACTTGGCGGTAAAAATTGAGCGCGGATTTTCATTGCATCCGGCTGAAACTCTTCAATATTGACGGATGTCGAGCCTAAAAATTCTTTAATCTTGTCTTCTTTACGGAGATACAAATTAACCGAATATGGGCCAGTTCTGGAAACGACCTCGGTTTGATATTGATAATCAATCAAACCCGAAGCGGGCAATTTGATTTTTTTACGCTCCACCTCTTTGCCGGTCGGGTCTAAAACAGACAGCTCTAACGGTAAATTCTCAAGTACCCCACTCCAGTCTTGGCGTTTGACTATGCCACCGATGTGGATTGCTTCAGAAGGACGATATAATCCTCTATCAGAAAAAAGAAAAGCGGATAACTTCATCGGAGCATCCGCTTGATCGGCACCGGAAATTGCAAAACGCGTTAAATTCAATTGTCTATCATAGCGATTAAATGGTATAAAACTTAAATCATTTCCCTGCTTTGCCAAATAAACCGTTGGGGCTTGTTCATTTTTAAAGTCGTCTAAGGCGGGGAAGTGTACATGGCCATTCTCATCACTTTTCGCACTTAAAATTGCCAGTCCATTTTTCCCAATAACCTCAACAGCTGCCCCTGCGACGGGTTTACCATCTACGATGGAAGCAACAAAAATATCGTGCGATCTATCCGCATTGTCTTTCACCAGCAATGCCATATTTGTGATCAGCACTACCTTTTGTATGGTTTTACCGGTTTCCACTTCGTGCGCTTGATCCCAAGATTTAATCGTCACAAAAAACAAACCTAAGGCATGATCACTGCCTGGTGATATCGCGGCTTCCGTTTTAAGTGACTGAGGTAAGTAGCGTGATAAATCCAGGCTTATATATTGCATTTCGGCTGGTGCCGCGCTATTTAAAGGTTTAATTTCAGTAAAACCTTCTGTAATGTTATATTGATTAAAATAATAATTTAAAAATTCAGGATTTTCGAATTGGCCATTTGTTTGACTGATTAAGTGATTAATATCATCCGCCTTCACGCGACCAATATGAATTTTAACGGCTTCAATTCCGCGTGCTGCAACATTCAATATCTTGTTTCCACCTAAAGCGAGCAGAGAACCTTTATGAATAAAATCCAATTCTTGAGGAAACATCGGCACGGCAATAACTCGACGATATTCTCTAAATAATGTATACCCACCATTGCCCAAAAGATTACTTTTCACAATTACGTATACATAACGCTTACTGGGCGCGTTAAAGACAAAATGGTGCTGCATTGCATATTTTCCTGGCCTAGCACTGGTCTGTAATGCTAATCGCTTTGATCGCGTTAAGACTTCTCGGGTCACTTGCCCCGGACTTGACCAACCCGCCTGCATTTTCCCCGCTATTTTTTTCTCTGGCAGCAGATACACTTCGATGTTTTTCGCAAGCGCATCATGCGTCACGCCGATTGAAGTACGGATACTTAAAACTTGTTGCGGGGTATTATCTTTTTTTCTGGCAATATGAGCAGCAACATTCGTCACGGTCAGAATTTCATTGGCACTTGGAACCGTGACTTTTGCAGAAATATCCGCTGTTGTTTGTGACGGACCATGAAGCGATTTAATACCCTTGCCCAAGGTGATTTTCACTACAGCTGCTTGTTTGGGCAAAATCAAATTTTCTGAGCGCAAATAAGCTAATCTTTTATGTTTGTCGTAATGATAATTAAAATGAATTGCTTGCACCGGTTCCGTGAGCAACGCTAACGTGGTTAATTTATTTAATATCTTTTCATCCACCGCAAAATTGAAGGCCATCGTTGCAACAATCTGTAACTGCTTGGGATCTTTGGGATTTTGATAGAAATACGCTTGTTGAATGGCTGCTGAAAATGGCTGCGTTTTAAAATTATGATGGTAAGATTGCAGTTTGGCGCTGCTGGCAAATACCGCTTTCTCAAAACTTACGCTAAAGGTTTCTCCGGCTGGCCACTCTTTTTGAGGAGTAAATGCTAATTCTTTATCATTGCGCCAGCGCCACTGCCCTGGCACACTCGGTTTGAGCTGTATCCCAGAGGCAACTACTTTACCAATTCGATTTAATGGCGCGACACTGACTTCATTGAGCTTGTTCGCGTAATGAAATTTAAAAACCACTGGCTTTGGCCGTAATTTTTTTTGATTGGGGGTAATCTCCGGTGCTTCAATTTGAGTCGCTAATAAATTTGCTTGATTTGCTTTGATAAAATAACGATAGCCCACCGCGATAACCGGCAAACCGATAAATAACATTAGAAAGACCGCTAACCGTTGCCGCCGGCTCAGTTTTCCGAGCAAACGTCTCAGCCAATGCGGCTGCTCCCAGCTGATTTGGCCAAATAAAAACCGAACGCCATGCCAAAAAAATGCCGTTATCCGACTAACCATATTGATCCACCGAGGTTTTAGCTGTGCAGTCATTATTGATCAAAATGATACGCTTTTTCACCCGCCATCCCGCCTATTTTTGGAATAATTGGCTGGTATTTGAACTAATGAGTGACTATAATGAGAATTTGATTGATACATCCACACAATAATAGCGAGCATAATTATGTCTAATCAAAATAACGTTGAGCTGGAGAACGGCTCAAGATTCTCGGTATCTAAAATCTGGGAATATCAACGCCAGTATTTTGATAACAAGGGGATTGAAGCCTGGATAGGCAACGTACCTTACTATGTCACAAGCAACTCTCTTATTGCCCACTCTTATGTCCAAATGGTCTTTCGATTTATTCAAGAGGGGGTCCGCAATGGCTCCATCGATAAAAGCGAACCCGTTTATATCATGGAGTTGGGTGTTGGATCGGGGCGATTCAGCTATCACTTTATGACCTTTTTTACTCAACTCGTTAAAACCTATGCTGCGGATTTTGAATTCCGCTATGTTATGACCGACTTCACAGAAACCAATCTTGGCTATTGGCAACAACATTCACAATTTATTCCTTTTATTGAACAAGGCGTTTTGGATTTTTCAATTTATGACGTCGGCAACAGTGAGCAATTAACCCTTAAAAAGGGTAACAAAACCATTACTAAGGGCTCCTTAAAAAATCCCCTCGTTGTTATTGCAAATTATTTATTCGACTCCGTTCCGCCGGATACCTTCAAAATTGAAAATGGCCAGTTGCATGAAGGTTTATTTTCAATTAAAACCGCTCAAAATAATGTCGACAAAAATAATAACCCTATCGAATTATCACACCTCCACACCGGATTTTCATTTAAACCAACCACAACAGATTATTACGATGACCCCATTTTGAATGACATTTTAAAGTTTTATCAAGAAAATCTACAGCAAAGTACTTTTCTCATTCCTCTTCATGGGATCAATTGCCTTAATACGCTAGCAAGCTTCAGCCATGACCGTTTGTTATTGGTTACAGCCGATAAGGGTTATACTCACTACCGCTCGCTTGAAAATTTAGCGACTCCGCATATCGCATTTCATGGCAGTCTTTCGGTAATGGTCAACTTTGATTGCATTGGCAAATATTTTGAAAAGAAAGGTGGTCACGCCTTACTGGCAACTGAAACGGAAGGAATGAAAGTCAACCTGCTGTTAATGGGTGAAACCTTCGCGGATAAACCAGATACACGCTGGGCATTCAACGAATTTGGTGATCGTTTTTCAACGAAAGAGTTTTTATTAGTAAAAAATGAAATGATTGAGCACGCTCCTGAATTAAACCTGCAAGAATTAATGGCTCTGTTAAAGCTCAGCTATTGGGATCCGGATATTTTTGTTGCGGTCGCCTCTGAATGGGCCAATAAATTGGGTGAAGCTTCTCGCGGCTATTTACAGGAATTACGTCAAGGCATGCAACAGATTTATCATAATTACTATTTTATTCCAAACTACAAAAATCCTTTATTCGAACTTGGCCATCTCTATCACGTTATTGGCGATTTAGAAATGGCTCGAACACGTTATGAAGAATCTATGGAGAAATTTGGTGTTGATACCACAACTTTAATCAATATTGGCTTATGCTATTATTATCAAGATAATAAAGATAAATCCCGCGAATATTTAAATAAAGCCTTGGCATTGGATCCCAATAACGAATCGGCAAAAGAGTGGTTAGGCTTCATTAACGAATAATACCGGATGCTAACCATTGGTAATAAACATTTTGATAGCCGATTGATCCAAGCACCACTGGCTGGGATCAGTTGTGCACCATTTCGGGTGTTGGCTCATACCCATGGCAACCCGGCTTATTGCACAACGGAGATGTTATCGGCGGCCAAATTGTGTGAGCTCAAAAGCAACGCGAAGCGTTATATTTGGCGTGATCCACGGGAAAAAACCTTGGCGATGCAGTTATCCGGTAATAACGCCAAAATACTCGCCCACGCGGTTAGTGTGGCAGAGCAATTGGGTGCTGATCTTATCGACTTAAACTGCGGTTGCCCGATGCCTAAAATTCGCAAAAAAAATGCGGGTACTAAATTATTAGAAATGCCGCAGCAATTAATCGAAATCCTCACGGCGATGCGTCAAGCAACGTCATTACCATTAACCGTTAAAATGCGCATCATTAATCATTGTCCAGAGGACAATATCCAACTCGCACAATTAATTGAAGCTTGCGGCATTGATGGCATTGTGATCCACGGTAGAACCTGGCAAGAAGATTACACCATTAATCCAGATTTCAATACCATTGCCCAAATCAAAAAAGCGATTCGCATTCCCATTATTGGCAATGGCAATGTCGGCGATAAATTGAGTTTACAACAAATGCTCGCGACTGGCTGTGATGGGATCATGATAGGACGAGCCGGCATCGGCCAACCTTGGATTTTTCATCAGCTCCACACCGCATGCGATACCTGGCTACCCCCCCAACAAACAGAAATCGATAAGCTTTTTCAACAACACATTCATGAACTGGCACAATGCGATGGTGAGAAACTTGCCATTTTGCAAGCACGCCGATTAGCGAAATGGTATCGTCGACAAAGCGATTACCGCAAAGATCCCATCTATCACGCGTTAACGCATTGTGAAACACTGGTACAGTTTGATCGAATTTTAGCTTTGGCTTTTGAAAGCAGCGGTTTCTGTCATTGCGAGGCGTAATTTATCCTTTGAAAATATGGTTTTAATTGAGTTGATGAAGCGACATTATAATCAAAACGACAAACTTGGTAAAGAGAGCGACATTTGCAGCCGAAAAAGCAATTGTCAACAGACCCTACTTTTAAAGGCTGGTTGTTTTTGGTTTTTGCCGTGGAATAAACAACCAGTATTGCCCTGGGTATTTCATTTTATCGGCAGCAATTTGTGCTTGCATGCCAAGCCCCATATAGATATCACCACGAACAACCCCTTTAATCGCGCTACCCGTATCTTGCGCAATCAGCAAGCGGCGAAAGGGCTTGGCTGAGGTGTTTTTTTGCAACGGTGGGAAATACGTATCTATCCAAATGGGAACCCCAAAAGGAATAATGCTTCTATCCACCGCCAAAGAGCGTTGTGGTGTTAACGGCACATTGAATATACCTAAAACGTGATCGGTAATTTGTTTTTGGAAATAAACGAATGAGGCATTATAGTTCATGAGCTTATAAGCAATTTTGGGGTGCCGATATAGCCATTGTTTAACCGCAAACATCGAAATATTATCTGGGCCAATGAAACCCTTTCGCAAAAGAATTTTTGAAATGGGGGTATACGGCCAACTGTTTTTGCCGCCATAACCCAAGTGCAACTCACCGCCTTCATCTAATAATAAAACCCCAGAGCCTTGGGTCTGCAAAAAAAACCTATCTATCCGACTTCGAACCCAAGCAAGAATTCTGGCTTTGCCCGCCAATCCCCCTTGGTTGATCATTGCACGAGTGCAATTATAGCCATTGGGTTTTGCATAAATCGGCACTTGAAATTCATCATGCTGGTACAAGCTCCCTTTGACATATGGCGTAAAATACCCGGTAAAGTATCCTGGTGTACGCCCTTTCGATTTAATTACCACCGGGGTAAACCATTTCTCAAAAAACACTCTGGCAGAGAGCAAGTCTTTTTGCGGGGTAATCAGTGCGGCTTGACACACGGGCCGCCAGTGTTCGCTTGTTAATGGTAGCCACTCATTAGAAATAGCGTAAGTACGATGCGATTTTAACAAGACACGGCAAGAGTTTTGAAAAGCCACTAATGCTTGGCGATGATCGTCTTGTTGCCAATCCGGTAATGTTGCAAAATTTACAGGCGCTGAAGCAATAACGGCTGGATGCCTATTTAAATGTGCAAGCAAATCAACACTCGGCGTGATCATTTCCTACTACCCTACCCACACTCTGGCATTTTTAAATAATCGCAACCATGGGCTTTCTTCAGGCCAATCGCTTGGATGCCAAGAAAATTGTTTTGTCAAAAACACCCGCTCGGGATGCGGCATCATAATGGTTACCCGCCCATCTTTGCTGGTAATTCCCGTGATCCCATCGCCACTGCCATTGGGATTTGCAGGATACGCTGTGGTCACTTCACCATAATTATCGATGTATTGCATCACCACCATTTGATTGGCGTGTAACTGGCTGTCGCGATTGTGAGTAGGCCATTTAACTCGTCCTTCGCGATGCGCCACCACAATGGGCAACCGCGATCCTTCCATACCTTTGAAAAAAATTGATTGCGAGGGGGGAATCTCAACCATTGCCAATCTTGATTCAAACTGCTCGGATTGGTTAATTGAAAATAATGGCCAAAGCTCAGCCCCGGGGATGAACGTTTTTAAATTCGCAAGCATTTGACAACCGTTACAGATCCCTAATGAAAACGTGTCTTCTCGGTGAAAGAACGCATAGAAAATCTCGGTCGCCACTTGATTAAAAACGATGGTTTTCGCCCAACCTCGGCCAGCACCCAACACATCACCATATGAAAAGCCACCACAGGCTACCAATCCCTTAAATTGACCCAATGAAATTCTATTTTCAATGATATCACTCATATGAACATCGATGGCATTAAACCCGGCACGTTCAAATGCCGCAGCCATCTCCACATGGCCATTTACGCCTTGCTCACGTAAGATGGCAACTGCTGGCTTTACCCCTGCGTTAATATAAGGTGCTGCAAAGGCATCGTTGATATCAAAAGTAAGCACGGCCGATAATCCCGGATCAAATTTGTCATCTACCTGTTGATACGCTTGCTCAGCACATTTGGGATTATCACGCAATCGTTGTATTTCATAACTCAATCTTGTCCATAGCTTCTGGCAATGCGTTCGGGTTTCATTATAGATCCAATCTTGATTGTGATTAATCTTAATTCTATCCTCGTCATTCAATTCACCGATGAGATGACTCACCGCAGCCAACCCATACTCTCCTAAAATGGCTTTCACCTCATCAATATCTTCATTGGCAATTTGAATAACAAACCCTAATTCTTCATTAAATAAGCTCGCAATGGGAGAATCGCCTAACCCTGAAATATCTAAGGAAACCCCACAATGTCCCGCAAACATCATTTCCAAAATCGTCACCAATAACCCGCCATCTGATCGGTCATGGTAAGCCTGCACTTTATTCAAGCGCCGCAGCTGTTGTAATGCAAGAAAACATTTTTCCAGTAGTTGAGGTTCCTCAAGATCCGGGGTGGCTTGACCAAGCTCTTGAAACACTTGCGTTAATGCACTGCCGCCTAAGCGTTGATGACCACACGCTAAATCAATAAACAACAACACGGAACCACCGGGGACTGCTTTTAATTGTGGTGTCCACGATTTGTTAACATTGTGGACTGAAGCAAATCCTGAAATCACCAAACTTAATGGGACACTAACTGTTTTGAGCTCCCCGATTTCACGCCAAGACATCCGCATTGACAAAGAATCCTTGCCGACAGGAATAGTCAACCCCATTTGGCAACATAACGCACTCAATGCCGCAACGGCATCATATAATCCTGCCGGCTCCCCGCATTGTTTCATATCAGCCATCCAGTTGGCTGACAACGTGATCTCAGAAAAATTTGCAATATCTGCGCTAAAAAGATTGGTAAGTGCTTCCCCACAAGCAACCCGTGCACTTGCGGCATGGTTAAGCAGTGCTATTAAAGGGCGCTCGCCCATGGCCATCGCCGTCCCCTCATCGGCATAAAATCCACTAGCGCATACCGCCGCGTCGGCAACCGGAATTTGCCAAGGCCCAACCATTTGATCTCTGACCGTTAAGCCACCAACGGTGCGATCGCCAATCGTAATCAAGAAACTTTTACTGGCAACAGAAGGGCACTGTAGAATACGCGGCAACACTTCTTCTATTTGCCGTGTCTGCCAGACAAACTCTGATTCCACTGCCGGAAATCGCGTGGTATCAATCATCGCGCTTGAATGATCGGGGAATAATGCCGAAAGCGGCAAGTCAACAGGTACCGTATCGAAATACCCATCCAAAACGACTATGGTTTGTTCAGCGCTGACTTCTCCAATTTGGGAATAAAGACAACGCTCGCGCTCCGCTATTTCATAAAAAACATTAAGCTGTGACTCTTTAACAGCTAACACATATCGCTCCTGAGCTTCATTGCACCAGATTGCCATCGGAGACATGCTTAAATCATCATTAGGAATTGCTCGCAACTCAATGCGTCCCCCACTGTTGTTCTCTCGTAAAATTTCTGGCACGGCATTAGCAAGACCACCGGCACCGACATCATGAATGGATAGAATAGGATTATTGTCACCAAGGGCCCAACAGCGGTTAATAACTTCTTGAGCACGACGTTGCATTTCTGGATTACCACGCTGTACCGCACGATAATCTAAATCTTCTCGACCTTCGCTTACCCCGAGAGAAGAAGCGGCGCCACCACCTAGGCCTATTTTCATAGCAGGACCACCCAAAACCATCAGTTGGGTATTTTCAGGAAGTGGTAATTTTTGGATGTGTTGTTCACGGATATGACCAAATCCGCCCGCTATCATAATCGGCTTATGATAACCACGTAATTCACTCTCCATCGTTGATTGAATGAGTTGTTCATACGTTCGAAAAAAACCACATAAATTAGGCCGACCAAATTCATTATTAAAACTGGCTGCACCAATAGGGGCTTCTAACATAATATCCAGTGCGGAAGCCACCTGTGCTGGCTGACCATGATCTTGCTCCCACGGTTGGATATAATCTGGTATTTTTAAATTTGACACGGCAAACCCAGTCAATCCAGCAACCGGCTTAGCACCGCGCCCGGTTGCACCTTCGTCTCTAATCTCACCACCGGCACCCGTGGCCGCACCAGGAAATGGCGAAATGGCTGTTGGGTGATTATGGGTTTCGACCTTAATAACGACTGGCACGTGTTCTTCAACGAAAGTATATTGATTATGGCTACCCACCGTAAATAATCTCTTAGCTGTTACACCTTTAATTACCGCCGCATTATCTCGATAAGCAGACAACACATGTGCCGGACTGTGCGCCGTTGTTGCTCGAATTAAGGCAAATAATGTCTGCGTTTGTTTTTCACCATCAATAACCCATTGGCTGTTAAATATTTTATGGCGACAATGCTCTGAATTGATTTGTGCATACATCATCAATTCGGCATCGGAAGGATTGCGCTCCAATTCTTTACATTTTTTATCAAGATAGGCGATATCCCACTCTTCCAAGGCCAAGCCAAAAGCCACGTTTGCCGCACGTAAGATCTCGGCACCCTGCTCCAATACCGGTATTAAAATCAAGTCGCCAGGGTTTGCTTCTGTGAATAAAATATCCGCATCTTCTAAACAAGAGCCGATTTCTTCGGTCATTCGATCAAACAAAAATGGATAGATCCGTTGTAATTCACTGTCTGTTAATGTCGTTGAATTGGTTTGCTGGATCTGATAAATAATCCCGCGTTCTAAGCGGGTTATTTTTTCTAGGCCACAATTGTAGGCAATGTCAGTCGCTTTTGAAGACCATGCCGAAATGGTTCCCCGTCTTGGCATCACTACGACCATTTGTTGCTCCACGCCCGGATCAAATTCATCCGTGGCACTTAACAATTCATGGAGCATTTCGCGCTCTTCAGCAGTCAGTGGTTGCTCAAGCTCAACAAAATAGACATAAACCGCATAGACTGAAGCAATACTTGGCAATACATTTTGTAATTTTTCTAACAATCGTAATAAACGAAATTTTGAATAAACAGGTTTTCCTCGGATAAGTAGCATTCGATCCTCGTAAATTTGCTATAATGGATGGCGAAAATGGGCCGGCATCTCTGATTTATTTAGGGCCTGTTTACAATTCCTTTTTCGGCTGCAAATGTCGCTCTTTTTATCCCCATTTTCGCTACGGAAAAGCAATTGTAAACAGATCCTATTAACTATATATAATGGCTTACGTAAAAGTAAATTTTTTTCTATCGGGGTATAAAATGAAAAGATTCAAGCCAAAATCAGAGCCTGTTGCCAATTACTTTATCCACTGCAAATGCAAACCGGCTCTACTTGTTTGGCTCACCTTGTTAATGCTTATGAATGTTCCATTTACAGCAGCGGCATTAAATCAGGACTGGTATCAAATCGACCTTATTATTTTCAAACCCAATTCACCCATCGAGCCAATTGCCGAAAAAATTGCCTTACCCAGCGCCGCGCTTGCAAAAAATCGGTTGCCGCTATTACCTCTTGACAAAAATAATCCTGAAAACCCTTATCAATTACTGGCGCAAAATCAACACCTTTTAAAATCCATTCATAACGCATTAATTCAAAAGCACAACTATAAAATACTAACCGAAATCGCTTGGCGGCAACCCATACGCCAAAATGTTCGCTCACGCACGATTCACTTCACCGGGGGCCGCTCATTCGATAAGATGGAAAATAATAATACTCCAGTCAATTCCAACGCCCATGTTCCGAGCATCAAGGTGTTTTGGGAAGTTGAGGGGAACCTCCGCACCGATAATCTCGGTCAGTTTTTTTCTGTTAAAGCAGATATCACA
Source organism: uncultured Gammaproteobacteria bacterium (assembly GCA_964351225.1). GTDB lineage: Bacteria > Pseudomonadota > Gammaproteobacteria > CAYGNG01 > CAYGNG01 > CAYGNG01. Next base: position 63,350 of record CAYGNG010000009.1, read on the forward strand.
CTTCGAAACCCGGCTAAAGAAATTATTTTAAACAATGGCGATCACCTCAATAATAATTTACTTGAAGCCATACCCTTTACCACTTTTAATCTCACACAAGAGCATCACCTGTTTAAAAATAAAGTCGAGTATTTTGACCACCCCGCATTTGGCGTGCTGATGAAGATTAGCTCGTTAAAGAAATAAACGACGACGTATTACTACGACTGCCAGAACGACGACTGCCCTGAGATGAGTTATCGCTGTTCTGGTGCGCAGCAGCATGAACATAGCCTCGACAATATTTTGCAAACTTATCGTTCAGTTCTGCTGCACGCGCAACAAAAAATTCTCCCAATACAACTTGCTCTTGTGCATCACTTGACGTTAAAAAATCTTTTCCCTCAATTTTTTTATACAGTTTTTTGAGAACCTCTTTTTCCGATGGTGAAAACAGCAGTTGATCGATCCTTTTCTGCACCCCATCATCCTTCGTGCCGAACACTTGCTCTATCCCTTTTTCTTTTTCGGCGAGTAACGCGGCATTGGCTCTTTGAGCGCGTGTATGGCAATAAATACCACAGATTGTGCCAAGAGAGAGAAGGATGACAGCGGTCATGCCTTTGTTATTATGAGCAGCTCGATTGCTTGAGTCTACAAAACCAGAGACACGAGACAATCTAAAAGCGCTTGCCAGCATGCCCAGTGAATCAAACCCCAATTTTGTTCCTGCCGCAACCATACCCAAAGGCTTCGCAACGGCATGAAAAAAGGTTAGCCGCTGTGACTTTTGTTCAAAGGATCGTTCAATTTGTTGCTTTTTTACCAATACCTCTGCCAGTCGAGCTAATCTGGCTAGCGCCTCATTCTGATTTTTATCGGAAAATGCTTTAAAACTCATGATTCTCTTTCATCCTCTATCGGGTTGTTGGCAATTGCTTTTTGGGCTGTAAATGTCGACAGGCTCTATACACTCAAAACTTGCCGTAACTATTCAGCAAAAAAAGCTGAATGGTTACTCTGGTTTTAACGCCGGGCAAATTACAATTACTCATGCTCTGGCGACACCATGTAAATTCCAGGGGCATTGCGCAGATACTCTTGATAATCCATACCGTAACCAAACACATAACGATTCCCGACTTGCAAGCCGGTGAAATCCGCTTTTTGAATGCCTTCTTCATCTCTTGGAAATTCTTTATCAACCAAAACAGCGGTGTAAACGGCTTTAGCTTGTTGTCCTTTACAATAATCCACAACGGCTTTTAAGGTTTTGCCATGATCTAAAATATCATCCAAAATTAATACCGTTCTGTCTTTCATGGAGAACTTTGGCTCGCTACGCCAGTAAATAGCTCCGCCTTTGGTATTGCCCTGATAACGAGTTGCATGGATATAGTCTACCGCCAATGGAAAATCCAAGCGTGGCAAAAGATTCCCCGCGGGGATCAACCCCCCTATCATGACACATAAAAATATCGGATTAGAAGTGCTAAGTAACTCAGTTATCTCAGCTGCCATTTCATCCAGTGCCTGCTCAACTTGTTCTTTTTGAAATAAGCAGGTTGCTTTATCCATGACTTCTTGTATGTGACTTGGTAATTGCATCATTTCACCCTTGTCTTTGTTCCACCTTCAGCACCGTTTTAATCGTTCCTACCCGGATCTGGCATTTTAAATGACCGCGGAAAAGTGCTGACATTGCTCTTAGCGTTAGAAGAGGCATCCATAATTTTGGCCTTCCCGCGCTGCTCAACTTCATCTATCCGATAGACTTCGCCAAGCGGAATATACGTTCGTTTGACTCCTTTAAATTCATTTCGCAATTTCTCTTCGGAAGGATCTAACAACACGGATGAGGTTTCCCCAAACACAATGTCTTCAATTTCAATGAAGCCGAATAATGAGCTCTCTGAAACTTTGGTACAATACACTTCGTAAATACTGTCTTGATAATGAAATGTAATGCGGTAAACGGTCTTTTCACTCATGAGTACTAAAATATCCTTGCTTTTGTAAACTCCGACATTGCACAATGTATAAACACTTTGTGACTGTTCAGCAAAAAATCTGAATAATTTGCCATGTTTTTAAAATAAGCTGTCGATTATACGGATTTTTAGCTGGCCTTGCAGCTATTTCTGCCAAAAATCAGCCGCAACCGTTCACCGTTATTCGATAAGCACCTTTGTATAGACCGGTATCATTCCGAATAAGTGTATCAAATCAGCATTATTCATGCGAATACAGCCGCGAGAACCCGGCTCTCCTAATCGTGTCGAATCCGGTGTCCCATGAATATAAATATATCTGCGCATGGTATCGACCTCACACAAGCGATTTTTTCCTTTCTCTAAGCCACTTAACCAACAGATCCGAGTCAGTATCCAATCTCGGCCTGGGAATGCTTTTGCAAGCGCTGTCGTGTAAATTTCACCGGTTGGGCGACGCCCGACAAATACGGCACCAGGTGGTGCGCCGTCCCCTATTTTTGCCCGAATTTTATGCCAGCCTCTTGGGGTTTGCTCACTGCCATTTAATTCGCCAACCCCATTTTTAGCTGAGGAGATTGCGTATTCCTGTACTATTTTTGCTTGGGAAACGATAAATAGCTTTTGTTTATCGATGGCAATATGGCAATACGTTTCGCCATTTTTGATCATGTGTTGCTCCTTTTATGCTAGAAAAACAGACAAGAACCATTAATTCCCTCTTGCAATTGCTGCAATCGCACATATTTAGTACTTGTCTTTCCGCGTTAGGCCCCCTATATTACCCATGGATTGATGAATCATTGAATTATTAGGACTTACGTAAAACGCGCTATGCTTTGCTAAAAACTCGCCTCGCATCGTTTATCGTAAGTGCTAATTATAACAAAAATACTTAACTGCGCTTTAAGCGTAAAAAATAAGTTTCAAATTTAAAACACCTATTTGGAGGGGACCGATGAAAAAACTCACGCAACGTTGTATTATCATTTCGCTATTGAGTTGTTTGCCTTTTCTTTCATTTGCATCAACCGATTTGCACATACCCTTTGCACCAAACTATGTCACCCCCAATACCAGCTATGAAATTCAAAAACTTTATGTCCATAATGATACCAACGATTGGACTGCCGTTGGCATCGATGCACCCACCGGTTTCGTAATGTGTTCCGGCCGTGCAGGTCATTGGACAGGTCCTGGCCGACACGACGATACGGTTTACTGGAGTGGCTTTTTCTCTATTGAAAAAATGTGCAACAAAACCTTTCCTTGCACCGCAAAAGTTTATATGTCTTCGCCCAACGATCCTTCAGCGAAAAATTGTGATGGCGCCCCAAAATCCATCGCAACACTCTATAGCACCGGATATGCTTCATTTGCCCCTGAAAATTTTACCATCGGTAGTGAACATGTCTCCATCCACAATCCTAGCCAGTATCATTTTAATGTGTCTCATTAAAATGCCCACCAGCATTATATATACGCGGGTGGGGCTCTCCTGTAATCCCACCTGCTGTGAGCCATAAAAATAAGGGTATAACGCCATGCTCCCAGAACAAGAAGAAAATGACATTTTTAATCATTGTCCGCTGCTCCCTCAATCCCCAATGGCCGTAGCGCCAGCAATAGAAGAGGAGACGACATGGGAGAATCCATGGACGCCGCCCGCGCTACTCATGAGACTCAGAAGTCCGAACAACAGCTTTTACCTTGATTCGAGTATAACGAATAACCCACAGCAATCTAACTATATCGGCGGCGCTGAGGTAACAACTCCGGGCGTTTTGCGACCCCGTTCAGCTAAAAAAAGTAAAAAGAATTATTCCACAATTCTAGGAGAGCATGGCTTCACGCGTAAAGAACTCGCGAAGATCAAAAAACATTTTCGAGATGACACTCGCCATGAAACCCTACTAAAATTTCTCTGTGACAATTACGATACATTCATTCGATTTAACTTCAACAACGCCCAACTGGCGATGATTGCAAAAAATAGAAACGCTTTTAATATCCTGTTTATCCTAATTGCAAAACATAGCGAATTGACTGGCTCAATGGAATTCAATGCCGAGGAGTTAACGAGAATTGCAAACCGCGGAGGCGCCGTAAAGACGCTGCAATATCTCCTTGCCAATTACCGGACGTTAGTAAATTTTGGCTTTTCACACCAGGACATAGCAACCATTGCCATGTACGATGGCGCTTACCCAACCTTACGCGCGCTCTGTGATAATTATCCTGCCTTAAAAACGCTTAATGTTAAAAACGCGGATCTTGTTTCGATTGCAGCAAAGCCCAATTGCAGCATGATTTTTCGGTATCTTGCAACAAACCATCACATTCTCAAAAAAGCGGGTGCAGATAAAATCATAAGTGAAATGGGAAACATTCGTAATCAAAAGAATTCTGTAATTTTGAACAAACTCCGAGAATTAGTCACCTCGCTCAATGGGCATCCTGAAAATGGCCCGACTTACCAACAACCCGACTCGGACAACCCTGAAACAAACCGTCGATCGCTTTCTAACGAGCCAAGGCATACCGCTTCTATGTGCTCATTTTTCGGTACCCGCATCGGCAACCATTCGATGGAGGAGAAAAAAACGCCACCCTCCCCTCGAGCATCATCCGCTTGCTCCAGCCACTATTTTTTTCCGCCCGTCGCAAGCCCTATTTTATGGGAAAGAGAAGACAGCAGCCTTATAACCCTAGACGATGAGGTCAGTTATCTGGGAGAAATTGAAGGCATTTTTTTGGAGGAGGCGCTAGGGCCTCTGAACCATTAAGCCATCAAAATTATGATGCCCGCCTCATCCCGTTATTTGAGTGTCACTTCAGCAAAAAGCGGCTCACGCAAATAACACAGAAAGCTGCAGACCAAGCACATCGGCATGACCACGAACCCGGCCATTCACCGAGATGTTTTCCATATCGGTCGGTGACAAGCTGACCGAGATCGTATTATTGATCGCCGCTTGACGAACAAACCAATGCGCATACCCGGCATCTAACGCAGTCGACTTGGTTATCTGCCAACGCCCTCCCATGGCCACTTCATAACGTTGTTGATCCGGCAAGCGGATATTACGAACCCTATTATCATTCGGTGGGTTATCTGTGGCGACCCCAGCACGCAGGGTCAATTGAGGAGACCAGCGATATTCACTGCCTAATGACAATCCCCAGGTATTGTGGAAACCTTCGTGAATAGTAATATCAACAGCCGAACCAATGATATTCGCATTTTGTACTCTTAAGTCTTGGAAAACACTCCATTTCGTATGAACCGCGCTGACTTGCAGCAACCATTTATCCGTAAAGTGATGACCGTAACTCATGGCAATTACAGCAGGCATCGCTGTGTCGGATACCGTATTATTAAATGTTGGAGAAGTCGTCGCCAAGCTTCCTAACGCGATTGACTCACTCTTCCCTAACAGTCGATGTGATACTTCTGAGCGATAGCTCATACCAATAATATTATTCGGATCATATTCGTAAATGAATCCAGCATGCCAACCGGTCCCCCAACTAACCCCCGAATTTTTGGTCAACGTATCGGTTGCTAACAATAAGCCTGGGTCAACCGGTAATGCAACGACCTGACCGAAGACCGCACTTAATCGTTGCTTGTCTACGCCAAATCCCAAAGATAACTCAGGGATGGGGTGATACCCCACGCTCGCATGGTAATCTAAAACTTGCAAGCGGCTCAAAGTCGCTGAATAACGAACGGCTGAGAAATCAGACCAATTGGTTTCTAATCCAAAAGGAACCGACAGACCAAAACCATACGACCATTTCTCATTAAGTGGCCCGGCGAGGTAAAACGCTGGGATTACTTTTTGTGTGCCACCGGTTTGTCCGCTGGTCGTTTCAACGATTAAAGGGGTTTCTAAAGGAATCGTTAAATCCGTGTAACTTATCGAAGCATCACCAATAAATTTTGCCTGGGTATGAATTAATGTATTTGACACAATAACTTGCGGCGCGGTTAACGCTGTGATCCCGGCGGGATTGTAATAAGCCGAGCTGGCATCACGATCAATGGCCCATCCCGAATGCGCGGTTCCAAGCCCTGAGGTATTTTCTTCCACCAATTGAAACCCAGACGCATGGACTTGTGCTTGGATTAATAAACAACAAGAAACCGAGCTGAATAACAACACTCGGTCGCAAATCGATGACTTCATTGTTATTCTTCTCCTACTTAATGATTTCGCCACTTTACCCAAAAATGATGCTAATGCAAAGTCAAAAAATTTGGTATGCATTTTGCTTTAGATAGATAGAAAAAATTTGCTAAATAGTTACAAAGAAAAAACGAACAAATTTTTGCTTATTCTACATAAAGGGGGATTCAGCATGCCATGGCATGATATCTTGAAGGTGGTCATCCTTGCGCTCGCATCTCAATGGCTTTATGCCAGTGAATCGCAATCATTAGAGTCGCTCAAACAAGCCGCTTTGAGTTTTTTGCACACAAAAACAGCTGGAAAAGTCAGCGGACGCGTACAAATTGACGTCGGGAAATTGGATCCAAGACTAAATTTGGCGGCATGCAGTACCGATCTGGAAAGCTTTCTCCCTCCCGGTGCCGAATCATTCAATAGCAATACCGTCGGGATCCGTTGTAATGGCAACACCAAATGGACTATTTTTGTTCCGGTGCATGTGGCGGTTTATAATCAAGTCTTAGTCGCCGCACAACCCATTAGCAAAGGCACTATCATCGATGGCTCGTTATACACCCTGGCTGAAAAGAAAATGAACTCCTTAACACGTGGCTATTATCAAGATCCACAAGAAATCATCGGTAAAGAAGCTAAACGATTGATTAATGGTGGCTCAATTATCAGCCCTTATGACTTATTCGAGCCCATGCTGGTAAAAAAAGGGGATATCATTGCGATTGTGGCTAAAATTGGTAATTTAAAAGTCTCTATGCCCGGTATTTCCTTACAAAATGGTCGCAAAGGCGAGTTAATCCAAGTAAAAAACCAAAAATCTGGCAAGACAATTTTTGGTAAGATAGAAAATCCAAATGAAATCCGGGTTCCGTTAAATAATTGACAAAAACAGTTAATGTTTTGACAGCGGCTGCCGATAAACAGACTGAGCCTGACAAAAATACGACAGAAAATGAGGAGTGAAAAAATGGCAATTCAGTTAGATACCAAGAATCTGGGACAAATCAATCACGGAGAATCCACCAAGGAAACCAACACCCATAGCAGCGAGCTGCCTATTCTGAATAATGAGAAAGCAAATAATAACAATCAAAGCTACGCCGACACACTCAACATCACCGCCGACGCCGATGCCTTGTTAGCAATTGAAGCAAAATTAAATCACGCAGCAACCATCGATACCGCAAAAATTGAAAAAATTAAGCACGCCATCCTTAATGGTGAATATCACATTGATGCCGATAAGCTGGCAGAAAAAATAATGGCTTTTGAAACAGATCTTCTTTATAAGGAGTAGCCCATGTCGCAAAAATGGCTAGCCGATGAAATAGAGCACGTTTTAGCGCAAGATTATCAACTGTTGCAACAACTCGGTGACATACTGATTACTGAAAAAGAAGCACTAACCTTACGCGATAACGACGCACTTGAAAAAACCCATGCCATAAAAGTTGAAGTTTTTACCCAATTGCAAAATCAAGAAACCAAGCGACATGCGTTATTTTCACAAGCGGAGATCAAAGATGGCAATAGCAAAAGCTTAAGCGATTTCATAGATACCTGTGGTGAGCCTCACAAATCAAAATTACAACACACCCAAAAACAGTTAAAAGCGCAATTAAAAATTTGCCATGATGCGAACATTTTAAATGGCATGCTACTTAATCTCACCGCTTACAATAACCAATTATTGCTCGACATCATGCACGGAAAATCACTCACGACTGAAGAAGAATCCTACGATAAATCCGGAAAAGTTAAACGCCAAGCGCAATCGCATGGCAACGATGAAGCGTGACCCAGACCAGAAGATGGGCATTACCTTGCCATATAAAGCGCCACATGTTTATCTGAATGGTTTTTATAGCCTTTGCATTTTATTATTTTGGCGATTCTATTCAATAGGGGATCGGTGCAACCATTCAAAAAAGCATAACTGACATTATCTTCGACATGATGCGCTCTATGATGTTTTAAAGACAGTAAAACCCCAATCCGCTGCAACCATTGAATGCATTGGTTAGTTTGCTTTTCATTATGACACCAATAATGCGAAACTTCCGCTACTGAAGAAAACACGCCAATAACAACCAAAAAAAACTCCAGTAGTGAATTTACATTGATCAGTAACTGTAAAACGGTTAATCCCACCAGATAACCCAACAACCAAAACTTATGCCCTGATTCAATAAAATAAATTTTAACTGGGTGTTTAATAGCGTACACTAACTTAGCATGATGTAAATGGAAAGCTGCAATATACGGCCCAACCACAGAAGTATAATTAGTATTATTATCGACAAGCATATGCACTAAGCCATTGATAAAGTCCGTCGCAACATAGGCAACGACAAAGGTAATAGCCAAGGCCAACACGCTAACATGATGGAGGTGAACGAAAAAAAGCAACACGGAAATCAATTGCAACAAAACAACCACCACAGAGAAAAACAGCTCACTTTGATTATAAAACGGTTTGCTGTGATATTTTTTCATGGCAGCACTAAATTCGTGGGCTTTACTCACTACGTCATCCATAAAAAACTACCTCATTGTACTTAATAACACCACGGCATGAACAACAATCGCTTTTTCATCACCAACGCTATCTAACCGTTCATTGGTTCTCGCTTTAATACTAATAGCATTAATATTAACATCGAGCTGTCGAGCAAGATTTTCCCGCATTTTCATAATGTGCGGTGCAAGCTTTGGCACTTGCGCAATGACAGAGACATCAATATTTACTAGGCAATATTGATTTTGCTGGATAACTTGATAAGTTTTTTTTAGCAATAGTTGGCTGTCGACATTTTTATATTTGGGATCCGTATCTGGAAACATCATTCCGATATCACCCAATGCCAGCGCTCCAAGAAAAGCATCACAAATAGCGTGGATGACAACATCACCATCACTATGAGCCAGCATACCATGACTATGAGGAATGGTTACCCCTGCCAACACCAAGGGCTTGCCGGTCACAAACTGATGAATATCATAACCGTGACCTATTCTCATAATAATCGCTTACTAAATAGAAAATCGGCATAAATCAAATCTTCTGGTGTGGTGATTTTAATATTGTCTTTGCGACCTGGGATCAACTTAATGCGATTGCTAGCATAAAGCTCAATAGCATGCGCTTCATCGGTTACGGGACATCGGTCCGTGGCCGCCTGTTGTAAACAACGCAGTAACATGCCTAATCGAAACATTTGTGGGGTCGCGGCTGCCCAAATCAAATCTCTATTGAGCGTCGATATTTCACCACCCGCTACCCGTTTCTTAATGGTATCCGTGCTCGGTAAAGCAAATAACCCACCGATGGGATCCGCCTGTAATTGGGCCCATAACAAATCAAGATCAGGGGTTGTAACAAAAGGCCGAATACTGTCGTGCACCATCACCCACGTATCTTCTGAAAATAACGTGGTTGCCTGCTCTAACGCACGCGTTACCGATAAATAGCGCTCGTCCCCGCCGATGAGGGTTGAGACTTTCGAATGACTGGCCACTGATGTATTCTGAAAAATCTCATCGGCTTGATTAAGCGCTACGAAAATCGTATGACACCGCTCATGCTGTAAAAAGCCACCCAGCGTATGCTCAATGATGGTTTGACCGGCAAGTTGGCAATATTGCTTTGGTCTTTCACTCTGCATCCGCTTACCGACACCTGCAGCAGGAATTACGGCAATATAGTTATCTAACATTTTTTTCACAAGACTCTAATTATTTTCATCAACAATACGATAAAACGTTTCATTGTTTTTAACCATGCCCAAATCATGACGGGCACTCTCTTCAATCGCATTGTGTCCCGACTTTAAATCCTGCACTTCGGCAAGGAGCATTTGGTTGCGAGAAACTAAATTTTCATTGGTGGTTTGTTGCTCTTTCACGGCATTTTTCAAAGCAAGATAACGATTAATGCCACCATCGGCAAACCACAGCTTATATTGCATGATGGCAAATAATAAACACAAAA
>CAYGNG010000010.1:0-69119 GCA_964351225.1 uncultured Gammaproteobacteria bacterium
ATCAGATCCGAGAGCGACTTAAAGCGACTGGCTCTCATTTTCCAGACATGAAAAGAAAACCAACGCAAAAGCCAACTGTGGCCGTAAGCTTGTTGAATTCACCAATAGGCAGCAAAGCAGCCGGGGGCTGTTTGAAGTTTTACTGCTCAAAAAATGGTCTATTTGGGTTAAATATTGAAAAGCATTTTGCATATGGCCTTTTTTGAATCATAATTGGCATTATTATGACCAATTCAAATAAGGTAAGAGTGTATGTACTACTACAATCAGTCTGGTATTGCAGCGATGGAAGCAGAACTTTCATGCGTAAATGCTGAAATTCCTAGTGTACAGAAACAGTTGTCTAGCGCAGAACAAACTCTTCTCCACCAAGGTCCCGGTCTGCAAACACAAATAAGCTTATTACAGCGCAGATTATCTGCATTGGAAGCTCAGCAACTGGTTACGACAGCAATCATGGTCGCTGACCGCGATAATCACTCTCCTTTTGTTAGCGCGCTAGAAACCGGCATGTACATTTCCTCTACGATAGAAGCTGGCCAAGTACAAACCGAGCTATCTATAGCTCAACAACAATATAAAACGCTCGTGAATAATCGGAATGTACTAGCAGAAAAAATAAATACATTAAGAAGCAACGGTCAGCATCTTGAGCAACAATTACAAGCTGCTCATTTATTTCAAGCGCAATATCAAACGCCAGAGGGCAAACAACAGCTGGCAGAGCAATTAAAAAAATCTATCCGCGTTTTCATCATTGATTTCGAAACCAACCATCCTGCGAAACAAAGCAAAAATTCACAAACCGCGCTAAATATGCTGTGTGGGGTAATGGATGATGAAACAGACGAACAACAAAAAGAAGAAGAAGGTGCTGCTTCTGACTGCTTCGATGGATTGCGCGCCACTTTGTGGTTTATCCATGGTTTTGTCACTGAGCCAAACTTAAAAAACTTAATTTCTCAAAAATTAATAGCAACAACTCACTTGCCTGATAATTCAGCGCGCTATTTCTTTGATGAAGAAAAAAGAGCTGCAGAAAAGCAAGTTGAAGAGCTAGATCAAGAACTACGCACGCATTTAACATCGCTACTACAAAGCAATAGACCAGACCCCAGAAAAGAACTTGCCACACAAATCCAAACCTATCTCAACTCAGGTGGTGATGATCATAAGTTGTATTACCGGATCCTAATGTTATTAGATCGTTTATATGGTAATAATGACCAATCTTCGCAATTATTGATTGATAGCAACCTCTTTGATCGCCACGCAGTCATAAACCGGCTATTGTTATTAGCACCTCACACACAAGGGACCACCAGCACAGCATGTAGAATTTCAGGTGCGATTTTAGCTTTAATCGGCTTCGCGATTATTGCCACTAGCATTACCATCAGCGTGGCAAGCGCTGGAATACTCTCTCCGCTTGCCTACTTTGGCGCAGTAAAAGGTGGGTTAATGGTAGGCAGCGGTGTTGCAACCCTGACTTGTGGGGCTGCCCTATTTTTTCATGGCAGAGAAAAAGGCATATGCAAGGCACTTAAATCATTAACCACTCAAAATTCAGAAACACATTCGACGGCTTTCAATCAGCAATATGTTCCTGCTTCTTAATGGTATGGTTCTGCTGTCTCAATACCGCCATACCTTTGAGTAAATTAATCGCTTCATAAAGTTGAAAATCTTTCTGATAGCTCACTTGTTCTTTATTTCCTGCATTTTTGCCATCGTCTTTATTTTGCGCGGAAGTCTTCCCCTTGAGGCAGATTATCACCACTAAGCGACATGGTGAGTTCGCCTGGTAATTGCAATACGACCTCAAAGGGTTTATCGTGCGTCGCTTTATCCATCAAGCTCAAGTTTGAGTGAAGCTCGGTCGTTTCTTCTATCGTAAGCGGTACAAAAGAGCAAGAAGCCGTGTTTTTTTGACACCATAATGATAGGGCTTTAGGATTTATCTTAATTTTGTCAGCAACCGTTGTTATCGGAAATTGCTGGCAAACTTCAACCGCCTGCTGCTTTAATTTATTGGGGATCCGGCCTCGCTTCTCTTGGCTGTGCCACGGATGGAATTTAGCGGCAACACTATTCAATCTCTCTTTCACCACAAGCTCCGCTTATTTGTTAAACGAACTGGTATTAAATCAGGTTAATCACCAAGAGTTGCGCAGCCCCGCCGGAAGGTTACCAATAAACCAGACCAACTCAATATCAACCGAACCGAGATAGGCAATGGTAGGCGCCAACCGTCATGAATAAAGCCCCCAAAATAATAAGGCTGATTGCAACAGCAGGAAGATTTAATAACAAAATGGGACTACATATCTCAAGAGCACCATAAATTATTGCCCCCGATCCTAAAACCATACTGGCCCCTTGCGTGATCGGATAAGTTCGCTCTCTCCTTGGCATAGAACGATTACTGAAAAAAGAAGCCGGCTCTCGTTTGCTGTCCATTTCTTCTTTTATTTCATAATTCAATAACGCCTGTTTAGCTCGCTGTAAGTCAGAAAATAAACCCACTCGCACCCGCGCTAACCCATGCCTTTCTAAAAAAACTTTTAACCTTTGCTTATTTTCGCTTGTGTCCGTCGCGATTTCCTTAATATCTTCTCCTAAAACCAGCTTTGCGGTTCGATACTCTTGAGCCCCCTTGTCATTGAGCTGCATCTTGTCTCCGCGGTAGAGTAAAATCATCGGAGCAGGATTATCCAGAAACCGTTGATCTTCGCTTGAGAAAGATAATGGCGACCTTGAATAACAGCGCTCTAAAGTTTCAAAGCGGTTTTGCAAGCAACGAATATAATTTGCCACATCACTCTCTAGCAAAGCAAGCTGCTCTCTGTACCAAATCTTTCTGACGGCATTCACAAGGAGGCTACCTAATGAATAACCGCTAAGGTTTTGACAAATATAATGAATAGCAGATGTTAACTCTCTTTCTTGACAAAACTCGGGTAATTTTTTTTCACACGCTTCCTGAACTTCAGCAACCTTAAATATTTGCGTCTCACAGAGTGTGATCACTTCTTCTTTATCGCAAGCCCAATATCCCGTTTTTACTGTGCTCTGCACCGGCATTTCAAGAAGCTGTAACACTTGATTAAGATGATCTTTTGTAGGGTCATCATAACATGCCTTAATATCTGCACGCTGGGATTGTATTTTTTCGATTAAGCGTTTGACATTAAAGTGATGATAGATAGCCGAAGTCAGATCTTGTTTTTGCTTTTCGTTGAATCTATTTAGTTTATCCAGATCAAGCCATATATATTTTATAAGCACTAAATACAGATAAAACACGTGAATGACCGCTGAAAAATCTTTTGTTAAAGCGCGATACGGTGATAAATCCCCCCCCAGTTGACGATAACGCAAGGAAAAAATTAAAATAATGTTAATATTGCTAAAAAGTACCCCAGGCGCTTTTGAAACTTGACCATCAAGCATCTGTTTAATTTCATTTAAAGTATAATTATCCGATTTATTATGAGCATAAGATCGGATTATCTTCTCAAGATTATAGCCTTGTGTTTCTTGGACAGAAAGGCGGCCCGTACAAACTTCACATCGATCCGTTGCCACTCGAAGTCCGCCTCGTATTAACTCCCCGCCTGGCACCCCCAGCAAATAGCCCTCAACCATATCCATTGGCGACATAAGTTGCCAGCCTGTTAACGCCATGAATGGTAAGATCCTTGAAGTCGTGCCATGTAAAAAGGGGTCATTGGCCTGCCGTATTGTACGCAAAGAAAAAGGCTGGCAAACTTCGGCTTGTAAATAAGCAGCGAAGAAAGGGAATTTTTCTGTAATGAAACACACGGTTTCCGATAGCACATTTTCAGCATGCTCAAACCGAAGCTTTCTTTGAATTGAAAATGAATGATTTACCATAGGGCTTGTGCGCATGACGCGATCATCTGGCCCGGTTATCCTAACGGGATAAAGTAAGTCGTACTGTGCTCTGATTAAAAGCGCGACTTTTACGGCAAGATCAAAAAATATTGGTTGGTGTTTTTTACCGACATACCCCGGAATATCTGCTAATACGTCCTGTTCCCATCCGAAATCAAACGCCACTTCATGTTGAATAGTATCCAATCGTTCACTCAAGTAAATTAATTTTCTTAGATAATCAAGGCCTTGGGTCACGGTGTCTGGCAATCCTTTCTCGGCACACATCTTCCAAAGTTCTGCTTTATCTTGCACTAACCGTGAAAACCAATCAGCACTATTTTTTTGCACGCCATGCTCTTGCAAAAAAATACAGATGATTCTTTGGCTTTGTTCAACACATCGTCTAGATCGGCTAGATCGCCCAGCATTTAATCCGAGTGCAACATATCGGGTCAAAAGAATAATTTCAACTTCACTCATCCCGAAGTGGCTTTTCAACGGGTTTAAACCCGTATGAATAGGCTCGTCAAAAAGTGCGACAAGCATTTGATGTAGAATCTCCACATAAAGACAAACTCTAGCCGCATGCATTGCCCCGTAAGTTTCCCTCTCTATAAAGCCATTTTTCAAATTTTGCTTTTTTCGGCGTGGTTTTAGTCGATATCCAAACCAATCCTCAGTAAAGGGTTGTAGATAGTAATTCTCAATTAGCTGCTGACAATATAAGTGAAAATTTTCTCTGGAAAATAACATGGTTTTTTCCTTAACTTATTTTTTTTACGTTTTATTATGTGAGAAACGAGCCATCGACAAAGATTGCCAACATCGCCTGGCATTATGGCATTAAAAAGCACAATAGGAAAGTGTGGGGCACCGGCTTGCTGTTTGGGATTTACTCACATTGGTTTTTCCGCATTACCCGAATTTTATCTCACTCACCCCTCCAATTGCACTTCACTATTGAAGCGGCGCATTAGAAAAACTCACTTTCGAGAACCTAAATCTTTATCAGACTTATCGCCCTTTATAAGGTGGGTTAACTCATCGCATAAAATAATCTTGTTTTCTGATATTTGAAAAATAGCGTTGACTTGGGCCTCAATAGTACCACCATCTTTTTTCACCCCATTAACCACGTGTATGGTCGCAACCCTATTTTCTTCCGCCACCATATATCTGAATGTAACTCTGACAGTTTGCATAACGGTTTTCTGTACCTTCATGTGAGATACGAAATCGATATAATTTAAAATTTTCCCATCAACACGTTGCTGATAATTCTCTGAAAAATATTTAGTGTATGTTTCTTCGGTGACATCCATATTTTCAACGACATTAGCAAAGGCTTCTTTAATAAGTTGTTTATTTGTGATAATTGACATAAATGTCTCTTCTTAAAAATGGTTGATAAAAAAGACTATCATTTTGTTGCAGCAATACCTAATGACCCGATTATTATGCGTGAGGCTGATGCAATGACATCATCATAATGTTTTGTGTCATTTTTATCTTTTGTGACAAAATAGATGGCCATAATGATCGGAGCTGCTTTAGGCGGCCATAGAATAGCGATATCGTTTGTAACGCCATAAGCGCCACCAGCGCCGGTTTTATCAGCCACTATCCAACCCGTTGGCACACCCGCTCGAATTTTTGAAGCGCCTGTGGTATTCGCTTTTAACCAGTGCTGTAATTGCTCTCGCTGTGGTGACGCCAAGGCATTGCCAAGTGCCAATTGCCGTAAACTATTTCCCATCGCTTTGGGTGTTGAAGTATCACGTGAATTATTGGGATTTGAATTGAGTTCAGGCTCCCAGCTATCTAATTGAAAGGTATCATCACCAATGGAACGAGCAAAAGCAGTAACAGCACTAGGCCCACCTAGTTTTTTCATGATAAGATTTATTGCCGTATTGTCACTGTACATAATGGTTGCTGCGCACAACTCGGATAGGCTCATGCCAGAAACCAAACGCTTTTGTGTGATAGGCGACCACTCAACCACGTCTTGCTTGGTATACGTCATTTTTTGTGTAAGCAAATTGCTATCCGACATGCTCTGTTTGAGGATTGCTGCAACGCCAATAATTTTAAAGGTACTTTGCAAGGGAAAACGTTCTCGAGCACGATATTCAAGGCGCGTGTTATTTCCTATATTTATGGCAAATATACCAATGCGCCCACCCGATGAAGCCTCAAGCCCTGCTAACTCTTTATGTATTGAGGTGCGTTTAACGTGTTGTTGCGCAGCGGCAAAACCCGCACCAACAAAACCACTTGTCATAATAATTAAGAGTAATGAACGCCTGAAGTGGATCAAGGTCGTGGTTTTCGAGATTATTTTCAAATATATTCTTCCAATTAGCGTCATAGGATTTAACTTCAACTCAATCGCTTTCAACGCTTCATCCATGGAAAGGCGTAAAGCATGCTGAGTATTTTTAAGCTTATACCCCAGAAAACCTTCTATTTCTACCTCTATCTTTTTAGGGGTTGACCGGTAAGGACCCTTATGTTGCAGTATCAGATTCCTTATAATATATGGACGTTATCTATGAATACAACACATTCTGAAACAGAAGAAAATATAAAGTTTGCACTTAACTACTATAAGGATGTTTTTACGGCTGCTAAAAATTCTGGTAGCGTATTAGAAGCCATTCAAATGAGATCACCGTTTGGCGATAATAAGCAGGTTATGCTGGCATACGATATGATAGTGCCAGAGCCTATTGAAAAAAATAAAAAACGGTAACAGAAAACGTTAATATCACCTGATCTTATCGTCCTAGGCGAAGTTATCGTATACCCTATTACAGGATTATCACCATGTTCCGTCTGTTTAATCGCGAAAAACCCACCCAAGCCCTTTCCCCTGATGTGCAAGCGCTCATCCCTCGCTTAAAAGCCAATGAGCAAGGATTGAAGAGCATTCAGCTTAATTATAAAAAACTCACCGACGCCGATATTTCAGCCTTGGCCGAAGCCCTTACAAACAACACCACCCTGATAGCCCTTAACTTTGTGGTCAATAAAATTTCAGACATAGGGGCTAGTGCCTTAGCTCTCGCCCTTGAACACAACACGACTCTGGTCAAGCTTCGAATTTTAAACAACAAAATCTCAGACGCCGGCGCCTGTGCCTTAGCCCGCTTCCTTGAGCACAACCAAACCCTGACCACCCTTCACCTTGGGGGCAACCAGATTTCAGATGCGGGGGCCAGCGCCCTAGCTCACGCCCTTGAACACAACACCACCCTGATCTTCCTTGACCTTATGGCCAATAAAATTTCAGACATTGGGGCCAGAGCCCTGGCCCGCGCCCTTGAGCGCAACACCACCCTGACCACACTTTACCTTGGGTTCAACCAAATTTCAGATAGCGGGGCCAGCGCCTTGGCCGAAGCCCTTGAACACAACACCACTCTGATCACACTACGCCTTGGGAGCAACCAGATTTCAGATGCTGGGGCCAGCGCCCTGGCCCACAACACCTCCCTGATCGCTCTTGACCTTGAAAGCAACCGAATTTCAGACGATGGTGCCAACGCGCTGGCTCGCACCCTTGAACACAACACGACTCTCGTCAAAATTCGGCTTTGGAACAACCGGATTTCAGACGCCGGCGCCCGTGCCTTAGCCCGCTCCCTTGAGCACAACACCACCCTGATAGCCCTTGGCCTTGGGGGCAACTCAATTTCAAACGATGGGGCCAGCGCCCTAGCCCGCGCCCTTGAGCGCAACACCACCCTGATAGCCCTTAGCCTTAGGAGCAACTCAATTTCAAACACCCTTCAAACCCGCATTAAAAGCGGTTGTCAGCGTAATAACCAATTAAAAAATAGCAAACCACAAAAGCAATTATCGCCTTAAAATTCCCCTGGCCGCGAATATTGGATAAGCACGTAGCGACAAAATAAGTTCGCTATTTGTGCAGAAAAAACTTCTTCTTCGGCCGATGAATATTTACTGTTGCATTCACGGTGTTGAATAAATATAGTTACTGGCCTTTAGTTCATGGTGGTGAGCCGGTCCCTTCGCAACGCGAGATTGCCAACCCCGTCAGGCCCGGAAGGGAGCAGCGGTAACAATTGATGCGGGTGCCGGAGTGCGGCTGGTTCACTGCCACCTTATTAACCACGAGGATCAACCTCTATGAGTTATCTCGTCTTAGCTCGCAAATGGCGACCCAAAACCTTTGCAGAAGTCATCGGCCAAAATCACGTTACCCAAGCCTTAAGTAATGCCCTACTGCAACAACGTCTTCATCATGCTTATTTATTCACCGGGACTCGCGGTGTTGGCAAAACGACACTCGCGCGGATCTTAGCAAAATGCCTAAATTGTGAATTGGGGATGACACCAAACCCATGCGGCCAATGCAAGCACTGTGTCGAAATCGATAGTGGTCGCTCATTAGATCTCTTTGAAGTGGATGCCGCTTCGCGCACCAAAGTCGAAGACACTCGAGACTTATTAGAAAATGTGCAATACGCTCCCGCCAGTGCACGCTTCAAAATATACCTCATCGATGAGGTTCATATGCTCTCTGGCCACAGCTTCAATGCCTTACTCAAAACCCTGGAAGAACCACCCGAGCACGTCAAATTTCTCTTCGCCACAACCGATCCTCAAAAGCTACCTATTACGATTTTATCTCGCACTTTACAATTCAATTTGAAAATGATTTCTGAATTACTGTTGGCACAACATCTCACGCATGTTTTAGAAAAAGAAGCCATCACATTTACTAAGCCTGCTGTTGAAGCGCTGGCACGCGCCGCACAAGGCAGTGCCCGCGATGCTTTAAGCTTGCTCGATCAAGCCATCGGATATTGCCAAGCCGATTTAACCGAAGACAAAATCCAACATATGCTTGGCTTCATTGAGGATCATTATATTGAAAATATTCTGAATGCGTTGGCGACAACGAATGCCGAGCACTTACTGCAAGCGTGTCATGAGTTAGCGGCCAGTGGTGGTGATTATCTGCAAGCGCTAGAACAAGTGCTCACGACGCTGCATCAAATCGCTTGCCAACAAACCCTCCCCAGTCTTGCACCATCAAATAAAGCCATTTTGTCATTTGCCAAGACCATTTCACCCGAGCTTATTCAATTATTTTACCAAATAGGCTTACATGGGCGACGCGATATCCCCTTAGCGCCCACCCCCAAGATAGGCTTTGAAATGGCCATGCTGCGCATGCTGGCGTTTACCCCAGCCACAGCCACCGAAAAAAAAAATCTTAATAAGCGCGACACCGTAATGAAAAAAGTGGCGCCCCCACCAATCGAAGATAATCAAAGCCACTGGCAAAACTTGTGTGCCACCCTACCCTTCAATGGCTTACAGAAAGTCATTGCTGAAAACTGTATTTTGCGTGAAATCACGGACCAACATTATCATCTCTTGATTGAGCCTACCCAGCACGTACTGGTCAATGCCAATCTTGTGAAAAGTATTTCAGAGTGCTTAAGCCAACACACCCAAAAGCCGCTGACGGTTACCATCGAGCCTGGTACTAATGATATGATGACGCCGCAAGTAATCAATGCCAAGCAACACCTAGCAAATCTTGAGATAGCCAAACACGCGCTACAACAAGATCCCATGGCCGCTGCCATCCAAAATAAATTTAATGCCACCTTGCAAGAAGACTCCATCGATTATGCGGAAGGCTGATATGATACTAACCGCTAGGATGGGATGATGACTGCTTTTTAGTAGCAGCTGTTCCTTCTTTTTGCTCATTTCCTACTTCTTCTTGCTCATTATTAGAGGCATTATCGCGCGGAGTAGTAGGTGGAGTAGTAGAAGACGAAGAAAAAAAGCGGTCTCTGGAGGGGGAGGAGGATGATGATAACGACCTTGCTTCTTGTTTTTGTTCTCGTTGTTGCTTTCTCTCGACCAAACGCGCCCAAGATCTTTCTATCGCGGTCGTGATCATTTCATTAAGCTCGGTAACAAAGCCACATGAGCCGGTTAACTTTTCCCCTCCTTGCGACAAACACTGCAACAACTGCCTTGGAATACATACGTTATAATGTTCTCGAACAGGAGAAGATTCGGCTGCCTTTTCATCTGCGCCTGCTGTTGTTGGCGCAGCTAACTGCAACACGCCTTCGCGATGTGGCGCATTGGGTTCTCGCACAATGGTTACTGGTACCGTTTCAAAATCAAAATATTTTGGATTAAAAAACGCCAATCCCGCGACCATATCATGCAATAAAAAACTATCGAAACCCTTGGTTTGGCAAAATCTTGAAAATACCGCTGCCATATGTGGATAAATATCTGAGAAATTGTGCTGAATAGCTAGAAATACCGGATGATCAATCCTATTGATTGGTTCTAGCAAAGACGTAATATCATAAGTTAATAAGTGTAATTTTGGCCCCAGAATTTTTAACAGTTTTATGGAAGCCTCTAAATCACGACGAAAATTATACTCCGCTTTATCCGAAGCGCCGATAAAGCCACCGGCCATCATTACTACCCGTAAAACCTTGGCTACAAGCGCATGGTTATACTTTTCAGATTGTTGTTCCTCATCTGATGGGTGTTTCTCATCTGGCTCATCCGCTGGCACATCTGGTTGGTTTGAAAGCAAATAAGCGATATTGCTGCTGTGACCAATGCCACAAATTTCTACACTGGCCACTTCGTCAGACGCTAAATACGCACGCAACTTGGAAATATGGTGCTGGTCATCTGCCGTGAGCTCTACCAATTTTTCAGGATCTGGTAGGTAGTCATGCGCATAAAAATTGTAGTCATTTCCTTTTTGGTAATCGAATGATTCTGTTGATTCATGGACGTTCGTTAGCAGTGTTTGCTTCAAGCCTTGATATAATTCAACATCTTTGCCTTTACCAACTGACAATCCCAGATCAGTTAATAATCTCAACATACTTTGAAATCGCAAATGAGCTTTGGGATTATTCGGACTCGGATCAGGAATTTCATTGTTGGTTAAGATAATAATTTTGATATCGCGATCTTCTTCTTTCCGCTCCAAAAGCTCCAAAACCGTATCAAGGAAGTAAACTATCGTAAATCCGTCATCCGAATCCTCAAAAGCATCGGTATCTAGCACGTAAACTTTGCTGGGCATTGGCTCTGACCTCGCGCTTGGTTTTCATTTAGGGTCTTTGAAAATTGCTTTTTCGGCTGAAAATCTCAACAGATCCCGCTTAAAAAATATAATCCATGTGGTCATTTTAGCAATAGATGGCCAAAAATGAAATTTTTATTCTCTGTTATGGCGTTTTAGAAAAAAATCAGACACAATCACTTGACAACATTTACCTGGTGTCTACTCTTTAGTTATCTTATGAATAATCCAAAGGAATAATAAAATGGCTGACAACCCAAACGATTCATTAAGTGGCTTAATGAAACAAGCCCAAGATATGCAAAAACGGATGCAACAAGCGCAAAATGAGCTAACTGGTATGCGAATTACCGGCGAAGCTGGCGCTGGTATGGCAAAAGTTGAAATGAATGGCCGTCACGAAGTATTGAAAGTCACGCTGGATCCCAATTTACTGGATGAAGAAATCAATATGATTGGCGATCTCATTGGTGCAGCTTTTAACAACGCTGTACAAAAAATTGAAAAAGAAGCTCGAAAAAAAATGGTTAATCTCACCAAAGATATGGGATTACCGACCGGGTTTGATGCTTCTGACGATGACAGATAATTAATGGCAACTTTTAGCCCTTTGATTGATAATCTGATTGATGCCTTGCGTTGTTTGCCGGGAGTTGGTCCTAAAACAGCGCAACGGATGGTCTTTCACTTACTGGAAAGAGCACGTGATAAAGGTATTTATCTTGGCAATACCTTACTCAAAGCCATGGAACAAATTCGCCATTGCCAACGTTGCCGTACTTTTTGTGAAGAACCCATCTGCCGGTTGTGCCAATCACCACAGCGTGACGCCAGTTTACTTTGTATCGTCGAATCACCCGCCGATGTCCTCGCGATGGAATACACTGCGAGTTTTCGGGGTTTTTATTTCGTCTTGATGGGCCATCTCTCACCTTTAGATGGCATCGGCCCGGGTGAGCTGGGTCTCGATCTGCTATTACAACGGCTACAAACCGAGCCTTTCCACGAAGTCATCCTAGCGACCAACCCCACCGTAGAGGGCGAAGCCACTGCACATTACATTGCGGATTTACTGCAAGGCAAAAATCTTAAAGTGTCTCGCATCGCACACGGCGTACCAATCGGTGGCGAATTAGAATACATTGATAGCACCACCTTATCACGCGCCATCGAAAGTCGCGAGCTCCTCTTTTAGGATAGCGCTTAACCATAACCACCAAAACCGAAATATTCCATGACTCGAGCACACAGACTGGGTTCGCGCCGACCAATACACGCAATATCATCATTGTCTGGCTTATAAGGTCGGCCAGCAAGTCGCTCTTCCCTAAAGACACCAACCACACTCAGGTTGTTCGCCAATTTCAATGCGCCCTGGCGATGCGTTTGCACAGACTCCACTTGCCGTCTTGTCGGTTCAACCACCGCTCGTCCTAAGCTCAAACTATAAGCACATTGGATCCCTAATAGAAACATCCAGGGCATGAACATTTGCGAAAACCAAATAGATAGCGGTGATTGATGCAGAGCAATCTCATGCAAATCATTTTCAGACGCTTCCATTGCTGCGGAAAAAGCTACCAAATATAGCGGCAACAACCATAACAAAAGCAAATCCGTGGTAGGCCACGACTGTTTGCTGGTAAAAGTCCGTATTAGGCTGAGGGTCGCTATGACAGACGCCGGGTTGGTGCAAAAAATACCAAACCGCTGGATCATCGCATACCATTGACGATAATCGGTTAATTGCCAAGAAAGGCTGGTACCCGCTAAAGGAGGAATAAAATCATAAATCCACTCACCAACGCGTAAACAAGTCGGAAATTGAGAAACCGCTATTTGTTTGAAAATAATGGCTCCCATCTCGGGAGGATTTTGCAAACCATTTTGGTTGTTGCCAAACAATACGTGATTTGGCGCCAATGGATAGCTGTTAGGAATTGTTGCATCCACCTGCCAGCATAGCCCTGACGCCCCGCCCCGGCCATACCTTAATCGATATAACCCGAGAGCCTGTGCGACTTCACTCGGATCAGTGATATTATTGTACGATGCAATTCGACGAACCATATCCGTTAGCGGAGAATAAGATAAAAAAAACATACACTGCGCAGCGATCAACGCCCCGCTCGTGCGTTTAGCCCAGAAAAATAAAGCTTGTTTAACTTCAGCAACATATTTCGGATAGCGCGTTATTAACTCCCAGCCTTTTTCCTCATTAAAATTCGTCAAATGCGCAATGAGGGCTTCACAATCGAATTGCTCCATCTCTGGTGCATTTAGAGAAAGCAGCAAATCTTTTAATAAGCGATGAGACTCTTTAATAAAATAACGATTATATTGTTGCCGAAAATCATTTGCTGATAAGCTTGGAGATGCCATCGTGATGTGCTGTTTTCCGCGAATGATCCGATAACTATTTGGAAAGTACGTTGATAAGATTACGCTCCAACCAGTTAATAACGACGAAGGCAACGCTTCTTGGCCTAGCACAACAGTCAATAGCATTTTTAGTAAATAGCTTGCTTTATCATAATGGTTGAGCGATTGAAATTCATTTTGCTCAAACTGTTGTCTAACTAATTCTTCTAAGTCCGTTGCCTTTTCACGCTTTTCATCAAGCCGTTGACCACGTGGGACCATCATTAACTCCTTAACTATTATGATTATTCTCTTAGGACTTGCGTGACAAACCCGACCTACCAAAGACTGAAACCCGAAAGCCCGCATCACGCAAGAGCCACATAGTTAGGACTTGCGCAAAACGCGCTATGCTTTGTTATAAAAACTCGCCTCGCATCGTTTATCATACGTCCTAATAATAAATCATTACTTTCGATGTCTGGTCTTTGGCCACGATTTTTGCTAAGCTTTTTCACTTTATAACACCTTAACCCATTATGGCACTAGCGTTTTCACCCCAAAGACAAAAACCGCTCACCTCCGCTTGGTATGAATTTACTTGGTTATTTTTTGGTATCAGCTTGCTTTATGCCATCGGTTTGAGTATTCCGCCCCTCAGTGTGCCCGACGGTGCCCGCTATTCGGAAATCCCGCGGGAAATGATCGAATTAAATGACTACATCACGCCTCATTTAAACTACATCAAATATTTTGAAAAACCCATTTTGTTTTACTGGATGCAATGTGCCGCAATCAAGCTCTTTGGCTTCAATACTTGGGCTTTACGCCTTCCCACGTTATTGATGAGCGTGCTTGGCAGCATGGTGACATTCTTTCTGGCTTATCAGCTTTATGATAGACGAACCGCATGGCTTGCCTGCCTGATCTTAACAACCAGTGCTTTATATTACGGCATGGCGCATTTCATCACCCTCGATATGACCGTCTCTACTTGGTTAACCACTTGTCTGGCTTCTTTTTTATTGGCAATGCAAGCACCGACCAACAGTCCATCTCGAAAGTGGTATTGTATGATAATGTACGGGACTTCTGCTCTGGCCGTGCTAACGAAAGGCTTGATCGGAATATTGTTACCAGGCCTTATCTTTTTTATTTGGATTTTACTGTATAACCGCTGGCAAGATTTGTTGAAGTTTTATATCCCCGCCGGGCTTTTGTTATTCTTACTCATCACACTCCCCTGGCATCTGTTAGTGCAGATGCGACACCACGAGTTTTTTCACTTTTATTTCTTAGAACAACAATTCCATCGTTATCTCACCTATTCCGCGGGGCGATTTAAAGGGGCTTGGTTTTTCATTCCGGTATTAATCCTAGGGTTTGCCCCGTGGTTTGGTTTTCTCATTCCGGCGTATATCAAAACATGGGTGACCAGCACCCGTCAATTCCACCACTGCGCTAATGAAATCTTTCTCTTAGTTTGGGCCACGGTATTATTCCTATTTTTTTCATTTTCAAAATCGCAACTCGTACCATATATTCTGCCTATTTTCCCAGCCCTTGCCATTATCACCGCCAATTATTTAGCAAGTCACTGGTCTTGTGCCACAAAACCTTGGGCTTGGCATTTTGCGGTATTCGTCACACTATGCGCTTCACTAACAACAGCAGCGCTCCTTGCGGTTCTACCCCATTATTTTGCGCTCTCCGATCCCATCCTTGGGCAATTTTATCTAAAAATGTTGCTCGCCATCCTTGCGCTTGGCGTTAGCATCAGCCTGATTTTATGGCTCACTTCACAGCACCAATCCCTAATTTTTTCTTTTGCTATCGCCAGTGCCGTATTTCTAATCACCGCATTCTATCATTTACAATTTTTACGTGATTTTTCTATCAAACCCATCGCCGATTGGTTAAAACCCAAACTCACTGCGCACGATGTGGTGGCTTCTTACAAAACCTATTACCAAGATTTACCGGTGTATCTGCAGCGTCGTATTGTAATTGTCGATTGGCAAAATGAATTGGATTTTGGCGCCGCACACCAACCAGACGGGCAGCAATGGCTCATTAATTCGGCGCAATTCAAGCACCGCTGGATGAGCAAGCAACGCATTTTCGCTGTCATGGAAAAATATGAATATCACGCGCTACTCAAACAAAAATGGCCAATGTTCCTACTGTACGAAGCCAATCAACAAGCACTCGTTGTGAATCATAAACCCCACCCACAGCTTGAGCATAAAATCACCCACCAAAAGAAGATTTGACATTAATGGGAATTACCGGAATCATCGGGTTTTGCCTGGACCGAGGAATAAAAACCCCATGAAAAAACCTGAGATCAGTGTCGTTATCCCCATATACAACGAAGAAGAAGTACTCGAGCAATTATATCAACGCTTATTCCCAGTATTGGATCGCACCGGTCGCTCCTTCGAAGTTATCTTCACCAACGATGGCAGCAGAGATAACTCCGCAACAATCCTTAAAACACTGCATCAACGACGTCCCGATCAAATCCGTGTCATCACCTTCAATGGCAATTTTGGCCAACATATGGCTATTATGGCTGGATTTGGGATTGTTCGTGGTGAGCTCATCATCACCATGGATGCCGATTTACAAAACCCCCCGGAAGAAATTCCGAAATTAATTGCCGCCGCCGATGCCGGCCATGATGTGGTCAATTGCCACCGTGTCGCTCGGCAAGATTCATTATGGCGACTATGGGCATCACGATTACACAATCGTATCCGTGCCAAAATTACACCAAATATTAAAATGATGGATGAAGGCTGTATGCTCCGCGCTTATCGCCGTCACATCGTGGATGCGATGGTCGCCTGTGAAGAAGCCTCTACCTTCATCCCGGCACTTGCACTGACGTATGCCAGTAACCCAACAGAAATTCCTGTTACCCACGAAGCCCGTGCCGCCGGGACATCAAGTTACAGTCTCTACGGTCTCATCCGTTATAATTTCGATCTGGTAACCGGATTTTCGCTGGTGCCATTACAAGTATTTACTTTTTTTGGGATAGTTGTTTCTATCTTTAGCACGCTGTTTGTCGCATTTCTTTTGGTAAGACGAATTATTGTGGGCCCCGAAGCGGAAGGCGTCTTCACCCTGCTGGCCATCATGTTTTTCTTAATCGGCATCCTCATGATGGGGCTTGGTATCGTTGGCGAATATATTGGCCGCATCTATCAAGAAGTTCGCAAGCGTCCACGATTCATTATTCGTGATATTTTAGAGGCATCAGAAGACATCGCCAGTACCATCTCTCTCCCACAAAAGGAAGATCGAGCATGTCACTAAAGGTTCTCATTCTCGGCGTCAATGGCTTCATTGGTTCGCACTTAGCCGAGCGGATTATTAACACCACCAATTGGCATATCATTGGGCTGGATCGCCACTCACATCATATTACACCTTGGCTAACTTCACCGCGTTTTAGCTTCTCTCAAAACGACATGCTAACAAGCCATCATTGGATTGAGCAGCAAATTCAACATTGTGATGTTGTCTTACCGCTCGTTGCCATTGCAACCCCAGCTACCTATGTCAGCGATCCGCTCAAAATATTTCATCTGGATTTCGAAGCCAATTTAGCTATCGTCCGACTCTGCGTGCAACATCACACCCGCATTGTATTCCCCTCGACTTCCGAAGTTTACGGCATGTGTCCCGATAAAGAATTTGATGAATACCAAAGCCCACTGGTGACTGGCCCCATTAACAAACCGCGATGGATTTATGCCAATTGCAAACAATTACTCGACCGCATTATTTACGCCCACGGTGAGCAAAATAATCTGCCTTTTACCTTGTTCCGACCGTTCAATTGGATAGGCCCTCGTCTTGATGACATTACCCAAACGGGGAAAGGCAGCTCACGCGTAATCACCCAATTCATTGGCAATCTATTGCGTGGCGAAGCCATTTCATTGGTTAATGCGGGTAAACAACATCGCTGCTTTACCGACATCCACGATGGTATAGACGCGCTCATGACCATCCTCGCTAATCACAACCAATGCGCCAACGGAAAAATATTCAATATTGGTAATCCACACAATAATATTTCCATCCGTGAATTAGCTGAGACACTGCTATGGATTGCAAAAGAAAATCCGAAAACTCGTGCTTTAGCTGAGCAAACCATATTACATAACGTGGCGGCTCAAGAATACTATGGTACTGGCTATCAAGATGTTGATTCTCGAGTTCCATCGATACAGCAAGCCAAACAGTATTTACAATGGGCCCCGACCCGAGCCATCGATGAATCGTTACGGGCGACACTAACCTATTATGTAGAACACCGCGTAAACTCAAGAGGGCAATCATGACTTCTTCTTTATTAAGTGGCTTTGGAAGTTATTTTACCAGTGAAGCCGTGCCCGGAACACTGCCTTTAGGGCAAAATTCGCCACAAAATCCACCGCATAACCTCTACCCGGAACAAATCAATGGCGCCGCGTTTACCGCACCCAGGCATAAAAATTTACGCTCGTGGCTTTATCGAATTTTACCCGCTGTCTGCATCGGTGATTTTACGCCATACCCGCAGCAAACATTAGTCAGCACCCCATTTACCAATCCGGACATGCCACCCACCGCGCTACGCTGGCTGCCCTTACCAGCCCCCAGCCAAGCCATCGATTTCATCGATAGCCTATATACGGTTTGTGGTAATGGCAGCGTTGCAACCCACAGCGGTGCTGCGGTACATCTCTATGCTTGCAATCGCTCGATGACCAATAAATATTTCTATAATGCCGATGGCGATTTGCTCATCGTGCCGCAGTCGGGCCGCTTACAAATTAAAACTGAAATGGGGTTGCTCGAGATAGCGCCCAAACAAATCGCCCTGATCCCCCGCGGGATCAAATTTCAAGTCGATTTACTCGATGCTTGTGCCCACGGCTATGTCTGCGAAAACCACGGTGCGCCTTTCATCCTACCAGAGCTCGGACCGATTGGAGCAAATGGCTTGGCCAATCCCAGAGATTTTATTGCACCAAACGCCTGGTATGAAAATAAAAATGAATCCGTCCTCATCATTGCCAAATTTCAGTCGCGCCTCTGGCAAGCAGCAAGCAATCATTCACCCCTGAATGTTGTCGCTTGGCATGGTAATTACACCCCGTACTGTTACGATTTAACCTTATTCAATACCATCAATACCGTAAGTTTCGATCATCCCGACCCCTCGATATTTACCGTTCTGACTTCCCCCTCCACCGAGCCCGGAACGGCTAATCTGGATTTTGTCATTTTTCCCGAGCGCTGGATGGTGGCAGAGCATACCTTTCGTCCGCCTTACTACCACCGCAATCTCATGAGTGAGTGCATGGGATTAATCCATGGCCGCTATGATGCGAAAGCCACGGGGTTTCAACCGGGCGGCCTCAGCATTCACAATGCCTTTACCGGTCATGGCCCGGATACTAACACATTCCATTCTGCAAGCCACGCTGATCTGACCCCCGTCAAATATCAAAACACACTCGCTTTCATGTTTGAAACACGCCATGTTTGGTCGGTAACCCAACAAGCTATGCAAAACGCACAGCGTGATCAACACTACACCCAGTGTTGGCAAACACTAACCGCAAATTTTAGCAAATAATATGCCTGCGCCAATCATGCCGAGTTTTCATTGGTGACATTAGACCCTGCTTACTCGACGATATTGCCAAAACTTTTTAAACTTCAGACAGCAAACAAAAACTACTGTCATACACCCCAGGCCACCTAGCCCAATAGCAAGTGAGAATCCTAACAAGTGGGCGGTAAATCCAGCAACGGTGTCTCCAAGTTTAGGTCCACTCATGTAACTAATCATCTCAATCCCCGCCAATCGCCCACGCAGTTTGGTGGGAATGACTTCATTCCACAGAGTCATTCTAAATATGCCGCTGCCCGCATCAAACGCGCCAGCCAAAGCAAGAAAGACGAGACTA
This sequence comes from uncultured Gammaproteobacteria bacterium, assembly GCA_964351225.1. Taxonomy (GTDB): domain Bacteria; phylum Pseudomonadota; class Gammaproteobacteria; order CAYGNG01; family CAYGNG01; genus CAYGNG01. Next base: position 19,354 of record CAYGNG010000010.1, read on the forward strand.
AAATAAATATGCGTATTTAACGTAATAGCAAACAAACACATTGAGAGCCCCCAGCTTCCTGCTGAAATCGCAATCCCACGCCCATAAGTGGTGCAGCTATTGAAAAAGTTACCGAACAACGAAATAAGCAATGCGCCAATCGCTGGCGCAGAATATAAATAGCCGAGTATCATTGTCTGATGATAATGATCCGCAATTGCTGGATACAACGCTTGCGGCATCGCTAACACCATTGCAAAGAAGTCAACGAGATAAGAAGCAAATAGCGGTTCATTGGTCATCGCGTAACGCAAACCAACCATTAAGAACTTAAAAGGGGGTTCATCCTCCGATCTATCGGGCTTCGGATAACGCTTGATCATAAGCAGTGTGCCGATAGATAAAATAAACGATGCCGCATCAAGAAGATAGGTGCTCATCAATCCCGTATGGAGAATAAGCCAGGCAGCGACGGCTGGCGCGCCTATCATGCAGCTGCTGTAAGTAAATGTTCGCATCGCGCCATAAGCCATGAAACAATCTCTGGGAACGATTTGCTGCATCAAGCCCTCTAGCGCAGGGCGGTGCAAACCGGTTAAACCGGAAGTGGTAAAGGCCAGCACAAATAAGGCTGGAATTTGCAGGGTCCAGACGTGCGTATTGGCGGCCAGTCCTAGCAACCCAATAACCATGAGCATTTCGGCTGTTACTATTAGTGGTTTTCGCTCATTTTTATCCGCAAGTACGCCACCAATTAAGGCAGTAAATAAGATGGGGAACAGCTGCACTAAACTGAGCAGCCCCACCCATATAGTAGAGTGTGTGAGCTGGTAAATTTGATACGGTAAGGCAACAGCACTAATCATCGATCCGATTGCCGAGAGATACTGCCCAATAAACACAAGTCGAAACTCACGGTGGGATTTTAATAGCGTAAGTGGGCGCATGGCTTCTCATATTCTATAAAAAAGATGTGTGTATATGGTAGGCAAGGTTCTAATAGAAAGCAATTCTTACATGCCAACAGCGCTGCATTTGAGGCAAGTTGGCGTAAATGCAATTAAGGCCTGTTGACAATTACTTTGTGCAACGCTGTTAAAATGATGTCATCAAATGCTGGATCTAATTTCGCGGAAACAGTAAGTGACCATAATTTATCATCGTCAAAATCTTTGCATTTCACCGCGTCTTTCTCTGTCATCACTATCGGCGCGCTGGTTGCAAAGTCCAGATCGGTCGACTTATATGAGTAATGATCTGGGTAGGGGCAGGGAATTATCTGCATGCCGAATTCCGTTAATAAGTTAAAAAATCGCTCAGGATTTCCAATGCCGGCAACCGCATAAACCAACCGCTCTCCAAAATAATTTAATGGCTGGCGCACTTCAGGCTTGCAAACCCGTTGCATATGATCCGCAACCAATTCCATTTTAAACTCACCCGGCTTGGGCGTGCCATTGGTCACTATCGCGTCTACTTTTTGTAAGCGGGATAATGGTTCACGTAACGGACCTGCGGGTAATAACCAGCCATTACCAAATCGCCGCTCGCCATCAATAACGGCAATCTCAATATCTCTGGCCAAGGCATAATGCTGCAATCCATCATCACTGATGATCACATCGACACCAAACTGTTGATAACACGCCTTGGCTGCCAGCACTCTTTTACGACCAATCACCATCGGCACCTTGGTGCGCCGAACAATCATCACCGGTTCATCACCCACTTCTTCCGGTAAGCTCTCCGGATAGACACCGGTTGGCACACGATTCAGGCTACCACCATACCCCCGGCTCACCACCCCCGGGTTAAAGCCATGTGCCCGCAATAGCTCCACTAAGTAAATAACTAAGGGTGATTTGCCAGTGCCACCAGTGGTGATATTACCCACCACGATCACAGGAACTGGGCAATGCGTCGGCTGCAATAAATTGCTGCGATACGCCATCCGTCGCAACCCCGAAAAAAAGCGAAATATCAAAGAGACGGGATAAAAAAAGCAAGCCCATAAACTCGCACGGTACCAAAATTTTTCAAACATCATATTCCCTTATCATTCAATCTGGACTGTTTATAAAAACTAGCATAATAACCCTCGTTGGCTAATAAAGTTTGATGCGTTCCTCGTTCAATAATGCGTCCTCTATCAACCACTAAAATCATATCAGCTCGTTGCACCGTAGATAATCGATGGGCAATCACCAGCGTTGTCCGCGATGCCATTAGTGCTTGCAGCGCTTGTTGTATGATCCGTTCAGACGTGGTATCTAACGCGCTCGTTGCTTCGTCCAAAATTAAGATGGGCGCATTTTTCAACAGCGCTCTTGCGATAGCTAAGCGCTGTCTTTGGCCGCCAGATAATAGCACACCTTTATCACCTACCTTGGTCGCTAACCCTTGTGGTAGTTGCTCGATAAATTCCATAGCATGAGCCGCTTTTGCCGCTTGGATAATGTCTTCAGTGGCAACCGTACGTAATGCCCCATAGGCAATATTATTAGCGATAGTATCATTGAATAATGTCACCTCTTGAGAAACTAATGCAATTTGTTCTCGTAAAGACGCTAATGTCAATTCTTCGATATTGACTCCGTCAATCAAAATGGCTCCCGCACTGACATCATAAAATCGAGGTAATAGATTCACGAGTGTCGATTTCCCACCGCCAGAACGACCTACGATTGCCATGGTTTGCCCAGGCTCAATCGTAAAGCTGATGTCTTGTAACACCGATTTACCATCACGATACCCAAAACAAACTTGATGATAAGCAACGCTTCCACGAGCATGTGGTAATGCTTTTTTCCCGGTATCTTTTTCTAATTCGGTATCCAACAAAACAAAAATACTTTGTGCCGCGGCTAAGCCTTTTTGTATCGTGCTATTCACTTGGGTTAAATTCTTCATCGGTTTCAACATGGCAAACATCGCCAATACCATTGAAGTAAAACTACCTGCAGATAAAGTAAATGCTGTATTTGGCATCGTGACAATATAGAGCAAAACGGCTAATACCATGGCAGAGACCATTTGAATGGCAGATCCACCCAGCGCTCGAGTTACCACCACTTTCATTTCTTGGCGACGATTTAATTTATTGGCGATATCAAACTTAGCGCTCTCATAAGCTTGGCCACTAAAAGTTCGTACGACTTTATAACCGTCAATTCCCTCTTCTGCAATATGAGTCACTTCCCCAATGGTTTCTTGTATTCTGGTACTCAGTCGTCGCATTCTGAGACTGGTGTATTTAACAATAACGGCAATGACGGGGATGGTTATGGTGAAAATCAAGGTTAATTGCCAATTATTGAGAAACATCACCACAAATAATCCCAACACCAAACAACCCGACTGCACCAATACCGTGAAAGCATCGGTACACGCTCCAGCCACTTGTTCAACATTATAGATAAGGGTTGACAACAACTCCCCAGCCGATCGGCTGTCGTAATCTTTCGCCGGTAAGTGTAGTAGATGGTGGAATAATCTTTTCCGATAGTGCATAACCACCGATCGACCAACCCAAGTCATGCAACAACTTGATAGTAAATTACCCGCCGCTCTCATTATAAATAAGCCAATTAACAAAATCGGGATCCAATGAATGAACGCGGCATCTCTGGCAACGAAACCACGATCGAGAATTGGCTTAAATACGTAGGTAAAAGCGGCATCGGTCGATGCATAAAGTACATTTCCCAAAATTGCCAGGCTGAAAGCCAACCAAAATGGTCGCACGTCTGAGAGTAAGCGCCGATACAGCGAAACGCCATTTGATAACCCTGCGGATTTCTTCATGGATAACCAAGTACCTTAATGAATGACCGCATCCGCAATAATACAATTGGCCACTATTTTTAGTGTCACTTCATTACCGAGCTTAGCGCCATACCGCTCTGTGAAGAAATCTTGCAGTTCGGAGATCCACTCGGGTAAACAAAAAGTAGGAGAGCGATTAAAATCAACCTCTATGTGCATAAGCGATAACGTCTCACCATTATTCATATCGACATGGCGAGCAATAATTTTCTCTGCCAATCCGATATCGTCTTCTTTAGTTGGCCAATCATCGAACATCAGCCGCCCCCTTTTTATGTCTCTGAAAAAAATCTCCGGTGCCGGGCTTGGTAAGACCGCACCTCAATTTGACTGTTATTATGACCGATTATGAATTGTAACGCACCTGTCTTCGCGGTATTGTAAATTTTTGCACCCTGATCGGAGAATCGGCTGATAACCACCGGGCTGGGTAAATGATAGCGATTCAAATAGCCTGCAGAAACAATCACAATTTGGGGTAATACGGCTTGAATGAATGCGGCTGAGGAAGAAGTGATGCTGCCGTGATGCGGTGCTAACAAAATAGTACTCTTTAATGCCGACGACTGTTGCAGCAATAGCGCTTCCGCAGGTTGCTCAATATCACCAGGTAATAATAGCGCGTGTTGGTGGCTTCGGATCTGTAATACACAGGAATGATTATTATCCGTCAGGCTATTGCCAAGCTCGGGATACAATACTCGAAAATCAACCCCATCCCAAGTCCAATGCATCCCTTTGACACAGTGTCCCACCGGGTAGTTCGGAAATTTTTCTGGAACACTCGTTACAATAAAGTTGACTGGAATATAAGCTAGTAAGGCTTTCGCCCCCCCGCGGTGATCATTATCTTCATGGCTAACAAACAATCTGTCGATACGATTGATATGCGCACTCCTTAAAAAAGGCACTAATACCTGACGCCCAGCATCAAACCCTGCTTCATAAGCAGGACCGGTATCATAAATCAAAACATGGCGTGCTGTCTCAACCACAACCGACAAGCCTTGCCCCACATCCAAAACCGTAATACTGGCTAACCCCATCGGTAACGGTTTGTGTTGTGGCAAGAAACCCACGGCAATGCCCACTATCCCTAACCACCGCGCCGGCCATCCGCTCGGTGCTAACAACCATAAGCCACTCAATAACAAGATGACAAATTGCCAAGGGGTTATCGCCTGATAGAAAATACTATACGGCCAATCACTCAGATAAAAGAGGACCTGCTGTACCCACGCTCCGACTGTTGCGGCGAGTTGTAGCAAAGCCGTTCCAACTATTGGAAACCCATTGATCGTCACCGTGCCCAATAAAGCCAACGGAACCACCCCCCACCCAACCACCGGAATAGCAATCAAATTCGCTAGTATGCCTACTAAACTGGTCGCTTGGAAAAATAGCAAGGAGATAGGTGCCAACCCCATGCTCAAACCGATTTGCAATCGCCATATTGACGATTTGCTTACCCGATAACTACTCAAAAACAACAACATCGCCACCGCACTAAATGACAACCAGAAACTGGGTGTCAATACCGCGAAAGGTTGCAACAGCAACACCCCAAGTAAACATAAACAAAATACGTCGCCGGCATCACTTACGCGACGCAAGTATTGCATCACGGCTAACAACACCGCCAAGATGATTGCTCGCAAGGTCGGCACAGCAAAACCCGCCAGGGCACTATAAATAAAACCCACCACCGTTCCGCCATACAAAGCGACGTGTTGCTTTGGGCAAGCAAGCAACAATCGGGGGCAAGCGGACCAAAGCCAAGCGATCAGCATTCCCGAGCACCAAATTATTAATCCAACATGCAATCCGGAAATGGCAATCAAATGACTGGTTCCTGTTTTTTGAAATAACAACCATTGTTCGCTCGTCAGATAACTTCGCTCACCTAATACCAAAGCTAAAATCACCCCTCGATAAGAGTGACCATCTAATGCTTTCAGAATGGCATTGCGTAGATGCTCGCGAACAGATTGCCAATACAATGAGAACGTCCAGATAGATGGCAATTTTTGATTGTAAAAGCTTTTCTTGATGGTGCCGGATGCCAGGGTATGCTCGACCACAGCCAGCGCCGAGAAATCCATTGCGCCAGGGTTTTGCAAGGCGTGATTTTTTTTTAAAATCACCATCAATTGCCACCTTTCACCCACATGAATTGCCGGATGGGGTTTCGTCCACGTTAATTGGATAGGAATATGAACCGACCGCCAATGGTTGGCGCTTTTTACGCCAGTTAAGCACAGCCGAAATTTACTATATCCCTCATATAACTGCGGCAAATCGATTATGGTCCCTTGGATCAATACGGGTTGTTCTTGCCAAGCAGTCGGTAATTTTTCCCTCAAGAACAAAGCGTACGCAAAGGTTAACCACCCCATGCCACAGATCACACCCATAAGCACAATTTGCCGCCACAGAAGCAACCCGAGTCCCGCACACCCCCACAACCATCCAGGAAGTAATCGTGGGAAAACAGAAGCAAGCCAAACACCGATTAAAAAACTTACCGTAAACCATCGCAATTTTTCTCGGCGTGTTACAATGGCCAAAGGGAATTTTGAATTAAATAAACCATGCCGAAAAAATTTATTAAGCAATATTTGCCTCACCCCAAAAAAATTAAAGAGCATCGTTACCTCCAAATATTCGGTAAGCTCCTGCACGGCGAAAACCTATGGCACCTGAATCGCCGCTCGGTATCGATGGGGGTAGCGGTCGGCTTATTTTGCGCATTTGTTCCCATTCCTTTTCAAATGGTCTTGGCGGCCGGCATCGCCATTATCACACAAGCCAACATCCCCATCTCCGTCGCATTGGTGTGGATCACCAACCCCATTACCATGCCCGCCATTTTTTATTTCACGTATCGAGTCGGAACATGGCTATTGGACAGCACTCCTAAAAAAATCAATGTCGAATTCACCCCAGAATGGATTTCACACTCGATGAGCCACATCTGGAAACCGCTATTTTTAGGTTCTATTTTATGTGGCATCCTGCTCGCGATTATAGGTTATGCCAGTACGCGCTTATTATGGCGCTGGCATGTCACTTCGGCGTGGAAAAACCGTAAGCAGCGTCGTAAGTCCGAATCATGTTAAACAAATTAAAAAAACAATTTACCAAAGATGCCTTCTTGCAGAGTCGTGTTGGCCAGTGCTTCGGATCACACCTCAATCGGCCTTATTTATGGAAAACCCAACGTCATCCGATTGCAAACGGCACTGCAATAGGTTTTTTTTGTGCTTTCACCCCAGTTCCTCTGCAAATGCTCTGTGCGACTATTTTATGCTTGCTATTACGTGGCAATTTAATAATAGCGAATTTGCTGGTTTGGGTTTTAAACCCGCTTCCCATTCCGCCGATGATGTATGTAGCTTACGCAACGGGCAACTGGTTACTGCATTACACCCCCAAACCGTACACGCCGTCCCTAGCCTGGCTAAAAGCTGAAATCATGGCGGCGTGGTATCCGTATCTTATTGGGATGATTTGCTGTGGCTTATGCTCGGCTTTCATTGCTTACGCTTTGGTGCAATTGGCTTGGGGAATTTACCAAAAAATCAACCACAACCCGCTCACCAAATCATAAAAAAATCTTCCCTTTTTTTCAAGCATCCTTTGTAGACAAAAACGTCCTATCCATCTCAAAAGTCACGACAATCACATGCCAAGTCGTCAAACTTTCTCAAAAACAGCGGTGCATTAAGCCCCCCTTAAGGATGATCCGTTATCATTCCTAAACAAAATTTTTTTAAATTTGTGAGGAAGAAAAATGCCACGGCGTAAAAACAGATATCGAAACGGAAACAGAAAGGGAGAGGAAAAAACGGTTCCTGGCTATACAAACACTCAAAAAGCAGCCTTGGCGTATTATTCTAAAAACCATCTCGGAGAAGAACCACCGTTTCGCCGCCTCAAAAGCAAGGATTTGTTAAGCCATGCCAATGGCATAGCGACCGAGTGTGACGTTAAGATACAAGACGCCCCCACTATTTTGGTACAAGCCTTATTTATTGGAAATACTCCTAGCGAACATGGCAGTAACCTTTCTCCTGAAACTAAAAAAATTATAATAGGAAGTCTAGGTTCTTATTTTTCGACGACATTCACAACCAATGTCAAAAAAGAATTATGCTTTGATAATTTACTCGATCAAGACACCATTCGTGATATTTTCAGAAATAACAACTGTGTCGTTTCAGACGAGTGCATGAAAAATTTAATGGATCGCTATAACGCAGGATATCCTTTTTGCGCAGATTTCTTCAACGACCTTAACGAGAACATTGATCCTAAAGTAAAAAGTGCTTTAATTCGAGAGCAACGAAAAATAAACCCTAAAAATAGGGGTGATGAAAAAAGCAATAACGATTCATATAGTCCAACCTTTTACTTTGGCGATTTAGGTATTGCCGATCATCAAAAGTCAGGCGGAAATCTGCCTGTTATGCGCCAATTGGTGGTGTTTCGCCATCATGAAGCATTCAGTCGTGCTTCCGTATTAGTAAGCACCAGCGCTCCTATAGTCGACTTCTGGAGTACGCCTCTCCCATTTGAAACCCCTGGAGGCAATCATCAGATTTATCATCCCAGCTCCCGAGATGGCTCCCTGGCTCCAATACTGCTGTTATCGCTACATCAACCGGCCACAGCGAAATATCATTTACTGAAATATCAAAACAGCCTCAAAGAGCAAGCTGTTGCTCTCATGCGTGGTCACGGAATATCTTGTAGTGAAGAAGATTCAGTAACCGAACTGCAATCAAAAATAAAAGATAAAAAACTACGTCATCTTGTTCATCCGGTTTTGAAAGAATATCTGTCAATCTGTAAATTATCTGAAAGTGTTGTCGATGGCAATAAAACACTGAGCCGCCCAGTCGCACCGCCAACGCCATCCAATAAGTTCCTGACTATTGGATTTAGATATGAAAAGCTACTTGAATCAATTGAAAGCACTCGAGAAAAAGGGGGAACGTACCAACCATTTTTAATAACAGTCCGAGATATTCTATTGCAAATAGAAAATCTTAAAAAATCGGAAACCAAATTAAACCCAGATGCCATACGAAAACTCTATGAATACGAAATTTGCTTGTCTATCATAAAAAAAGATTGGATTAAAGCGGAAAGCCTTGTCGAGAAAGCTTTGGCCGATTTCAAACCCAATGATGATGCAAAATTTTTGTATATTAAAATGCTTAAAAGCCTTTGCATCCTGCTCCCAATAAACAAGAAAATAAATCAAGAAAGATATGTAGAAGCATATCGCGAGTTAACTCAAGTCATTGCCGAGATTAAACAAAATATTTATTATGCTAGCATTATTCCAAAGAGATTAATGAAAGTTTTTGGCTCGGAAGGGCTCTACATCAAAGACGTCAGAGGTAAATTTGATGCACCGCCAAAGCACAATAGCGACAACAAACCAGAGCCGTCATGCCAATTTTTCACACCCAAAGTTTCTAAGGTAGAGAAGGTTGATCCTAAAATTGTTTTACGCTTTGCTTATGATTATCTGTTTGCAAGCTACCAATTTAAAACCAAAACACGAAAAGACTTAATTATCGAAACCGGGTTTTGCAATTTGTTTGCCCTAGACTGTGTTACCAACGATGTTTTTGATAGCGTTATGCGCTGCATAACCATGGAACCGATAACACATATTATCCTCAGAAAAATGGTCCCTTTCACGAAACTGTCATCGCCGCCAACGGAAATTGAAAGCCTTGCTTATAATCTTGCTGAAACGAGAATGCGTGCACTATTTAAAGCGCTATCGAACTTGCCCCAAGATCACGCGCTTCTCGACTTGATTGGCACAGAGTTTCCTGGAACATACACTAATCCGGAAACCAACGAAACATTCCGTGTTATAGATGCCTTATGTCAATACATTCAATCTGCCAAAAATCTAAAAACGTTACATCTTGAGATTTACCGATTAAAACCAGATGAAGTGGCAAAAATAGCAGCAGAGATCCTGAAAAACCCGTCGATTGTTGAAGTCGGAATCGGGATGTTAAAGCAAAATGACAACACCCATCAAAGCGATGTGGTTACACCTTTAATTGATCTCTACAACGCTCCCCAGATTAAAACCATTGGTGTCTTATTACGAGATAAAATACAACCGGAGAATCTCAGATTGTTAATCTCTCTGGCGAAAACCAGGGGATTAACTATCGGCAAAAAAACAATTGGCGGAGGATCGCCAGATCACAGCGCCGAACCTCTCCAAGTTAAAATCCTAGATGATGAGTCGGTTTTATACCACGGTAATCCTTATCAGAAACTGATCGAAACTATTTCAGAGCAAATGGCTATATCTGCTGAGAATACGGATCTTGGCGTTGGTGCTGCGTTTAAATGCTAACCCCACGACACGATCGTGCTCATCACAGTGCGTACATTTCAATAAGGAGTTGATGAACTAGTTCAGCTGCACCAATTGCTCGACAATCTGGTGCAGCCTGCCCTGCCCATAAAGACATAAACTCGACAGCATCCATTTCTTTCGCTTTTTGACGCATCCGCTTGGTCAGGGCATTTTGGATTGGATAAGCAAGAATACTCGCTTTTTTTGTTTCCATGCAGTTGGTAAATGCATTTCGAATACCTCTGGCTAGCTTGCCAGAGAAAGCTCGTGTTAGCACGGTATTGTCTTGCACCTGTGCGAGCAATGTTTTTTTGTATTTGTCATGAATACCTGATTCATGGCAAGTTAAAAATGCAGTTCCCATCTGGACACCAGCAGCGCCCAACTTGATAGCCGCCATAATATCTTTACCATGCATAATACCGCCTGCTGCGATGACAGGAATATTGATTTTCGCAGTACACAGCGGGATCAGCTTAGACAATTCAATTAAAGAAGCCTCTTCCTTGCCAAGAAAAGTCCCTCGGTGGCCACCAGCTTCACAACCTTGCACCACCACCAGATCCACACCACTTTGCTCGAGCACTTCTGCTTCTAGTAAATTGGTTGCTGTTGCTATTAGTCGTGTATTATTTGATTTTAACGCCCTGATCCATTTGGCGCTGAGGCTACCAAATGCAAAACTAAAGATAAGCACTTTCTCTTGTAGAACAACATTAATCTGATCGTCAAATGGCTGTGCGTAAGGCGCTAGCGCTGGCTCTATTTTCTGAGCCAAGCCACCACTGCATTGGGCAATATCCTCACAGGCTTTCTGTATTTGTTCGGGTGTTGCACTATGCGCTTCAGGGATAAAAAGATTAACCGCAAACGGTTTGTTCGTGCGCGCTCGGATTTCCTTTATCGCAACGCGGATATCAGCCGGTGTCATATACCCAGCGCCCAATGATCCTAGGCCGCCGGCATTCGAGACGGCAGCGACCAAAGCGGGTGTGGTAGCACCGCCAGCCATCGGCGCCTGAATAATCGGATAGCGCACCCCCAATTTTTCAGTCAGTTGTTTGGTATTGAATATCATTTCCTTTTATTCCAAGCTCAGCCATTTCTTGCCGTTCTCTGGTATAGGGCGGCCTGTTAGCATTTGCAGCCGAAAAAGCAATTGGCAACAAGCCCTAATGATAGGATAAGGAATAAACTCAAAGCAATCTACAACTCGTAACACTATTTTTTGTACTTTCCGTGTCTTTATCAGGGCTGTTGCTGTGTTTGCGACCACTGGCGTTTGTCATCTTCATCAGCAAAATTCCATGTAACGGGCTTGTTGTTGCCTGCTTCGATGATGCTGCCGTGGATAAATCTTTTTTTACTTTATCCAGCATAATAGCGCGCAGTGGTGAAACATTTACTGAGGGATCTAATTGTGATTGCTCAGAACATAAGACTTCCGTATTTATAAGGCCACGTATAATCTTACGTGACTGAGCTAACGGCGGTTGCATCCGCTGACACCAAATAGGCAGCGCGCTATCGAGGCGTTGTTCTAGATTAGAGATTAATTTTACTATCCCTAAATCCGTCTGCACCGGTTGATCGTTAAAAATACGTTTTGCATAAATTCTAGAAAAGGATGAAGGGGCTAATTCCGTCTCAGAACCGTGCTGCTGCGCTTTGGTCATCTTCTTTCCTTGAGCATCGTACTGATTGAACATGATATTTGTCTCCTTTTGATTTTGGCAACAAGCCCTAGATTTGGGGCCCATGAAACGCTTCTCGAATGGCTGCTTCAATATGTTCAATCCCTTCTTTATATTGAGAAAACCAGCCATATAATCCGTACCCAGCGGTACCCAATGCGCTTGCCGCGGCAGTCCCCGCGGTAACAGGAATACCAACAAGGGGTCCAGCAAAAAATGAAAAAGCCGAGCTTCCGGTAGCCGAGGTACCAGCAGCCGAGCCTCTTGCAATATTGCGTTGAGTATAGATTCTCTTAACATCCAATAGCAAAGCGGACTCATCATTTGTTAAAATGTCCTCTACCCTACCAAATAGTCTTTTTAATCGATTCAAGGCGTCAGAAGCTGCGCGATCTTCGGCTTGTTCGCGCTCAAGGTGTAGCCTTACTCTTTTACGATCTAAAAAATCCGTGACTTCCTGTATTTCTCGCCGATTGGCGAACAACCAGCGTTTTTGATGTATTGAAGCATCATCACTGCTGGCTAAATTAATAAGCTCCAACAAACTATTTTCTGTGGCAAGCAAAAATTCACTCAGATTGGGATCATTATTCGCAACAGAGATATTAATAAAATAAAAAAATCGATTAAACTCGTTAATATGTTGCTGCAACAGCCTATCTTGTTCGCTGCTGTTTGCATGCAAGACACTGGATAAGCGGCATCGTAAAATCAGAATTTGCTGATTGCGCGCTCGTTCCCTATTGATTTGCGCTGTTAACGCAGTTGCAGCACTATTAATTGCTGTGACAAATACGGCATTAATTTCACCGGGACGTGGTCTTGGCCCTATCCTGTGTAAATTAAGTGGAACTTCTTGACCAAGGTGAACGTCATATGCCAAATGTTCTTCGCCATTACCATAATTTCCTTGAAATGCAACAGCCGCTTCAGTTTGGATACTGCGCAAGCCAATCAAAGCGTCTCTTGCCCGCGCTTTCTGCGCCCTGGGGATACTTGGCATGCGATCCAGTTCCGCTAAGAGCTGTCTAAATTCGGCATCGTTTGGATTTTCTGAATCAAATTCAATTAAGAATTCAAAAAACTCCAGCGCATCGCTGCTGGTAAGGTTATTAATGACATTGGCAATTAGACTATTACAGCAATCATTGATGACTGCGACTTGATTGCTCGCTAACGGCATAACAAATTTCCTATAAGATACTTAACGCTCACACATCATAGAAAATATCACGAGCAAAAATAATGGGTATAAACTACGTATTTTCAGCCGTACTATTTTTTGATTAACTCAAAAAGGTGGTGAGTATAAGCGAAGTCAAAGAGCTGGGACTTGGTGAGGCAGCCGGTTTTTCCTTTACACGATTCAAGATGTTTTTCCACTGTTCTAGATGAAATATGTAAGATCCGTGCTATTGTCTTAGCGGACTTGCCTTGAATAAAATGCAATAAGCAAATCATCTCTTTTTTTGTTAAGTACGCATCAGACCCATTGATATGATAACGCGCGATTTGCTCTGGGCAAATGTTGGAGTCTTTGCTTTTAAGCAAGGGCTCGTTACTAGGCGGGCAAGGAAGATGCAGTCTTTTTTCAGGTGATAACGCTTTTCTAATGATATGTTTTGCCTTATCCTTGAAAAAATAGCCAAATAGCCGAAGTTCCTCAAGGTGGTTCACATAAAAATTCGTGATGGCATTATTCCCCACACTCGAAGCAAAGCCCATTATCTCAAAGCCAGCGTCTATGCGATTAATGATTTCAAATTTATTATCAAAATTGAAATTTTGACGAAAATCGATTATTTCTTTTGAGTAAGTATCAATACCATTCAAGAGATAGCAACCTTGATGTATCAAATGGCTTGAATGCAAGTAATAATCTTTGCTCCAATAGTGTTGATGCCAACGGGCATCCGATACCAACCCCTGTGCTGTTCCATCATCAAACAGCATTCCCCAATGAAAATAGGTTATTCCCGTCTTCTCAAAAAAACTTTTGCTGATTTGTTTTACCGTCTCTTCATTTTCAAGGCCCGGGCAATCTTTTCTCAGCTTCATGGCTATCTCAGCGGTACTCGATCAAGCCGGATATCCAGCTGGGGAAAGGGAATAACAATACCCTGTTCATCAAAAGTCTCTTTGATAACTTCTAACAGATAATAGCTGACCTCACTGAAATGCTCTTGTCTGATCCAAGGCCTAATAGCAAGATGCACCGCATTATCGCCCAGTTCTTTCACCACCACCACCGGCTTAGGCTCAACCAGGATCCGAGAGTCTTTTGCAAAGATCGCCTCAATCAATCGCTTTGCTTGCGCAATATTTGAGGAATAACTGATCCCAATGGTAATATCTAAGCGCCGAAGCCCTTGGTAGGCTTTATTTTTAACTTTATTGTTCATGACTTTGGCATTGGGAAAATAGACCATTTCATTATTTGGGGTTTTTATTCGGGTCATAAATAAACTGATCTCATTAACTGTTCCCAAAATATCATCAATTTCAACGAGATCACCAATCTTGAAAAGTTTTAAAAACACCAAGAGCAACCCGCCAGCGATATTCGCTAAACTGTCTTTTAAGGCCAATCCCACCGCTAAGCTGCCTGCCGCGACCACTGTCGTGAGTGTGGTGGTCGGCACCCCAATCATGGTTAAAACAATAATAAGGAACACCACTAACAAAAACACGTGCAACGCATTTAAAAGAAAAAGTTGTGCAGTCGGATCTTTGGTGTGTTGTCTCAAGTATTGTTTTAGTTTAATTCTAAGATACTTAGCAAGACCAAAACCAATCAATCCGATGAGGAGAGCCAGCAACCATTTTCCACCGTACAGGATAAAAAGCGGTAACACCGGCGGATGATCAATAAACATATCTTTCTTCCCTCTGGAAACGATCAAAGATTGGACTTTTACGCAAATTGCTTATCTTGTCAAGTTTTTGTTCTCATTTACACCAGGGCGTGCTTAACGGGATTTGAGTTTGCGATCTGAAAATAGGGATCCAACCGGTTCCGAATTTACTGGCGAGTCTTCACTTTCCTGCTCGAGTTTACGCAACGCTCTTGTTGAAGGCTGATCGGTAATACAATGCTCGATTTTGATGGGAACTGGCACCAAAGTTGCAAGTTGGGAAATGACATTTTTAACGACATTATTGTGGTTACTCATGCTGTTTTAAACCTATTTGATAATTGATTTCAAACTATGTACAAGTATAGCACACACACCCCTTTAGGTTAGCAACAACTGCCCTTCTTGTAATCGATACACTTTATCCATCGTTCGGGTTAAAGAGATATCGTGGGTAACGACCACCAAACTGGTTTTATGAGTTTGATTCAATTCAAGTATATTTTCGTAGATCCGTTTTGCTGTTTGCTCATCCAAATTACCGGTCGGCTCATCGGCTAATAAACAAATGGGATCGGTCACCATCGCTCTGGCAATGGCCGTTCGCTGTCTTTCACCACCAGACAATTCTGACAATTTATGTTGTTCACGCTTTTGCAAACCGACTTTATTGAGCAAAAATCGTGCTTTCTCAATGCAAATTGCAGGCCGTTCTCCTCGAATCAAAAGCGGCATGCTGACATTCTCTAAAACGGTAAACTCCGGCAATATATGATGGAATTGATAAACAAATCCAAGTGTTTGATTGCGCAGTTTACTCCGTTGACTCTCTGACATCGCCGTCAAATTTTTCCCACCAACAAACACGGCTCCAGCGCTTGGGGTATCGAGCCCACCTAATAAATGCAATAGCGTACTCTTGCCCGTGCCAGAAGCCCCAACAATAGCAATCCGCTCTGCTGGGGAGATCGTCAAATTGACTTGCTGTAGCACCTCTATTTTGTGAGTTCCTAAATAAAAGGCTTTCGTCAATTGCTGACAAGCCAATATCGTTTCGTCATACGACTTTTCAACTTGGCTTGGGGACTGCTGAGTCATCACGGTTTCATTCATAGCGCAGTGCCTCCGCGGGTTGCACGCGAGAAGCTCGCCAGGCCGGGTAGAGGGTGGCAAGCATACTCAAAATAAAAGATATTGAGCATACTTGCCAAACATCATGCCACTGCAGTTTAGAAGGTAAATAATTTACATAATACACTTTAGAAGACATCAACTCGAGATGAAACGTTTGCTGAAGAATATCAAATAATGAAGTGACATGCGTTGCCAATAACACCCCACCAAGTAATCCCAACAGCGTCCCCACCATACCAATAACCGATCCTTGCACAATGAAAATAGTCATAATGATACCTGGTGTGGCACCAAAGGTTCTTAAAATTGCAATGTCTGCTTGTTTGTCGGTTACCACCATCACTAAAGTCGCAACCAAATTAAATGCGGCAACCCCAATGATCAACCCTAAAATCAAAAACATCATGGTTTTTTCCATACTAATAGCCGCAAACAAGCTACCAAATTTTTCGGTCCAGTCGCTGACCTCATATTGATATGGCAAGTCTTTTTTGATTTTTTCAGATAATCGTGGCGCCTTATAAAGATCATCCAGCTTAAGGCGAATGCCGGTGACACTTGCCGATAAATGGTACAACGCTTGCGCGTCTTTGAGATTGATAAAAGACAGCTGATTATCAAATCCAAAGCCATTCCCGACACGGAAAACACCAACGACCGTAAAGCGCTTTAAAACCGGCATCACCCCAGCAATACTCACTGACCATTCTGGGGTAACCACTATCACGTCATCTCCCAAGGTTAAGCCCAAAGCATTAGCAAGCCCCTCACCAATGACGATGCCAAATCGCTTCGTGGTTAAATTTGATAATTGCCCAATTTCCATTTTATCGGCGAGTGCTGAAATATTTTTCTCTAAGGAGGGATCGATTCCGGTGATATAAGCGGCTTGAACCCGACCATGAGCCGATAACATGCCTTGACCCGCCACAAATGGCGCTACCGCTTTAACCTCTGGATATTGCGCCAAAAATTTCCCGAGCTGGGGCCAATTCTCTAAACCGCCGTATTTGGTGACTGTCAGATGATTTGCCATACTGAAAACACGCTGTTTGATTTGTTCATCAAAGCCATTCATCACGGAGAGGACCGTAATTAACACCAAGACACCGAGCGCTATGCCAATCATTGAGGTCATGGCGATAAATGAAATAAAGGCATTGCGGCGTTTTGCACGATTATATCTCAAACCGATATACACCGCGGCTGGTCTAAACATGGGCTACAATTTCCTCTAAATCACAACGATATATGCTAAACTTAGCGACTGGCACCAATAATGGAACCCTCATCATGCGTGAAGCAAGAAAACAGTCTGGCCAAGAAAGGCGCAATCACTGCCGAGTGGATGACAATATCATATTAGAATATTTCGTGCTAGATAAAACCACGGCGAACAAAGAATTTTCTAATAATGAAAGCACATTACAAATCTTACAAAATGTCGCCAATGAAATTAAAGATATCGATAACAACCATGCCGCTTTGTTGGCGGAAATCCACAACATTGAACCTAAAATTGCCAGCTACCTCCGTGCGATTGATAAAAAAATTGAAACCTTAACCGCATTCTTATCTACCGGCGCTCTGGTAAAAATGCTCGCAGCCCCCGAGCAGCCAACAACCCAACGCGTTAATATCAGCGCCGGTGGCCTGGCTTTTTTTCAGGATAAACCACTAAAAAAAGACATCCCTCTCAAGCTCAAATGCATTCTGCTGCCAAACTACGAATGCATCATTACCGAAGCAAATGTGGTAAATTGCACCGCCAGCGATGAGCCTGAATTACCAGGAAAATATCGGATCTCCGTGGCTTTTACCAACTTATCCGATGCAGACGAACAAAAAATCGTGAAACATATCTACAAACACCAACTCACCTTGCGACAGAAAACAAGTAAGTAAGAATGCAACATATGAAAACACTCATTCCTGAATGGGAAACGCAATTTGCGACCCTGGTAACCTGGCCTCATCCCAACGGCGACTGGAACCCGTGGCTTAAATTAATTAATACCACTTATTTTTCGCTGGTGACCCACATCGCACGATTTCAGCCCGTTTATGTTGTGTGCTTAGATAGCAAACACGTCGCTTACGCGCAATCACAATTAAATATCGTCGATGACCGGATCCGCTTTTTACCGATAGCGCACAACGACACCTGGATCCGTGATTACGGCCCCATTACCCTGCGCGATGAACACAACCATTATTACTGGCTTAATTTCACTTTCAATGGTTATGGCAACAAATATAACGCCCATGCCGATGATGCAGTAACTGAACACCTCGGGCATATTTCAGAATTCTCAGCCTACCAACTGCAAAAAATTCCTTTTGTCTTGGAGGGCGGCAGCTTTGATTATGATGGCGACGGCACCCTGATCACCACAGCCGAATGCTTACTCCATCCCACGCGCAATCCAAATAGCAATAAAGAATCAATAGAAACCTTATTAAAAGAAGTACTCGGCGTTAAGCGAGTGTTATGGTTGGATCATGGTTTCCTGATGGGTGACGATACGGATAGCCACGTGGATATGTTAGCACGCTTCATTAATCCTAATACCATTGTTTATTGCCAATGCCAAGATCCCAGCGATCCGCATTACGCCGCATTGCAAGCAATGGAAAAACAGTTACAGTCTTTTGTCAACATCCATCAGCAGCCTTACCATTTGATCCCACTACCACAGCCCCATCTGCGGTATAGTGTTTTACAACAACAACCCAATAAACGATTGCCAGCCAGCTATTTAAATTTCATTTTTGTGAATGGGGGTATTTTGGTTTCGACATTTAATGATGTTTATGATGAGCAAGTACTCGCTATTTTTCGTGAGCTTTGCCCCGATCGTACCGTCGTGCCAATCGATACCCGGTTTTTAATAGAGCAAGGTGGTGGCTTACACTGTGCAACCATGCAAATTCCAGCTATTAAGTGAGTATTCTGATGCAAACAAACTCTTTGACTGTGGCAGTTGTGCAACACGCTTGTCATGAAAATCGAGAACATAATATTGAGTGTACCACCACACTCGTGGCAAAAGCCGCTGCCCAAAAAGCAAAATTAGTTTTATTACCGGAATTACACACCAGTCAATATTTCTGCCAAACAGCTAATCCAACCTATTTTCAATTGGCTGAGCCCATTCCGGGGCCCACCACCCACCATTTTGCAAAGCTTGCCAAACAATTGCAATGCGTGATTGTCGCTTCTGTTTTTGAAGAGCGGTTGCCAGGGCTTTATCACAATACCGCGGTAATTTTAGATACCGATGGCGAAATTGCAGGCTGCTATCGCAAAATGCATATTCCGGATGATCCTGGATTTTATGAAAAATATTACTTTACCCCTGGCGATCAAGGCTTTAAACCTATCCAAACCAGCATTGGCAAACTTGGGGTGCTGGTGTGCTGGGATCAATGGTTTCCTGAAGCGGCACGTTTAATGACGCTTGCTGGCAGCGAGATTTTACTTTATCCCTCGGCTATTGGTTGGGATCCAAATGATGACTTGCTAACCCAGCAACAGCAACTCGACGCCTGGATAACCATACAACGCGGTCATGCTATTGCCAATGCCCTCCCGGTGATCACCAGTAATCGCATCGGCCGCCAACAGCTGGATGCTCAAAGTACCACTGATTTTTGGGGTAATAGTTTCATTACCGGGCCGCAAGGTGAAATTCTTGCACAAGCAACCCGTAACGAAGAACAAGTGATTGTAACGACCTTAGATCTCACTCGTACCCGCCACATTCGCCAGATTTGGCCTTTTCTCCGCGATCGCCGTATCGATGCCTATGCTGATTTGACTACGCGAATAACCCCATGTTATAAGTAAGCACAAGTCCATATACAATAATTAGCGGCAAGAGGCAACTACTCATGCGTAACAACCCGTTTTACCAATACCTTCTTGAGAACGGTGAATTAGTTGGGACTGAGAAAAAAAGTTATTTTCTGTTACCATTAACCACATCCCCTCAAGCAGTTGCAGCACATCAATTGCCTATTGATGAACAACACATCCGGATAGATCATCAAATTGATGAGCGTATTTTTTATTTATCGCCCTACCACTATACTGCCCGCATACAGATAGCAAGTGAGGTTTGTGTTTACCATGCATACTTCAATTTAGAAAATCAATATATTTGTTATGCCTTACGTAGCGCTGCTAAAGGTGAAGTTGTGCAGGTTGACTCAAGCTTATTACGAGAGCTCTCATCACATGCCCTCCAGCAGATTGAACATACCATAAAGGGCCCTTTCCTCAACTGGAAAAATCAACTCTCTCAATTAGAAAAAAAAGCTTTAGCGCTGGGAAACCAACTGGATGACTCATCATTCTTGTTTTTCTCAACGCGGGACAATGACCAGAGAAAAACACAATGGCCCGATTATCGGGCGGCGCTACATCAGTATCGAGATAATTTGCTCCAACAATCAAAATTTTCTGTTAAAGACTATAGTAACCAACTTCGCTTATTGCGCCGGATACAAATTCAAGCAGAATTATTACTTCAAGATAAACCGCGTGCTGATGAGCTTATTACGGATGGCGACACAGAGATAAAATCACCAACACCACACTCAGTAACCTCCGTTAAAACGAAGGCTGATGAACCAAAACAGTCCCTTTCAGAAATCATAGCAAGCCTACGAGACAAGTATGATGCATATTGCTTACAGTATCAGGCTTTATATAATCAGCAGAAAAAACCTAAAAATTTTTCTAAAAAAAGACCTCAGTTACTACAAAAAATGTTATCCGTCTTCAAAAAGGCGCGGGATGCGCGCGAAGAAGCCCTTGCGCAAGATAACCACCAAGCGGCTTTAGCCTATGTTACTGCTAATAGGATATACTATAGACTCTTAGTCAAAGGCCAAGAGATATTATGCAATCAATTAAAAGATAACATAGCACCAGATGACGCTTTTCAAGAATTTGCCAATATTCCTGGTGAAAAAATTTTTGAGTTTATCTCAAATGACAATAAGTTTGCGCTAAACTATCTTTTCACTTTCGCCCCAAATTTAAATATTAACACCTTGCATCCTGATACCGGCTATCCTTTACTACTGCAATGTTTTTATAGTAGCGCGACCTCATGTTTTGATTTTCTGTTACACCATCCCGAACTCGATCTTTTGCAGAGCTGCCCTAATCGTTTGCCATTGGCTTATGTTATTTTACAAATAAATGAGTCTTTAACAGCTACGCAACGCGCATTTCAAGCACAGCTTAGAAATCACGTTTGTCGAAAAAAAGATTTGGTAGATAACTTAACTGAAAAATTAACTCCCTGTTTGTCGGAAAATAGTGACAAACAAGAGATAGCTAATATGGCCCAATTTCTCAAAGACATAGAAAAATCTAACTCGCTCGGGGGAGGCTTGTTATTTGCGCCAAGCACAGAACGCGAATTTGCAACAATGAGTAACTCACTCCAAAATCCAGATCTTACTCATCTTCTATCAGAGGCACGACAAGATGCTAGTTATGTTAGACTTGAAGAGCAGTTGGCGGAAAAAATGAATACGTTTAAATCATTGTTTTCTAAACGCAGCTGTGCTCTCTGTATAAGCAAGGCCGTAAAATTTTTTAATAACTCTAGACCAAATGACAAAAAGCACACCGCTCCCGTTTCAGATACTGAAGAAAAAAAGCAAAGCACTCAATCTGTCATTCAAGCAACTGTGGACTATCTAAATTTTTATGACAGTTTAATTATATTTCGTCAACTACAGATCCAGCTTGGGATCCGCTTACCAGGAGAAGCCGGGCAACGTCAAACAAAAGGAGCTCAGCGCTTTTTCCGTATAAAAGCATCCCAAGATCAAATGAACACATTCGCAAATTTGCGAAAAGAAATTCTCGCTTCAAAATATGCTTACGTATCTATGATGGAAACAGCCGTTGGTTACCAATGTACATTAGACCCTTTGGTGGCATACATGTTACAGATAGAAGAAACTCAGACGGTTGACAGCAAAGATTTACCAACACGTCCATTGAGTACCGCTCTGTCTTAGCAAAGCCGCCATTTCGCAGCCAATGCTTCACCCAAGCAAGGTAGCAATGATTCTTTGAGCACTTTATCTAATTGCCAGGGTGGATTAATGATGATGACGCCACAACGATTCAATTTACCAGGTGGCAATGCCTCTTGTAATTGAAAATCAATATTCAACATGTCTGCGCCCAGCTTTCTTATCGACTCAATGAATTTCGCGGTCTGGTAATTGTCTTTAATTGGATACCAAACCATAAATACCCCTTGGCGCCAACGTGTTAAACCCAACGACAACCCTTGTTTGATTTTCCTGAATTCATCGACCGCTTCAAATGGGGGATCAATAAGAACCAGCCCTCGTTGCAATTTAGGTGGTAGAAAAGCCTTTAGTGCTAAGTAGCCATCTTGAAAATGCACCGCAACTTGTTTATCGCGTTTAAACAACATGGCCAACTCACGGTAATCATCGGGATGCAATTCACAAACCACCATCTTATCTTGCGCGCTTAAACAGTGTTTCGCGAGCCAAGGTGAGCCAGGATAGTGCTGCAAACGGCCATCGGTATTAACCGCATGAACGATTTTGAGGTAGTTTTGCATGATCTCTGGGAATTGACTCGCCTCCAGGGCCAATAACTGCCCGATTCCGCGTTGATATTCTTGTGTTTTTAACGCCCCCCCTTTATTTAATGGATATAAACCCAAACCGGCGTGGGTATCTAAAAACACGAATGGCTTAGGCTTCTGATGTAAAAACGCCAATAGTGCCACCAAAACCGTGTGTTTCAGCACATCGGCAAAATTGCCGCAATGATAAATATGTCGATAATTCATGATGTTCCTTCGGTGTCCCTCTTTTTATGTTAAATATGTCGCATAAGTCATTTCAGCGCAGTCCAAAATAGCCAGATCCATCTATAATGGGTATATTGAGCGAAAACAAAGCCCAGGTAAAATGGTATCCACGATAAATGATTTATTTTTTCCTTTGGCTTGTGTTAATATGGTTATAATTTTTACACCGAGAAAAAGGGGATTTTGAGATATGTCGACCATGAATATCCTACTTGTCGAAGATGATGAAATGATAGGCACCGGTGTCCAAAAAGGTTTGATTCAATATGGCGCACGCGTTGACTGGGTAAAAGATGGTCACGCCGCCCTGCAAGCTGTCAAAGATAATGATTATCAAGCGATTGTTTTAGATTTGGGCCTCCCAAAATTATCGGGCCTGAAAGTGTTACGTCAATGGCGCTCGGATGGCCTCAAGACACCGGTTCTTATCCTCACGGCTCGGGACAGCATCGAAGATAGGGTCACTGGTTTAGATACGGGGGCCGATGACTATTTGGTGAAACCTTTTGATTTAGACGAGTTATCCGCTCGCTTGCGGGCGCTTCTCCGACGCAATACCACAACATCAAAAGGCTCTTCGACTTCCATTTTCTATCGCGACATTATTTTAGATCTGGCCGCTCACACCGTCACCATTGGCGATAAAATTATCAATATCCCTCGCCGTGAATTTGCCTTATTGCAAAAATTACTCGAAAACGCAGGGCAAGTGCTCTCTAGAGAGCAATTAAACCAAAGCTTATATGGCTGGGATGATGAAATTGACAGCAATGCCCTAGAGGTTCATATTCACAATTTAAGAAAAAAACTCAATGCCTCATTTATCCGTACGATCCGAGGCGTAGGCTATATGGCAGATAAAGAGTCATAAATTTTTCATTATGAACATTTCCATTAGAAAATTCTTATTATTGAATTTACTGCTCTCTGTCACGATTACCACAACCGTCACAGTCGTAGGAAATTATTATTTAGATCAACGCGACATCCAACAACATTTAGATTCGCTGTTGCTGCAGTCTTCTCTTGCTTTTGAAACGCTGATAGGTGCAGACATCGAAAGTCGTGATATGAATAGCTTGCAAAAAGAAATTAATGCAATTCCATCGCTTGCTTCACATTTATTTAAAAACGGCATCCACGGCTTAGACGATAGGCGGTATTTAAACTCATTTCAGTTCCAAGTTTGGCGCGATGATGGCAAATTACTATTGCATTCCGCGCAAGCGCCGCAATTACCCTTATCCAATGGCACGCCAGGCTTCAGCGATAAACTCATCAATAACCATCAATGGCGCGTGTACACCATTTATAACGCTCCTAAAGGACTCAGTATCGTTGTTGCTGAACGATACGATATTCGTAATGAATTGGTTCGAAGAATTGCCATCGATGATTTTTACATTATGTTATGGACTTACCCATTTTCAGGGCTATTAATTTGGATCATCATTGGACGCGGCTTAGATTCCTTGCGGCGAGTAGCCAGAGAAGTGGCGCATCGGGATCCCAGCAACTTAGAACCCGTCAACGCCGAAACCGTCCCCATGGAAATTAAACCATTAGTCGATGAGTTAAATAAACTCTTTTTACGATTGCAAGAAGCGTTAGAGCGAGAGAAACGCTTTGCCGGTGATGCCGCACATGAATTGCGAACACCATTGGCGGCACTCCGAGCACAAGTTCAATTGGCACTAAAAGCACCCGATGAAGCCGAGCGGCAAGATACCTTGCGCAATGTCATTGCCTGTGTTGATCGCTCGACCCACGTCGTCCAACAACTCTTAACCCTATCACGTTTGGTCCCTGAAGCCACCACCATGGATGATACCCATCCCACCGATCTTAATAAAATGGCTGCTGAAACCATTGCACAACTCGTTCCAGAAGCTTTAAAGAAAAATATCGAAATCGATTTAGAAACCGAAGAATCCAATGCCACTATCCGTGGCAATCCGACCGCCATCAGCATTCTGCTTAGAAACCTCATTGATAATGCCATTCGATATACGCCAGAACAGGGTGAAGTCCACGTGATGGTAGAAACCACCAAAAAACACGTGATATTGCATGTCATCGATAATGGCCCCGGCATCCCCCCCGAATTACGTGCGCGAGTCTTTGAGCGCTTTTTCAGAGTGTTGGGGAATAAAACCACTGGCAGCGGTTTAGGACTTGCCATTGTCCAGCAAATCGCGCGATTACATTCCGCTGATGTGCAGCTTGGCACCCCAGCAAGTGGCAAAGGCCTTGAAATCGAAGTGATATTTCCTAAGTTAAAAGACTAAAACGGTGCTGTTCATCGTTTCATGGAAATAATCCAACGCCGGCACCCTGTTCAAATAGAGATCCATGTGACTGTTGTTAAGGCAACAACATTTTATGTTAGGATAACGTCACGACCAAGCAGACAAAAGGATTGTGACATGGGGCCAGAAACAACGGATAGCTATATTTTTACCCGTGTGGGCAAACATATCGTTATGCTTAGCCTTAATCGGGTGACGGTTACGGGCATTTTCATCGCATTATCTCCTGCGGCTGCTCAAATCAGCCCTGCCGCATTAGCCGCCAGTGGGCTCAGCGCTTTAGGCGCAATACTCCCCGGTGTCATCGGTGCCAGTTTCGCCATAACTGGCACACGGGTCATGGCGTATTTTGCAGGAAAAAACGAAGCGGATAAATTGGGACAAACTTACCGCCAAGTACAGTGGGTGAATGTGCCCATCGCACTGGCGGCCATTCTTTTTGCCTATGTGCAAGCCCCTTTTTTAACCGCCCTTGATGTCGCCCCCGAGGTTGTGGAGGAAGTCAGGAAATTTAACTGGTATGTGGGGCCAGCCAATGCCTTAAACCTGTTTGCGGGGCCTGCCGCCTCAATCCTATTATCTACCCATCATAAAAGCTGGCCGGGAAAAATCAGCCTCGCGGGTTTAAGTTTATTCCTAGGATTGGGGGTACCGCTTGCTCATCAAACATCGATGGGATTCAGTGCTTATGGTCTTGCGCTGCTCGTTCGCAATGTATTTAACTGCGCGGTGTATACCGGGTTAATGTGTCTGCCTCGCTTTGCTCACTACCAAATTTTTAATACCCGCATTGCCGTTGCACCAGAAGTTAAAAACAATCTGAAAGAATTTTCCAAATGGAAACTTGTCGAGCGCAGCTCAGATGCCCTCATTCTCTATTTGTTTGCATTAGCGGCTTTCATTTTAAATGATGCGCCAGGTGGTCAAGCGGCATCTATCGGACTCACCATCTATCTGCTTATCGCTCTCGTGAATTTTGCAGCGGAACGTGTGCAAGAGATCAATGTCAGTCATTATTGTGGCAAAAGCATTGCAGCAGCCGATCTCGAATTAGTAGCCCACTGGCAATACCTTGCCAGACGCTATGCCAATGCTGGGATCACGGTGGCAACCGGGGTTTCAGCTGCGTATTCTATCTTGACTTTTACCATCCCAAAGCAAATTGTTAGCGCCTTTATTGATGTCAACAATCCCAGCAATCAAGCAACCACCAATCTTGCTATCGATTTAGTGCGGATCACCGGTGTCAATACCTGGCTTGACACCACCCAACAAGTAACGCGTGGTGCTTTATCTGGGATAAAACGTTTCAAAAAACCAACTTTGGTCAATCTAGCAAGTTTCTGGCCGGTTTTCGTCGTTGGAATGATTTGTTTAAAGCTACTTGATGGTGATATCACCACCCTATTTGCACTATGGACCTTAAGCACAGCCGCCAGTGCTGTTTTTAATACCGTGTATTGGGATCAGCGCAGCAATGCCCTATTGCCACTACCCGAAGAACCGCAGCGCCAACCTGAGTCCAGTATTTTCACTCGTGCACCGTTGGTTTCATTTTTCCATGGCGCCGGTAAAATTGCCAAAAAAATAACTTGCGCCAATGAGCCAAGACCGAGAACACCGTTAGCTTTAACCTCCTCACTTGAGTAAAATTATTATTGGTCTTACCGCATTTAAAGGAAACGGCGTGATGAAAAAAAAAACCTGGATTGTGCTTTATTTTATGAGTCTCTCAGTTGCTATCGCTGGTGGCAAAACCACGCTCACCACGTCGGAGCAAATTAAAAAACTGGCTGCGACACTGCCGCTTCAATATATTTGCAACGGCTTTGATCCCGTTAAAAAAGAAAAATATGTCGGGAATATGCGCATTACCGTCAAAGAGAATCACTTACAATTTAATTGGAAATTTAACCACAACAGTGAAACGTATCGAGGCAGTGGTTTACCCAGTAAACAAGACCCCGCCACCATCGGTGTGGTATTCACCAACACTCGTGACTCAAAAGAGACTGGCTTACAACTCTATCATATCGATGGTAACCATCTCGACGGCCGTTGGATCCGATTAAATAACGACTACGTCGGGTTTGAGAATTGTGTCCCTAATAAATCATCTCCGTCATAGTCCCCCTTCGTCATTACGAACGTGGGCTTTGTCGTAAGCTTCCGGCGGGACTGTGCAACGCTATTCCATCCATGGCACAGCCAGGAGAAGCGAGATCGGGTCCCAAACCAGTTAAAACAACGGGTGGTTGAAGTTTGCCAGCAATTTTCGATAGCAACGGTTGCTGCTAAAATCAAGATAAATCCTAAAGCCCTATCATTGTGGTGCCCAAAAAACACGGTTTCTTGCCATTTTGTACCGCCGGAAGCTTAAGGTCTGTTGACAATTGCTTTTTCGGCTGCAAATGTCAACAGACCCTACTTTTCGCCTCTTTAAATTAACTCATTTTACGAGAATAAGTTTTGGTTTCTTCTTTTTCTGGATTAAAAGCATCCAAGAGCTTGCTCGCTTGTTCAGGAGTGTAAATTCTCATGTAATCCGTCGCTCTGGTTGTACATGGCGTATCTGGAATTGCTCCTCCTTTTTTAAAGACCACAATAATATTATCGGATCGAAGTGGACTAGATACGCGCTGAACGATATCACATAAAGCAAGTTTTTCTTTTATAGCGCTAGAAGAATCACTTTCCGCGAACGCACGGCTGTGGAGGGCTCTAAAAACTGTCGACGGCGGTTGTTGTGGTTTTTCTTCTCGTCGCTTGGCTTCTTGCTGCTGCTCTTCATATGCTTGCAGAAATCTATCCAGTTCAGAAATCGTGAGTGTTATGTTGAGGGCGCGAGGATAACCTCGAGCTTCATTCATTCTATCTGTATCAAAAATACGCTGCTGGGTGGTCAACATATCCTCTGAGCCAACACCACAGCTTCTAAGGCAAGAATGAACCCCCTCCCATATATGAGGAAGCACGGGAAATTGAACTTTTCCACCAGCTAAAAATTCTACCCTGCCAAGAATATCTACTTGTTTGATTCTTTCAGACAGAGAAAGATGTATCTTGCGCTCTCGCACTATGCAGTCTATTTCCGACTGTTTTTTTATATCAATATGGTTAAATTGAATAGAATTCTTGTGTCTTGAATTTTCAGAGTAAACGATATGAGTGAAGATTGGAATCTGCTGGGCAGGATTACAGGGGTTAGATAATGAATAGTATCCTATATCATGAGGAGGTGAAAAACTATCCGAGTCCCATGTAGTATAACAACCTTCAAAGTCGCGAAATTTAGTCGAAATAAGATGTTCTGGGTCATCAATTTCTAAAATACGGCCTCCCGATGCGGACTGCACAATTTTTGTTGTAAATGAGCTACTTGCGTTAGCAAGCAATGTTTGCAATGTTTGCATGTCACCAAAAAAGTTAGTAAATTCAAGTGTTATTTTTGACATTATTTTATCCTCTAACCATATTGAAAAGCAGATAATTATTATTAAATGGCAAAATTTTACCATCATAATGCGTGCCAAGACAAGCTACTATTGCCAATCCATCGCGGCAGAAACGACTGATAACCGGAAGCATCACAATATTGTATTGGACGACTACGCTGCCATTTTATAGGGAGCGCTCTTAACAGGACGCCCAATCCTGCTCCCATGTTTTGCTATATACCGAAGTGCGTATTTGTAAAATGTGATGCGCACCTTCTCAAGTCCATTGCATTTTTTTTGTTTTTTTTCGGTCATTTAAACGCTCCGCCGCTCCCATTAGGCGAGCGGCGAAGCGTAAGAACACCGGATCCATCACATTAATAATTGATTGAGTTTATTAACAAATAACGCCGGATCAGAAAGACTGCCGCCCTCACTCAATATCGCTTGCGCAAACAGTACTTCAGACCATGCGGCAAAACGCTCATCATCACTTTCGTGATGCAGGCGCTGTACCAACTGATGTTCCGGATTCAATTCCAGAACTGGCGCCACACTCGGAACTTCTTGTCCTGCAGCTTCTAATACTCGCAGCATATGCGGGCTCATGTCACCTTCTTCGGTAACAACGCATGAGGGCGACTCTGTCAAACGATTGGTCAACCGAACCGCTTTTACTCGAGCACCGAGATTTTCTTTGATTTGTTTTAGTGTAGCGGCAAAATCTTCTTTCTGCTTCTCTTGGATTTTTTTATCTTCCTCACTCTCTCCAATGTCGATATCACCTTTAGTAATGGCTTGCAGCTTTTTGCCCTCTACTTCAGAGAGATGCGCCACCATCCATTCATCGACTCTATCAGACATCAATAGTACTTCGATGCCTTTTTTACGGAAAATTTCCAAATGCGGGCTGTTTTTAGCTGCATTAAAATTATCAGCAACCACATAGTATATTTTATCCTGATCGGACTTCATCCGGCTGATATAATCCGTGAAAGAAACCGTTTGTTCAGGCCCATTATGATGCGTACTTGCAAACCGCAATAATTTTGCAATTTGTTCGCGGTTCGCGAAATCCTCAACCGGTCCTTCCTTTAAAACTTGCCCGAATACTTTCCAGAATTTTTGATATTTATCGGCATCTTCGGCAAGTTTCTCAATCATCGCTAATGCGCGCTTTGTCACGCCCGAACGCATCGACTCAATCAATTTATCCGATTGGAGGATTTCTCGTGATACGTTCAACGGTAAATCACTTGAGTCAACTATGCCTTTAAAGAAGCGCAAATACAACGGTAGAAACTGATCGGCATTGTCTAAAATAAAAACGCGGCGCACATACAGTTTCAAACCACGCGGCGTTTCTCGATTCCACATATCGAAAGGCGCGTGAGAAGGGATATACAACAACATAACATATTCTGTTTTACCTTCTACTCGATTTAAACTCCAACTCATGGGGCCTTCATAGTCATGCGTTAATTGTTTATAGAACTCTTGATACTGTTGATCGGTAATATCATTTTTATGTCTCGTCCACAGCGCTTTGCCTGAGTTAATCGTTTCCATTTTGAGCTCTGTCTTGGGTTCACTCTCTTTTGCATCGTCTTCTTTTGCTTCTTGATAAACTTCAACTTCCATCTCAATCGGAACAGAAATATGATCGGAATATTTTTGAATAATACTGCGGATTTGCCATTCTTCAAGTAATGCGAGCTCATCTTTCTTAAAGTAGAGAATGAGTTCAGTGCCGCGCTTGGGCAATGTAATATTTTCAAGGGTATATTCTCCAACCCCTTCTGACTCCCAGCGCACACCATTTTCTGCTGACTCTCCGGCTTTACGAGTCAATACCACGACTTTTTCAGCAACAATAAAAGCTGAATAAAAACCCACCCCAAATTGACCAATTAATTGTGAATCCCGAGCTTGATCACCAGTGAGCGATGCCATAAATTTGCGGGTACCCGAATTAGCGATGGTCCCGAGATTTTCAATGACTTCTTGGCGCGTCATCCCTATGCCATTATCACGAATGGTTAACGTGCCTGCCTTTTTATCCTTTTTAACCACGATTTTTAGATCAGGATCATTTTCATACAGGCTCGCTTGGGTTAATGCGAGATACCGCAATTTTTCAATGGCATCTGTGGCATTAGAAATCAATTCTCGTAGAAATATCTCTTTATTACTATAAAGTGAATTGACCACCAAATTTAATAACTGTTTGACTTCAGCCTGAAAACCAAGCGTTTCTTTTGCGGTTTCAACCACCATGCAATCCTCCTACATCTAAAATGAGCGTCATTGTATCTGGATAAATTATATCCTGCAAACTCACATGGGGGCATTGCGGAAAAATTCAAGCTTACAAACAACTTTGTGCTTGAATAATTGACTCAAAATCGACACTAACCAGTTGATCAATCGCTTGCAAAATTTTAGCTTCTTCGAGAGCAAAACACAGGCGGATCAGGTGTTGACCTCGATAAAATTCAGAATAAAAGGCCCGACCCGGCACCACCGCAATTTTGGCATAATCTAATAAAATTTCAGCTGCTTGTAAGTCGTTTTCAAAACCAGCACCACGCACATCAACTAAAACATAGTACGCCCCTTCTGGTACTTTTAAGTGAAAACCTAACGAAGTTAATGCTTGGCACAACCCATCTCTCTTGGTCAAATAGCTCTTTTGCATATTTGAATAATAAGTTTGTGGTAAATTTAAGATGGGCAATACAGCATGCTGCAGTGGAGTTGCAGGGCAAATATATAAATAATCTTGCACCAACGCCATCCGCTCTAAAATTTCTGGTGGCGCAATCGCATAACCTAAGCGCCAGCCAGTCATATTATATGTTTTAGAAAAACCAGAAATCGTCACGGTAAATTGATGGAAATCTTGCAAACTCGCTAAAGAAATATGGCTAAAACCAGGGTAAGTAATATATTCATAAATTTCATCGGTGATCACATAGCATTCGTGTTCTTTTGCCAATTCACCCAGACGGGTTAACTCTGATTTTGTGAAAACTTTGCCACTGGGATTGCACGGGGTACAAATAACCAATCCTTTGGTTTTCATGCTCATCATATCTGATAAGCTCTGCCAATCTAAGGTAAAATCTCTGGCATTGATGCTCACGGTTTTAACGATGATGCCATTGATTTCTAAAACATGTTTGTGATAACCATAAAAAGGTTCGAATAAAATGACTTCATCACCCGGATTAAATAACGTCATCACGGCACAAACAAATGCCCCCGTTGAACCATGGGTGATCATCACTTCCGTTTCAGGGTTCACTTCAACCTGGTTAAATTGTTTCATTTTAGTGGCAATGGCTTGGCGTAATTCCAGCAATCCTTGATGCGATGAATAAAGATTGGTAGAACCACCCACCGCTTTCATAGCCGCTTGTTTTAATACCTCAGGAATAGGCATATCACAAAGGCCCTGACCAAGATTTATCCCACCGCTTTCGAGACATCGTTTGCTCGCCGAACGGATTTCGGATTGTTTTAACTTTTTAACTTTTTCACTCGGTTCAAACATGACAACCACTCCTTCACACAGTTGACTCTGCGGCTTAGGGCTCGTTAATATAATAGAAAGATAATTTCAGCTTTTTTGCTGAATCAGTTCCATAGAAATCACACTAAACGCGCTATACCTCAATAAGGATTATAAAATGTCCGCATTCAATACAAAAGCCTACTATGGCTCTTTTGCGAAATTTTTCCACTGGACAATCGCTTTGCTTATTATCGGCCTATTGTGTGTTGGATTACTCATGGGGGGAATCGCAGATGAAACGCTGCGTTATAAAATTTACAATATTCATAAATTAACTGGCCTCACTGTATTACTGTTGGTTATCCTCCGTTCTCTGTGGGCATTAATTAATATCAAGCCTGAATTACCTGCTCACATGAGTAAACTCGAGCGCCTCGCTGAGAAAATAGGCCACTATGCGCTCTATTTGTTGATGTTTGCCATGCCGCTTTCTGGCTGGATCATGTCTTCAGCAGCGGGATACTACCCAACGCTGTGCCATTTTGAATTTGTAATGCCTTTTATCCACAAAAGTAAGCCCATTGCCTCATTCGCTAATCAAGCACATGAAGTGATGGCCTATGTCCTTATCGTTATCGTTTTAGGGCACATCATTGCGGCACTTCGTCACCACTGCGTTAATAAAGACAATGTATTGAAACGAATGATGCCAGGCAACCATAACTTTTAACCGACAGGGGCCGGCTCCGATTGCCTGCTCTGGGCCGACGATTGTGGAATCGCAAAATGCGGTAATAAATCCTTAAGTAATGCTGTTATGGTCTGCGTCATAATATAGAAATCCGCATCAAACCGTTGTTGTTCGCTCTCACTGTGATAATCTTTCGCTTCGAGTTTCACATCATCGTGATAACGGATCCCTTTTATCATAAAGGAATCGGTCAGGGTAAAACTGATTTTTTCATGCCAATTTAACGATACCTGCTGCACTTGATAGCCATCTTTCAATAATGATTGGATCCCGCGCACAAACGGATCTTGTTGCTGGATACGAATGATCCGACGCTTCATCATAGGATCAAATAACACACAATTGGGCTCAATACTCAATGGTGCTGGCACATTGCCCGTTAATAGCCAATCCGTTAACAATGGGGCAATTTTTTGAGTTGCAATTGGCTCTATCGCATTTTGCGCGAGCGTGCGATTCATGCGCTCGACAAATTTTTCCGTTTTTGCCGGAATGGTGTTATCTAACATCAAGAGACCCTGTCGAGTATCCACATAGGCATTAAGCCGCGTCAGCTTACTGAACGCTCTCGTTAAGAGCTCATGGCGCACTTCATCTTTTAATTCCCTCTTTTCTTTTTGGGATAATCTACGCGCCTCAGCCGCTTCCAACTTTTTAACTTTGGATTTCAACGCGTGCGTAACAACCTGAGCTGGCAATAATTTATCCTCAAATTGCAAGCAAAATAATAAATACCCATTGGCCGCGTGTACCAATTCAGTACTGCCTTCTTCCAAGGGCGCAATAAAACCCATAGCGGAGGATAAACTTGGCAAACAAGGTGCAAAAGCAAATGCTTGCAATTGTTCACTCAATAGTTTTGCATCATAAGGCATTGAATTTTGAAGCTGGTAGCAGTGTGCTTGTTTAAACCACATGGAATAATTCACTCCAAATCATTAGGGCCTGCTGACATTCGCAGCCGAAAAAGCAAATACCTTATCGAAATTAGGGTCTGTTGACAATTGCTTTTATCGCCATTTTCGCTACGGGAAAGCAGATGTCAACAGGCCCTAAAAACATGGAGAATGGTTTGTATGTCCGGCCAATTTTTTATCCCCAGATTGTACGATAGAGCGCTCTAGCCGTCTATAAGCTATCCAATGCGCCCATCTTTACTGTACTAATAACCACCCTCATAATGGTCTTCACATTTCTGCAATCCACGCAGCATAATGAAGGAAGGTACGATACACGTTAACTTTTTGCGTTGTGCTGTGATGAAAGAAGATAAATCGGGCAAAGAAAAAATAGTGTATCCGGGATGAGGTCCTTCGCGGGAGAGGAGGCAGATCGAGGGGAAATTAAAAATCCGTGCTCAGACAACACTCGAAAAAACTTCAGGGGAGTTACCGCAAGTGGTTTTGTTATACTTTCGATGTCTCTGCACGGTTTGGGTGGATGGTTATTTTCTTTTTTTATAGGCATCCAGATTTTTTTGTCACGTCGTGACTAATTGCACCGAGTGGGGACCATTAAATTTTTAAAAGGGTAAACGCCCAGAAACTTACAATGCAGTGGGAGAGCGTTACCGCGTAGGTACTCTGCGATTTAGCAAACATCCACCCCCAAAAAAGGCCAGGAAAAAACGTTATTATCACCAAATCATATCCCATATGAACATGCATAGAAACAAACAATAGGTTTGCAATAAAAATAGCAACCCATTTATTGTATCCTATTAAAAATCGTTGTAAACAATTTTGAGCCAATCCCCGGGTCATCAATTCTTGGATAAAAGCACTCATGAGAAACTGAATCAGATAGAGGCCACCATCGAGCAACGCGTGAAATGAACTGGGGATAAAATTTAAACGCAAGATATTATCTAAAAATGGATCACCCGAAGAGAGCATGACGATGACCTTTAATAACGTCATAACAAATAAAGCCGGCACAGTCCATTTTATTGCGAACCAACAATCCCGACCAATATTTTTGGTCTTCAACCCCAAGTCCGATAACGTTAATCCACATAGTAAATATGTGATATATAACCCGATTGAATACACCGCCCCAATCAAATAAATTGGCAAAAAACTTTCACGTGGAAAATCTGAGAAAAGCCTAGGAAAAATAACCATATAAAAACATGTGATTGCCAACATGACAACCGTAAATGTCCCAAAACGGATCTGCTCCTGCTGAAGATTGACTCTCTCTCGCAGATTGGCAACAACCACTTCATTGGTGGTGCGTAAACGCTTACTCAACGTTTTCGCTAGATTCGATAGGATAATAGTTAATACTCGATTCAACTCAGGAATATTTTCAATTTCTCGAATATTCACCATCATTAATGCCGATTTCGAGCTTATCGTAACGATGGTTGCAGAACGTTTTTCTCCGTCGACTAACGACATATCACCAAAGAATTCGCCTTCGGATAGTATCGCTATCAAATGATTGTGATCAGTGACATCGCCCTTGTATACCCCAACCTTCCCCTCTAGGATCAGATAGAGGGTATCACTGGCTTCGCCTTCGCGAATAATCACTTCCCGCTCAGAAAACACGCTGATTTTTGCATGGTTAGCTAACCGCGTACGCTCTGCCTGAGATAAAGAGCTAAACAACTCCTGTTGGGTTAAAAACTGATCGATGTCTCGCATAAGTCCTTAATAAGCAGTCATCCACGCTCTACAAATTATCCGTATCGTTAAATATGGGCACATCAAAAACCCCATTTTTTTCCATGATTTTGCGCAGTGCTTTCAATGCCTCCACTTGGATCTGGCGAACGCGCTCTCGAGTAAGGCCGACTTCCCCGCCAACTTCTTCAAGGGTTGCTCGCTCGAATCCACGCAACCCAAATCTTCTGGCCAGAACCTCTTGCTGATTTTCAGCTAATTCGCTCAACCATTTCTCGATATTATCTTTCAAGCAATTGTCTTCTAAGGTTTTGGCAGGATCCATATTATTGGCACAGGCTAACGTATCAATAAGCGGCCTATCAACCTCTGTCGAAGCAGGGCCATCTACCGAAGTAATGCGTTCATTTAACCCCAACATTTCTTTAACTTCTTCTAGTGGTTTATCCACCAATTCAGCAATTTCTTCGGCTGTCGGCTCATGATCGAGCTGCTGCGTCAGCTGCCGCGCTGCACGCAAGTAGACATTCAATTCTTTAACTACGTGTATCGGTAATCGAATGGTTCGCGTTTGATTCATGATGGCGCGTTCAATGGTCTGCCTAATCCACCACGTCGCGTAAGTTGAAAAACGAAATCCGCGCTCAGGATCAAATTTTTCAACGGCACGCATTAAACCCAAATTGCCCTCTTCAATCAAATCCAATAACGGTAAGCCACGATTCACATAACGACGCGAGATTTTAACAACCAAGCGAAGATTGCTTTCTATCATGCGTTTTTTTGCAGCTTCCTCGCCTTGCAAAGCCAATCTGGCAAAATGAACTTCTTCCTCCGGGGACAATAACGGGGAGTAACCAATTTCACTTAAATAAAGCTGGGTCGGATCCAGATTTTTATCACCACGACGACGCAAACGAGTTGTCAGTGCTTTTAGTCGTTTATCATCGGAAGAAAGCGCATGGTGCTCATCATCATGCGGCGGTTCTTCCCCATCGGAAACATCCTCACTATCAATATCGATATCATGCTCATTAAATGCGGCATTGTCATTGTCTACGTCATCAAACTCGTCTTCTCTCTCGCGAGCTTTAGAATTTTCATTCTTATATGATTGCCCATCTTTCGATTTTGAAGACATCTCACTCTCCAATCTAGTGCTCATATCGTCTCGCTCTTTGTGTAGTAGACTTATAATTATATGGAGTTATAATCCCTGCGCCTATAACAATTGTATTACTACTACTCATTGCGCCTGTTACCACCTGTCGTTCCCAAACGTCGTACCCGGGAACTAACTTACCAAACTGCCCATGGCGATCCATCACCTTGTGAATTAGTCAACATACTGCCAAAAAAGTTCCTCTCTTTGTGTCGTCACTTATAACCATATGATTTTAAATAAATTAAATCTTAACAAAAAAGCCTGTTTTTGGTCGGGAACAAGGCTAAATTATTCATTGCTTTAAAATCAATAAGTTAATAAATCCAATTTTCTTATCTAGGATATCGGTAAAAATACTAACTTCTTGATAGTCGATGTGCCTTAATTGAAATACCAAATCCAGTAGCGGAAACGCTTAACTTATCTTAAGTACCGTAATGGGTTCACCGCTTTACCCACTCGGCGAATTTCAAAATGCAATTGCGATTTTTTTTCTATATTTTCACCCATGGTCGCAATGGCTTGCTTTACATTAACACGCTGCCCGGCTCGTACCAAATTTTTAGCGTTATAAGCATAAGCACTCAGGTAATCATCGCTGTGTTTAATAATAATTAAATTGCCATAACCGCGGATACCATTGCCACTGTAAACAACGGTTCCCGCTGCGGCAGAATGAATGACTTGACCATAGCGGCCACGAATATCAATCCCTTTATTATTGTTACCAAAATATGCAACAATCCGGCCGCGTACCGGCCAATTCCATTGTTTGATGCGCTTGAGCCTGGTATTGCCTGGCAATGGCTGCGTAACAATTTTATGAATTTTTCGTTTTGCTGTTTTTATTGACGGCTTGTTGGTGGTGGATTTTACCCGTGACACCAGCTTATGGCCGCTTAACTTAATCAACATTCCCACTGCCAAGTGATAAGGTGGCTTAATGTGGTTAACCGCCGCCAATTGTCGATAGTCGTATCCATAACGAAAAGCGATGGAATATAATGTCTCTGCGCGTTGCACGATGTGCGCGCCTTGAATATTAGACGCTTGATGCCAGCCTTCTGTCACCGGGGCAATACGCCCACCAGAGCTGCAAGCAACCAAGCACAAGCAAAGCTGGAAGATGGCAATGGATTTTATTTTCATGCACACATCTCAGTGAAATGGTTAGGGCCTAAAGTAAATAATATATAGCCAATCCCAACCCCAATAATAATACGGTACCCCAACCTATCCAATCAATATAAAAATGCAATCGTTGCTCCATCTTCTGGCCACCGTAACGCATAATTTCAGCAACTAAAAAAAATCTGGCGCCACGACTCAGTAATGAAGCCACCGCAAAAGGAACAAGGTCGATACCAAACACCCCCGCACTAATCGTAAAAATCTTATAGGGGATAGGTGAAAATCCGGCAACCAAAACCACCCAAAACCCCCAGAGCTGGAACCACCTCATGATTTGTTGAAACTGCATTTCATAACCTAAGGTCACGATATACGGATGCACCAAGGCAAAAAAGCCATATCCAATTAAATAGCCGAAGAGCCCTCCCAGCACCGATGTGATCGTGGTCAACAACGCAAACCACCGAGCCCGCTCTGGCTGACTCAGCGACATTGGCGCAAGCATGACATCGGGAGGAATGATAAAAAATGACGACTCAATAAAACTCACCGCACCAAGATAACAAGGGGCATGACGATGCCGTGCCCACTTCATCATTTTACCATAGATATATGAAAAAATTTTCATACGCTTTCCTTAAGCACATCAATAAAGTTGGTGGATCACGACGCTACGCCGCTAATACACCCTAACTTTTAAATAAGGGATCAGCCCAGGAGACCAACATATCGAAGCTTGAATAATGGGTGAGATCAAGCTGGATAGGCGTAATCGATACTTTTTTATGATCAATGGCATGAAAATCCGTCCCCGGGCCAGAGTCGCTTTTTTCACCGACCACGCCCAGCCAGAAAACTTCCTTACCACGTGGGTCAACTTGTTTCACACAATCGCTTGCCGGATGCCGCCGACCGGTACGGGTAATTTCAAATCCTTGCAACTCATCGAGCGGAATATTAGGAATATTCACGTTGAGTAACGACTGCGTCGGTAAAGGCTCTTTTTGTATTTGAGAGATAATCTGCTGACAAACATGCTGTGCGGTATCAAAATATTGATGCTTTCCACCACTGCCTGCCAACGAAAAGGCGACCGCCGTAAAACCGGACATCCTCGCTTCAATGGCGGCAGCCACTGTGCCAGAGTAAAGCACGTCATCACCGAGATTTGCCCCGTGGTTAATGCCAGAGACTACTAAGTCCGGTACAAAATCTACTGCACCCGTTAAAGCCAAATGCACCCCATCCGAAGGGGTTCCCTCCACCGCAAAAAAACCAGGCTTAATAAGCTGCATCCGTAAAGGTTTATGCAAGGTCAGCGAGCTACTGGCACCACTGCGATCCCTATCGGGTGCCACAACTAATACTTCCGCAATTTTTTGCATTGCCTCTGTCAATGCTTGTATTCCGACTGAGTGTACACCATCATCATTAGCGATTAATATTTTCATTATCATATCCTATCCGGTTGGGCTTAAAGCAAAACTAATTACCGTCAACATTTTTCTGACTTGCTGTTGTCTCGCGTGCAAACGTTTTTCCACGTCTTTTAATAAATTCGGTTGATCGCCCTTGTGCAACTGCTGCACTTGCTGCTGAAAAGCCACCATTTGCATTTCAGCACGGATCAACGCATCCCCATATTCATTACGATTAAATTGCAATAAATTTAATAATTCTTGAAACTCAACTGCGACGGCTTCAACCTGCCGACAATATTCATTCGAATCCGGATCGGCATACTGCTTAACACAATGCTTTTGCGCTGAAATAAGATCGTGTGGATGATAAAACAGCACTTCAACCGGATCAGCCGGTTGACAACTCACTAAAAAAAGTGAACAAGCAAGAACCATTAATAATTTAAACATCACTTTCCCTACTACTGACTAACCGCATGGATATCAATGATTTTTGCACCAGTGGAATATTGCGCCAACCAGGGTAACAAAATTAAAAACAATGCAAAACAAAAATAATAAATGACTTCCGATAGACGCACCCGATTAGGATTTTGCTTATGCTGGCGGTAGCGAACAAAAGCGGTCACGAGCAAACCAAAACCAATGATATACGAAATGGTCGTCATCATCTTGGATAACATGCCAATCGGACCAAGTAAGGTATCCGATATTTCAGCGATGCTATTGCCCTCTTGCGGCACCGGCTCTTTCATGGGTGCCGCAGAAGGCACGGGAATGGCTTGACTGGCATCGTCCGCGAGCGCCAACGTACCGTATGTCAGGGCGACAATTAAAGTCGAATACCAATAAAAAACACGTCGACTTAACCACTTTTGCATGGAATGTTTCCTCTTATTTGGGTAGCTGGCAGAAAAACACTATATATTGACATATTTGAAAAAACACCCAATTATAAAGGAATCTTATATTTATACTATAGAGCGCTGCATGACCAAACTCTGCTACCAGTCTTCTGGTCAAAATGATACTTTTGATGAACACCTGCCAGGGTTTTCTGAGTACATTATGTCCTGCCAAGAAATGATAGCCAAAACGCGAGTCGATATCACACCAGAGAATGCTGCAAAAGTGGTCGAAGCGAATGCCCCGTATCAATGGAGCCCGCACCGAGGGGCTGGCAAGCACGGCGTGTTATTAGTCCATGGCTTATTAGATAGTCCTTTTGCAACACGTGATTTAGGTAAATTTTTTCAGCAACAAGGATTCCTGGTGCGCAGTGTGTTATTACCGGGTCACGGCACGCGCCCGGGCGATTTGCTCCATGTCGACCGCCATGCCTGGACCGCCGCTATTCATAAAAATATACAGTGGCTACAAACCCAAGTAGAACAAATCACCTATGTTGGCATTTCCACCGGTGCCACCCTCGGCATCTACCATGCCTTAATGCATCCAATCATTGCTCGACTTATTTTATTTGTACCAGCCATTCGCATTAAAAACCCTTTTGCGCCAATAGCACAGTATCACCGAGTACTGAGCAAGCTCGGCTCGCTTGGTTGTTGGGTTTCCCGGCGCGTAGAAAATAATTACTGCCGCTACCACTCGCTCACCCTCAATGCCGTGGCACAAGTCTATTTATTAACACAGTGGTTAACTAACAAGAATATTTCAAGCAAACTGCAGCAACCCACATTAGCTTTTGTTTCAGAAGATGATGAAGTCGTCAGCACGGACGCAGCCATTACTTATTTATTGCAGCAACCCAATCCGAACAATCACATTGTGAATTACGCCACACAAGTTCCCGCTGTGGCACATCCTCAAATTGACTATCGCAACAGCGCTTTCCCCGAAAAAAACATTTTAAATTATCCCCACACGGGGTTAACCACAGCACCAAACAATCCGTTTTTTGGTGAAGGTAGTAACTATCACGATTTTTTACATTATCCGTCAAAAATATTAGCTCGCTTGCAACAATCAGCGCCCCCTGTGCATTATGGTGCACTAACCCCAAAAAATTTAAAATACCCTTTATTAGCACGATTATCTTATAACCCTGATTTTGCTTATGTGCTGGCAAAAATTCAGACTTTTTTAGCGCACACGGAGACTTAATATGAATCTGGAACAAACCGTTTTAACCATGCGTAAACATAAAGTTATCTTTATGTGGCCATTTTTATTCATCGGAGTTGGTTACATTCTCCACCAATTGTTGCCACAAGATTATCTGCATCTCAGTGCCGCGTTTTTCTTGTTGGGGGGATTGTTAGCGCTAGCAACGCTGTTGCTTTATCACAAGTCCGGCGTTTTAATTACCAATCAACGCATTTTTTTAACTCGTGGTTTCATTCGCTTAAAAGGGCGCAGCATTCGTTTAGAAGAAATTGATAATGTCCGCGTTTCACAAAATTTAACGGGTTTCCTCTGTCGTTATGGCGATTTAATACTGACGGGGCACGATGGCAAAAAAGCGGAATTCATTGGCGTCGCGAAACCCCGCGCCTTAAAACTCGAAATCGAACGCTTAATGGCAGAAGTGCGGGCGTAACGCTAAGCCGGTAATGCTAGCTCCTTCAAGGGCCTGGTGGTGAGTCGGGTTGCTTTTCGTCGTCGGAGGAGTCTTCGTATTTTTGTTCGAAGTCTCGTGAGTTTAGGCGCCCTCCTTGTGATCGTGGTCTCTGCGAAGAGAATTGACGATGACTATACGCGCCGTCTTTGCCATAATTTTTATCTCCCACCAAGCGTTGCTCGCGCAGCTGGCGATTTTGAAGGTAAACATTTACCACATTGCTTTCGTTTTTACCTTCCATTGCCACAAATATCGCCTCACCATCAGCGGGCCCTGCCATGATGCGATCGGCTGATGCGCTTTTTTGGTGGTATTTCTGCACTTCCTGTTCAATAAAACGCTTAGCATATTTGGTAACATCGTCATCATAAATACATTCATTGCTCCCTTGGTGATAAACAAATTCTTCTGTCACTGTGATTGTTTTAAGATGGCCATATTTTGCTGGGTAACTGTCTTTCAGCGCTGTTAATCCCCGATTAAACCACCCCATATAGGATTTCATGGCACCAACTAAGATCGGATTGCCATAAAGCGTGATCTCGGTACTTCCGGAAATTAATACATTGTTAAGCATTTCCATTGCCATCCCAGTTATACGGGCAACAAATTGTTCCGTGGTTTCGCCACCAATGCGATTTAAACTGTTAGAATCCGTGTGGCAATGCCATTGATTCCCTTCTTTAGAGCGCTCCACTTGATACGCATACCCGGTGTCGGATCGGATAACTTCGGACTGGGTTCTTAAGTTCTCAATCTTGCTCGGGTCTATATTGGGATTCAAAATAAAAGGCACTGCACCGGTATACCGTCGAGTCTGGCTATCAAATTTGTGTGCCGTATCGAATTTTTTGTCTCTAACAACCGTCACGAACCCCGATACTTTGTTTTTTTCTACCGTAAACGCACCACTTTGGCCAAAGCATTTCGCATCCGAAGTAAAGATCCCCACCAGCCAATCGGGTTCGGATCTTTTCTTTATTCCCACTTTTGTTGGGGCGGTTTGTAAAAAAGGTTTTAATTGTTCTTTTCTTTTTCTTGCTATCGCTATTAACTCTTCCCATATCTCATCTTGTAATGTTTTTGCTGATTCGTATTTTTTTTTCTGAGAACCAGTGAAGAATGCGCGAGAGTGGCCAAAAAGCATTTTTATAAAACCTTCATCGCGAACCTGCTCGTCCTTAATTTCTCCCAAAAACCCATTCGCATCGTCTGTTGGCCTGTCGCTCGACAGCATCTTATCTACGTCGTCAACAGGCATCCTCTCTATTTTTGCTTTAAACTCTACCAGCTTTTCTGCAAGAATTATCCCGGCTTCCCTTAACTGAGATTCTTTGCTTATTTTTTCTCCAGCAAAGCCTGGTTTTTGCTTTTGTTCTTTTTGTCCTTGCGCATGTTTTTCGTCGTCGTGTTTTTCTTCGTCGGGGTCATTTCCTGTTGTTTTGCCTGCAATTCCTTGTTTATAATGCGCCACGTCAATACCAAAGCGGGTAGAGAATCCTGTCATACCTAAGCTGCTATCCGCTATCCGACGACCCAACTGCTGCTCAGCGCTCGTTATGTCATGAAGCA
This sequence comes from uncultured Gammaproteobacteria bacterium, assembly GCA_964351225.1. GTDB lineage: Bacteria > Pseudomonadota > Gammaproteobacteria > CAYGNG01 > CAYGNG01 > CAYGNG01. Next base: position 62,636 of record CAYGNG010000010.1, read on the forward strand.
ATGTTTTGATTTTCTGTACCTCTGCTGGAGGCGCTGGATCAGTTTGAGCAGCTATTAATTGCAATATAACAACCCGGAGCTTACCTAAATCCGAAGCGATTCTCTCCGCTCCTGCTCTTTTTATCTCTCCTATTTCCCCTATTTCCCCTATTTCCCCTATTTGCCCTTTTATCTTTTCTATTTCCGCTTCTATCTGATTAATATTATTAGAATTTTCTTTTTTTTCTTTTAAAATGTCACGTCGTTTGCCGGCTGCATATAAATTGACAGCCGCTCTAACCTTTCCTGGTTCTCCCTCTTGCTCAAATGCAGTCATGATATCACTGGCGCTGAAGTGCTCTTCTTTTTTGTCAATTAAAACTGGAATACCACGTTTGATTCCACCGTTGCTTGCTGCATAGGCTACTGCCTCTCCTAATAATTTTTCTATTTGTTCTTTGCCGAAATATTGTTCCTTAAGAAGGGACCCTTTCAGATTAATTGTTTTCTCTTCCACATTGCTCGGGTAATAAGGTGGTGGATACAGCCCAGTATCGCGGATATTTCTCTGAAAAGCAGAAGCTAGCTCTCCCTTTGATTCATCAACAGCAAATGTCATCGTCCTTCCCTCTTAAACTTACAGAAAACAGAAGTATACTCCCAACTGTACATGATATTCCTTAACTGGGTATTAAGGGCCTGTACTCATGGGCGAAATAATTCAAATGCGCTCACCATACCAACCTGAATTTGTTTTAAATTTACACTTGTCAAATTTTTTTATTTCTTAAAGACCGCCGTACCCACTATAATGCCGGCCAGTTTTGTCCCTATTTGCCGGTAGCCCCTCTATGATCCCAGATATCCTGACCATAGAAAAAATTCAATCCGCCTTTAACAGAGCCACTTTTGAACGCGGCCAACAATACCAAGCTCAGGGCCGAGTCGAAATCTTCGATATCCAAAACGAAAAAAACCAGCAGTGGGTTATTCAAGCAACCATACGAGGCCGCAGCCAGGATTATTATGATGTGACAATAGCTACCGAACGAAGCGGAAGCGGATTGCTCATCTATGGCGAATGTGACTGCCCGATGCGCATTAACTGCAAACACATTGTTGCCACTTTGCTGGAGATGATAGCTCAAAAAGGCAAGATAACCCAGGAAGTCAATTTTAATGACATGCGTCAGATGCTCAAATACCATTATGGGCAACATAACACATTGAGCAAATTAGACGGCTGGCTGAATGAAATAAATCACCATAAAGCAAAACCATTGATTGAAAAGGATAACAGCTACCAACTATTCTTCGAATTGTCGCAACTATCATCACCCCATGGGAAAAGAACTTTTTGCAGGCCCACCCTTTTCAAAATGCTGAAGTCAGGGCGCCGGAGCAAGACCAGAAAAAAAACGCTGCTCAGTGACGCGAACCAAAGCCATTTCTCCAGAGAAGACAAAATACTTCTGGGTAAGATAATCGTCGAGCGCCAGTGTGCCAACCTCCCGGCACTCTTCAACGAAATTGAGCTTGAGAACCAAGCCGGCGAGCTTATGCTTATTGATATTTTAAAAACCGAACGTTGCTTCTGGTCCAAGTCGGATCAAGATATCCGTCTCGGGGATGAGCTCCATCTGTCTTTTTTCTGGACTTCGCTGTCGGATGGTACCCAACGCTTAACACACGATCATAATCCGCAACTGCAACTATTCTGCATTGCAAAACCATGGTATTTTGACCCACTCACCCATAAAATTGGCCGCATGACCACCGACTTTCCCGACGCCATGACGCGCCATATACTGCACACACCCGATGTTCCACCTGAAGAATCCTCGAAAGTACGACAAGCTCTTGCCAAGACTTTACCACACCATTTACTCCCGGTTGCCTACCAAGCCCAAAAATCCCCATCAAAATCCCCCCCTACCCCTCACTTAGCACTAACAGAAAAAACGGTCCGCATACCAAATGATCAATGGTCCTATAAAGAAGAAAAACGCACGGTTGCCAACGTCCATTTCCGTTATGGGCATACCCATATTCCATGGGAAGATACTCGAGCGGTTGTTTACTCCCTAAATGACAATACGCTGATCGAGCACAAAAGAAATTTCGAAGCCGAAGAAGCAGCACTGCGCCAGCTGACAGAAGCCCACCATCTGATCCCACTTGCTGCACAACCTATTGCGCCAATTGCCAACACAGAGAATGCTTTTTTCCTTGAGCAAAATCAAGATCCAGCGGCTTTTAACCTCGACACCCTGCCCAAATTACGTGATTCGGGTTGGGAAATTGAATTCCATGACGATTACCCGTGGAATATCATGGATGCCTCGATGGATGAGTGGTATGCCAATATTGAGGGAGAAGGCAGTGGCATTGACTGGTTTGGACTAGAGCTTGGCATCTTATTACCTTCTGGTGAAAAAATAAATCTGTTACCCATCTTACAGGGTTACCTCAACAACCCACCCAAAGATCCCAGCAAAACCAAAAAATTGATCACCCATTTGGATGACGGCCGAAAAATATCCTTGCCTATAGAAAGGGTTCAGAATGCCGCCAATACGCTCATCGATATCTTCAACCGCACAACCACTCCCGTGACAGATACCCTGCGCCTTTCTCGTCTTGAAGCCATGCGACTTGCCGAACTCCAAAACGCACTCAATGCTGCGGCGCTACGTTGGCACGGTAATCAAAAAATCCTGGAAACAGCCAATAAACTCTCCCAAATAACCAGCCTACCACCAGTGCCCATTCCCAGTGCGTTTCACGGCCAACTTCGACCCTACCAACAAACGGGCCTGTGCTGGCTACAGTTCCTCAGAGAATACCAGTTCGGTGGTATTTTGTCCGATGACATGGGGCTTGGAAAAACCATTCAAGCCATCGCACAATATAACGGTAGAAAAACAATCCGGACGCCTTAAAAGCCCCGTACTGGTTGTTGCCGCCACTAGCCTGATGTTTAACTGGCAAGCCGAAATCCAACGCTTTTCACCCAAGCTCAGCGTATTACTTCTACATGGCGCCAAACGCTCGCAATATCATGACAAGATCGGTGAATATGATGTGATACTGACAACCTACCCATTATTGGCAAGGGACAAAGAAGTCCTATTAGCGCACGAATTTCATCTTTTGATCCTAGATGAAGCACAAGCCATTAAAAATCCCCACTCACAAGCAGCCCATATCGTTATACAACTTAAAGCCAAACACCGACTCTGCATGACCGGCACCCCCATGGAAAATCATCTTGGCGAACTGTGGTCGCTGTTTCACTTTCTAATGCCCGGATTTCTTGGCACAGAAAAACAATTTAAAATGCTGTTTCGCACACCCATTGAGAAATATCAAGACGAGGACCGACGCAAACATCTGGCAAGAATTGTCTCGCCTTTTCTATTGCGGCGCAAAAAAACCGATGTCGTACAGGAACTACCGGAAAAAAACATCATCCTGCAAACGGTTGAGCTCGATACCAAACAGCGCGATCTGTATGAAACCGTCCGGCTCTCCATGCAGAAAAAACTGCGAGAATCCATAAAGAAAATGGGGCTGGCACGCAGTCATATTATGATATTGGATGCCCTGTTGAAACTGCGCCAAATATGTTGTGACCCGCGCTTATTGAAAGAAGATAAAAAAGCACACAATCTGCCTTCTGCCAAACTCACCCTGCTCATGTCCATGATCCCTGAGTTAGTGGCTGAAGGTCGACGAATTTTACTGTTTTCCCAATTCACTGGCATGCTCAACCTAATCGAACAAGCGCTCAATACCATTCAAATCCCTTATACCATTCTAACTGGCCAAACGCGTGACCGTAAGCGATCCGTTGAAGCTTTTCAATCGGGTAGCGTGCCCCTTTTCCTCATCAGCTTGAAAGCCGGCGGTACGGGATTAAATTTAACCGCAGCGGATACCGTAATCCACTATGATCCGTGGTGGAACCCCGCAGCCGAAAATCAAGCGACCGATCGCGCCCATCGAATTGGGCAAGATAAAAAAGTTTTTGTCTATCGAATGGTCACCCAAGGTACCGTTGAAGAAAAAATCGTTGAGCTGCAACAGCGCAAACACGCATTAGCTGAAAGCCTTTTGAATAACAATGTCAAAAGCGGACCAGCTTTCTCTCTGGATGACTTAAAAATTCTTATCGGAACAATTGACTGATCCCACGGTTCAGAGTACTACTAGTAGCAAACGCGAGCAACTTTGTCGATATAAAAGGGATGGTGACGATGAAAGGGATTGTTTTTACACTGTTTAATGAACTGGTTGAAAATCAGTTTGGACTGGTGGTATGGGATAAGTTACTCGAAACCGTAAACCCGGCAAGCGAGGGCATTTACACGGCGGGAGAAACTTATCCAGATGAAGAACTCTTTGCGCTGGTCCAGGCTTTATCCGATCACACGCAGATCCCCGCCCCAGATCTCGTCAGAGCTTTTGGTGTCTTTATGTTTCCCCATCTCTCAGAGCGATACCCCGGTTTCGTCACCGATCAATCGTCTTTGAAAGTATTCTTAAAAACCGTGCATGACGTGATCCACGTTGAAGTCAAAAAACTTTTCCCAGAGGCTGGCCTGCCAGTCATCGAATACCAAGATCCCAGTGACAAGGCGTTGGTTATGCTTTATCGCTCGCCAAGAAAACTGTGTCACCTGAGCGAGGGACTCATCACGGGCGCCAGTAAGCATTTTAAAACCGAAGTCACTATTGCCCACCCTATTTGTATGCATAAGGGATCCGATCATTGCCGACTAGAACTCACTTTTAAGTAGGGTGAGTGATATGTCCGATCCAGACAGCTTGACGCGCGCATTACAACGCGAACGCAAAGCCAGAGCAAAAGCAGAGCAATTGCTGGAAGACCGATCCCGTGAGTTATTCCTCTCCAACCAATCGCTGCAAGATCAAAATATCTTGTTACACAATAAAAACAAAGAGCTCGAGCTTTTTTTTACCATTGCAAAAATTGGCGAGAAGGAGATAAACACCCGCAACGCTTTACAATTTTATATTGAGTCGGTGTGTAATTTGTGTAACTGGCCTGTTGGGCATATTTATTTCGCAGAAGCACAAGAAAATGAAATAAAATTGATACCATCCCCTTTGTGGCATCTGCGTGATAAATCCCGATTTCAAACGTTCATAGACATAACGCAAGAGACAATTTTTAACGAAGGTGAGGGACTCCCAGGTAGAATCCATCGGAATCAACAAGCCTTATGGATAAGCGATGTTTTTCAAGAGGTTAATTTTCCTCGCTCAAAGCAAGGCGTCGATATCGGTTTACGCGGCGCCTTTGGTGTCCCGGTTTTTCGTTATGGCAAAGTTATCGCGGTAGCCGAATTTTTTTCGGAAAACCATGAAGCCGAAAATCAAGGATTATTAAATACGGTGGAAACGGCAGCAACCCAACTGAGTACCGTGCTAGAAAGAAGACTATCTGAAAGCAAACTCAAAAAAAATTACGAAAAATTGCAGCAAGCGCATGAACAACTAAAATCCACACAAACACAATTGGTACAAAGCTCCAAGTTAGCTTCTATTGGACAGCTGGCAGCAGGCGTTGCCCATGAAATCAACAATCCAATCGCTTTTGTATCGAACAACACCAGTGTTCTTAAAAAATACATCACCACTATTAAAACCATATTAGAAAAGTATCATCGGCTTCTCCTCAGTCTTGATAATCCACCCCATGCCAGCGCACTGAAAAATGACATTGAGGCACTCACCAAAAAAAGCAACTTTACTTTCATGATGACGGATATCGATGGCTTAATTGCCGATTCACTTGAAGGCATGGAGCGGGTAACCGAGATTGTCTCCGGGTTAAAAAACTTTGCTCGTCTCGATGAGTCTGATATCAAAGAAGCAAACATCAATGAATGCATTGAATCAACAATAAAAATCATTTGGAATGCGCTTAAATATAAATGCACTTTGAAAAAAGAGCTCTCCGAACTGCCGATCATACGTTGCTATCCAAGCCAATTAAACCAAGTCTTTATGAACTTACTGGTTAATGCCGATCAAGCGATTACGGATTCTGGCGAAATCACCATTAAAACCTACACGGATCACAGCCACATCGTCATTGAAATAACGGATACGGGCGCAGGGATCCCTGAAGCGGATATGGATAAATTATTCGACCCATTTTTTACGACAAAACCCGTGGGAACCGGTACCGGATTGGGTTTATCCATCTCGTACGGGATTATTCAAAAGCATCACGGACAGATAATTGTCAGCAGCACACAAGGAGTAGGAACCACATTTCAAATCTTGTTGCCAATCGCGGGAGTACCAGATATCGAGGCAAACGAAACACATTGAGCATACATAACCGATTTGGGCTATTTTTTTTCAATCTCTAATAAATTAGCGCCTGCCGTCAATTAGGGCGTGTCGTCAATTAAATCGTGCAAATATTCAACATATGTAGGGTGTATTAGGCGCGTAAGCGCCGTAATAC
>CAYGNG010000011.1:0-64885 GCA_964351225.1 uncultured Gammaproteobacteria bacterium
AAATTTAACATCTCTCGTTGCGAGAAAGGATAACAAAATTTCATTTCTCGCAACGGGCTTTTTCCCTCGCTTGAGCGATAAAGCGTCCGGAATAATCGAGCGGATAGATCCGGGTATCGCAACTTTTCACGCCGGTTCCGCTCTACTGCAGAAAAAATCCTTGCAATCGCACTTCGCTCGATCTGGTTTTCTGTGTGCCTTGCCATATAATTTTTTAGATCCGAATCATCACCATAGCTGACCGCCTCAATGGCAAGATTCTTCTCTATTGCAGCGGCATAAGCGGTTAACAACGAGGGTGATATCATCTTGGGAATGCGCACAGAGATAATACTTTTATTATTAGCGACCATGGCAAAAAAAATCGCCGCTTGGTCGCGATCTAAGCCTTTCGCATGGGCTTCTTCTAAATGTAATAATGTGTTTTTTTCGCCACACGCGATAACATTGTTAAAAATTTCTCGCGACACCTTTGCCGCATCATCCAAGTAAAACTCGGCTACCGCTTGTAAATAGACAGGGCCATTCACCACGACAAACCACTCAAAACACCCATTTAACACACGGAAAAAAGGTAACATTTTGGGAGGGCAGGCTGCTTCAAGCATCGCCACCACGCGAGCGACGATGGCACGATATTTCCGATTGTACGTGCTAAGGGCTTGATGAATATCACGTTGAAATTCAAATGGATTTTCTGGCAAGGTGCAGCCATATTTTGTCAGGTACTGGACGAGCAGCGGATACGCTATCTCGGCCCGCGATTTAGTCACGCAAGCGTCCATATTGCTTACAACATCCGCGAACGGGAAGGCTGCATCGCTAAAGGTGTTTCCCAGCGCTCGCGCATTAAAAAAAGCAATGAGGTATTGCAAAATAGCGGCTAATCTCTCTTTACTCCCTAAGGGATAAGCAACGAATTTAAAAAAGTTAAACAGCCCTTTCTCCGGATCGTTAACAAGCTCGCCCAAGGCTAAGGTCAGATATTGCAGCAGTACCTTAACTTCTTCCACCTTGATAGCGGATTCATGTTTGCCATAGGCGAGCTGATCGAGGCAGAAACTTTTCCAAAACTCAATGATCTCATCAAAAGATGCGCGCGCCGCTCCTTGCATGACCTGACACGCTATCTTTAAGAATGCTTGGGCTTGCTCTTCGGCATATGAAATAATTTGCTCATGGATATCCACGCTGACAATACCCGTTCCGGAAACAAATTCAGCAAGTAACCTTAAAATAGTGCTTGAATAGATATAGGTGGTTTCATTCTGATTGTCTTCTTTAAAATATTCATTTGGAAAAATAATTTTCCTCAAGTTGGGTGCGTTTTTCTTTAATTCAAGACAAACTCTGGTAAAATCCTCTAAGGAAATTCGCTCAGGAAACCGAAATTCTGTTGTTTTCCTAATGAGATTAGGGTTTTCTATAATGCTATCAAGGTACTCTTTTACTGTCTCTTCTTTCAAAACAGTAAACTCTAAGCTCACCTTTTCAGCTGACTTTCCAGAGACCGGCAAGAACAGCGTGCTGTGGGGGGGCGCTTCAACGTGAGAGTCTTTGGTCTCTGTCCCTGTCAACATATTTAGTCGCCTCTGGATAAGGTCTGTCGCTTCTTTCTATTTTGAGGTATTCGGAAACCTCTCGGTTAACGAAGTATAGGAGTATTATTTTTCAAGTCAATGATAAATTTTTCCTCCTATTTCGCTTTTTTCATTTATACTACAACTAGTATCTTCTTTGTATTTCTATCTCTACAAGTCCTGAAGGTGTGCAAATGTTAGCGCTGCCATATCTTGTCATTGTCCCGCTTTTTGTTTTGATTGCCTCTACGCTTGTCCACGCTTTCTATTCACACGTACGCATGCGACAATTTAAAAACCGAACAAAACGCATCGTAAGCGCACTAGAAAAAGCATACGCAAGGGTAAACCCGTACCAAATATCTCAGCGTGCACGGCAACAGCAACAACTCGCTTGCCCTGCGCTGGTCTATGGTGAAATAAATCTTTATGCTTTGGCAGAGCTTTTATTGCTCGTTAAAGCAAATTCGCACGATATTTTTTACGATCTGGGATCAGGCGATGGCAAAGCCGTCCTGCTCGCTGCCTTACTATTTGCTTTTGAAAAAGCATGTGGCATTGAATATCTCAAACCCTTATGGCAAGTCAGCCTCAACATGAAACAGCAACTGGAACTTCACTTTAACAAAAAACTCGCTGTTGCCTTTTCTCACGCAGATATGTTTCAAAGCAATATTTCCGAGGCGAGCATTGTTTTTGTGAACGCCACAGGCCTTTATGATGAGAACTGGCAAGCGGCTGTATCAACCCTAAAAACCTTAAAACCAAACACGCGCATAATCATTACGTCAAAACAATTACCCAATTCAGATTTCTTGTTAATTACACGCGGCCTGTGGTTAATGAGCTGGGGCATGAGCTCGGTATATCTTTATCGTAAGCTCAGGTAATGCGCGCTAGGGCCTACTCTACCGTCACCGATTTTGCTAAATTACGGGGCTGATCCACATCCGTACCTCGCAATACCGCCACATGATAGGCTAATAACTGCATGGGAATTGTGTAGCAAATCGGGCTCAACCGCGGCGAGCAAGGTGGCAGCGGAATAACGTGCAAAGCAGGAACGGAATGAAATTGCAATCGACTATCGGCAAACACAAAAAGCTGCCCGCCACGAGCATGTATTTCCTGTAAATTAGAATTGATTTTCTCGACTAAATCATCTTTTGGAATTAAAGCGATAACCGGCATATCGGCATCGACCAAAGCAAGCGGGCCATGTTTTAATTCACCGGCAGGATAAGCTTCGGCGTGAATATAAGAAATCTCTTTGAGTTTAAGTGCGCCTTCCATGGCAATGGGGTAATGAGCACCCCGTCCTATGAAGAGGGTATGATGCTTATCAATAAAAGAATTCGCAAGTGATTTTATTTGTTCGTTGATTTCGAGTAATTGCTCTACCGCATTTGGTAGTAAGCGAATTTCTTGGACCAATTCTTTGACTAAATCAGAGGCCTTTGCTTTGATCTGTACAAATGCTGTTGTTACCAAAAACATCACCGCCAATTGGGTGGTAAAGGCTTTGGTCGAAGCCACCCCAATTTCAACACCCGCTCTCGTTAAAATCGATAATGCCGATCCTCGGATCAATGAACTTTGTGGCACATTACAAATAGCGAGATGGGTTAAATAGTTTTTTTCCTTAGCCCTCGCTAACGCCGCCAATGTGTCAGCGGTTTCCCCTGATTGAGAAATGGAAATAAATAAAGTCTTCTCATGAACCGGAACATCGTGGTAGCGATATTCGCTGGCAACAAAAACGCGACAGGGTATCTTGGCTATCGACTCCAGCCAATAACTGGCTATCAAACCGGTGTGATAGCTCGTGCCACACGCGACAATATGAATTTCTTGTGTCTCTGCCAATAAATCCGCCGCCGCATGGCCAAAACTCTCAATAATCACCGAATCGTTGTTTAAGCGGTTTTCCAAGGTGGCGCGTAGGGCGTAGGGCTGTTCCATAATTTCTTTCAACATGTAGTGCCGAAATCCGGCTTTATTTGCCGCATCCCCTTGTGCTTGGCTAACGATAATTTTCCGCTCTGATAACTGGTTTTCTTTATCGAAGATCTTGATGTGATCTTTTGCGACTAACGCGATATCACCTTCTTCTAAGTAAATAAACCGTTGTGTAACCGGCAATAACGCCAACTGATCAGAGGCGATAAAGTTTTCGCCTATCCCAAGGCCAAGAACTAATGGGCTCCCTTGGCGAATAGCAATCAAGTAATCTGGCGTGGCCAAATGCACAACCCCTAACGCAAAAGCACCCACTAATTCATTTGCGGTCGCTCGCGCTGCCGCTAATATATCTTGTTGCTCTTCATAATGGTCGTGGAATAAATGCACAATCACTTCGGTGTCGGTTTCCGAAGTAAAAAAATGTCCCTGCTGGATCAAGCGCTGCTTTAGCGATGAAAAATTTTCGATAATGCCATTATGAACTAAGGCAATTTTATCGCGTGAAACATGGGGGTGCGCGTTTTGTAGGGAAGGAACACCATGCGTTGCCCAACGCGTATGGGCAATACCGGTGGTACCACTTTGCGGCGATTCATGGGCGGCGGCAATTAACTCCGCCACTTTCCCCTTGACACGCAACCGCGAAATTTTGTTCTCAGGACTTAGCACCGCGAGCCCAGCAGAATCATAGCCTCGGTATTCTAATCGTTGTAGCCCGGTTAACAAAATTTCCGCCACATTGCGTTCTGCGATAGCGCCGACAATTCCACACACTGCCCGTACTCCCTATTTAGGAAAAAGTACGCTGATGTTACCTGGACTAGCTTTTTTTTGAAACTTTCGAATCACGATAATCCATTTTTTCTGATTTTTTTTCCTCTTCCTGGGAGGGGGCTTGCTGGCCGATTATCGGCTGCGCAAATATAGACCTTCTTTTCCCTTGGAACGCGTTTTCCTTAAGATAGGTTCTTACCGCTTTCTGTTGCGAAGAATTGTAGTCCTCGGCAGGAAAAACCACCGTTAATAACGCATTTGCGGCATTAAAACGTTCTTCATTGGTAATGCCCATCATCAAAAGACCATTGGCAATCGCTATCGAATCTCGCAATTGCACCACGGTATAGTTAAATCGATAGAGTCCATCACCCAGCACTTCATTACAAAAAGGCACAAATGCGGCACCCAAGCCAATAAGTCGTAAAATTACATTCGTTTTATCGTTCTCGTCTACCGCGCGCGTTTCGATCATGCGGTTAAAAAGAAACCGACTGTCTTCTTGGAGCTGCTGGGGGTTTGAGTTGATAAATCCCGTGCCATATTTTTCTTCGAATTTTGCTCGCGCTGCGGCAAGCTTCTGCCGGTGATGTTCCCAATGCTTTTGCTCCTGTTCTTTACGGCGTGCGGCTTCGTTTTCTCGTTGTTGATTTTCTCGCGCGATTATCGCAAAAGCGTGTTGTTGTGTTAGATCATCGAGAGCAAGCGGTTGATGGTCGGGCCCGAATAACGACGCAAAATAATTTTTCAAGCATTTATTGAGCAAATCTGTGGTTTGATTATCCGCAACAATCCTTTTGTTGTGTGCAAAATATTGGCATATTTGGCGCCCCGAGAGCTTAAATGTGTCTTCAGTGAAATTTTTAAGCTCAATGACGGCTAACACCGGCATATGTTTTCTGAATTGACTAAAAATAATATCTTGTATGGACGGGTAAATATTACCACCGTCGATGACGACTGTTGTTGTTTTGGTAAGGGTTTGTAACGCTTCGCCAAGCGCTGACGACTCCAGCGCACCAGTGCAATCAAGGTCGTATTCTGTGCTATCGAACACAATGGTTTCTCTGTCGATGTGATTTCTTATGAAAGAGTCCAGTTTTGAATCCATCGCGCTATCTTCAGCGCGATTCCAAACTTGAGACGCGAAACTCGTTAACATCGCTTTTTCCTTTTATGAAAATACTTTGGTTTTCCGATGGCGCTATTGTAACAAGAGAAAATTAAGGATTTATTAAGGAAAAATTTCGACCAAAAGATTGTTTATTGATCGGTTTCAGACTTGGCTTTTTTAGCACAACGTACCGACCGTGGCCCAGGCCAATTGGCAATCGATTTCTGCGACGCACGAGCAAGCGTCAGCTGCGAGGCAGGCGCATCTTTAGTCAAAACAGACCCCGCACCAATAGTGGCATACTCGCCGATATGAATGGGAGCAACCAATGATGAATTTGACCCAATAGACGCACCTTTTTCAATAATGGTTGCATGCTTATGGTGACCATCATAATTCACGGTGATGGTTCCCGCTCCGATATTGACATCACGGCCAACGGTAGCATCCCCCACATAACTCAGATGATTAATTTTACTTCCTTCGCCTATCAACGATTTTTTCACTTCAACGAAATTACCAATTCTCACGCCCGGTTGCAATGCGGTCCCTGGGCGCAGGCGTGCGAAGGGCCCAACACAGCAATTATCGTGGATTTGGGCGTCTTCAATCACGGAATTCGCCAAAATCTCAACATTTTCCCCGATGGTGGCATTGGTTAACACACAATTCGGTCCAATGTAACTATTTGAGCCAATCACGACTTTACCCGATAACACCACGTTAACATCAATTTCCACATCCGCGGCAATCATCACTTCGCCACGAATATCAACGCGGGTGGGATCGCGCAACGTCACGCCGCGCAGCATCAAGGCTTCAACCACTCGATATTGATAGTAGCGCTCTAGGGCGGCCAATTGTAATCGATCATTGACGCCTTGTACTTCTTCTTCGCACGCCGCGTGGACGGTATTCACCGGTAATTGTTCTCGGGCGGCAAAAGCAATCACCTCGGTTAGATAATATTCATTTTGTTTGTTTTTCGATTGCAATTTGGGTAGCCATTGCGAAAATTGTTGTTGGCTGGCTGCGATGATGCCAGAGAAAATTTCATCGATGAGCATTTCTTCGTCGCTCGCATCTTTATGCTCAACGATTTTCACGATGTTGCCTTTTTGATCTCGAACAATACGACCCAAACCAGTGGGATCACCCATCACCGCAGAAATAAAACTGACACCCCGGGCAGAAACCGTTTCGAGTAATTCGGTGAGGGTTTCAACACTGATAAGCGGCACATCACCGTACAGCACCAATACAATGGCGTCTGGGGCACAAGCACCCAATGCTTGAGCGAGCGCGTGGCCAGTCCCTAATTGCTGTTTTTGATGTACCCAGTTAAGTGTCATCCCTTGAAAAGGCGCCTGAATAATCTCACCATGATTGCCATAGACCACATGAATTTGTTTGGGTGCTAACTCTTGTGCGGTGGCGATCACATGCTTAAGAAGGGGAAAGCCGCCGAGCTCGTGTAAAACTTTGGGTAGTGTTGAGCGCATGCGAGTACCGTTACCCGCCGCGAGAATGACGACCTCTAGATTCATAGCACCATTTCCGTTTTAGGTTGGTTTAGCGCTTGCGTTTCCGCATTTGCCGTAGGGTTTGCAGCTGTGCGCTGGCGCGAGCTAAATCTCGGATCACTTGTGCTTGGTCATAATCCGCTTGTTTCTCACTCAAAATTTTCTCTGCCTCTTGTCGCGCTTGTTCGGCTGCTGCTTCATCAATATCTTCGGCACGGCTGGCAACATCTGAAAGGATAGTGACTTGCGTAGGCAACACTTCCATAATGCCACCAGACACATAAAAAAGTTCTTCTTCGCCATCATTCAACAGGACGCGCACGGTTCCTGGCTGTAGTAAGGTCAGCAACGGCGCATGCTGTGGCATAACACCCACCTCACCGAATGCCGCAGGGGCAACAACCATATTTCCCGTGCCAGTAAAAATCTCTTTTTCGGCACTAACTACCGTGACCGCCAGTGTCTGGCTCATAAACTAAACCCTTTCCATTTAAAGTTTTTTCGCTTTTTCTATGGCTTCATCAATGCTGCCAACCATATAAAACGCTTGCTCTGGTAAGTTATCGTATTCGCCATTCACAATGCCTTTGAAGCCTGCGATGGTATCTTTTAATGAAACATATTTTCCAGGGGACCCGGTAAATACTTCGGCAACGAAGAAAGGTTGCGACAGGAAACGTTGCACTTTCCGCGCTCGGGATACCGTCAATTTATCATCTTCTGATAGTTCATCCATCCCCAAAATAGCAATAATATCTTTTAACTCTTTATATCGTTGCAAAATTTCTTGTACCGCTCGGGTTGTTTCATAGTGTTCTTGCCCAATGACTAACGGATCCAATTGGCGCGAAGTGGAATCCAGTGGGTCAATGGCTGGATAAATGCCAAGCTCTGCAATCTGTCGCGACAAGACCACGGTCGCATCCAAGTGGGCAAACGTCGTGGCCGGCGAGGGGTCTGTTAGATCGTCCGCAGGAACATACACCGCTTGTATTGAGGTGATTGATCCAGTTTTGGTCGACGTGATCCGTTCTTGTAACACACCCATCTCTTCGGCCAGCGTCGGCTGATAACCCACCGCAGAAGGCATTCGACCAAGCAATGCCGACACTTCGGTACCAGCCAAGGTATAACGATAAATATTATCGATAAATAATAGTACGTCGCGACCTTCATCACGAAATTTCTCCGCCATCGTCAGCCCCGTCAAGGCAACGCGTAAACGGTTGCCTGGGGGTTCATTCATCTGACCATAGACCAGTGATACCTTGTCTAATACGCCGGAATCTTTCATTTCATGATAGAAGTCATTCCCTTCTCGAGTCCGCTCCCCAACCCCAGCAAACACCGAGTACCCGCTGTGCTCGATGGCAATATTACGGATTAACTCCATCATATTGACTGTTTTACCGACACCCGCGCCGCCGAATAAACCAACTTTGCCCCCTTTGGCGAAAGGGCAAATCAAATCGATGACCTTGATGCCGGTTTCGAGTAATTCCATTGATGCCGCTTGCTCAGCAAACGTCGGCGCTTTCCGGTGAATCGCCATTCTTTCATCTTCACCAATGGGGCCTTGTTCATCGATGGGCTCACCCAACACATTCATAATGCGACCCAGGGTTTTTTTACCGACAGGAACCTTGATGGGCTCCCCGGTGTTCTCAACACTCAAGCCGCGACACAAACCATCGGATGATCCCATCGCAATCGTGCGCACAATACCATCGCCTAATTGTTGCTGAACTTCTAACGTTAAATTCTCTTCCGAAATCACTAACGCATCATAAATTTGGGGAACGGCTCCTCGCGGGAATTGCACATCCACGACGGCTCCAATGATTTCAACGATATGACCTACGCTCATAATTCCTCACTTTAATCTTGATTAGCTTACTGCATCCGCCCCAGCAACGATCTCCGTTAATTCCGTGGTAATCGCAGCTTGTCGTGCTTTGTTATAAATTAACTGTAACTCTTCGATAATATTGCCGGCGTTATCCGTCGCGCTTTTCATCGCAACCATTCGCGATGCCTGCTCGCAAGCCACATTATCTACCACGGCATGATAGATTTGCGACTCAATAAAACGCGTGAGCAAAATATCTAAAATGTCTTCTGCTTCCGGCTCATACAAATAGTCCCATGGCATTTCGGTATGAATGTCTTGCTCCAAAGGCGGGAAGGGAAGTACTTGATCCACATCTGGGGTTTGTTTCATGGTGTTGACGAATTCATTATGGCAAACAAACAATGCGTCAATTTCACCATTTTTATAAGAATCCAACATTACCTTAATAGAGCCAATTAAATCTTTCAATTGGGGGACTTCTCCAATGGCTTCTCGGTGAGCGACGATTTTACACCGTAAGCGCTGAAAAAAAGCGTGGCTCTTGCGCCCAAAGGTACAAAACTCCATTTCGACTGATTGATCACGCCATTGCTGCATATGCTTGAGCACTTGTTTAAATAAATTAACATTTAATCCGCCGCAAAAGCCTCTGTCGGTACTCACCACCACATACCCCACGCGTTTAAACGGACGCGCTTCCATGAAAGGATGACGGTATTCCGGAAAGCTTTTCATTAAGTGACCAATGACTTGTCGTATTTTTTTAGCGTAGGGCAAAGAGCGCTCCATCTGGATCTGTGCTTTTCGCATTTTACTCGCCGCTTCCATTTCCATCGCGCGAGTAATTTTTTGCGTACTCTTCACATTGCCTATCTGCCGGCGGATCTCTTTACCTTTTGCCATTTATCTCTACCTTACCAGCTTTGTGTCGCTTTGAACGTTTCAAGCGCCACAACAAATTCTTTAAGATATTCTTCCTTGTAGTCTGGATCTTTATTAACTCGTTGCATCAATAATTTTTTCTCGCTATGGAGGTACGCCAACAAGGCCTGCTCAAACGACACAATTTTATCGATGGCCACATCATCCATAAAGCCTTTGTCAATCGCATAGAAGGCAACCGCCATATCGGCAACACTTCGTGGGCTGTATTGATTTTGTTTTAACAGCTCCATCATGCGCTGGCCACGAGCCAATTGCTTTTGAGTGGCTTCATCTAAGTCAGAAGCAAATTGCGAAAACGCTTCCAACTCTCGATATTGCGCTAACGCAACCCGCACCGATCCCACGAGTTTTTTAATGAGTTTGGTTTGTGCGGCACCCCCGACTCGAGAGACCGACAAACCCGCATTGACCGCAGGGCGGATGCCGGCATTGAATAAATCGGTTTCTAAAAAGATCTGACCATCGGTAATTGAAATGACATTGGTTGGTACGAATGCCGACACGTCGCCCGCTTGCGTTTCAATGATGGGTAATGCGGTCAGCGAACCGGTTTTACCACGCACCGCGCCATCGGTGAATTTTTCCACGTATTCCGAATTAACGCGCGCTGCACGCTCTAATAACCGAGAATGTAAGTAGAAAACATCGCCAGGATACGCTTCTCGACCTGGTGGGCGACGCAACAACAATGAAATTTGTCGATATGCCCAAGCCTGCTTGGTTAAATCATCGTAAACAATCAAGGCATCTTGGCCCCGGTCACGAAAATATTCGCCCATCGCACAACCAGAATAGGGCGCAATATACTGTAACGCCGCCGCTTCTGCCGCACCGGCTACGACCACAATGGTATGATCCATCGCGCCGTATTCCTCTAATTTACGAACAACGTTAGCAACGGAAGAAGCTTTCTGGCCGATGGCAACGTAAATACAAATCACCCCTTGGCCTTTTTGATTGATGATGGTATCAATCGCAATCGCGGTTTTACCCGTTTGCCTATCGCCAATAATCAATTCCCGCTGGCCCCGACCAATTGGCACCATGGTGTCTAGCGATTTAATCCCCGTTTGCAAAGGGGTATCCACTGATTTGCGCCAAATAACCCCAGGCGCAATGCGCTCGATGGGGGATGATTCTTTGGCAGCGAGCGATCCTTTGCCATCGATCGGCCTGCCTAATGAATCCACCACCCGACCAATTAATTCCGGGCCCACCGGCACTTCTAAAATGCGACCGGTACACTTAACGGTTTGTCCTTCCGCAATGCCCTCGGTGGTTCCTAATACCACCCCACCGACGGAGTCGCGCTCTAAGTTTAATGCTAATCCAAATTCGCCATTTTCAAATTGGATCATTTCCCCTTGCATCACGTCGGCAAGCCCATGCACTCGAACAATACCATCTTTTAAACTGATAATGGTGCCTTCCGTTCGAGCCTCCGCAGAAACATCGAATTTTTCGATGCGCGCTTTGATGAGTTCGCTAATTTCAGAGGGATTCAATTGCATAGTTTAACCTTCGCTTTGTATTGCATGGATGAGCCTATCGAGCTTACCTCGAATGGAGCCATCTATTACTTTATCACCAGCGCGAATAATCGCGCCCCCGATTAATGATCCCTCTTCTTCGCAAACCAAATCCACTTCGCGATTTAAGCGCTTGGATAACGCCTGGGTAAAGGCCTTGTTATGTTTACGATCCAAAGGTTCGGCCGTTATGATTTTAACTGTAATTCGCTTTTCTTGCTCTTCGCGCAGCAACCGAAATAATTCCGCAATCTCGCCACTTATCGCAATTCGCCGATTTACAATTAACAGCCTTAAAAAATTCTCTTGCGCTTTATCGTGAAGCACCTTTCGACAGATGTGCGACAACAAGTCGAATAAATTCTCTTGGGTCACCTGGGGGTTCGTCAATAAAAACAATAACTCTGGCGCCCGAGCGCCTTCGCTTAACCGGTTTAAAAATCCCGACCATTTTTCGAGGGTCTTCGCTGCTAAAGCATACTCAAACGCTGCTCTGGCGTACGGTCGCGCAATCGTCGTCTGACTTACCATAAACTAAATCTCTTTGGCTAACGCATCTAATAGGGATTGATTGGTCTTGCTATCAATTTCACGCTTTAAAATCTGTCTCGCTCCGGCCAAAGCAATCGCGGAAACTTCCTGCCGTAATGCCGCTTTGGTCGCTTCCAATTCTTTAGCGATTTCACTTTTCGCGCTATCGATAATGCGCTGGCCTTCCGTCTTGGCTTTGTTTTTTGCTTCATCCACTATTTGTGAAGCGCGCTTCTCGGCTTGATCCAAAATAGCGGCTGATTGTGATTTCGCTGCATTCACTCGCTCTGCAAAATACTTATCCGCATCAGAGAGTTTTTGCTGGCCGAGTTCCGCGGCAGTTAGCCCATCGGCAATCTGCTTAGCACGTGCATCCAGCGCAGCAATGAGCCTTGGCCAACCGTATTGCATCACCAATCCGACTAAAATGGCAAAAGAAAACATTTGCCCGATTAACGTGAGATTGATATCCATTGACGACTCCTCAAAAACTTGATCTATTGCCCTGCTACTTTTGCCGCGGCATCAGTCACCGGTTTTAAGAAAGGAACCAGATAGAGGAAGTAGAAAGCAAAACCGATACCGATCATCGTTACCATGTCGATGAAACCGGCGACAATAAACATCCGCGCCAACAGCATCCCGCGGAGCTCCGGTTGTCGCGCCACACTTTCAAGGAATTTACCACCGAGCAAGCCGAAACCGATAGCCGTTCCAAGTGCACCCATGCCAATCAATAACGTAATCCCCAAGACACTCATTGCCTGAATTTGAGCAATGAAACCGACTAATTCCATAATAGACTCCTTAAATTAAGATAACCGAAATTATTCACTAATGTTCATGACAGGCCATATTCAAATACACCATCGTTAGCATCATAAAAATATAAGTCTGCACGCTGATGATGAGAATATGAAACGCTGTCCATAAAAAATTGGGCACCCACAATACATAGAAGGGCAACAACCCAATCAAGATAAACACCAACTCGCCAGCAAATAAATTACCATACAATCGCAGCGATAACGAAATGGGCTTAACAATCTCTTCGATGAGTTTTAACACCAGGTTAACCGGCAATAAAATAATTTTGAAAATGAGGTTGTTTGCCGTAAACGGGGTGGTGGTAAACTCTTTCAAAACCCCCAAAATCCCCTTGCGGGTAAAGTTAAAGTAAAGGATCAGTAAAAACACGGTGAAGGACAGGGCAAACGTGGTATTCACATCGGCCGTTGGCACCACTCGTAAATAATGCACCCCAAGATGGCTGGCAACCCAAGGCAAAAAATCCAACGGCAGCAAATCCATAAAATTCATCAAAAAAATGTACAGTGCTAAAGTCAGCGCCAGCGGCGCCGCTAATTTGCTCTTACCATCAAATGTTTCTTTGACACTGTCGTTAATGAAGTCTAAAACCATCTCAACAAACACTTGGAAACGACCAGGGACACCCGGTGTCGCTTGCGACGCGGCTTTGCAAATAAAAAACCCAATTCCGACTAACAAAAGTGTCGAGAAAAACAATGTGTCGACATTTAACGTATAAAACCCACCTTTATCATCAAAGGTCATCGACGTCACATTGAATTTCAAATGTGTCAAATGGTGTTTAACATATTCCGACGCTGTCAAATTACCTTCACCACTCATATTACGCGACCCATCTCACTATTAAATAAAGGTGTTAACCAATTTGCAAACAATGTTGCAATTAAACCCAGTAAAACCATTAATCCATCGCCCGGAAAATACTTCATGGTCACAAATAAAAAAAGTGTTGCGCCCAACAGCTTACTCGCTTCAGCGACATATATTTTCGTTACCATGGCTTGCTCAGTCTCTGAGGCGCCCAATGCGATTTTCATAAAAACAATATTAGGGATAATAACGATTAACCCACCGATGAACGCTGAACTTGCAGCGACCAAACTTCGAAACAATAATATCACCGATAACAATAAGGCGATAATCATTTGGTTGCGGATCACGGCTCTTGCAAATCGAGTCACGTGTTTAACGTTGCGCTTGGCCATCTGCCGTTTTTAACCCCACATTTAAGGTCGCAAAGTATACTGATTATATTGCTATCATGCAATCATTAGGACTTACGATAACCGCGCTATGTGTGCAGCGTGGCGATTACGCATATCTTGCGCTATCGTGCGCGCAAGACTGGGTAAATGTGCCCCACACAAGATTGAATTATGATCACAATCTACCCATGTGGTTGTCAGATCCCGTAAAAACTTCTCCCACCCATGTGACTTTCTCTGCAAAAATAATTTTGAGTGTGGCAAACTGTGCCGCGACTGAAAAGACACGACCGGCTTATGGTAAATTTGATTCCGATGACGCATGAGCAACTTAATGTCATTTCGGGTGGCCGCAAGAACGTGTTCCAACATCGGTTGTGGTAATTCACCCAAATAATGGCCAATGCGGTTAGGAAATTCTTGCTGAATACCTTTTAAGGTAATCATCCTTAAAACATGGCGCAACTGCACGCTGTCGTAACACGGCGTATCCAGCAAATAAATGGCCAATACCGCCTGACCTTCTGCTAAAAATTGTTGCGCAACTTCCAGCGCTAGTGTGCCGCCATAAGAAAAACCACCCAGAAAATACGGCCCCTCTGGAACCCGCGTTGCGATGTACTTTTTATAGCGCTTCGCTAATACCGTTAAAAACGGCATAAATTGCTCCCCACTGTATAAATTGTGTGAGTTAACCGCGTAGACCGCTGAATCCGTTTGCAACAGCTGGCTAAGCTCACCGTAAACTTCCGCCCCGAATAAACTCGGTGGAAAAAAAATTAATGGTGGCGCACCTGAGCATCCGGCTTGCCATTGAATAATGGGCTCATAAGGAATATGCAAATGAGGATGCTTACGCAAGGCAAGCGATTGTTGATAAATTGTCTGATTATGTTGCAGCCAGTCTGCGGGTAATGCTACCTGGAACTGCGCTTCGATTCGTTGCTTCAGCCGCCGGCTTTTATCTCTGTCTGGATCAAACTGCGCGAGCGCAACCGTGACGCTATTAATCCGCTGTTGTAGGATTTCGCCCCACAATCGGTAAAGCTGATATTCCACTTGATGATACAGCTGAAAACAGGGCGCTTGTAACCATTGCGCTTTATCGAGCGGTTTGCAACGCGCTATCTTTATTTTCATTACCCTTTTCTCACAGTTTATGCTCGCATCGTGGGCGAAACACCCATACAATTCAAGCTCACAACAAAGGTGTTTGTAATGGATAACCTCAAATTTTTCCCTGAAATTTTATGCCACAAGGCCAATACCTTTGCCAACAATCCGGCTATCACCTTCATCGATAAAGAATCAAAAAAATTTTCAACCTATCGACAGTTAGCAATCGACGCTACCGCCTTTGCCCAATGGTTTCTTACTCGTAACCTCAAACCAGCACGGGTATTGCTCTTTTTACCACCTGGCATTACCTACCTCAGTGCCTTTGCCGGCTGCCTCGGTGCCGGCATGATAGCGGTCCCCTGTTATCCGCCGCGCAATAATCACCATTTGCTACGCTTGCAAGCCATCCTTCACGACGCGAATGCCGATTTTATTATTACCACCGAAAAAATCGCTTCCCGTTTTAACTTTACGCACACGGTGATCATTGCAGAAGAAATTTTAACGCGACAACCCGCCGTCATGGAACCCTTGTCCTGCCATGCCGATGATATCGCTTTCTTACAATATACCTCTGGCTCCAGCGGCGATCCCAAAGGCGTGATCGTAACCCACGCCATGCTCAGTTATAATATCAATGCTTCTATGGCCCAATATGGCGATGAATATTTCCAAACGTGTTGTTCCTGGCTACCCCCCTACCACGACATGGGGTTGCTATTGGGGTTATTAGCACCCATCTACGCCGGTGGCCACAGCATCAACATGGCGCCCACCACTTTTTTGTCCCGTCCGGTTTTTTGGTTAGAAACCATCAGCCACTATCGCGTTCAATTCAGCATCGCGCCTAATTTTGCTTATGACTATTGCTGGCAAAACACCACCAGCGCGCAAAAGCAAGCGCTGGATTTGACCTGCTGGAAAGTGGCCGCCAATGGCTCTGAACCCATCAGCGCCAACACCCTACAGCAATTCAGTGCGGCATTTGCTCGCTGTGGTTTTAATGCGCTCGCATTCTGTCCCAGCTATGGCATGGCCGAAAACACCCTCGGGATCTCCGCTGTCTCCGCCGATGAGCCACCCAAAATTTTGCACGCCAGTCTCGCTGAATTCCAGCGAGGAAAACTGCGCCTGGTTGAAGATAAGCACCCCCATAACATTGCTTTGGTTTCTTGTGGCAAACCGTTGCGGGGGCAAACCATTCGCATTGTACAACAGGCCGAAGAAAAGCCGGCTAATTGTTTGGGAGAGATTTGGTTAAAAGGCCCAAGCTGCGCACCGGGATATTGGCAAAACCCCAAATTGTCTGAACAAACCTTTCATGCGGCATTGTCGCCAAGAGACCAAAACTATTTACGAACCGGTGACCTGGGTTTTCTCGATACCGAAGGGCATCTGTATATCGCCGATCGCCTAACCGATAGGTTATCTCGCTATGGGATGCAATATGCGCCATCGCTTATCGAGCAATCGGCAGCGGCTTGCTGCCCGGATTTAATTAAAAACGCCGCTGTTGCTTTCGCCGTTGAGACACGGCAACAAACGCAATTCATTTTAGTCAGCGAAATCCATCGCCACGCTCCAATCACCGAACAATTGTTTTCTAATATTTTGTCGCACATCGTGGCAGAGCATCAGGTTTTTCTCGATAAAATCATTTTAATTCGCCAAGTCAGCCTGCCCAAAACCTCCAGCGGGAAAGTCCAAAGAAGATTGTGCAAACACCACTATTTGCGTGGTGACTTGCAGGTGATCGCCAGCTGGGAAGCGCCTACCTTTCATCAAAATCCACAACCCCTGTTTCAACAAGCCCGCCCCCGCACAGAAACCGATATTTTAACGTGGTTGTCGGCCTGGCTCAAAATCCACTTTGCCCGCAACGTCGACGCGATAAACCCACAACAAAGTTTACATTATTATGGCGTAACCTCTATTTCGTTAGCAAAACTCAGCGCCGATTTGCATTTATGGCTCGGGCAAATTATTCAACCGACCCTCTTATTCGAACATCATACCATTGCCGATCTCACGACCGCATTGATGGCGCTGAGCCAAACAAACCACCCAGCCCGCGTGCCCTCAAAAAAACCCCGCGCGAATGACAACCAATTTGCCATTGTCGGAATGAATTGTCGCCTCGCTGACATTGAAGATCTCGACGCGTTTTGGCACTTGCTATTAAGCGGCAAAACCACCATCGAAAACAACATACCGTTCCGCGAAGGCGCTTCGTTAACTGAAATCAACGCCGGCAGCTTTATTCACAACATTGAATTATTTGATGCTCATTTTTTTAATTGCCACGAAAAAGAAGCGATAGCGCTCGATCCGCAACAACGCTTATTGTTAGAGTGCAGCTGGCGCGCTTTTGAAAACGCGGGCATTGACGTCGCCAGCCTTTCTGGTAGTGGCACCGGCGTTTTCATCGGGATCAGCACGCATGATTATGGTCAACAACAACAATTTGCCGATCGCCAAACGTTGCCTTATATCAACACCGGTCATGCCCTAAGCACCGCCGCCGGGCGACTGGCGTATTTTTATAATTTTCTCGGCCCGGCGCTCGCTATTGATACCGCTTGCGCTTCATCCTTAAGCGCCATCGTTGAAGCCTGTTTACACTTACAAGCCACAACCTGTGATTTAGCCGTCGCCGGCGGCGTCAATGTCATTTTATCGCAACAAACCCACCAGGGTTTTGTAGCAGCAAATATGTTGTCGACAACCGGAGAGTGCGCCCCCTTTGCGCAAACCGCCAATGGCTATGTCCGTGGCGAAGGCTGTGGCGTGATTTTGCTAAAAAGACTGAGTGACGCCATCGAGGCCGGTGATCGCGTGTTGGCAATTATCACGGGGGTGGCGCAAAATCAAGATGGTTTCAGCAATGGCTTAACCGCCCCTAATGGCAAAGCGCAAGTCGCGTTGATGCAACACGCCTTGCAACAAGCGCAATGCCAGCCCCATGATATTTCTTTCATTGAAACCCATGGCACCGGCACCCGCTTAGGCGATGCCGTTGAAGGTGAAGCAATTGGCAACGCCTATTTGCAAAATAGGCCAAATGCCTTGCCGCTTTATCTTGGTACCCTAAAAGCAACCATCGGTCATTGTGAAGCGGCAGCCGGTGTCATGAGTGTGATCAAAACCGTTTTAATGTGTCAGCATCGAGCCATTGCGCCGAATCGATCGGTCCGCGTGCTCAATAGCTTTTTGAAACCATTCGCCGAAAAATTACTTTTGCCCACTGAAATTACACCATGGCAGCCGCAAGGCGTTCGTTGCGCGGCGATCAGTTGTTTTGGTTTTTCAGGAACCAATGTCCACTTGATTTTACAAGAAGCCCATATCCCATCTCGCCGAAAACCACTGCCGCCATTGCCTTTTCACCGCGAGAAATACTGGCTAAGCCCACATCGCCCCCAACCTGTTTTTTCAGTGCCCGCACACGCCACGAGCGCCACCATTGCTGAAATTATTGTGCGTCATTTCGCGCAAAGCTTGCAAATGCCATCCGTTCCGCTTGATGCCCATTCGCCTTTTGTGGATATGCCGTTGGATTCCATTTTAGTCATTCGCTTATTACAATTTGTCGAGCAATTTTTTAACGTATCGCTATCGAGCCAAATGCTTTTTAATAAATACCCAACCATCGCTGCGCTTGCCGATTATATTTGGGCCAAGCGCAAGCCACAGCGCCCACCCCGGTCTGAGCGCTCAGCCATAACGCGCTTTGTCCAACAATTTCAAGCAAAAACCACCCGCTCACGGCAAGCCGCCCGCCGCCTGCAGCAAGCGGTCGCCGACATGCGCTCCTTCCCGGCACAAACCCTTTATCGCGAATTGCTGCCAGCCATGTACCCGTTAGTGGCAAGCCGAGCCCAAGGCGCGCATCTGTGGGATTTAGATGATAATCACTATATTGATTTATGCCTGGGGTTTGGGGTTCATTTATTTGGGCATAATCCCTTGTTTCTCAATCAAGCCTTGCAACAATCGCTGCAAAACGGTTATCAGCTCGGCCCTCGCAGTGAGTTAATCGCTGAAGTCGGTGAAAAAATTTGTCGGCTCACGCAACAAGATCGGGTCGCTTTTGCCGTTACCGGAACCGAAGCGATAATGCTGGCCATTCGGTTAGCCCGTGCCGCTACCGGCAAAAACAAAATTGTCATCTTTGCTGAATGCTACCATGGCCATACCGATACCGTGCAAGCGGTGAATTACCAACAACGGGTATCGCCCAAATATCTGGGGATCCCGCCAAGCGCTATCCAAGACACCTTGGTTTTTTCATTGCATAATCCAGCCGCTTGTTATGACTATATTGAAAAACACAGCCACCACATCGCAGCGGTTTTGCTTGAACCCATACCCGCCCGACAACCGGCATTGCAAACCCAAATCGTATGCCAAACGCTGCGTAACATCACGGAAAAACACACCATCGCGCTGATTTTCGACGAAATGATCACCGGTTTTCGGGTAGCCCCCGCGGGCGCCCAAAGCCTGTTTGCTATCAAGCCCGATCTCAGCGTTTATGGCAAAACCTTAGGGGGGGGCTTACCACTGGCGGTGGTGGCCGGTCGGGAAGACTATTTGCGCTTTATTGATGGCGGCCGTATGGCGCTTGACGACGCCAGCCACCACGGGATCACCCTCTCTGCTGGGACTTTCGGTAAACACCCGCTGGCGTTAGTGCTCGCCAATCGCTTTTTAGAAAAAATACAGCAAGAAAGCCCTGCCTTACAACAGCAATTGCATGCGGTAACCGCTTCTTTTGTTAGCCGCTGCAATGGCTTATTACACAGCGCCGAGCTACCCATTCAATTACAACACCGCGCATCGATGATGCGGTTCACCCCCCACTCCGGATACGATCTCAGCCTGTTTATCTTGCTGCTCATTTATCATGGCATTTATATTTGGGAAGGGCAGACCTGCTTCTTAGGAACCAATCACACCCCACAAGACATCAGCCACCTGTTAGAAAAAATTTCCAATTCTATTCAAGCGGTTAAAAACCTTCAACCGGTTAGGCCCCAGTGATAAGGTGGTGTGCTTAATTATTTGCTATACTGATAAGAACGATAATAAGCATTGAGATAACCATGGCATTACCCACGCCCAGAGACAGTAACAGTGACCTCACAGAACGCACGCGCAGCAACAGTGAACCCGAACCAGTAAAAGCCTCAGAGCAAAAACCTCGCCCTCGCTCATCAAGCTATGCTAATATTCATCAGACTTTAAAAGCAAACCCACCACAGCCCGACAGTGGACCGCAGCCAGAAATCGCCACCATTGGCACCTCAACGCAACAAACTGAAGAAGCGAAAAAGCAACAAACTGACGACGAGAAGAAAAAAGCGGAGGACGCTTTTCAAGCTCAGCTTGCAACTATGGGCACCTCCATTGAGACGGCAGTACACACCGTGCTTAAAAATTCAAATGACAATGAAGAACTTACAGAAGAAACAAAAAAATCCATCACGATCACCCCAGGGAAAGAAGAAGATGGCAAAGGAAATGAATTCACGGTGAAGATGCCCAACGAACTTAGTTTTAAAATCACACTCCAAAAAGACGGATCCCTCTCTTGCAACAAGCTTAAGGATCCCGAGGCGTTAGCGGTATTAATGGAAACGTACAAACAACAAAACCCCGACAAAAAAGGATTTGATATTTTTGGAAAGCAAGATATTGACGCGAATATGGCAATAGTTGAAGCCGGATTAAAGGCTGGCTTGTTTTATAATGGCAACGATGACAAGATCAATAAAAGAATTAATAGCGACGAGAAGCTCAAGGAAATGCAAGGGAAATTAAAAAAAGAAGCAAAAGCGGAAGAAACCACCGCCAACACCGCGACACAACAACACGCGCCTGTGGTGGGGGTGGGGGTGGAGGCGCCACCGCAACCGCAACCGCCATCGCAACCGCCATCGCCATCGCCATCGCCTTCGTAAAAAATCCCACCGGATTAGGGTCTGTGGCTAATTGCTTTTTCGGCTGCGAATCGTCTCTATTGAATTGAATGATGGCGCGCGCTGCTTTGTTAAAAACGCAACTAACATCGGTTGTTGTAAGTCCTAACGGTGGCAAGCCCTACCGCAAGTGATCTAAAATCCCTTCCAGTTGTTCTAACGAGTGATATTGAATAACGATTTTTCCTTTGCCCTTCGGATGATGCTCAATAGCAACCAATGCGCCTAATGATTCCGATAAGCTTTTTTGCAACCGCGAAATATCCGGATCGGATTTCGCTTTGGCGGCAGCTGCTGTTGGTTTCTGTGCGCCTTCTAATCGTTGCCGAAGGTAATTTTCGGTATCGCGCACCGTCAAATGGCGCTCGACTATGCAATGCGCCGCTTGCAATTGTTGGTTTTTATCCACCAAACCCAAAAGCACTTTGGCGTGCCCCATTTCCAAGTCGCCATTCTCAACTAAGCGCAAAACGTCCGTGTCTAAATTTAACACGCGCAACAAGTTGCTAACGCTGACGCGATTTTTACCCAAAGCATCCGCGGCTTCTTGATGGGTTAAATCAAACTCATTAATCAAGCGTTGGATCGCTCTGGCTTCTTCGATGGGGTTGAGTTGTTCGCGTTGAATGTTTTCGATGAGCGCCACCGCTAATGCGGCCTGATCCGACACGTCGCGAATAACCGCGGGGACCTCTGCGATACCGGCAATTTGTGCGGCTCGCCAACGGCGCTCACCCGCGATAATTTCATATTGGTTCTCTGCAAGCGGCCGCAACACAATCGGTTGAATAATCCCTTGATGGCGAATGGATTCGGCCAGCTCCTGCAGCGCTTCGTGATCAAAGGCTTTGCGTGGTTGATAGCGACCGGCTTTTATCCATTCAATGGGGATCTGCTTTAATTTTTCTTTGTTAACCGATCCCTCCGTCCCGGCCATCGGATCCGGTGTTGTGATCTCCGCAGTGCTCAACAATTCCGATAGCCCACGACCTAAACCACTGCGCTTCTTAACCACCATTTTTTATTCCTCATCCCATCTCAGCAACTGTCGTCGATTCTTGTTGCTTCACAAATTCACCATCGCGTTGTTTTAAAATTTCGGTCGCTAAATCCAGATAAGCTTTAGCGCCGGCGGATTGCTTATCATACAATATGGCGGGCAAACCAAAACTCGGGGCTTCGGCCAGGCGAACATTTCTCGGAATAACGGTATTGTATACTTTCTTGCCGAAATGTACGATGATTTGTTCAGAAACATCATTAGTGAGGCGGTTTCGCGCGTCATACATGGTGCGAACCAACCCTTCTATGGTCAAATTCGGATTAACAGTGGTTTTTATTTGCTCGATGGTTTTCACCAAACCGGATAAGCCCTCCAACGCATAGTATTCACATTGCATCGGGATCAACACGCTGTTTGCAGCGACTAAGGCATTAATAGTCAACATATTAATGGAAGGCGGGCAATCGATGATAATAAAATCGTAACCATCCCGTACTCTGGCGAGTGCTTGCAATAAGCGATGCTCACGGTGCGTCTTATTGAGTAATCCCACTTCCGCGGCCACTAAATCACTATTGGTCGGTGCTAAATCATAACCTGCCATCGTACCAACAATGGCTTCTTGAATCTCTACTTCATCCAATAACACATCCGTCATCGTGATTTCGCGCATTTCTTTATCGATACCACTGCCCATCGTCGCATTCCCTTGTGGATCAATATCCACTAATAAAACGCGACGCTGATGACTCGCGATGGATGCTGCAAGATTAATACAAGTCGTTGTTTTACCAACACCGCCTTTTTGATTGGCAACTGCAATAACTTTAGCCACAAATAGCCCCCTCTTGGCTGACAGCGCACAGGCTACCTGATAGCCAAAGCGACAGCAAGTTTTATAGAAACGTAGGGGTGAATTACCCCATCATGGCTAATGGAATAATCTTGTCGAGCAAGCTATCCACCATATATAACGGGCAATTGAGTACGTCACCATCGCGTTGCAAATTAGCACCTGAAATCAAAATAGCGAACGCCGGGTTAAATTTCTCACGAAAAATTTTCTCGTCGTATCGTAGGGTCTGTTTGCAATTACTTTTTGGGGCTGCAAATGCCGCTCTCTTTGTCGCAATCCAACCCCAGCTCCAGCAGGACCCGCTCATAATCCCCGTCTGGCAATTGGATGGCGTGCGCTTGCTGTAAAATAATTTCTGGTGGTAATGCCGAAACTTCCTCCTGCCATTTTTTACTTTTCATGGCATACCATTTGGTCTGCGCCGTCGCGATGTGGCGCGTTTTCGCAATAAATAATGATAACGCCGCAAAGGCTCGTGACAAGATGCCATCCATCTTTTGGGCTGGCTGGTAATCTTCAATTTTATTGTGCGCGATGGTGATATTCTCTAAGGCACACTCGATTTTAACTTGCGTCAAAAAGCGTGTTTTTTTTCCGTTGCTGTCCAACAACACAAAATGCTTGTGCGGTAAGGCAATCGCTAAAGGCACCCCCGGCAAACCGGCGCCTGAGCCCACGTCAATAAATGCATTTCCCTTTAAATAGGGCAGTATCATCAAACTGTCAATGAGATGTTGCAACACCATTTCATTGGGATCACGAATAGCCGTTAAGTTGTAAACACCGTTCCACTTGTCGATCAACGATAGATATTGCCATAATTTATCGATGCGACTATCGGGTCGTGCAATGTTTATTTTGCGAAGGGTCTCGAGCAGTAAATTCTGTGCCTTTACCGCCGGACTTACTGCTTTTTTCATATGCAACAACTAATATTATCAATGAAGCATTTTAGGGGCTTCGGGCTCACCATCCAAATGCGCGTCTTCTTCCCCGGGCTCGAGCCCTTTGGGTTGCGGTTCTTTAGAAAAGAACGAAGATTTTGCCACATCGGCTTTGAAACGCATGGTTTCAAAGAAAGCTTTTTCTTGGGTGCGGCCGTTGAGCTCCGTCCAAACTTGAGAAGTCATCCGCGCCAAATCATCGACACTGGCAGGATTTTGAATGGCTTCTTGTAATTGGGTTATTTCGTTATCCACCGCCAAAAATAACTTTTGAATATCGGGATGATGCGCTGTTAAATTGGCATCATGAAGGCGCTTGCTATCGACAACATCTGGTGCGTATTTATTAAGCCATTGCACCAGCTTTTTGGTGAAATAATCTTGGCTGCTTAAATCAGCGGATTCATCGACAAAACCTATCTCGGCTCGCAAGACGTTGAGCGCTGCCAACAAGGCGTTTAAATCTGGGTTTTCGTTTTGTTCATCACTGCAAACTTGTTCGAGTAACTGAAAAATGGCTCCCGGGTTAATATTACCTTCTTTTGTTGTATACGTCTCGGTTACTCCCAACACGCCGCTCATATGCGCTCCTGTTTTTTTGCTATGACATTCATTCTATAAGGGATTGTTATTGCTGACAATTCAAGTACAAAAACTTTCCCAACGCTGCTTTTTTAACGCCACCAAAAGTAATGAAATCGCAGCGGGTGTAACACCAGGAATCCGGCTGGCACAGCCAATGGTAGTTGGTTTAACCGCTAATAATTTTTCGCGCACTTCATTAGACAGCCCCCTGACCACTTGGTAATCAAAACCCTGAGGAATTGGTGTTTGCTCATGGTTCTTGTGTTTATCAATTTCCGCCTGTTGGCGTGCGATATAACCGGCATACCGCGCACTGATTTCTAATTGTTGAATGGCGCCAGGGTGCGTAATGCCAGGTGCTAATCCTTCAAGGGTAACCAGCTGTTGGTACGATAACTCTGTTCTTGCCAGCAAGCTATCGGCACGAACTTCTCGCGAGAGCGGGTGTGGCAGCAGGGTGGATAATGCTTTCCCGGCGCTGGACTCCGGTTGGATCCAAATTTTGGCTAACCGCTGCTGCTCTTGCTCGAGCACGGTTTTTTTCTCATTAAAAATAGCCCATTGTGCAGCGCTTACTAAATTCATTTCCCGACCTATGGCGGTTAAACGAATATCCGCATTATCTTCCCGCAATAACAAGCGGTATTCCGCCCGAGACGTAAACATACGATATGGCTCGGGTGCGCCGTGGGTTATCAAATCATCAATCAAAACACCAATGTACGCTTGCGAACGAGATGGCGTCCAGGCGGGCAGGGCCGCAACCGCACGCGCCGCATTTAATCCAGCAATTATCCCTTGCGCGGCGGCTTCTTCGTAGCCGGTCGTGCCATTAATTTGCCCCGCAAAAAACAAGCCAGAAATAACTTTCGTTTCAAGTGACGGCTTTAAATCGCGCGGATCAAAATAATCATACTCAATGGCATAACCCGGCCTGGTGATATGAACCCGCTCCAACCCCGGCATCGAGCGCACCAAAGCGGTTTGCACGTCAAACGGTAAGCTGGTCGATAACCCACTGGGGTAAATTTCGCTGGTGGTCAACCCTTCTGGCTCAATGAAGATCTGATGGCTCACCTTATCGGCAAAACGCACCACTTTATCTTCAATTGAAGGACAATAGCGAGGGCCTACGCCTTCGATATTACCGGAATACATGGCAGAGCGATGAATATGAGCACGGATGATCTCGTGCGTGTGCTCAGTTGTTTTAGCGATGTGGCAAGGCACTTGTTGCGGCCTGGGCAGATCATCGCACGACCACAGTGAAAAACGCGGCAAAGGCTCATCGCCTGGCTGCACGACTAACCGCGAATAATCAATCGTATTCCCGGCAAAACGGGGCGGTGTTCCAGTCTTTAACCGACCGACTCGTAACGGCAACGCTCGTAATCGCTGAGCCAGCGCATTAGCCGGTGGGTCCCCAGCGCGGCCACCCGCTGATTGTTGATCGCCGACATGAATTTTACCCCCAAGAAAAGTACCCACAGTCAACACCACCGCGTGTGCCATGAACCGCAACCCCATCTGCGTGATGACACCGCGCACGGCATCATGCTCAACAATGAGATCGTCCACCGCTTGTTGAAAAAGCGTTAAGCGTGGCTCTTTTTCTAAACATTGGCGAATGGCTTGTCGATACAAAACTCTATCGGCCTGCGCGCGCGTTGCTTGCACCGCGGGACCTTTTCGGGCATTTAAGATCCGAAAATGGATCCCAGCCAAATCGGTTGCCATGGCCATAATACCACCTAGCGCATCTATCTCTTTCACAAGATGACTCTTACCGATCCCCCCGATAGAAGGATTGCAAGACATTTGCCCCAAGGTTTCGATATTATGGGTCAATAACAAGGTATCCGCACCAGCACGAGCTGCGGCAAACGCCGCCTCTGTGCCAGCATGGCCACCACCAACCACGATAACATCGTAATGCTTTGCTAAGTCCATGATTTAACAACGTTAACACTGAATGGTGGGTATTATACTCCCACCCCAAAACGGAAACCAGTTAAATCATGACCAACTCGGGAAATTTGCAAACAGCAAGACAAACGTTTCATATTTTTCAAGCCGCTCCCATAAATTATGCGCATCGGACTTGGCCACCTTGCCACGCCGCTTCGTTGTTTTTTCTGGAATAGGAGGCATTATCAACTACACGATTTAAGTTAATCATTTGTGCTACAAGAAGCTGGATAACATATGCCTTAATGCCATTTCCATATTGCAATGGCCCAGGCATGTCATGAGGAAACGGGGCTTTAACTTTGCTATCACATGCTGGACATTGTTTTATTTCAACCGCCACGTGCTCTACCGTTTTTTCAAAAATGATATCGATTTTTGTGCGACGCTCAATGCATTCACAAGCAAAGGCACTTAAATCTTTACCGCATCGGTCACAGGCTAAGACGAGTATAACAGTAACTGTTTCTACCGTCTGCGTAACAGTTATGGTGCTGCAGGAAAAACTCGAAAACAACGTGAAAAAAGCTGGCAAGTTCTTTTTAAAAAATATTTTATGCGTCTGATCGCTATCTCCGCTGCCATGCATCATTTGAAGGTTGTTTTTAATTTAATTTTGAGGCGTTTTTTTTTGATAACGCGTTGCAGCAGCAACACGAGGTCTTGTTATTTCAAAAAAACGACGGAATAATTTCCTCTATGGGCTTAGGTATTGAAAAAACAAACCCCTGGAGCATCATACACCCCAGGCGCGCTAAGATCGCTTGCTGTTCCGCGGTTTCAACCCCTTCCGCGATAACCTCTATATTAAGGTTTTGACATAAGTCTATAATTGAACGAACAACCGCTTGTTTTTTGGGGTTTTGAACCATGTCACTAATGAGACTATCGTCTATTTTAATTTGTTTAATTGGTAATTCCGCAATTTTACTCAATGCGGTATAACCTTCACCGAAATCATCAATACTTAACTTAAAACCCATGCCATCAAGAACCGCTAGGGCTTTAACTTCATTTTCAGATAATTCGCGACAAACCGCTGACTCACGGATCTCCAAACAGATATTACCGGGCTTAACCTTCGCGGCAACCACCGCATCATACAGATCAGTAATAAATTTTTTATTGTCCAAATGCAGTGACGACAAATTGAATGACAAACAAATATCGGTGTGTGGTAACGGTTGAATGTGCTTTTTATAGTCCGCTAAAATGCGACTAACCACCCATAAGGTGAAGTTTTTCATTATCCCTATTTCTTCAGCAATCGCAATAAACACATCCGGCATAACCAAACCTATTTTATGATGGCGCCATCGCAGCAAGGCCTCTAAGGCAGTGGCCTTTTGCTTTTTTAAATCATAGATTGGTTGATACTCAATAAAGAGCTCTTTATTATCAATCGCCAATTGCAACGCTTCCTCTAGCATAATCCTTTTTAAATGCTCACTGTGTCGTTCTTTCGAATAATACTGATATTGTTTTTTACCCATAGACTTAGCATAAATAACAGCAATATCGGCATTTTGCATTAAATCATGGTGACTGCAAGGTTGACTGGGGTTAAACATAGAAATCCCAATGCTTATTGATGTTTTAAATTTGTGCCCCCCGTCCATCACCACCTCATCCACGTGCGAGATAAGTTTTGCAGCAATTCGCCCAGCATCGGTTTCATAACGGACATTACTTAAAATTACGGCAAACTCATCGCCACCAATTCGGGCAACGACATCACCACGGCGAATGTTTTCAGTAAGTGCCTCCGCTACTTTTTGTAATAATCGGTCCCCGGCGGGGTGACCATAACGATCATTAGCCAACTTAAAATCATCGACATCAATAAACAAAAGCGCCATCAGCTGTCTTTGCCGTCGTGCATTAGCAACATAACGCTGACTCAAGTCTTCAAAAGCACGCCGATTGTAAAGCTGTGTTAAATCATCATGAAAAGCAAGATTCATCAGGCGCTCATCTTTTATTTGCTTTTTCCGAATTTGATCGTGTTTTTTGATCGCATTTATTATGTGCATTTCTAAAAATTGCGCGGTGACATCGCGCTTCACCACATAATCCGAGACGCCTTGTGAGAGAGCGGAAACCGCAACATACTCATCTCCCTCTCCAGTCAACATGATCACCGGGGGCAACTTTTCAGCAAACTCTTTTGCGAGCGCATTAAAAAGCGTGAGACCATCCACTTCTGGTAATAGATAATCTAAAAGGATGCAGTCAAACTCCTGTTGGCGAAGAATTGCGGACACCTCGCCTGGCTTGTGAACACCCACTGTGTCAATCTTTACGTGCCGACCATGCTCAAGCATGCGCTTGTATTGCATGTAATCAATCTCATCATCATCAATAATTAGCACCCGCAAACCATTTTTGGACATCGTGTCACCCTTGAGTTATGTCACACCCGGCAAGATGCGGTTTTAAATAAAGCAGCAACACCACACCCGGAACAGCCAGCACAATCGTCATTATAAAGAAATTAATCCACCCAAACCAATGGATCATTGCGCCACCAATAGGGCCAGAAAAAACCCGACCAAGTGCTGCGACCGCAGAAAGCAGCGCGTATTGCGTGGCAGTAAAGCGTTTGTTGCATAAGGACATTAAAAAAGCGATGAAGGCCGCTGTCACCAGCCCGCTGGTGAAATTTTCAATAAATACCGATGCGGCCATCGTCCATAACCGCTTGCCAGTTAATGCCACAAAAAGAAAAGCCGCATTCGATGCGCCTTGTAAAACCCCAAACCATAACAACGCCGTGAACAAACGAACGCGGGACAGAATAACCCCACCGACAAAAACACCAGACAAAATTGCAACCAACCCAACGCCTTTATTAACAACCCCAACTTCTGTTAACGTAAAACCAAGCTCACGAATAAAAAAGGTTGTGGTCAGCCCGCTTGCTGCATTGGTGAAAGCATCTCCCAGCTTAAACAACACAATAAAAAGCAGCAACAACCCTCCTTTTTCACGAGAGAGAAACTCGCGAAAAGGCTCAACCACCGCTTGCCGTAAAGTTTGAGGCGACACCAACTCTGAACTTGGTTCCGGCGCCAAACAGATAGCGACAATCCCAACCGCCATAAAGGCCGCAAGAAAATAAAAAGTCGCTCGCCACCCCAAGTAATCCGCCAACACCAGCGCAACCCCACCGGATAGCAGCATTGCAAGGCGATACCCACCGGAATACATCGCCACCCCCAGGCCTCGCTCTGTGGGGGTTAATAAATCAGTTTGGTAGGCATCAATAGCAATATCTTGCGAAGCCGAACAGAAGGCAACCAGCAAAGCAAAACCCGCTGTCCACCACGGGTAGTGTGCCGGCGAGGCCGATCCTAATAGAAAAATGCTCCCGCATAACAGCACCTGCATCAGCAAAACCCAAGCGCGACGCCGGGTTAACCACGGCAGCGTAAAACGATCAAAGAAAGGCGCCCATAGAAATTTATACACATAGGGTTGTGACGCCAAACTTAAAAAACCAATGGTAATAATATCCACCCCGGATACCGCATACCACGCCTGCAGCGTTGAGCCAGAGAGCGCCAAGGGTAAACCCGCTGAAAACCCTAAAAACAAAATGGTGAGCATGTGGCTTTTATTGACGGCCGCTTTAATAAACATGGAAAATATCACTCATGCGCTTTCAATCAATCAGACCAGATATTCTTACTTAAAGCAAGTTTATTGCGGGCCGGCTATCTGAGATCACGCGCGAACAGACCCTAATTTACAGAACCCAAAAGGTGTGATAAAAATTAAGTAATAAGCGCTTACGGGGCTGCTCACGACAAATAAAACCAAAGTAACGATTCCGCTTTTCTACTGAATAGTTACAAACCAAACTCATTACAACAATAAGGATTTTTATGCTATCTCATTTCCATCAGCCGTCGCCCACCCCAAGACAACAGCTGCTCTTACAAAACCTAGCGAAAAAACTTGGGTATGTTTGGTCAGAGGACAGCAAGCCCTTGCTTATCGATATCGAGCAAACACTCAAAAAAAACATTGTCGACCTCTATCAAATTGAAGTCGCCAAAGTGGCGCGGCAAAACGTACCTGCGTTAACCCCGGAACAACAAAAAGCCTATCGCAACCTCAACCTCTGGATTGGCTGGATGACACGACACCGCGACATCATGATCGACTTAAAAAGCTATTTTACCCGATTTTTTAACAACCACCCCGGGGGGGCTTTATTGGGGGAGCATCTGCTTTTTGTAACCATCCTCGGGGTTTGGGGTAACCACAAATCAATTAATCAGGATCCCGAACAGCAAACAGAGCCTCTGCGATACTATCAACCCAATATCCCATTACGTGTTTATAGAAACACCCCCCCGCAACTCATTGATCAACACACAAAAACCTACTTTTTAACACAACAGAATTTGCGTCATTATGACAACATGGTCGCTGCAATCTTGGCGCGGCTCCGACCAAAAATCCAACAACTGCCTGTTGTTATCCTGCAATCAAAAAACCCACGGACTTTGGCGGCTTGCTATCACATTGATGAGACCGCGCGCACTTTGGTCGAAATCCGACAAAACACCAACGCACTGCCTTCTTGTGATGAAAAAGAAAAAACGATAGCGCTTTATGAGATAATTCTTGACATCATAGCAACCGCCACTGAAAGTTACCCACAAAATGAAAATGAAGGCAATAAAGCCTATATTTACCAGCTCGCTATTTGGCGCGTGGCGCCTGAGCTCGCCTATTTGTTCGTACAATACGAGGTGATAAAACAGCTCTCACGCGCCCACCCGCTGCCCCAAAAGCCCAATCCATTGTATGCGGATTTAAAACAACGCCTTACTTTTGGAGAAGTTTCGGCAAAAGGGTATCATGAAGGCATTGCCGCACTACCAATAACACAACTATTAACCCTAAAAGCATTTCAGCCTTTACAACAACCCACCGAACACAAACGATCGAGAAAAGAGCTACCCACTCCCGAAAATAAACTTGGCACCGTAAAAAAATCGAAGAGACCGCCCCACGAACACCATCGTGAGGCAATCGAAAAGGATCAGCAACGGATTAACAAAACGCCGGGGAAGAAGTGCTTGCGGATAATTGCCGCCCCATAGAAGACACCAACGACTCCTTCAGTGCTACATCACCAGACTGTGTGGCGTATTCCGTTACGTGTTGGCACACGCTAGAATAAGCACCGTGTCTTATTGAATCGAGTGCCGATTCTAATTGTTGCAGCGGTATGGTGGCTAACAGTTGTTTAAGCTTAGCGGTGTTGGTTGGATTAACCGCGAACTTGCCGTTCTTAATCCATGTTGCAACGGCATCAAACCCCTTGGCAATAAACTTGCTCGCGTCATCCATTAATTGATTCGGTGCGGATCGCGCGGCATTCCGTCCGCTTTGGCTAAACATTCCCATGGTATTACCAAGCGATCCCATAAAATCAAAACCAGACATCTCGGGTTCCGATTTCGCTTCGCTGGCAACCGAATTAGCTGAGCGTTGCTCACGCCATTTGCCAAGAATATATTGTAAATATCCAGGGTTATCTGCTCGTAACAACACTTGCAACAGATTCAATCCGCCGATACCTTGATTCACATACACCTCTTCACATGAAAAATTCCAAACCGGATTTTTAAGTAAGTATTGCTCTTCCAATAAGGCCTTGAAACTCGCGAAATCAACCGTTGTTACTTTACCTTGGGCGTTAGTCACCAGGGTTCCTGAAATTAAGCGAATGAGGTTGCTTGGAATATCAATGCGGCTGTCAACGTGATCATATGCTCTATATAAAGGCCCATTCCCTCTCAGAGCGCCCTCAGCAAGCAACATGGCTCTCAATACGTCGTATTCCGGATTTTTATCCTTATAAATTTCCAGAAAATCTAAAGCGGTATACCGATAACCATTAATCCTCGCTGTCACCGTATTCACATGATAGCCACCCAAGACCAACAACGTAAATAATTCTTCGGGGGAAACACCTCGAGCAAGGGCTTCATGAATTGGGGTAAGCCCAAATTGGTTCGTGAAAAACCGTAAGACTTTCATGCCTGGGCGAGAAAAAATCCAAACCAATTCCGGCATGGGTATCTTCGTTAAATGATAAGTCACCCAATTTGCTAAGGTTTCTAACTTATGCACTCTCCCATCGAATAAAATTTGTGTAACTAAGGCTGGGTTTTTTTCTAAAAATGGCCGCCATTCGTGTACATTTACCCCTCGCGCTAAATTATCATAAAAGGTTTCAATTTCTGGCGATTGAACATGAGGATCATACCCAGACACCAAGCCGGCAAACCGACCGGCTTGCCCATCTTGTAATTGGGCGACGCTTGCGGCTATCTTCCTCCGGTTTTTTTCAATATGCCTTTTAAACGCCAGTGGGCCGATTTTTAAGGTGATCATCAACACCGGGATTTTTACTTTCTTATCGCCTTGCTCATACACTTTGTGGCTGTCGGTCTTGATGATCCGAATAACATCCGCGGACAACGCGAGTGTTTTACACACTAAATCCACCAGCGTTTTTGCTTCTTGGCTCTCCGTTGTCACTTTATCGTCACTTACTGGGATCACGACTTTTAAATCACCAAATTGCTCAATCACACAACTTGGCATTTGATCCAAGGTTTGTAACATCTCTCTGACGCCTTGTAAGGCTTGTGTTGAATCGGAAGCGTGCTCTAGCAAATCACGCGCCGAAGGTGCGCCACTGAAATGCTTATAGGCGACTCGTTCAGGCTTACCTTGGATGACCGCAGGCAATCGCGCCAGCGCAGAGGATTTTTTAGGGTGGTAATCAAATACCGCTTGGACTTGTGCCAACACGTGTGCTGTCGCCCCCGGCTGCCAACGAATGCAAACCGGTGGTAATTTGCCAAACCCTGGTGCGCCCTCCACCGGAGAGGCTTCACCATAC
Source organism: uncultured Gammaproteobacteria bacterium (assembly GCA_964351225.1). GTDB lineage: Bacteria > Pseudomonadota > Gammaproteobacteria > CAYGNG01 > CAYGNG01 > CAYGNG01. The sequence goes on from CAYGNG010000011.1 coordinate 33,234, forward strand.
ATCTCTGCTTTTAAAGAATTTTCGCGTGTTTTATCGCGCGGACGAACTTCATTGCATGGCACGGTAATCCGACGACGCATCCCGCCATTACCCTGGCGAACCGCCATGAGGGGTGCTGTTTTGTATCGTTGCGCAAGAGAATCCATCTCCTCACCTTCTTTTTTAACCATGGCACCTAAGGCAAGTTTTGGATTTTGGCTTTGTAACAACGCTGGTTGGTTTTCCAAAAAGGTTTTCACCTGGTGTCTCCTAGCAAAAGGTAGGATACCGAAATTAACCTTGTCTTGTTGGTAAAAGTCACGCACGGCTGGCGCGGTATATTGATGCTCAAGAATATACAGTAAGCCAAAGTTGCGTAATTGCTTTCTGGTCAAGATTACTTCCGTGGTGTGCAGTAATTCACACACTCGCTCGACATCCACCTCTCCCGTTTCTTTTCGGTAACACGCGTTCCCTTGATCCCATTGGTTAAATAATTGCAACAATAATTCATCCACATCCAAATCGGGGCCACCAAATGCGCTATCTTCGCCTAAAGGAATGGCATGGGCACGATAATAGCGCTCCATCATATGTAACAACATCCCTTGCAGATTTAACGCGGGACCAGCCAAAAAGTTAAATCGGTCTTCATCCACTTTTTGATCATCTTCCCCTTTCGCGAAAGGGCACCACGCGTGCATGCTTTGTACAGCGCCCGTTGCTAACAACTGTTCTAACTGTGTAATAAAAATCCCAACGGATTCATCTGATTTATAGTGCGGACGAAAAACCTCTTGGGTTATGGTGCCTAACTCCGGCGTGATGTTTTTTTCTAACTTAAGCTCACTGTCCGCTGCTTGTTCCGCACTAACCGGTTTAAAACGAAAATCCAATGAACCATAAGAAGAAAGCTCACCACCTCCCGTTAACACTTTGGCATTGGTGGCCAGCGCAATTCGAAACGCTTGGGCTTTTTGACCAACTGTTAACGAAAACATTAATTCTTGGAGTATCGGGTCCTCTTTTTTATCTTCTTGTGGCGCAACATACGCTGCGGACGCTTGGCTGATGGGACGAGCCGCTCGCGGTGGCGCACCTTCTTCCTGATCCGAGTCATCATCGTGCTCATATTGTTGCAGATTCAGCGGCTGGCCTTCAATTTGGGCTGCATCTAAATCTTGGATGGTAGAACCGGTATCTGGGTACATAAAAAACACTCCTTTTGTTGTCACTTTTTATTGTAAAAAGCATTCTACGGAAACAGGCAAGCACAGAGCTAAACAATTTTAGTTTATGGAAAGTTAAACTCCGGTTTTGACGCCGGGCAAGCTTGGGGTGAATCGTTACAAAATTTTTTATTTTCCAATGCAAAAAGCTGAAAAAATTCTAGTGAGTAAATCTTCACTGGTAAATTGTCCGGTGATTTCACCAAGCGCTCGTTGTGCAAAAGAAAGCTCCTCTGCCAGTAATTCACCAGCACCCTCGTTTTGCAGGCACGCCAATCCTTGCTGTAACGCTTTTTCTGCGGTATTTAAGGCTTCAATATGCCGTCGACGCGCGATAAAAGGGGAATCCATGTTTTCAGCCACCCCTAGGATTGTTTTTAAATGTTGCTTTAGTAAATCCACCCCCCGATCGGCCTTAAGCGAAATATAAATTTCATTTGGGATGGTGTGTGTTTTTATGTGTGTACAGTAGTTGTGTGTTAAATCAATTTTATTATACACAATGGTTGTTTTACTGGGATCAATCGTTTCAGGTAATAATGACCAATCGATGGTGTCGTCTTGTGCCAAATCAACTAACATTAACACATGATCGGCTTCTTTAATGGTTTTTAGTGTGCGTCGCATACCCTCTTGCTCGACCACATCCCGGGTTTCGCGCAAGCCGGCGGTATCCATTATATGTAAAGGAATACCGTCAAGTTGTATGGATTCCTTTATAACATCGCGCGTGGTGCCGGCAATATCGGTGACAATAGCGCTATCATAGCCACTGAGCTTGTTGAGTAAACTCGATTTTCCCGCATTGGGTTTCCCCACAATGGCAATCGTCATCCCTTCTCTTAATAATTGTCCGTGTTTGGCTTGCGTTTTGATGGCTTCGATTTGGGAGATCAACACCTGCAGTTGTCTAAGCACTTTGCCATCAGAAAAGAAATCAATGTCTTCTTCGGCAAAATCCATGGCCGCCTCAACATACATCCGCAAATGGATTAATGCGTCAACGAGCTGGGTAATTTGTGAAGAAAACTCGCCTTGCAGTGAACGCAGTGCGCTTTGCGCCGCTTGTGTGGTTTGGGCGTCAATCAGATCGGCGATGGCTTCAGCTTGCGCTAAATCAATCTTATCGTTTAAAAAAGCGCGTAATGAAAATTCACCCGGTTTTGCAAATCGCGCCCCCAGCGAAACCACCCGCTGTAATAAACGTTCGACCACCAGTGGTCCACCATGACAATGCAACTCCAAAACATCTTCCCCGGTAAAAGAATGCGGCGCAGGGAAAAACAAGGCTAAGCCTTCATCAATGACCTCGCCCGGTACCTCAGCGAGGAAGCGGCGAAATTCCGCCATTCTCGGCCTGGGCTTTTTTGCTAAAATTTGTTCGGCGATGGTTATTACGAGCGGCCCAGATACCCGAACAATCGCCACACCGCCCCGCCCAGGCGGTGTGGCTCGCGCCGCAATGGTTTCAGCCATGAAACTGTCTCATCGCATTAACCATTTGGGTTTGCTGTTTTTATTTTTTTGCGGTTTCGTTTTAACTTCTTTTTTGCTATCAAATGTTTTAATAATCCACCATTGCTGCAGCATGGATAACACGTTATTGGTAAACCAATATAACACCAGCCCTGAAGGGAAATTCATGAATAACCCGGTAAATAATATCGGCATAAACATCATAACTTTCGCCTGCATGGGATCGGGCGGGGCCGGGCTCATGCGCTGTTGTAAAAACATCGAAGCCCCCATAAGTATTGGTAATATGTAAAAGGGATCTTTAACGGAAAGATCGTGGATCCAAAAAATAAACGGTGCTTGTCTTAATTGCACGCTTTCGACGATAACCCAATATAACGCTAAGAATACCGGGATTTGCGGGATAATCGCCAAACAACCACCAAAAGGGCTTACGGCTTCATCGCGGTAAAGCTTCATAGTGGCTTCGGTTAATTGTTGTTTGTCATGCCCAAATTGTTCTTTGATGGCTTCTAAGCGCGGGTGCAATTCTCGCAATCTTGCCATGGAGCGATAGCTGGATTCGGATAGTTTATAAAACAACAGCTTGATTGATAAGGTCACAAAAATAATTGCCCAGCCCCAATTACCAAAAAGCACATAAAATTGTTTCATTAACCAAAATATTGCTTCTGAGATAAACCATAAATGACCATAATCCACCGCCAATTTTAAATACGGTGCGGCTTGTTTTAATCTATCGGACTCGGTAGGGCCTGAATAAAATTTTGTTCCGATTGTTTGGCTGCTATTAGCCGGAACAGAAAAAACACCACTGGCAAAACCAATTGTGTAAAGATCATTTTTTGCTTTGGTATAAAAATGTGTTTTGTGGCTTTGCGAGGGGATCCACGCGCTTAAGAAATAATGTTGCAACATTGCAGCCCAACCACCCACAATCGTGCGTGAAAGATTGGCTTTCTCCATGTCTGAAAAACTCAATTTTTCAAAGTGTTGTTCCGGGCTTGAGAGCGCTGCGCCCGTATACGTGGAAGCTGCAAAGCGTTGACTGGCTTGAATCGGTGGTTTTCTGGTAATTTCATTGTAATAATAACCATCCCATGGTTTGTTTTGCTTGTTGTTCACCACAAAATCGACAGCAACCAAATACTGGTTTCGATAAAAAGTAAATACTTTATCAATGGCTAGTCCACCCGTTATGGGTGCTTTTAATCGGACTTCCACTTTGTCGTCGTTGTGTTTCAAGGCGTACGATTGACTATCTGTTTTGAATTGAATAAGCGCGGTATTGTCTGCGCCATTGCTCGCAACCATTGAGCTATTGGCCACATAATATTCCTCTGGTTTGGGATTTAATAACGTGACTTTCGCGGAGTTTTTTTGCAACGTTTCGGGATATTGTAATAACTGGGTTTGCGTGATTTTGCCACCCAAGGTATCAATGGTAACCGATAACACATCGGTATCAACCTGGATCAGTCGATTTTCAGGATGGCTCTCGGGGATAACGGTCGCATGGTTTAACGACAGCGCCGGTTCTGGTAATGTGTCTAAACCCGTTTGCGCCGTAACGGGCGCATTTGAAGACACACCGTAATCACGCTCCCACGCATTCCATAATAAAAAAGTAACCATGAATAACGCTGCTAATAATAATGACCGTTGTGCTTCCATTTTATAACCATACCCTTCATTTATTTGTCTTTTGTTGTAGGAAGCGGATCATAGCCCCCTATATGCCACGGATGGCATTTACGTAATCGTTGAAGTGTTAATACGATACCTGTTCGGATCCCATATTCGCGAATAGCCGCTGCTGAATAATGCGAGCAGGTTGGGTAAAATCGGCAATGCACTGGGAGGAAAGCCGAAAAGATGAGTTGATATGCGCGTATCAACCCGAGTAACACGCTTTTAATCCCTGAGGTAACCGATTTCACTGGCTTATTTCCCATAGTTTCCGCTCGACTTGCGCTTTCAATTGCTTGGAATCTATTTTTTCAGTTCCTTTGGATACTAAAATAACGATATCGTGTCCAGCCAATGCGTGTTGATGACAACGGAAATTTTCTCGAATAATTCGCCGCACTCGATTCCGCCACGCGGCCTTTTTTATGTTTTTTTTGGCTATAATAATACCAATTCGGGCAAATGCTAATTGGTTCGCGCGATGCAATAAGAGAAAATTCCTCGAGTGGACGCGTTTGGCGTCAGCAAATACCGCGGTAAAACCATCCGATGTAAGACGAAGCTTGCGCCCAAAAGACAGGTCAGAGGTATTTAAACTCAGGCACTCAACCGTTTCCGGCCTTTCGCGCGGCGATGATTGATTATTTTCCTTCCGTTTTTGGTGCTCATTCGCTTGCGAAACCCGTGATCCCGTTTTCGCTTCAGATTGCTGGGTTGAAAAGTTCTTTTCATTATATTTCACCGATGTCATTGATTTATAAAGGTTGACGCAAAGAGACGGGATCCTATGTGATAGGCGGGGATTTGTCAAATAAAAGTTCATAGCCTTTTTTCCTTCTTTCATCATTAACATATCTTAATATTTTATTTTTTTATGATGGTTATTAGTCGCGTTTTTATGAGGATAAGGTTTTTTTTGTTATTTTTATCAAACGGTTATGATATGAATAAAAAACCCATTTGGGTTGGGTGTGTTTGTGGATAAAATTGTAACGTGGTGGTGGTGTGTTTACGATTTTAACGATACAGTAAAAAACGCCATTTTTATCACAAGGTCATTTGCAGATTACTCACAACTTTACAGGGTTATTCGAATGAGGGAAAAATACGCACTTCTGGTTTTTTTATTGGTTTGCTCGCTTTCTGCTTATGCGCAAAGTGACGACAGATTTTTAATCGTGGTTGATGCCGGCAGCCGTGGTACGCGATTGCACCTCTATTCTCTTCACTATTCGCTAGGCAACCTATTAATTATCAATGAATTATCAGATCCCAACCGCCTGCAAACGGGTAATATTGATGCTTTTGCAGAGGATCCTCATCAAGCAGGCCAACAGGTAAAGCCACTTTTTGCGCTGGCTAGTGCCATGATCGAAAAAGAAGGTGGTGATCCGAAACAAGTTTCAGCCTATTTCTACGCAACAGCCGGAATGCGCTTATTGGAGCAAAAAAATCCAATAAAAGCGCGCACCATCTATCAAAGCATTCGTTTGCAGATGCAAAAATATTTTCAGGTAAAAGCGGTTCGTACTTTATCCGGGGTATGGGAGGGTATTTATAATTGGATTGGTATTAACTACCTATTAGGTCGGTTACAAGACCCCAAAAAAACAGTTGCGGCATTAGATATGGGAGGCGCCTCGACGCAAATTACTTATTCGGTGGAAAGCCATCAAGCGGCTGATCTTATCCCGGTCCGAGTGGGGCATTATAAATACAATGTGTTGTCACACTCTTTTTTAGGTTTGGGACAAAACCAAGCGGAACAAAATGTGGGTTTTGTCGCTGCCTGCTATCCCCAAAACGCATTGCCTGGATCCGAAACGGCTTTTGTTTTCCAACCGTGCGCCATGCGTCTTACCGCTTTGCTCGATAAATATCACATAGCGAACGCGTTTAAGCACAAAATTGAAGCGGATGAACAGTTTCTAGGGGTCTCCGGGTATTATTACGTGGGCGATTTTTTTGGGATTTCAGACAAAAGCTATCCAATACAAGCGCTGCATGATCAGATCGTGGCGGTTTGTTCACAACCGTATCGTCGGATCCAACAACAACATCCGCAAATCGATCCCAAATACCTCGCGCATTATTGCTTCCAAGGCGTTTATCAATACGTCTTGTTGACACAGGGTTACGGACTATCGGAGGCATCTACCGCGGAGCGCTATAATATCCTCAATGCGGTTACCACCGCCCGCGGCACCGTAATTCCGTCGTGGAGTCTCGGCGTAGCGGTTTCGCAAGGAATGCCTTAACCCCCCGTTATTGCGTTTTGCGCCCGGAATTAGCGCTGCGTTGGGGTTTCGGGTGCCGCGGTTAATCTACCCCCGTGTTTTATCTCGCAATTATTATAAATATATATATTTTTATTTGGTTGTTATTATTAATCGCGTTTTAATCCGAATATCTGTTATTTTGTTATTTAAATCAATTAGTTGCTTATTAAAAATCAGTGGATAACTCTCTGAACAACTTTTCTCTCTGTGTCGTAAACTTTTATTATAATGTGAACAACCCGCGCTTCCTCCTTGTTATACACAACATAAAGGCAGGAGGAGGGTGCGTTTTCCCTAATATGTGTGGATAACTCAAGCCCCTCAAGGTAAACTCAACGGCTAAGTAAGATTGACGGAAAAACCGTATTTTGAGGAGAAGCGCTTGGCCGAGTCGTCAGCAATTTGGGAAAATTGCTTAGAAAAGCTGCAGGATGAAATTTCCCAACAACAATTTAATACCTGGTTACGGCCGCTACAAGCCGAAGAACGCGACAACAAGCTGTGGTTATTTGCTCCGAATCGTTTTGTGCTGGATTGGATTAGTGATAAATTTTTACCACGAATTAATGATGTGTTGCGAATGATTTGTCACGACAAATCACCCCCGGTCGTCGTTCTTGAAATAGGAAGCAAGAGCGATGGTGCGTTAGGGCGTTTTTCAACACCAGAAACGCGGGACGCCGCAGTGGTTCGAACGAACAACGCCCCGACCCCCATTGGGGATCTGGTTTCCGCCCCCGGCGGGGGGGGGGAAGCGCATCGCAGCAACATCAATCGAACCTTTACCTTTGAGAATTTTGTAGAAGGCAAATCGAACCAGCTGGCACGAGCGGCTTCTATGCAAGTGGCGGAAAATCCTGGCGCGGCTTACAATCCCTTGTTTCTTTACGGTGGTGTCGGGTTGGGTAAAACGCACTTAATGCACGCGGTGGGTAACTTAATTATAGAACACAAACCCAATGCGAAGGTCTTGTATTTGCACTCGGAGCGTTTTGTTGCCGACATGGTAAAAGCGCTGCAGACTAATCGCATGAACGATTTTAAGCGGTATTACCGGTCAGTGGATGCGTTATTAATCGATGACATCCAGTTTTTTGCGGGTAAAGATCGGTCGCAAGAAGAGTTTTTCCATACGTTTAATGCGCTGCTGGAAGGGCAGCAACAAGTCATCCTAACGTGTGACCGCTATCCCAAAGAAATAAAAGGCCTAGAAGAAAGATTAAAATCTCGATTTGGATGGGGGTTGACGGTTGCCGTTGAACCACCAGAGTTGGAAACGCGCGTTGCCATTTTAATCTCGAAAGCACAACAGTCAAACATCGAATTACCCCACGAAGTGGCTTTCTTTGTTGCTAAGCGGATCCGCTCAAACGTTCGAGAGCTGGAAGGCGCCCTAAAAAGAATCATTGCAAATGCTCATTTTACCGGGAAGCCCATCACGATAGATTTTGTCAGAGAAGCACTAAAAGATTTATTAAGCTTACAAGACAAGCTTATCACGATAGAGAACATCCAAAAAACCGTGGCGGAATATTACAAAATTCGCGTATCCGATTTATTATCGAAACGACGCAGTCGTTCAGTTGCCAGGCCAAGGCAAACAGCAATGGCACTCGCAAAAGAATTAACGAACCATAGCCTTCCTGAAATCGGGGATGCTTTCAATGGGCGTGACCATACCACGGTGTTGCATGCTTGCCGCACAATCAAGACATTGCGCGAATCCAATGTTGATCTTGAGCAAGATTTTATGAATTTGTTGCGAATATTAAGCACATAGCGCTTCTGGTTTTGACGCCGGAGGGCACCAAGAGCCTTGTCTGGGGCTTGTGGCGCCTAAGGAGCCGGTTGTTTTGATGTTTCAGCACGGTTGGGGTGGATAGTTACGGTTATTTAGGACTTACGATAAACGATGCTAGGCGAGTTTTTAATAAAATATCGCTCGTTTTGCGCAAGTCCTATTATTTTAAGATAGGTCTGGATGCTGCGATGGAATTTAGCATACAACGCGAGTTGTTTTTAAAAGTGTTGCAACCGATAGTTGGCGTTGTGGAAAAGCGACAATCCCAGCCGATTCTAGGGAATGTGTTGCTGTCCGTGGCGGGCCAACAATTATCGCTAACAGCGACCGATCTGGAAGTTGAATTGGTCGGATATGTGGATATCCATGATAGTACCGTGAGTGGCGATGTGACCGTTCCTGCGAGAAAACTTTTAGATATTTGTAAAAATCAGCCGGAAAACACAAGAATAAACTTTTGCCTAGATAAAAATAAGGCTATCTTGCGGACCAAGCGTGGACGGTATTCGCTTTCTACTTTACCGGCAACCGAATACCCTAATGTTGAAGACAGCCTGGGTCTTTTGGAATTCTCCATGGCGCAAAAAGATTTGCGTTTTTTAATTGAGCGAACGCATTTTGCGATGGCTCATCAGGATGTTCGTTATTACCTCAATGGTATTCTATTAGACGTGGAAAAAAACCACATTCGTTGTGTGGCGACCGATGGCCACCGTCTGGCCTTTTCTTCTGTGGCACTGGGTAATGATTATGAAAAGCATCAAGTCATTATTCCGCGCAAAGGCATCATGGAGCTGTTGCGGCTCATCCAGGACTCAGACGAGAAAGTGTCTATTACGTTGAGTAGAAACCATATTTTATTGCGGATGAATGATTTCCTGTTTCGTTCAAAGTTGATTGATGGTCGGTTCCCGGAGTTTGAGAAGGTCATCCCCAAGCGGTGCGATAAGAAATTTACCATTGACCGCGATGTGATCCGCGACGCTTTGGTTCGGGTTTCGGTTTTGTGCAACGAAAAATTCAAAGGGGTTCACCTGCAGCTCAAGGGCGGGCAGGTTAAATTATGCGCTAGCAACCCAGAGCATGAAGAAGCGGAGGAATTCGTTGAATTGACCGGTTACGATGGGGAAGATTTGGAAATCGGTTTCAACGTGAAATATTTATTGGAAGTATTAAATACCTTAGCCCCTGGTGAGGTGCGGTTTTCCATGGTGGATCCCAGTAGTAGCATCCTTTTAGAGGAAGTGTCCGGGATCCCGTGTCGATATGTCATTATGCCGATGCGGTTATAAGCGACATGAACAGCTTTAGAAATAATGGGTTATATGGGATTCCTGGTTGTTAAGGCATTAAATTTTCGTAATTTCACGTCTTTTTCCATTACGCCGTCGGCATCATTAAATATTATTACCGGACAAAACGGCAGCGGTAAAACGAGCCTTTTAGAATCACTCTATGTCTTAGGAATGGGAAAATCTTTCCGAAACAAAGCCATTAGCCGGGTTGTACAGCATGAAAAGCAACAGCTGTCGCTATTTGCTCACTTTCAAAGCGCAACCGGAAGGACCCTGGCTATCGGGGTGGAAAAATCGAAGCAAGAGGGACAAACCATTCGAATAGACGGTGAAAACGCCAATTCGATTGCTGAGGTCACCCAGTATCTACCCATACAACTGATTAATCCCGATGGTTATAAATTATTAGAGTCTGGCCCCAAGTATCGGCGACAATTTATGGATTGGGGGGTGTTCCACGTGGAACATTGCTTTTATGATAAGTGGAAACGGTTACAGCGTTGCCTCGCGCAACGCAACGCGGCGTTAAAAGATCCGACACAAAGAGCCCTTGCTAAAAGCTGGGATCCGGAGTTTATTCGACTAGCAGATGACATTGATGCCATGCGGCAGCGCTATGTGGCACAGTTTTCTGTCATTTTCCAAGATATTTTGCGACAGCTTATCGATATCCCAGGGGTGGCGATGCAATATGCCCGAGGGTGGCAGGAACAGCAGCCTTTGGAAGCGGTGCTCAAGACGTCGTTTTCCAAAGATCTGGCGTATGGCTACACCCTTTACGGACCACAACGCGCCGATTTAATTTTGACGGTGGCGGGCCGCTCGGTATTGGATGTGTTGTCTCGAGGCCAACAGAAAATACTAATTTGTGCTTTGCGGTTGGCCCAAGGGTTATTATTAAAACAGAGTAATGGTAAAAACTGTATTTATTTACTGGACGATCTGGCTTCCGAGCTGGATGATAAGCGGCGTGGGCAGATTTTCCATTATTTGTCGCAACTGCAAGCACAAGTATTTGTAACCGGGATAGAAAGAAGGGATCTTCAGCCGTTAATCGATTTATATCCGCATAAGTTGTTCCACGTGGAACAAGGCGACATTCGCGAGCTGGCTGCAACGCCCGCCGATTAAAAAAAGTGGCTAATTCGGGCTGACAACAGACCTTAAGGCAAGCAATGTAGTCTATACTTTTATGGTCGGTCTTAACGTTCGCGAGGATGGATCAAGTGGGCGAAGAAGAAAATAAATATCATTCGTTTCTGCAACAACAACTACAAGAGGCTGGGCTTCTAAACCCAAATCAGCTGCCAAGCGCAACCCAATGGCGCGCGTTTCTCGCCCGCGTTGATAGTACGTATCTCGATTACGATCGTGAAAAACACCTAAATAAACAGTCAATTGAGGTGTCGACTCGGGAAATGCACGATCTTTATAGTAAACTAAGAAGCGACCGCGATAAGTTACAGTCCTTGACGGAAGAGCTGCAATTAAACGAAGTGGCATTAAAACACAACACCCAACAATTACAAAAAAGCAATGAATATCTCGAGCAATTTGCTTTTATTGCGTCGCACGACTTAAAAGAACCCTTACGAAAGATTGAAACCTTTGCCTCACTCCTTGTGGAAGAGTGTGGTAGTCAGTTGAACGACGATGGCAAAGAAATGATTGCGCGGCTACAACAGGCGGTACAGCGGATGCGGGGGTTAATCGAAGGATTGCTTTCCTTTTCCCGAATATCTCGCAGCAAAGATCCTTTGGTTCCGGTGGATCTTAATCTGGTCCTCAATGTGGTAAAAGAGGATTTGGCGGTGGGTATTTTAGAGAAAAATGCGACGCTGACGATTGCCCCTGATTTACCCGTTATCCCAGGGACAGAGGCTCAGCTGCACCAATTGTTTTTAAATTTAATTGCCAATGCCATTAAGTTTACGCCGGAAGATCGGTTGCCGGAGGTGAAAGTTTATTATCAACTTCTTCCGGAGTCCAATAAGGTCAAGATCACCGTTGAAGACAACGGGATAGGGATTGACCCTCAGTACCACGATCAAATTTTCCAAATATTCAAGAGACTGCATGGCAGAACCCGTTATGAAGGGCATGGTATTGGTTTGGCGCTGTGCCAAGAAATCGTGACTCGCCACGCGGGTTGTATTCAAGTCGAGAGCAAGCTCGATCACGGCACCCAGTTTCATATTCTTTTACCACTGGAAAGGAAGCAACCATAACCACTGTTCTTTTTTAAACCAACCCGACGGTGCGTAAGGAATGGGTTGCTTTTAGGATTTTGACGCCGGGCAAGACAAAGCCTTCGCCTTCGCGCCTATTTACAATTACTTTTTGGGGCTGCAAATGCCGCTCTCTTTGTCTCTCAGTCATCGTTTGATCTCGTCAAATAGGAGTCACTATTCTCCTCGCTCAAACGATGATTGCGACAAATTATCGACATTTTCGCTCCGGAAAAGCAATTGTAAACAGACCCTAATTAATCAAACAAAGTTTGGATTTGGTGGTATAATATCTAGCACTTTATTACTGTTTTTTGTCATCGCATTTGTCTGGCTAAAAACAAATTTTTTACCAAGATAAAGACCTTGCACCAGCATGTGGAGTAAATGATGCCCGATCAAAATACAACGTACGATCAGTCGAATATTAAAGTATTAAAAGGGTTGGATGCTGTTCGAAAACGGCCCGGTATGTATATTGGAGATACCGATGATGGGACCGGGCTACACCATTTGGTGTTCGAGGTGGTCGATAACTCGATCGACGAAGCGCTCGCCGGGTATTGTGATTCCATCTCGGTGACGATTCATATCGATGGCTCGGTTTCCGTCAAAGATAATGGCCGCGGGATCCCGGTTGATATCCATCAAGAAGAGAATCGTTCAGCAGCGGAAGTGATTATGACGACCTTGCACGCGGGTGGCAAATTCGATAACAACTCCTATAAAGTCTCCGGTGGTTTGCATGGGGTCGGGGTGTCGGTTGTTAATGCCCTATCCGAAGAGTTTCATTTAACCATTCGCCGCAACGGCCAAGTACACTATCAAGAATACCGAATGGGCGATCCGGTTGTGCCATTGCGCGTGGTTGGCGAAACCGAAGGGACAGGAACGGAGGCGCGTTTCAAGCCCAGCAAAGTTATTTTCAGTGATGTCGAATTCCATTATGAAATTTTGGCGAAGCGGTTGCGCGAGCTCTCCTTTTTAAACTCTGGCGTTCGAATTGAGCTGATGGATGAGCGTGATGGTAAGCACGATATCTTTGAGTATGAAGGGGGTATCCGTTCTTTTGTTCTCTTTCTCAATCAGAACAAAAACGCGATTGTGGAAGTTTTTCATTTTGTGTGTGAACGGTCGGATATGGTGGTCGAGGTGTCTTTACAATGGAATGACGGTTACCAAGAAAACATATATTGCTATACCAATAATATTCCTCAGAAAGATGGCGGCACCCATTTGGCGGGCTTCCGGGCGGCGCTGACCAGAACATTGAATACCTACATTGAGAAAGAAGGCGTTGCTAAAAAGCATAAGTTAGCGGTTACCGGTGATGATTCTCGCGAAGGACTCACCGCTGTGCTATCCGTTAAAGTGCCCGATCCGAAATTTTCTTCTCAAACCAAAGATAAATTGGTTTCCTCAGAAGTGAAGGCGGTGGTGGAATCGGTGATGGCAGAGAAATTCCAAGAATATTTATTGGAAAATCCATCGCAAGCGAAGTTAATTGTTTCTAAGATTATTGATGCCGCAAGAGCCAGGGAAGCGGCACGTAAAGCAAGAGAAATGACGCGTCGAAAAGGCGCATTAGATATCGCGGGCTTGCCAGGGAAATTGGCGGATTGCCAAGAAAAAGATCCGGCTTTATCCGAATTGTTCATCGTTGAGGGCGATTCCGCTGGCGGCTCAGCAAAGCAAGCACGCAGTCGGGCTTCGCAGGCTATTTTACCGCTGAAAGGCAAAATCTTAAATGTGGAAAAAGCGCGATTCGATAAAATGCTTGCTTCCCAAGAGGTCGGTACTTTAATTACGGCACTAGGGACCGGGATCGGAAAAGAAGAATATAATCCAGATAAAGTTCGTTACCATCGTATTATTATTATGACGGACGCCGACGTCGATGGTTCGCATATTCGCACGTTGCTGCTAACGTTTTTCTATCGCCAAATGCCCGAGTTGATCGATCGCGGGTTCATTTATATTGCGCAGCCGCCGTTATATAAGGTCTCTAAAGGCAAACAGGGGATCTATGTTAAAGACGATGAAGCGCTGGAAAAACATCTTCTTTCCTTAGGATTAGAAAATGCGGCGTTGTATCCAAGCCCGGATGCGCCGGGTATTTCCGGAGTGGCTTTTCAGGGATTGGTGGAAGAGTATCGAGGCGTTCGAAAAATCATTGAGAAGCACGCGCATCGATTCCCCCGGGAGGTTTTGCGACAATTAATTTATATGCCCCCAGTGACCATGGAAGTTCTTAACAATAAAGCATTGATGAAAAGCTGGGCCGCCGATTTGCAATTGTCTCTGGACAGATTAAATAGCACGGTGGAGCGGTATCAAATTTCGGTTCTAGATGATGTTGAGCGGCAATTGTATTGCCCCAGAGTGTATTTTACTTCGCACAGCGTGGAGACGATACATACCTTCAATAAAGACTTTTTCTTGTCGTCGGATTATCAGCTGTTGTTGAAAATGGGCGATAAATTGCAGGGCTTGCTGGAGCCCGGTGCTTATGTGCGTCGCGGTGAAAAGCAAAAGAGTGTGGATCATTTCGCGCAAGTGATTAATTGGATTATGCAAGAAGCCAGACGGGGTCAGGATATCCAGCGTTACAAAGGGTTAGGGGAGATGAACCCTGATCAACTGTGGGAAACCACGATGGATCCGCAATCGCGCCGAATGTTACAGGTCACTGTCGAAGACGCGGTGGCTGCCGATCAGTTATTTACCACACTGATGGGTGATCAGGTTGATCCGCGGCGCCAATTCATTGAAGAAAACGCGCTGGATGCAACCAATATTGATGTTTGATGGTGTTACTTGTTTCACTGCCGTCATGATCGCGTCATCGCGCCGAGCGCCACTTTCATCATGGCGAGAAGCGAAGTGACGCGGTAATCCAGCCCAAGGCATGGATTGCCGCGTCGCGCTGCGCACGCCTCGCAATGACAGAGAGGGCATTGCGTCCGCGCGCATAAAAACAACCGGCTTTAAGGCTTCATTCCTGACGCAGAATCGTTGGTTGTCGTGTAGAGATATTTCGTTGCCACTGCGGCGATAGCGACAAGGCCAGCAGCGGTAGCAAAGAACAAGGATTTGTTGGTGAAAGTTGGTGATACGGTGCTTTTCGCGACTTCCTGTTTTTCCTGGCTTTGTTGATTGAGATCAATTTTTAAGAGCGGATCGGCCCGTCCGGTTGGTTTATAGTCAATGCGCTTAACGCGAATCGTTTCCCCAACTAACCTTTCAGCCAGCTCGCGGGCTTGTTCGGTTTTACCAACCGTAACATGTGCGATAGTTCTTTGAATCGGCGTGTTTTGTTCGTTGGTCGTGGCTTCGCCTTCTGGGTGCGCGAAATGGTATATAATGCCATTTTGTTCAGCGGTGGTGATGCCATCCAGCAGGCGGCTTAATTGGCTGCGACAATCTCCTTTTATTTCGAGCTCTAGACCAAATAAAGTGCCACCTGCAAGTTTTGCAACACCGCTGACGGTAAACTCGGCATTTTGCGAACAGATAATACGTTGCAAATCGGGTAATATTTTCTCAACCGCAGCGGTTTGATCCGTGTCAGTGCACGCGAGAGTAAAGTGTGCATGATCTTTCACTGCAGCAATTTCCGCCCCGACTTTGGTTTCCGGATCCACTAAACAGCGCAGGGTGTGAGTCGGCGGCATCGGCATCGGTTCTTTAAACGACATATGTTTTTTCCTTTTACAAAATTTACAAAAACGAAGTAACGCGGCGTATTCGTCGTGAATTTGTCCGCGCAATAGACACTCAGGTTGTAAGCTCCGGGTTGAGCACGTGTGTGCCTTGAAAAGAGGAGTATATCTATTATGAACCAGGTTTGTTAGTATTTCTGTAATTATTTGCTTCATTTTTATTACGGAGTGATGAATGTCTCAATACGATTCGGATCCGCCAGAGACGCCTGATGAAGAAGTTAACGTTTGGTTGAATATCTGGAATGAGCCAAGCGCAGTCTTTGAAAAGTTAATGTATGAAATGAAGATAATGCCCATCTTTATTATTATCTTGTCCTATGGGTCGGCGTTGTACATCAATAAAATGTGCAAAGCCTTTTTTATTGAGATGAGTGGCGTGCCCGCTGCCGCGCTTAATGAAAGCGTGAATCAAATTGCCTTAGATGTTGCTCTAGCCAGCGCGGCTGGGTTTGGCGGTATGGTGGTGTTTACGTTGGTGGCTTCTGCGCTGGTAAAATTTATCTCTGGGCTGTTAGGGGGCGAGGCCTCCTATCAAAAAATCCATACAGTTGTCACCGTTTCTTATATTCCACAAATTTATTTGCTCTTATTTACGGCAATTTATTATTGTGTCGTTAGCGAGTTTACCAATGGCGCTGCCGTAGCGGCCGATTTTTTATTACATCCGGAAAATATTTTTGGCCACTTTTTCCTATTAATGCTGTGGGTGGGGGTCGCTTTGTTTCGCTTTGTGGTGCTCTGCATCGGAATAACGATTGCCAATGAGTTTAATAATAACCTATACGGCTTTATTACCATCGCGGGTGCGACCATGATTTCATGGATTGGTGTTTCTACGGTTGCGGTTTTGTTCCAATGATACCAGGGGTGGTGGATTGCTTGTTTGCGAACAATAGATTAAGTTTTCCAAAGGGGTGCCGAAAAAAAGGAAATGGGGGAAGCAACCGGTAGCGGTTGTTTTAAAGCCAATGACGAGCAAGGAGGGGGATCCAATGGAGCCCGACAAATCGCAAACGGAAAAAAAATCTTGTTGTAATATGGTGTGCGCCAAAGAATGTAAGTGGCTGTCTATTTGGGTGAAGCCGCGCGCGGTATTTGAAAAAATAAATCAAGAAGGCAATTGGAAGCATTTTTGGAAAATCGCTTTGGTTTATTTGGTGGTGCTGTGTGTGTACACACTGTGTATGGCCCATTTCGGGAAAGCCGCGGATGGCGATCACGATAAATACCAAATGATGCTGGAGTCATTTTCTAGTATCGTTATGATAGCGATGGCCTTGCTCCTTTTCCTGGTAACCCTTGCGATGTGGACAATTAACGCAGCCTGTTTGATGATGACAGGGCGCTGGTTGGGTGGTCGTGCCAGCTATCTCAAAAATGCATTAGTGGTTGCGGTTAGCACCATCCCGTACGTCGAAATGATGTTGTTAGAAGCGCTGTTAGTAACACTTGCGACATGGCTTGGTGTTTCGGCCATTGTTGGGATGGTGAGTCTGTTTGCGTTTTTAGCAAACGTGTATGTGTTTGTTTTCACGATTGTTGCCATCTCCAAAGGGTTAGCCGTTATTAATGATTACCCCTCGGCTTGGCGCGGTTTCGGCAATTATTTGTTAGGGTTTGTTTTCTTTGCCTTGATTTTTATCGTGCTTGGCGTGATCAGCGCGATGATTATTCCTTCTTTTATTCACTAGGGATTGGTTGACATTTGCAGCCGAAAAAGCAAGTGGCAACAGGCCCTCATCGTCTTGGAGTGGGTTTGCGTTTATAGCGCGAATCCACTTTCATTATGAGCCAGGCTTTGTTTTGAAAATAGACACACGGTGTTGCTTTTTTGTTATTGCGTTGTTAGGATCTGTCTACAATTACTTTTTGGGGCTGCAAATGCCGCTCTCTTTGTCTCAATCATCGTTTGATCTCGTCAAATAGGAGTCACTATTCTCCTCGCGCAAACGATGATTGCGACAACTTATCGACATTTTCGCTCCGAAAAAGCAATTGTAAACAGACCCTATCTTTCATCACACGTTTGCTAGTAAATTCTTACAGGAGAAAAAATGTTACCCAACGACGCGCCTAAAAATAATAGTGACTCAGCTGGTGTTGATGAAGACATTAAGCTGCTTAATCAGCCTACGATCGTTCGTTTGACAATGACGACCATGAAGCCAATGACGGGTATGAAGCGCAACTGGTGCAAATGATTAACACGGAGCGCTTCCGTCGCGATCAGCTTACGGGTCATAATTTGAGATTATTGCAACACATGGCTGCTATTAAAAAAATGCTGTCCTTAAGCGGTGGGCAGGAGATTACGTTTTGCACATGGGTTCGCTTACCTTTACATCACGGGGCAGGGGGCCAGAGGTTGCCGCCGGGCTGTTTGATAGAGTTTCAAGGGAGATGATGAAAAAACAACTTCTTCAAGCGAGCAATAATGATGAAGAAGCAAAAAGCGCTGCTTCTGCATCAGCAGATAGCGCTTCTTTTTCCTGATACTCCCCCACACGCTTGGGGCCCCACCCATCGTTCGTTGTGCGATGCGTGGGGCTATATAGATTAAGGCCTAGCACCCTGTTAAAAAGTTTTTGTGCCTTGATTAATTAGGAGAAAATGAGAGAATACTCACTTTTTGAATAAGTAAGTATCAATGAGCGGAAATGGAATTCAAATTCGGTTAACGAAAAAAGATTTATTGGTAATCAAAGAATATTTAAAGTACTAAGCGCCTCGGGTGATTAGAAGATGTAATATTTTAAATGCACTTAATCTTGGGTATGGGGTTATTGAAGATATTGACCGTGATTTTTAATCCAGCATCACCATCGGCTTTCTAAAAGTTCGGAAAAATCAATTACCTTAAAAAAATAATTTTTGTCAAGAACAGCATCCTGTACACCGTTAACATGTATTAATACAGGAAGACAGGAAAAACCTCGGGGAAGACTTAAGTTAGATAATTTTTTTTTCATTTCATTAATGATATCAAGCTTTATCTCATTTCTACTGAACTTAATCTCACAGGCATATAAGGTTGCTGTTTTGGTTTGGACAAGATAATCAATTTGGCATCCTTTTGTTTTGGTTGTGGATCTTTGAAAAAAAGGACCATCTATTTCAACATCGTCATGATCGATATTTAAAATGCCATGAATAATTTCTCTGTTAGATAGGACTAAATTTTCAAATTGCAAGCCTATAATACTAGACCAGCCTACGAGATTAGAAAGAGAGGAGACCTTATGCTTTCTGATTTTTATTGTATTTATATGTGTTTTAATATATTTAAGATAAAATCTCATGTAATTATCAGATAATCTATAGCGACTTAACTTAGATGTTTTTTTATTTTTAATATGCCATGTATAATCTCGAGTAATAAAACCGGCTGAAATTAAGTTATCAAGATACTCACTAAAGTCCCCGCCGGGCACTCTCTTTAGCTTTTCGGCAATTTCTTGCCTTTCCATTGGTGAACGAATCAAGGCTACTACAATTTTCTTATAAATGTCTGCTTCAGATGAGATTGAATCATAAAATATTTGATCAAACTCATTAAACAATATACCGCTTTCATGAAAACACATTTTATTGATATTATTATCAATACTGGTATTTTCTTGCCATTCTTCTAAATATCTTGGTATGCCCCCACATATAGCTAAGAATTTAAATTTATCATATGAAGACAGTTGAGATGATCTTTCATTAAAGAATTGGTCACACCTATTTAATGGAAGCTCGTTTAAGGTAATCTGTAAAGAAATTCGTCCGACAAACCCAGTATTGGATAATATATTTTTCTGTATCCAGATGGATACGGAACCACATAGTATCAGAATCAATTCGTTATTTTTTTTAAAACAAGTATCCCATACCGTTTTTAGTTTTCCTAGAAAATCTGGGTCTTTAGACCCCATCCATGATATTTCATCAAATAATATAATTGCCCTTCCTTTTTTTGTTCTTTCCGCAAGAAACCATAGCATATCCCACCAATCATTGCTTTCAATGTTGGTTTTTTTGAAATGTTTAGTTAGTTGTTTCAGGAAGGCGTTCCTTTCTGACATGTCAGAGGTTTTTTCATGGGGCGGAATCCCTGAAAAACTATAGAAGGAATGCTTTTTAGCGAATTCTTCCACTAGACGACTTTTCCCTATTCGCCGCCGTCCTTTTATAACAACCAAGCTCGCAGATTTTTTGGCAAGCAAACTATTCAATATTTTTAATTCATATTCACGGCCTATAAAATCTGGCATCACATAATCCTCATAAGTCCCCGATAACAGAACAATATCTTTTTGCGGGGGCTTATGTCAAGTGTCGTGTCTTTGCTGTAGGGGCTGTGCGATATAAAAGTAAGTAGCGTAACGCTCTGCTTTTTCATCATGCATTTTTTCTTTTTAGCAATGGTAACTACTCGGGCCCTTTGGGCGCTAAGGCATTGCCAGCAAGTGCCAATGACGGGTATGAAGCGCAACTGGTGCAAATGATTAACACGGGGCGCTTCCGTCGCGATCAGCTTACGGGTCATAATTTGAGATTATTGCAACACATGGCTGCTATTAAAAAAATGCTGTCCTTAAGCGGTGGGCAGGAGATTACGTTTTGCACATGGGTTCGCTTACCTTTACATCACGGGGCAGGGGGCCAGAGGTTGCCGCCGGGCTGTTTGATAGAGTTTCAAGGGAGATGATGAAAAAACAACTTCTTCAAGCGAGCAATAATGATGAAGAAGCAAAAAGCGCTGCTTCTGCATCAGCGGATAGCGCTTCTTTTTCCTGATACTCCCCCACACGCTAGCCCCACCCATCGTTCGTTGTGCGATGCGTGGGGCTATATAGATTAAGGCCTAGTTTTTGGAACAGGAAGGGGCTGATGTTTTTTCTTCTGCTGCGGGCTTGGGCTCTGGTGCGACAACAACAGGCGGGTTATACGCCAGTTGCAAACACTGCGGTGGTTGCGGTAGTGCGAGTTGTCGATGGCGCTGTGCGCTCTCAGATTGAATATTGGCGGCAGCGGAGTTTGAGGCGGTATTAGCACCGAGAAGCGATGAAAAAAACGATGACCACGATGGGCGAGCCGCTTGCTGTTGCGCCGCACTTTCAGTTGCCGATGAACCATAAAGCAATCGCTCCATTTGGTCGGCGGTAAATTCGACTTTTTGAGGCAGTAACGATATCGTTATGTTGGGCATTGGGGCCGGCAAATGCAGCGTTTTCTTTCCCCCGTCGATATCAGAGAGACAAGTGAGATATACGCAGTCCAAACCGCTGCCTTGTTTTTCGTGCGCCTCATAAGCGGTTAGCGCTTCTTTATGAAACTCATTGGAGCATATATCGCCGAATAAACCATCTTGGGCAAAAGGATTTTGCGGCGAGTTCAGATAGACCAGCAGAGGAAGTATCATTTGAAGCTTCGAATCTTGTTCAGCGGTTAAATCAATGCTTTCTTCGCGCTCGGTTGTTTGGCGACGGATCCCTACTTTGTTTGCAAGATAGTCTTCTATTTTCTTATAGAGCAGCGCGCTGAGATGCCTCTGATGCCAAACCGTAGCGGCATCGTCCTCGCCCTTTTGGGGGGCGTAAGGGTAACCGGAAAAAGGGGGGAGGTATCGCTCTAAAAAAGCAAGCAGGTCGTTGCGAAAATCACCTTCCTCAAAATGATTGATGATGTCGACAACGCGATAGACAAAGCTGGGGTAGAGATCAAATTCTTCATATTCAGCGGGCATGGTTTTTTGATTTTCACCGATCAACGCATTCAGTTGGCTTAAGAGATTGTTGTAGAGAATGAATAGGGGTGTATCGGGGATGGCTGCTTGTTGCCGTTGTTGGAAAAAATCGCGCCGTAGGTGAGCAATCTCAACCATGATATCGTGCTTGACGAGATAGGCTCGGCCTTGGTCTTGTGAGCCCGCTATTCTCGTGAAATATTCTTGGACTTCCCAGGTTTGTATGCTACGAGTCGCGCATTC
This sequence comes from uncultured Gammaproteobacteria bacterium, assembly GCA_964351225.1. GTDB lineage: Bacteria > Pseudomonadota > Gammaproteobacteria > CAYGNG01 > CAYGNG01 > CAYGNG01. The sequence goes on from CAYGNG010000011.1 coordinate 54,909, forward strand.
AAAGATTGCCACGGGGTTAATTGTTGAAAGCATAACCGGAATATGCCCGGTTTTAAGAAGTTTTTCGGTCATTTCATTGACGTCGGAATATGAATGGCCGCAACTAAAAGAGCGATTCATTTTTTCTACTGCAAGAGAGAATTTTTTTAGCCGGTCTGATATCTTGCGGGTATCGAGATGCGTAGAAAAATCGGCGCATGTTTTCTCGGCAGTCGCGCTAAAAGCATTGATTTTGGGCATGAGGTCGCTTATCGGCATGCCAAAGGTTTCTCGGTTGCCGGCTTTGCTACCGGAAAAATAAGTAAAAGCGTCGCTTCGGGTGTGTATAAAACCGATTTCTTCAGGTGCATATACGGTGGTGGAAATGGCGTGCTTGGTTTCTTCGGCGTCTGAGTGCTGGTTTGTGTGCCACATGGGTTTTTCCTCGTTTAATATTGTAATTGTCGGTACGGGTTATTTTTTTCAAGATGGCCGCGTTATCTTTGCCCTAGGGCCACGACCATCATTGGCGGAGGTTGATGATGGTGCCGGCCTTGTGAAAATTGTGCTGCCGTTATTAAAATAGTAGCTCGCGGCTCCACTATCAGAGAGCACTGTTTTCGCTAGACTTATTTCGGCCCATTGCTTTTTGCTGTTTTCCGATTGGCTTTTATCTGGGTGGCATGTTACCGCTATTTTTCGAAAAACGCTTTCAACCCGACGGGGTGTTAATGCTGGGCTAGGCTGTAAGCCTAACGCGGCGAATAAATCAAGTTGTTGCGTAATGGCTTGACCTGCCAGTCGCATCGGCTCGGAGGCGGTGGCTGGCTGAGGGTCTTTGCCGGGAGGCCGTTTCAGTCGTGGCTTGCGGGCTTGACCCGTTGTGTTATTGTCACGCGCCAGGTTGTCTTGGGTTGTATGCTCTGTCGGGTTATACCAGGGTAAATGGCGATATAGGTCAAAAATTTTATCGCAAAGCCTATCAACAGCCCAAGAAAAAGGACTGACACAGAGGTTGCTTATCCGAATAAAAACGTAAGCGACCATATAGGGGATCGCGCCCAAGAGAAAACCAAAGATGGTCTCCAGCTCCTTTGGCGGAATGCCGAAAGTGGCCACGAAAGGAAGAAAAACAATTGGCGGAAGAAGCAAGCTATTTTTTTTGTACTTCCCCCTTTTCCCGTGTAATAAAACGGCTATGGGCTTATCAATAAAATTGTGCCCGACAGCAGAAGGAATATTGAAGAGCACTTGTAGAATGAAGCCGATTGCCATGCCAACAAGCAGTGGCGGCGCACCGCAGATAAGACCCAAAGGCCCGTTGAAATGGTTTTCTTTCGGTTTATGTATTTTGCCATCTAGCCCTACTAACAGGGTATCTAAAACATGAGCAACACCTGCCGGGATAAAACTAAATAATCGGCCGAAAGGGTATCGTAATCCTGATTTACTTGCTTCATCGAGAAAATATATGGAGTAATCTTTATAGCTTTTGCTCACAATTAGACCCTCTGCCGTTTTTATGGCTTAGCCTATCACATGCGCTGGAAGGAAATACAGTTTTGCAGAGAAGGACGGTTAAAAAAAGAACCAATCAGATTGAAGGTTGATCACCTATCGCCGCTGCGTTAGAGCATATCCACCGGATCGACATCGACTGACCAGCGGACTTGCCGAGTTAGTCGGTTATCTTCTATGGCATTGAGGATGGCTTTGACGGCTTGATGCAGCGCTTTGCGATTTACGGATTGCAATAAGAGTTGCGCGCGGAAGCGGCCTGCGCGTTTTTCCATGGGCGCCGGGACGGGACCAAGAATGAAAACAGCAGCCGGCTTTTTGACGTGCGCACGGACTTGTTGCAAGAATTGTAAACTGATCCCACGTTTGGTGGCTTCAGCACGAAATAAAACGTGAAAACTAAAAGGAGGTAGTGTTGTGCTCTGTCTTTCGGCTAATCCCATGGCAATAAATTGCTGATAATCATTTTGTAAAACCAATTGCATGAGTGGATGATCTGGGTGATACGTCTGGATGAAGACATGGCCAGGCTTCTCAGCGCGACCGGCGCGGCCAGCTACTTGCATAATCATTTGTGCGGTGCGTTCACAAGCGCGGTAGTCGACACTAAACAAACCCTGATCGGCATTGAGGACCCCAACCAGGGTCACGTTAGGGAAATGGTGCCCTTTCGCGAGCATTTGCGTGCCAATTAAGATTTGTTTCTCACCGTGTTGAATGGCATGCAGTATTTGTTGCAACGCGCCTTTGCGCTGTGTGGTATCGCGATCAAGGCGCGCAAGCGCGTGATTGGGGAATAATTGGGTGATGGTTGCTTCGATGCGTTCGGTACCATCTCCGAGCTCAATCAGGGTTGAAAGTTTGCAGTTTTCACAAATCGTGGGGACGCGATGCGAGGCGGTGCAATGATGGCAACGCAAGACGTGCGGATTTTTATGCAGCGTTAAGCGCGCATCGCAGTGTTGACAATGCGCCATCCAGCCACATTCTGGGCACAGCAAGGTGGGGGCAAACCCTCGCCGATTGATAAACAACATGACTTGCTCTTGACGGTCAAGGTGTTCTTTCATCATGGCGATTAAGGTGGGCGTTAAGCCATTTTCCATGACGATATGACGGCAATCTAATAAATGGAATGTTGGGGTTGTTGCCGCTCCGGCGCGGTTGGGCAGTTTGAGGGCGGTATATTTTTGTGAAATCGCGTGATAAGTGCTCTCAAAAGAAGGCGTTGCCGAGCCTAACACGATGGGTATCTTTAACCTGCTGGCACGCAGGATCGCAAGATCACGAGCACAATAGCGCAACCCTTCTTGCTGTTTGAAAGAGGGATCGTGTTCTTCATCAACGATGATGAGTGCTAAATTCGGCATGGGGGTAAAAATAGCAGAACGCGTTCCGATAACAATGCGGGCGTGATGAATTTTGGCTTGCCACCAAGCGCGCATCCGCTCGGTGTCATTAAGGCCAGAGTGTATGAGCGCGATGGGTGTTGAGAAACGATCCGTGAAGCGCGCTACCATTTGTGGTGTGAGGGAAATCTCAGGGACTAACACCAAGATTTGCTTATTTTGTTCGGAGAGGAGTGCTGCAATCAATGCGAGATAGACTTCGGTTTTGCCGCTGCCGGTGATCCCGTCTAGCAGGAAAGCGTGGTAGGTATGGCGGTATTCTAAGATGGTTGCGACGGCTTGTCGTTGCGCTTCATTTAAGACATGAGGTGGCGAGAGGGCGCTTGTGGGAGCGTGGGGTGGTTTTAATTTGGCTTGGTTTAGCGCTTTTCCTTGCCGTAAAGCCGTCGGGATGGCGTTTAGCAGTGTTTCACCGAGCGGATGATGATAGTAGCCACTGGCCCATTGGCATAACGCCATCAATTCGGCATCGATAAGGGGCTCATCATCCAAAATGGATATCGCCTGTTTGATTTTGTTTTTAGGGCAACTGCTGCCAGCGCTGATGCCGATAATAATGCCGGTGATGGGTTTATTGCGGAAAGGCACTTGCACCCTAAGCCCGACTTTAACTTTTTCTGCTGGGAAATCATCTGGCGGGAGATAATCAAAGTGTTGGTATAATGGGGCATTGACGACGACTTGTAAGTAGAAAATTTGCATGGTAAGGATTGATTCATGGCACAGTTTGGCAACAAGACGTAATTATTCAGGAAAAACCCCCGGGGTGCCAGTTTTTTTGCACAAGCCGTAGCACGACACCCCCAAAGCCGGTTTATTCAACACGAATATCAATTTGTTTGCCACGCGCCGGGTTAACTTTAGGAATAACAATTTCCAACACACCATTTAAATGTTTTGCTGAAATGCCTTCAATGTCTGCGGTGTCTGGCAGGGTGAATTGGCTTTCGAATTTACCATAAACTTTCTCGGCTCGAGTAAATTTTTTGGTTTTTTCTTCGCTTTCGCTTTTCCGCTCACCGCCAATAGAAAGCACATGATCGTGCATCGCAATTTTGATGTCTTCTTTTGCGATACCAGGCAAATCAGCCGAAATAACAAAGCGGTTTTCTTCCTCATGGACATCGACAGAGGGGATCCAATTGGCGGTAGCCACAGCCGACGTGTCATCGCTAAAGCGAGCCGGCCTATTGGGGTAAAAGGCTTTGTTTAATTCATCTAATAAACGCCAAGGTTCGTATCGTGTTAAACTCATCGTGCAGTCCTCCTAATTGATTGTTACCATTAACATGGTGGTTGCGGTCTGAATTTCAAGGCGCGCAACAGGTTGAATTAATTCTATCGTTGGAGGTGGCGTGTGGGGCAACAAACAATGAAACAAAATGTGGCCAAGGCGGCTTTGGCGCATTTGGTCGAAGATGAAGTTATCGGTATAGGCACTGGCTCGACCGTGAATTGCTTCATTGAGTTATTATCCGCGTATCGCAATAAGATCGAAGGGGCCGTCACCACCTCCCACGTCAGCGCTGAGAAGTTAAAAGCGGCGGGTATTCGCATCGTGGATCTAAATTCCGTCGTGCAGGTGCCGGTTTATTTCGATGGCGCAGATGAAGTAAATCCCCATAAACAAATGATTAAAGGTGGGGGCGGGGCACTCACGCAAGAAAAAATTGTCGCGAGCGCTTCTAAAAAATTTATTTGCATGATTGATGAATCCAAGCAAGTAACCGTGCTATCTGAAAAACACCCGGTACCGATAGAAGTCATCCCTTGTGCCCGAAGTTTCGTTGCCAGAGCGATCCGTCAGCTTGGCGGTGATCCGGAGTATCGCGAGAGTTTTGTCACCGATAATGGCAATGTCATTTTAGATATTTATCACTTTGAGATCCAAGAACCCATTAAAATGGAAGAATTACTGAACCAAATCCCGGGCGTGGTGAGCAATGGCATATTTGCGAAAAGACCGGCGGATGTGGTGCTGGTCGCCAGTAAAAATGGGGTGGTTACGACACAGTAACGACACAAAGTGTTACAAACCGTTACCGGCATGAAATCATTGCGAAACCGCCGCCCTTTATGATTCTTGTTGTCACAAGCACAAAGGAGCGAACAGCGATGTTATCAAGCCAAATTCTTTCCGATGAAGAATATCAACCGAATCCACTGTTTCAGCCGGTAAAAGGCACGGAAAAACTTAAAGCAACACAGCAGCGTGCGGCACCAGGCAGGGACAATAGCGCGATGAACTTGGTTCCTGATGCATATTATATTCAGCCAAATGCTAACGATGAAGCAGACATTGCGCGTCTGGTAAATCCACCACCCAATCAACAAGGGTTTGTTTATAAGGCCTTAGGATGGTTAGCGACTTTATTCGTGGCGGCGACCGGAGTAGGGTTAATCTATTTGTTGTTTAAAGTTACTTTCATTCCGCAAGGAAAATTAGGCTATGTCACTTACAATGGCAGCCCCAGAATTTTGGAGCCGGGTTGGCATTGGCTCAGGCACCCTTTCTCGTTGTTACAAAGTGAAATTAATTTAAATGAGATGTCTTTTCGGCAGATACCGCTGACGCTGGTGACGATTGATCAAGGTGAGTATGGTTTGGTAATGGATAATGGCCACCCTAAAATATTATTGCCAGGGCGTCATTTGAGCTTGTCCCCAACCTTTCAATGGAAGGATAGCTGTCGCGTGGATATGGAATCCGCCTATCAAAGTTCCGGTATTGCCAGGCTTGGGCCCATTAAATTTATTTATGTGCGACCGAGTGCGGTTCGCCCCGTTTACAATGGGACTGAACTGTTAATTTTGCCACCTGGTTATCACAGCTTTGATAAAGTGACGCACCGGGTATTGCCGGAAATCTCAATGGCGGAAACCGTCATGCCGTTTGAGCAAGTTGAAGTGTCAACCAATGAACCGACGCCGTTGAAAGCGCAAGTTTTAATACGTTACAAGGTGACCGATCCGGAAAAGCTGGTTAAAAACATGGGCCCTGAAAACCTTCAGCAAGCATTGAATAATGAAACCCATGCCGTGACGCGAGATGTGATTTCACGATATAGTTTACAAGAAATTTTTGTTAACAGCCTGGGTAAAGCGAGAGAAGGCCATGAAGCGAAAGAAGCAGATGAAATGAATGCTTCAGCATCGGTTAGTAGTATTTTCACCGATAAAAAACAGCATACGGGCGTTTATGATGTCATTGCCAAAGAGATCACGGATATTGTTAAACCAACAGCGGCGCAGTGGGGGGTCGAGGTAGAGAGTGTGGTCTTAGAATCGTTGATCATCTCCGATCCAAAGTTAAAACAAAGTTTGGAGCAAGCCACACTCGTTCCCGCGCAAGAAAATCAAAAATTAAGAGCACAGCGGGCCGTTAATGAGCGATTACTTTCGGAAGCACACAATAACGTGTTGCTACAGCAAGAGGAAAATAAACGGATCATCTCAAAAGCAGAAGCAGAAGCCCAAGCGGCACAAATGCTCTCCGAGCAACCGCTGGCACAGCAACAAGCCTTATTGAAATCCTTGGCCGAAGTTGTTAGCCAATTCCGCTTGGAGGGGACGTTGGTAACCGATAGCGGTGCTCTTCCGTTGGCGAAATTAATGCAGCTATTTAAATCACCAGCACTCGTTGAAGCGCGTGGCGCGGTGAGAGAAGTAAAGGCCGAGCAAGAAGCGCCAGCCGCTGCTACCAGCGCGCGCTCTAATCACGGCTCTAGCTGAAGAAGAACCGGCGGCGGGTAATGATATGAAATTATCCGCCGGGTGGTTTTGGTGAAAGAGAGGATTGTTGTGCTGGTGGAAGGAGCGCAGTCGATAGTGAGTTGGCATGCTTTTCGAGTATTTCGATTTCTCGGGTTGACAAAGACCTCAATTCGGCGGAGGTTTTGTTGGCAATGGTTTTGGCGGCAATCTGTTTAATTTCGGTTGCGGTTGCCTGAGCGGTGCCGTTGAATGAGTCAATGGTGTGTTGTGTCAGAATTTCGATTTTAAGCTGTTTTAAAAGTGTTGTATCCTCCCTGATGGTATTTATCAGGTGTTTCCAAGCTATCGCTGGGCCCGATTCCTTGAGGTTTGCAAAGAATTGCTCGAGCGGCGATTGATGAGCGTGGTTATTGAAAAATCCGTTTGTTCTGTCTTTAAAAAAGCGCATGGCACAATCCTGTTTAATATTCGCATATATTAACTCTAGCAACCAAACCTTAACACTTCCTTAATAAATCGCGAATGAAATTTCATTAATAACCAATAGCGTAACATAAAATTTTAGAAAATCAGAGAGCTGGATAGGCAGGATTTTACCCATGACCATGGGTAGTATAATGGCTTTCTAGTGCATACCATCTGGCAAAGCGGCCACTTTGCCAGATGGTTTGGTGTTATCCGTGGCCAGAGTTACCACCCAAGGTGACCGTGGCATACGAATACGATGCAGGAAGGGGTGGCTTTTTTTGCTCTGATATGGCGCCAGACAAGAAGCCAATTGTCGGATATCGGAGGCTATCCGCGTTTACTGCCGGCGGTGATTTCTTTCTGATAGCAATCAATTGCGTATTGAGCGCGTTTTGAATGGCCTTAAATGAAGCGTCATCGGCATGGGATAAATATCCGCGCTTATTATTAATGAATGCTTGGATCTCGTTCCATACTGCTCGTGTTTCGGTGCGCGCAATAAATTTTAAAATGGCCGGAACAATAATCCGTGAGCGGTAGCTAGCAAAATGTTCCCACGCCGGATCGGCTTTGGAGGTATGTTTGGTTGCAATTAAGTTACCAATTTGTTCGACAGTTAGTGCGTTTAAAAACTTATCGGTTTTCAATAGTTGGAAATGCGGCTCGGACAATTGGTTTTTTGCCACGATGGCTAAAATTCTGAGGATATTTAATTCTTCTTTTGTCATCAATGCGGTTAATTCGGTGACCGATTCCGAGCAATAGTCTTCTTGCTTTTGTTCAGGCTGCGGATTGCAAACTGAAATCGTCTTTTCGATTAAAGCGGTTTCGATTAAGTGATAAGAATGGCTGCAGGTGGTTCCTGCGCTATCCCTCCAGGTGGATGCGCCAGAATAACTCCGTAAATAATCATCATGGAAATGAACCAAGCGAGCGACGCGGTCACAGCCTGCTTCACCAGTGACTCGTGTTATTACGTTTAAAATGGCCTCCCGGATCATTTCTCGATAAGCTGTGAAATGAGTCCAGCTGCTATCGGTTCGGTCTTTTTTTGCTTGGATTAAGTCCGCGATATTCTCCGCGGATAAAGTAGCCAGAAAAGCCGGTGTTTTGAGGAGTGTTATATGTGCGGCACTGATTTGATTTTCTTGGATGACAGCCAGTGCGCTAGCGAAATTGATTTCTGTTTGAGTATGTTTTTGCAATTGTACGAAATCGTTAGATTTTTCTTGTGTTCCCGATAAGAAAGAAAACATAAGCACCTCCAAATTGTTATTGTGAAATTTCATTGAACAGACACAACCGATTGTAGCAACCGCGATTTAAAAAAGATATGATGTTGTAAATAAAAGAAAAAACAGATGCATTTTACTGTGTCTCGAGGGCGGCTTACGCAATTTTTTTTGAAAACAACGCAAGGAAAATCATTCATGCACCGTCATCGCGTGGGATTTTTATTGTTTGATCAATTTGAAGATCTCGATTTTTTTGGGCCGTGGGAAATTTTTGCAATTTGGCGCGATCATTTCAATGGCCCCAACGAATTGCTATTGCTTAGTGAGGGCGGTGGTTGGGTAACGAGCGCCAAAGGATTAACGCTACAAGTTACGAGTGATTTGTCATCGTGTCCCGCATTAGATTATTTATTAATCCCCGGCGGCCTTGGTACCCGCAAAGCCGTGGAGAACCCCTCTATCCTGCAATTTATTCAAGCGCAAGCGCTGCGATGCCGACATATTTTATCGGTGTGTACCGGAGCGTTTCTGTTACAAGCCGCGGGTTTATTAGCGAATAGACAAGCAACCACACATTGGGAGTCTGTGGCGCGCTTAGCGCATTTTCCGGAAGTGACGGTGACCGCGACACGCTATACGCGTGATGATAACCTCTGGACCGCTGCCGGCGTTTCCGCGGGGATTGATATGGCGCTGGCTTTTGTCGCCGCCGTAGCGGGCGAACAAACGGCTGGCGATATTCAACTCTACGCCGAATATTATCCCGCCCCAACCATCTACCCAAATCGGCAAAATATTTTACCAAAATACGTAGTCGAAAAATAAGGGGCGAGAGGGTCTCGTGGCAAGCCGAGAAAGCCAGATTGAAATGCCATCGGCTTTTGATGCGGGTTAAAATCATGCGGAATGCTAAGGGCTCAATCAAAGCGCATTCAGTTATATTGCCATATGTAAAAGTTTAAGTAGCTTGCGAACAGAATCCAGAATAAATAAGGAAGCATCAGCAGCGATACCGCGCTCACTTTTTGGTAAGCTAACCATATTATTGTGCCGACAAAAATATCCATGAGCCCCAAAACCACCAGGGAAAGTCCAGTTAAGTGGTAATGGAAGAATAAAGGTGTCCAGCTCCAGTTTAAAATGAGCTGGGCCACGTATAATGTTTTGATAACACGTCGCTTAGGAAATGCTTGAGGCCGCCAAATGAGCCAGCCGCAAGCGCCAATAATTCCGTATAAAATAGTCCAGGCAACCGGAAAGACATAATTTGGTGGTGTTAGGAGGGCTCGATGTAGGGTGCTATACCAAATGCTAATCTCTGGCTTGGTCAAAGAGCCGATAATCCCACCAATCGTTATAAGCGCCACGATCCAGATGATTAAAGAAAGGAACTTTTTGTTTCCTGCATTCATAAACGATAGTCTCATCTTGGCTAGCTGGCCCTGGTGATCATAAATGGTTTTAAGTGACTTATCGACCGGCACGGGGTCGATGATTAAAAAGAAAGACCCACTGGGAATAAAAAGCAAATGTCAACAGGCCCTAGTAACCATTCACCCCAATCAGTCACTGCGCGACGGATTGGGGTAAATGGTTACCTATTGCGAAGCTCTTCGACTGAAAGCCCGGTGAGTACTGAGATTTTTTCAATATT
>CAYGNG010000012.1:0-60394 GCA_964351225.1 uncultured Gammaproteobacteria bacterium
AATAACATTATCAGCCTTCTTACCCCTGCTGTAAGATTTCATCGGAGCTAATTCACCTCCTGCCATACCGGATACGTCACTTTTCGTCCTTAATACACCGTGCCGTGCGCAGGAAATCCCTCAACAGGCCCTATCATTTGCGAATTGGCATAATGGCTAATTGACATTCCTTTGAATAAATGGCTTATGCATATAGATAGTGACTTCTTCAGATGCTTTCACGATATTGCCTTTTGAATCAACGACTCGGGCTTGTAATTTATGTTCACCTCGAACCACCTCTGCCAGTATTAATGTGGTTTGACTGCTGGGCCCTGCTGCAATTTTTCCATCCATCACGATGACAACCTGATCACCATTGCTGAGCTCAGGCGAGACCGCAATTTCAACTACTACCGTTTCAGAAACGTTGCGAATGGTTTCTTCATTCTGTGGGCTCACGATATTTATTGCTTGGTAGCTTTTTTTTTCTACGGCTTCGGCTGTTTGCTCTTGGTCGTTAGAAAACCCATCGTCACCACCGTCGTCTGCGCTTTCTTGATTGGACTCGGGGTTGGGTGTCACACCAATGTTAATTTTTTGAGCATCTTGATGCGGCTTATCGCTATAATAGACATTTCCATTACCATCTTTCCATTTATAAATGGCTGCCTGGCAAATTACCGAAAACAAAAAGCTAATGAATACGAACGTATATTTGCTAAATTTCATGGGCAACTCTCCCTATAAACTGTAATACAACTCAAATTCAACTGGATTGGTTGTCATCCTCAATCGCTGAATTTCTTGTTGTTTCAACTGAATATAGCTGTCAATTAAATCATGGCTAAATACACCACCCTCTAATAAAAAAGCCCGATCGTCACTCAAACAATTAACCGCCTGATCCAATGAAGCACAAACGGTGGGAATCTCTCGTAACGCCTCTGCCGGCAAATCATATAAATCTTTGTCATGCGGATCGCCTGGATGAATTTTATTACGGATCCCATCCACACCCGCCATCAAAATAGCACTAAATGCCAAGTAAGGATTACAAGCTGGGTCTGGAAAACGAATTTCTATTCTGCGGGCTTTGGGATTGACAACAAAAGGGATCCGTATCGATGCCGAGCGATTGCGCGCAGAATAAGCCAGCAAAACCGGTGCCTCAAAGCCAGGCACTAGCCGTTTGTAACTGTTGGTCGTGGCATTGGTAAATGCATTCACCGCACGAGCATGGTGAATAACGCCACCAATAAAATACAGTGCTGTATCGGATAACCCCGCGTACTTATCACCGGAAAATAAATTCTGCCCATCTTTGGCTAATGAGATATGAATATGCATACCACTGCCATTATCTCCCACGAGCGGTTTGGGCATGAAGGTTGCTGTCTTGCCATAAGCATGCGCCACATTATGGATCACATATTTCAAAACTTGTACCTCATCTGCCTTGCGTAATAACGTATTAAAACGCGTCGAGATTTCATTCTGGTTGCTGGTGGCTACCTCATGATGATGTGCTTCGACCACCAAACCCATACGCTCTAAGACATTACACATTTCTGAACGAAGATCTTGTGATGAATCAACCGGAGGAACCGGGAAATAACCGCCCTTGACGCCTGGTCTATGGCCCAAATTGCCTCCTTCAATATGTTTCCCTGCGTTCCAAGCCGCCTCATGGGAATCAATCGAATAACTCGCGCCGCTCATTTGCACTGACCAACGCACATCGTCGAAAATAAAAAATTCTGGCTCAGGACCAACATAACAAAAATCGGCAAGACCGGACGATTGCAAATATTGCTCCGCTAGTCTGGCAACGGCGCGCGGATCGCGCTCATAACTCATCATGGTACTTGGCTCAATGATATCGCAACGAATATTCAAAGTGGCTTCTTCGCAGAAAGGATCAACCACAGCCGTCTGCGCATCCGGCAATAAAATCATGTCGGAATTATGAATGCCTTTCCAACCCGCAATGGAAGATCCATCAAACATTTTTCCTTCGGTAAAAAATCCCGGATCAATGGTAGCTGCCGGAACAGTAACATGCTGCTCTTTACCCCGCGTATCGGTAAATCGCAAATCAATATATCGAATGCTGTGTTCGTTAATCAGTTTATTTACAAAATTTAAGCTATCGACACTCATTGCTCACCGACCTCTTGCTTTGTTAAAGCAATGAGTGTAGCGCAAAGCAGCCAAGCATCTCAATCTCTAATCAAAGCTTGCCAAATTGATACCGCTTGAATGTCTGCTATCTGAAGCAATTGTTGCCGAAACGCCGTGATCCGCGTGTCATTCCGGTAACTATCCGAGCTTGGTAAAAATAATTCTACTTCGATTTTACCATCCAGATAATGTAATTTAATTTCCACCATAGGCTCATCAAATAAGCCTTGCCATCGCGCTAAAAATTTTTCATGCAATGCTGCTCTTGGTGGCAAATGAATACAAGGTCGATTGCTTTCATCATCTTCCGGATCGACATGCACAGTAACATCAGCAATTTCTGGTAACACACGACGCAAAGCATTTGCGACCATGCCACCAATATAATGCCCCTCGGAAACACTGATGAATGGGTCAACCTGGATGTGCACGTCGATCAAAACCCGGCCCGCCATGGAGCGGGTCCGTAACTCATGCAAAGAACACACTCCCGGAACTTTTTGGATAGTCTCATGCAATAGCGACAGTTTCTCTTTGTCTAGGCCTGTATCAATTAATTCTTGAACACTTGCCCAGCCAATGCGGATACCCATGTTTATAATTAATAAACTAACGACACAAGCTGCCACGCTATCAATGAAAGGATAACCCAAAAGGCTGGCGCTCACCCCCAATACCACCACCGCAGAAGAGGCTGCGTCACTGCGATTATGCCACGCGTTCGCTATAAGCAATTTCGAATGAATTTTTTTGCCAATACGGTTCATTAATTGATATAAGCATTCATTGGCAATAACCGAAATAAGCGCTATCCAAATTGCTGCTCGCTCTGGTATAACAAGCGGATCACGAGAAAAAAGCCCCGTGATGGCATCGTATAGAATCGCTGATCCGGCAAGGATAATAAAAACCGATAAACCCAAGTTTGCGGCTGTTTCAATTCGTTGATGACCATATGGATGATCCCAATCCGCCTGCCGTGAACCATATTTTGCAGCTAAGAGCACAAAAAAATCCGTTAACACATCTGAAAGGGAATGAATGCCATCCGCAAATAAGGCATGGGAATTGGCCTTGATACCACCTAACGCTTTAATCACCGCTAATGAAAAATTGATCAGAGCAGAAAGCAAAATGAGTCTGCGAGTATGTTCGTAATATTTCGATTTATCATTCATCCGAGGAATATACCACATTCCCACTCGGGCCGGTTGACATTTGCAGCCGAAAAAGCAAGTGTCAACCAGCCCTATTCCTGACGCAATCGCGTTTGGACTTTGAGCTAAGGCGAGTAATTCATTGACAAATTTAGTAAATAAAGGCATCATTGCGCCTTCTTAGAACAGATAGATTGTGGAGTTTAGATGGCTAACACCGCCCAAGCACGTAAACGTGCTAGACAAGCTGAAAAAAACCGCCGGCTTAATGCCAGCATGCGATCCATGTATCGTACCCATGTCAAAAAAGTCGTAAAAGCACTGGACACCGCTGATGTTGAAGCCGCACAAAAAGCGCTCACAGAAGCCGTGCCGGTTCTCGACCGCATGGTGACAAAAGGGATCATTCATAAAAATAAAGCAGCCCGATATAAGCATCGATTGAATAACAGAATCAAACAGCTTTCTTCGAAAAAAGCCGCCTAACACAAAAAAAGCTGAAGCTCCCCGGTTGTTTTGACGCCGGGCAAGGCAAATCCTTGCCCGCGGCGCTTAGGCAATGGTTTTTTCATACTTGTATTTCCGATGTTTTTGCGCGTTTTGGGTTAATCGTTACGAATTGTATACCTGTAAATTTCGGGCGTAGCAACCCGAGAATGATGGGTATTATTCTGGCTGTAACTGTTTATTCAGGGCGTAAATGAGAGGCTCTAGTCCGCGCTTAGCTAAAGCAGAAATTTGAAAGACTGGATCGGTCCACTCGAGCCGTGCGATGATGTCATCGCAAATTATCTGCCGCTGATCGTCGGGCAATAACTCCACTTTGTTTAAAACCAACCACCGTGGTTTGTGCATTAAATCCTCGTGGTATTTGCTCAGCTCTTCGGTAATCGTTATCACATCAGCAACCGGATCGTTACCGGACTGCGGCAACACATCAACAAGGTGCAAGAGAATCCGAGTGCGCGCTAAATGTTTTAAAAACTGCACCCCAAGCCCCGCGCCTTCAGCCGCGCCTTCGATGAGTCCTGGAATATCCGCCACCACGAAACTGTGCTCGACATTGACTCGGACCACACCCAAATGCGGATATAAAGTCGTAAAAGGGTAATCGGCAACTTTAGGTGTCGCCGCCGAAACACCGCGAATGAACGTTGACTTACCGGCATTGGGTAAACCCAATAAACCCACATCGGCTAATACTTTTAATTCTAAACGTAACCGACGCTGTTCACCGGGGGTGCCTTTGGTAAATTTACGCGGCGCTCGATTAGTGCTGCTTTTAAATGTTGCGTTCCCGCGACCACCGAAGCCACCTTTCGCAACTAAAATCGCTTGTTCTGGCTCGGTAATATCGCCAATCAATTCATCGGTGTCGGCATCGTAGACCGAGGTCCCAACTGGAACGGCAACAAAACTGTCTTCGCCTGATTTGCCCGAACACAAACTTCCCATGCCATTTGCCCCTTTTTGGGCTTTAATCAAGCGCTGATAGCGAAAATCAATGAGGGTATTGAGATTGCGCTCACCAAGCAAGTAAATGCTGCCACCGTGGCCGCCATCACCACCATCAGGTCCACCTTTGGGAACGAATTTTTCTCGATGGAAACTCATGCAACCATCGCCACCCTTGCCAGCGGTGACTTCTATAAACGCTTCATCAACGAATTTCATGGTAGGATAAACAAATTATTAGAGAGATTTTTATTAGTTCGTTTGATCAGCGGCTTGTGGCTCAACAAATACCATCCGTCGTTTGTTTTTCCCTTTAACTTTAAAGGTAACCACACCATCGACTAAAGCAAACAAGGTATGATCGGTACCACAACCCACATTATCACCGGGGTGAAACGCGGTACCGCGTTGCCGAACCAGGATATTGCCTGCTTTAACACATTCACCACCAAAACGTTTCACGCCTAAGCGTTTGGAAATCGAATCGCGACCGTTTCGCGTACTACCGCCAGCCTTCTTATGAGCCATGACTTATTACCCCTTGATATCTGTAATTTTAACTTCAGTGAACCACTGCCGATGGCCCTGAGTACGCAAATAGTTTTTACGGCGTTTGAATTTCAACACTTTGATTTTTTTCTTACGGCCATGAGTCAACACTTCCGCTTTGACGGTGGCAGAATCGAGGTAAGGCTTACCCAGCTCCACTTTATCGCTATCAACGACCATCAAGACTTTATCGAGCTCAATGGCAGCGCCAGCCTCTACCGGTAACTTCTCTAATTTTAGGGTTTGACCCACGGCTATTCGGTATTGCTTACCACCGCTTTCAATAATCGCGTACATATATTTTCGCCTCAATTCGATTTGGTAGCTAAAGGGGCATGATTTTAAGGAAAATCTAAGGGGCTGGCAAGAAGGATAGCAAAAGAATTATAATTTTTCAGGCGGTTAACATATAAACCGTTAATATAGATTAACATTTAAACACAAAATGCGGTGCGTAATGACTAAACGGTTTGCTGGTCAAAAAATTCTAATTGGTATCACCGGCGGCATCGCTGCCTACAAAATTCTTGACCTCATTAGCGAATTAAAGCAAATGGGCGCGCAAGTTCGCATCATTCTCACGCGCAACGCGCAAAAATTTGTTACCCCACTGAGTTGCCAAGCGTTATCCGGCCATCCCGTTTGTGCCGAAGCACAAGAAAACATATCGACTTCTGGCATGGATCACATAGAACTCGCGAAATGGGCGGATTGGTTCCTCATCGCCCCCGCGTCCGCCAACGTCTTAGCCAAAGTGGCCCATGGGCTCGCGGATGATATTCTCACCTCGACCTGGCTCGCAAGCCCAGCCAAAAAACTGTTGGTCCCGGCAATGAACCAACACATGTGGCTAAATCCCGCAACCGTGGCTAATCTCACCATTCTCCAAACCCGAAACATTGCCATCCTCGGCCCAGCCGAAGGATTACAAGCTTGCGGTGATATCGGCCCTGGCCGACTGGTCGAGGTTCCTGAAATACTCGCCTTCCTCTTGGCGCAACAAGCGGAAAGACCACTGGCCAATTGCAACGTGTTGATCACCGCCGGCCCCACGCGAGAAGCCATCGATCCGATACGCTACCTCAGCAACTACAGCTCCGGCAAAATGGGCTACGCCTTAGCCGCTGCTGCGCAACAAGCCGGTGCCGAAGTTTGTTTAATCAGCGGCCCAACTTCTTTAACATGCCCAGAAAATGTCACCAAGCGATCGGTCACCAGTGCCAAAGAAATGTACGATCAAGTGCTCGCTCTGATCAAAGCTTACGATATCTTTATTAGCGCCGCCGCGGTAGCGGATTATCAAGCCAAAACCATTGCTCATCATAAAATCAGCAAAGACGACGATGAAATCCAATTGAACTTGGTTAAAACACCCGATATTGCATCAGCGGTCGCAAACCTTGATAATGGCCCCTTCGCAGTGGGTTTTGCTGCCCAAACCGATGCGCTCGAACACAAGGCATTACAAAAATTGCAAATAAAAAATCTCGACTTAATTATTGCCAACGATGTCTCCCGTTCAGACATCGGCTTTCACAGCGATGACAATGAGGTTATCGCTATTTGGCAAACCGGCAAAAAGCATTTCCCCAAAATGCGTAAATCCACCTTAGCAACCGCACTCATTGCACTTATCACGGAACAATATCATGCAAAAACAAATTCAAGTAAAAATTTTAGATAAACGTATTGGCACGGAGTTTCCACTGCCACAATATGCCACACCGGGTTCTGCGGGATTAGATTTACGAGCTTGTTTAACTGAGTCAATACAACTAGCACCCGGTGATACCATATTAATTCCAACTGGCTTGTCAATTTACATCGCCGACCCCAATATCGCTGCCACCATCTTGCCGCGATCGGGTCTTGGCCATAAGCACGGCATTGTGTTAGGCAATTTAGTGGGGTTAATCGATTCGGATTATCAAGGGCCACTTAATATTTCTTGTTGGAACCGCGGTAAAGATCATTTCACCATTGAGCCCGGCGATCGCATTGCACAGCTCGTTTTTATTCCCGTCATACAAGTTGCGTTTTCTCTGGTAGAAAGCTATGAACAAACCGATCGCGGCACCGGCGGTTTCGGACACACAGGAGCAAAATAATTCATGGACACGACTATCGCTCTCGATAAAAGCATGTTCCGTGCGTACGACATTCGCGGCATTGTCGGCGAAAATCTCACAGAAGATGCTGTTTACCTCATTGGTAAAGCCTATGCGACCCTAGCGCAAGAACAAGACGAAAAGTCTGTCGTCATCGCACGCGATGGTCGCTTATCCGGACCAAAATTACTTGCCGCACTGGCACAAGGTTTACAAGCCGGGGGCTTAGAAGTCATCAACATTGGCATGGTGCCAACACCCGTTTTGTATTATGCCACTTATGATTTACCCGTCCCCAATGGGATCATGCTGACCGGTAGTCATAATCCGGCAAATTACAATGGGCTAAAGATGGTATTAAGGCATGAAACCCTAAGCTCCGATAAAATCATGTCTTTGTATCATAAAATCGTTGCGCAACAACTGGCTGAAGGGGAAGGGGATTATCTGCAACGCCATATTGTCAAAAATTACGAGCGCGCGATTCGTAATAATATTCGCTGTGGCCGAGCTTTAAGAGTGGTCGTCGATTGCGGCAATGGTGTTGCCGGATTGATAGCACCGAAAATTCTGCGTGATATTGGCATGGAAGTGATCGAGCTCTATTGTGATGTCGATGGTCATTTCCCCAATCACCATCCCGATCCCTCGCAAATCGAAAATTGTCGCGACTTGATTGCAGCCGTGCAAGAACATCAAGCCGACTTAGGATTGGCTTTTGATGGCGACGGCGACCGATTGGGCGTGGTAACCAATGCCGGCACCATCATTTGGCCCGATAGAGTATTGATGTTATTCGCCGAGACGGTGTTACAGCAACACCCTGGCGGTTCTATCATTTATGATATCAAGTGTACCAAACATTTAGCCTCCTTGATCACTGAGTTAGGTGGTGAGCCCATTATGTGGAAAACCGGGCATTCTTTTATTAAAGGCAAAATTAAAGAAAGCAATTCACTATTAGCCGGTGAAATGAGCGGGCATTTGTTTTTTAATGACCGATGGTTCGGCTTTGATGACGCCATTTATGCGGCTTGCCGCTTGGTAGAAAATCTCTCCCAGCGCACGGGCACCAGCGAACAAATTTTTGCAGTCTATCCCAATAGCATCAACACCCCCGAACTCAAAGTCGCCATTTCCGATGAAACCAAATTTGAATTCATCAAGCAATTAATTGCCAAAGCCTCGGTCAATAATCCGCTGGCAACAATCACCACCCTCGATGGCTTACGGCTTGATTTCCCTGAGGGCTGGGGTTTGGTGCGACCATCGAATACCACGCCTTATTTGATTTGTCGCTTTGAAGCGGATAGCGAAGGGGCACTCAACAGCATCATCCAAACCTTCCGCAATTTGATGGCTTCGATTAACCCGGCAATGAGTATTCCGTGGTAACGATTACCACTCTACCCAACATGATATATTTGGCCGGACTGAATACCATAAATGCTTTTGCGATAAGCTCTTGCCACTTTTGCAGAAGAGACTGGCTCGAAACCCGGACAGAGCTGCGAGTATTTTTCGACGGATTCTTCGAGCAAAGCCGGAGAAACTACATTCATTCTGATCCCGCGCGGCAAATCCAATGCAGCCGCTTTAACAAAACCTTCCACCGCATTATTTACCATGGCTGCGGCACTGCCATTCTGTACAAAGTCACGGTTCATAATACCGGTCGTTAAAGTGATAGAACCATGATCATTTAATACCTTAATGCCTTCTAATGCCAAATATAATTGCCCTAGTAATTTTTGTTGCATACTTGCTATGTAATCATCTATCGACATATCCACCAGTGGTTTAAATACCACTCCACGTGCAGCAGCGCAAACAATCCCATCCAGATCATTTATATTTTTAAATAGTTTACCTATCGAAGCCACATCACCAAGATCGACTTTGTAGTCCCCTGAATTAAGACTTGCAGATAATATATCCGTATCCTTTTGTAATTCTTTCACAATAGCACTGCCGATTGTTCCTGAGGCACCAACTACGAGTATTTTCATAATATTCCTCCAAAGCTCAAACTAACGTCAGATACGGCAAAAACGGTTTATTTTCTTGCTTAAGGCTGGTGTAGCTTTTCATGATTGATTGAACAACTTGGCGGTAAGGTTCACCGTTATCCTTCGAAGCTAAAACCCCTCCTAAATCCTCACCTAAATTTTCAAGTGTTTTTTTGCATGCTAATCGCTGCGCATCGTCATGTATAAATGCTACTGCTTTGGTGATATACGCTTCGACGGAGGTAACCACACAATCTTCAAGACCAACCTTGCGCAATAAATACGGATCGGCGCAACCGATATTCGGGCACAACAAAGCAACTTCGGGAACGGCAACTAAAATACAATCCACCGTTGAATTGGTGCCACCGAATGGAAATGGTGCCAATGCTAATTGACACTGACTGACATAATTTAGATAGTTACTATAATGGCAACTCGGATAAATAATTGCATCCGTAAATAATGAGCCAATTTTTTGATTAAGCACATGAAACTCAAGTCCTCGACTCGCTGTGAAAAAATGGAATTCAATTTTTTTCTCCGAACGCGCTGCTATCTCACAACACACATTTAAAAATTGTGCCGACAATTTATAAGCCGTACCGGTAACGGCGATTTTAAATTTTGTGTCATTTGAAACTTTCAGCTCAAGCCGCTGATGTTCCGGCAATACAAATCCGAAATTACCACTGGGCAATCCTGCTATTTGCTCAGTCGCCTCAATCCCAGGCATATATTTTTCTTCTTCCAACAGTAAATAATCCATCTCCTCAGAGCAACTGGATATCGGATGCCCAGCCAGCGTAAATTGGATCGGCGCTAAGCGTAAATTGGCTAACAACACGCCCCAAAATTTCATCCCGACACTGGTAAAGCAGCAGGCATCAACTTGCAGCGCATTAATTTGGTTAACCACCTTAGAAATATCTTGTGGGGTATGGAGTTTCAACTCTACCCATTCATCAAAATGCCCTTTGGCAATATCATCAATATCATTCGCTTCTGAAATGGCTATCAATTTATAGTGTGATCTCAAAGCCCGTATGGCATTAACAAAGCAACGATACATGGCATGACTTGATTGAAATAACTCAAGGACTACTAAAATGGTTTGCCTACCACGCTGATTAATAGCAGCTTTGCTTTTGGCGATAACACCACGCTCTTTTAACCATTGTTTGGTTAATTGATTTAAAATCTTAAGCACTACATATTTTTCAGGGCCATAATCATACGCCGCCTGGTACCACACTTGGCTTAATTGCGGTGGCGAATGATCATGGAGCTGCCATGTTTTGATGGTAGCAAATCCTTGGATAAAACGTTCATAAGCTTCTGCTTCTTGCAGGAAAAACAAGCGCCGCTTGGCTAATAATCCCAACAAAGCTTCAATTCCTAAATTTTTATCAATCGCTAATAAATCCCACAAATAGTATGATAATCTGGTATTAAAACTACAAAATAGCAATGCTTTCATCAGCCACAGTTGTCGCTTTGGATCGGCTTTTTTTTGCAGCTTAGTGAGAAAAAATGCCATCACAACATCGGTGTTTCGATGTTCACTAATCTCAAAGATGGCAATCAACTTACTCTTATGTAAACACAACAGATAAAATTGCAATAAGGTCGGTTTACAACTGGGAAGTTTGAAAAGCTTGATTATCAAATTAGCAAACTTGGTAAAGTGATCGGTCACTTCCGGCAAAATTTTGCCGTATACATAGGCTTGTTGATTATCTAAGCCACTTTCATATTTATTGAGTATTTCCGCCAACACATCCAATGCTGCTGCAGCCGACTGTGGCGTCACATTTTGCTCAAGCCCAGTAAGATCAAACATGTGTTTTACCTATATTGATTTATTCAATATATCCTAAGATAAATTTCAGTGCAAATGACTTCTGGCCTGAAGCTTGCATTCACCACACATATGACAACCTATACTCGGAATCAACAAGATTATTTGTACCTGCTGTCTACGCAAGGGTGGGTATTGTTTCCTAATCAAATACCGAAAACACTATTGTCTGCACTGCAAGATGATTTAATGCAGATGTATCATCACCGTCGAGAGCTGCAAATTGCAAAAGGCATGGGCCATGAAATGGCTGGCACCTGCCATCATTTGCTTGGTGAACATAACAGCATGGAAATCCTGTTGCGCGATTTCACACTGTATGATTTCATTGAAAAATTTTTTGAAAGCCAAATCATTTTAAACTCTTTTGGCGCAGTAGTTAATCTGCCACAAGATGCCAGCTATGTTTCTCGAGTTCATCGTGATGTTCGAACTTTTGGAAAAAATTTCAAATGGTTATTAAACGTTTTAATTTTATTAGATGATTTCACTTGCGACAATGGCGCAACCCATGTGTTATCTGGTTCACATCATATTGAACAAAAGCCTTCGGATGAATTATTTTTCTCACACAGTACCCGTATTATCGGATCCGCAGGTGATATCTTAATTTTTGACTCTAATCTCTGGCATGCGGCAGGAAGAAACACTACCACCGAAGTCCGACGCGGATTAACGCTGACCTTCAGCCGACCTTTTGTTAAGCAACAACTCGACTATCCCAAATTATTAGGTGAAGGATACTGCAAAAAAATCAATGCGCGAATGAAACAGATATTAGGTTATAACGCGAGAGTGCCGACCTCTTTAGACGAATACTATCAACCGCCCGACCAACGATTTTATGCCGTTGATCAAGGATAAAAAAATTAGAGCGACCAATGAGAAATTATAATCGAGAATACCAAGATAATGACCGCCAATACGCTTACGAGTTCGACGGGATCCTTCGGCACTATATGATGCGAACGTTTGAACCATTCTTGCCACAAGGCCATGCGCTGGAGATGGGTTGTTATCAAGGCGACATGACTACTTTGCTAGTCAGCCGTTTTCAAAGTCTGACAGTGATTGAAGCCTCTGATGAACTGATCCAAAAGACGAAGAGTAGAGTCAATAAACCCATCACCTATCTTTGTGACACATTCGAACGGATTGAGATAAATAAACATTTTGATGCCGTTTTTCTCATCCATACTTTGGAACACTTGGATGATCCCAAATTTGTATTAGAAAAAATAAAATCTTGGCTAACCCCTGCTGGCTTATTGTTTGTCGCGGTTCCCAATGCTAATGCGCCCTCTAGGCAAATCGCCGTTAAAATAGGTCTCATTAATCACAATTGTGCGGTGACCGAAGCAGAGCGCAAACACGGCCACCGAGTTACTTATAGTTTTGATACCTTAGAAAGCGTCATTAAACGCGCGGGATTAGCGATTAAGCATCGTGGTGGCATATTTTTTAAAGGACTCGCTAATTTTCAATTAGACAATGCCTTGCATGCGGGTGTCATTACTCAGGATTACCTCGAGGGGTGTTATCAATTGGGTATGCAATATCCCGATTTATGCGCCAGTATATATATGATCTGTGGCAGAGAGGGTAACCCATGATATACCTGCGAGAAATTACCAAAACCGATTTACCTAACATTAATCTTTGGCGCCGTGATCCGTCATTGGTATCACAACTTGGCGAATCTTTCCGTTATGTAAATCTTGAAGCCGAAGAGCAATGGTTCGCAGCCTATTTGCACAATCGCCACAAAGAACTGCGCCTGGCAATATGCTTGCAAGACAACGATATTCATGTGGGAAATATTTATTTACTCAATATTGATAGAGTCAATAATGCGGCTGAATTTCATCTGTTTATTGGTGAAAAAAATTATCACAGCCAAGGGATAGGCACTTTGGCAACCAAACTAATGCTTAATCATGGATTTGAAAATGAGAACTTAAATAGAATATATTTGCGGGTCCTTGACAATAATACGGCCGCCATCAAACTCTACGAAAAAGTTGGGTTTGAATTTGAAGGAAAAGCCAGAGCAGCGGTTTTCAAGCAAGGTATCTATCGTGACATTCTTTATATGGCGCTATTAAAAAGTGATTACATGGCGACTCGCGCGACCAGCACTTCGATACAAAGGGAAATAATTTTTGGCCCTGATCCCTACACTTAACTCTCTATAAACATCTGGATTAAATATTTTCCCTAGAATATAACTTGCACGTAATTCATTGGAAAAACCTGACTTAAATCGCGACAAACCATCTTGCGGGTTATCGCAACCACCACTATTCCCGCCAAAATCAATCCAAGTGAATTCCTGAAATATATCGATAATATAAGCATAAATCGCGTAACTTGCTCGATGCTGATAGCCCTTCTCATTAGAAGCCGCCAAGTGACTATACAGTTTATCTTGGTAACTCAACCAGAGATGAATGCTGACAATATCCGCATCCACAAACGCGGCTAAAGCTCGAATATTGGGTAATTCACTCAGTACTTGAAAATAATGCTTTGAAAAAGCCTGTAGCCCAGATATCCGATGGCGCCAAACAAGTTTTTGATAAAGTAAATGCCAAACCTCCAGGTTCTCTTTCAAGCTGATGGGCTGAACCACACATTTTTTTTGAGCTTGTTTAATCTCATAACGGTGATGCTTAGATAAAACAATTGGCAACTGGCGATTTAAAATATAGTGCTGTTTAAATGGATAAACATAATCAAATAACGCATCATACTGCGCAAACTCTGGCTGTACTAAAACATCTGTTGCAAAGGTAAGACTAATATAATTCTCATGGGCCAAACGTACTAAATCTAAGTCGATCGCTTCAAGAGAAAAAAGCGGCGTTCGAGGATAACAACTTGCTAAATCATAATACGCTGTTTGCAAAATATTTTGTTTTAACATAGGTATTTGAGCGCTCGGTAACCTTATCGTTTGCGCTATCCCTAAGAAAGCATCCGCGTATTGTGGAATCAAATAGGGATGCTGCATAGCGCTTCTTTCACTATTGCCACTATTTTTTTCATTTCGCCCTCGCCATAGCGATGATCGCACGGCAATGTCAGCAATTGCGTAGCAAGCTCGTGCTCATAGCGGAAATCCTTTGGATCACTGGCAATATCAACCCAATGTTTTTGTGCAAAAATTTGATTGCGGATTAAGTGTTGCCATAAATCTTCTCTTCTTGGATGAGCAATTACAAACCCAAATGGTACTTCTTTCGTTGATATCATATTAACAAAAGCAAACTCGGCTAACGCTTTGTGCAAAATACTATAATTTCTCTGCCGCTGCTCTATCAATGGTTGTGCGGCAATTTGCATTAACCGCTCTTTGGTAAAGCGACTCATCGGGTAATTACCAACAATCTGTTTACGCTCTTTTTCTATATTGGCTTGATGCCATATCTCATTGTGTGTTTCCGCGATATCTTCATATCGCAGCCATGCTGGTATAAAATCACTAATCGCTGGCAAATGGCAAGTCAAACTAAACGCTTGTGGATCAATATCCTTACCTTGCAAAATACCACCATCTGGCACCCCAAGCAATTTTCGAGGACTATATATAATGTAGTCACCCCAATTGTCACTGCCGGCAGCCAAACTATGGCTCTTATCTTCAATCCAGAGGATATCCGCCATACTGGCTGCCATTTGACGAAATTCCAAACCAGGGGACTTCCCAAAATAATCGATTACCAGTACCGCATCCCTAGGCGAGAGCTGCGGCTGTAAAAAGCCAATTTTTGGTTCAAGACAATACTCTACCGGATAAAATTGATAAGGGATGCCAGCCCGCTTGACCGCCATAACAATCGCGTCACAAAGATAAGCGGGCAGCCATATTTTGTTAGGCTTTTTATAATTTAATAATAAAAAAAGAGCACTTCTTGCATTTTGCAGTAACAGACAATTTGACTCGTTTAATTGCCAATGTGCCCACAAACTATTTGGCTTAGAACACGCTGCCAGGGGGTGCAACTCAAAAAAACCACCGATCAATTGCTTCATGCTCTTAACCCTTTACTTATCCCATTTGCGCAATATCGTGAGTTTCCTATCTGGATCATAAGAGCCTTGTTGCGGAATTTGAATATCCTCAACCTGTTGGTGTTTTCTGGCGATAAATCCAATGCCCATCGTGTTATATTCACTATTACGAATTTCTGGTCCGATATGAAATTCTTCTGGGGTATAGGGAAAGCGATGAACGATTACATTTTGATTGGCAATGAAATTCTTTGCTGATTGTAATAAAAAAAATTCCATTTCATTAAAACCATTTGCGCAATAAAAATCGTGAAAGATGTTTAAGGAATAATTATAAAAGCCATGATTATAGGCCTCGAGTGGCGAAATATGCGACACAATCCCACCGACTTTCACACTGCTCGCCATATTTCCTAATACCGTTTTCTGGTCAAAGATATGCTCAATGGTCCCCACTTCACAGACATAATCAAATTGCTGTGCAAAGGCAGCAGGCAATGGATAGTTCATGTCATGGACGATGGTGCATCCCGCATCGGCGATAAAATCAATGTCATCGTACTCAACAAATTTGAGCAACTGATAAAATTCTTTCGAGGTATAAACGCTCTTGGGCTTCTGGCGAATCAGTGTTTCAATCTCGGGATCATACGGGAGATTGAGGCGCTTACAATGATTGATAACATCATCAATATTCCAATTCATATCCATGCGACCAATACTCAACATTTTGTCGCGACCGGTTATTTTAGGGATAACCTGCTCTAACAGGAATAATCCACAACCCGCTAATAATGCCATTTGGCCTCCCAGCGTTTAGTTTCCTCTAGGCCCTGTTTACTGTAACTCATTTGGCGTGGTATTCCTATGGTAAACATTTGCTTATCTTGTTATCACGCTTCTTCGTTACCATTTACAGTTAAGAAATTACATCCTACTATTAATTAATTAATGGGTTAGGGAAATCATTATCATTGTGGAAACATGGCTCGTTACCGGTGGTGCTGGGTTTATCGGCAGTTGGTTTATTCATGAAGCATTGCAACAGACCAATGTTACCTTGGTTGTTTTAGATGCATTAACTTACGCAGGTTCGCACGTACGTCTTGCCGATAGTCCGCATAGTTCACGAATAAAATTCATCATAGGCGACATTCGGGATAAGTCATTATTAGAGTCAATATTTTCCCAATACCTCATCGATAAAGTCATCAATTTTGCAGCCGAAAGCCATGTCGATAATTCCATCGAGCAACCGGAGGAATTTATCTCAACCAATATTCATGGCACATTCACGTTACTTGAAGTAACGAGAAATGCTTGGCAAAAACGTAAACCAAATCATTGTTTTCTACAAATATCTACCGATGAAGTCTATGGGGAATTGAAAACGAACGAACCCAAGTGTCATGAAATGAGTGGCTATTTTCCTCGCAACCCATATGCAGCAACCAAAGCATGCGCAGATCATCTCGTTTATACCTGGTATCACACCTACGAAATGCCTATTATCATTACCCGCAGCACCAATACCTACGGCCCCTGGCAAACGCCTGAAAAACTTGTCCCTATTATCATCCGTAATGCGCTATCCGGATCTTCTATTCCCATCAACAGCGATGGTGAGCAAAAACGAGATTGGTTGTATGTCAAAGATAATGCCAATGCGATTTTAGCGATATTACATCGTGGTAAAATAGGCGAAAGTTATAATATCAGCGCTGATAACGAATTATCCGTTCTTGAGATGGTAACCTTAATTGGGGAAGCTGCCGAAAAGCTCAACCTTGCTTCTCTCGAAAAGATCAAATCATCCATCACTCACGTGGCACACAGAAAAAATGATGACCGGCGCTATGGTCTTAATAATGAAAAAGTAAAATCCGAAATAGCATGGCAACCAACTTATAGCCTACAGTCTGGCATCGAACAAACGCTCATGTGGTATTATCACCATTTGGATTGGGTGGGCGATATGGAAAATAAACTCAAACAACATGGAAAAACCAATGCGCAAGATTCCCTTGCTGATCCCTTGCATGCCCAGTGCTGATGAATTAAGCCCACTACTTAGCGAAATGGAAAAAACCAAGCGTTACGTCAATCGAGGTCCATTCTTAGAAAAATTTGAAAAATATTTACTTCACCGAATAACTGGGACTGAAAAATCTCAATATCACCTAACAACCACTAAAAGCGGTACCTCCGCGTTACAACTTGCATTAGAAAGTTTAAACTTACCCAAAGGTGGCTACGTATTGATGCCAGCTTTTACTTTTGCTGCAACCGCACTTGCCGTTATCCGCGCCGGTTTACAGCCCTTATTTTGTGATGTGGATATGCAAACCTGGTGTTTATCCACAAGCACCGCCATCAAACATTGCGACACATTCCCAGTATCGGCTGTCGTGCCAGTCAGTGCTTATGGCAGTCCATTACCGCCTCAGGATTGGTCATGTTTTATCGAACAAACGGCGATCCCCGTTGTTTTTGATTCCGCTGGCGCCATGGGCTGTCAGCCACTGCATGAATCCTTGATTGTCATTTTCAGTTTACACGCGACCAAAGTCATCGGAGCTGGAGAAGGCGGCGTTATTGTAAGTGCGGATCATGACTTTATTGAAAAAATCAAACGCCTCACCAATTTTGGGTTTGAAGGCGATCTGGTCACGATGCTCGGAACCAATGATAAATTAAGTGAATTTCACGCCGCAATTGGGCTGTCAAACTTAACACATTGGGAAACCTTGCTCGCAGATAATATCGCCGTGAGGAAAAGTTATTATCAAGCCCTTAGTGTTCACCCCAATTTTTTGTTGCAGCAAAACTGTGAGCAATTTGCTAGTAATATTTTTGGGGTTGGTCTCAATTCCGATTGTCAGACCGTACAAAAAGCTTTAGCTGAAAAAGGCATTGAAACTCGTCGATATTATCTACCCCCACTGGAGCGCCATCCTGCATTTTCACATTTTACTGTCGCAGATACCCTATGCACAACTCGACAGTTAGAAAAAAAACTGTTGTGTTTACCGCTGAGCTCAGCACTGAGTGCTGCAGACATTCAATACGTTTGCCAAAATCTGCTTTCAATAAGCTTACCGGCATCAAGGAGAAACTTTAGCATAAACGTGAATTGATTTGATATCTGCTCGAGCAATATAGCTAATCATGAAGCCACTATGGGTCGTTTTTCGCAGTTGCAATTCACGCTTGCTCAGTTTAACAATGGTCCCCTCTTGCACGCGACCATCATTCATCATGATCCAAGCTGGATGGCCACGAAAGTACTCCGCCTCGGTTAACGTCATCTCTTTAAATTCATACTTGGCAGCAGGGCTTTTGACCTCTTCGGCTGCTTTCTTTTTATCTGGGCCCAATTCATCATCAACATCATTCTCTTCGATGGTATCATCATCCTCATTATTGATGGTCGCTTTATCCGATTGTGACAATGGATTTTTCATCTTGCACACCAAGGCCCGCTCAAGATGCTTTGAAAAATTTTCTCGCTCTTTTTTTGAATATTTCGTTTTATCTACCGTGTTAATAATATTTTCTAACGCAACTGAGTTATCATCGTAACAAACCGCTGAATCACACTCACAAAGTTTATCGGCAACACTTATCAATTCCGCAACGCTGATATAGTGTCGGCTGGATGCGTGAACACCACCCAAACTATTGGAGAGGGTTTTCATATTTACTCCAAAGCCAAATAAAAGTACCGCAACAAGCACAAGATAGATAATAATTGTCATAAAAGTACTGAGTAAATATATCCCAAGTGCTTTAACAAAGCGGATCTGGAAGATTTTGGCGTATACCGCGGATACGAGATATAAGTACGCAAAGCCATTCAATAAGACGCCCGCCCAAAACCCCAGAGCAAGCGCTGCAACAAAAGCGCTGATAAGGAAGGTCGCTATTGTAGAGACAAGCATCGCTAGCAGTATTGCTAAAAAAGCCCATTTGAAACCTTTCCGGCGGGTAACAAACCAATCATTGCATAACTTAAGCGGCAACACCGACAATAAAATTGAAACAACAACGCCAATAAGATAAAAAATTGTCTGCATTGATGCCTCTTTAACAACCCAATCTTAGTTATCGCCTTCAGAGTCATAAGAATTTAACTGCGATCTGGTTTTTAACATCTCATTTTTTAATTCTGATACTCGTGCTTGGGCATTGACTACTGCTTGCTCTAATACCGTCATTCGCTCTACATGCGCATAAAAAAGCGGGTTTCGGATCATTTTTCCATCTTGACCCAAGACCATGGGCTCAGGTTGATCTTCCTTGGCGGATTGAAGCTCAGCCTGTGCTTTTTTCAACTCATCCAAGGCTCCCTGATAAGCTGAATACGCGACTTTATCATTTTCACGTAATTGCTGTTTCTCTTTAAATTCTCGATCAAATTCTGTCGTGAGTTTTTTATCTTCTGCATCGATTTTTTGTAATTCTTTTTTATATTCTTTGTCAGAATCAACGGCGGGAGAAGGGATATTAATTTCTTTGATGTCATCGGAATGCATTGGTTTTTGATCGGTGTAAACTCGATTACCTTGTTTATCGATGGTTTCGTAAATTTTCGTGCCGGCAAAGCTAAATTGCATCAAGAGAATTGGTAATAAATAAGCCAGATATCGGATCATACATTCCCCCCAGAAATTGTTATTATCCTAAAATAAATAGCTACTGGATATCATAGCATTAAAACCACCAGTATAGGAAAAACTCATGCGTATCATTACCTTAAATTTGAATGGCATTCGCTCAGCGGGTCAAAAAGGATTCTTTGCTTGGTTAGATAGACAACAAGCGGATGTCGTTTGTCTACAAGAAACCAAGGCACAAAAGCACCAACTTACCGATCCGATTTTTGAGCCCGCGGGATATCATTGCTTCTATCATGACGCCGGGAAAAAAGGCTATAGTGGTGTTGCCATCTACTGCAAGGAAAAACCTTTAACCATGACAACGGCTATTGGCCATGCCATGGCCGATTCCGAAGGGCGTTATATTGAAATCGAATTACCGAAGATACGGGTTGCTTCACTGTATCTCCCTTCGGGCTCCAGCGGTGCAGAAAGACAACAATTCAAATATGAGGTTCTTGAGTATTGCACCGCTTTTCTAAAAAAAATCAAACGCAAGAAAAAGGAATTTATCTTGTGCGGTGATCTCAACATTGCCCATAAGCCCATCGATTTAAAAAACTGGCGCGGCAATCAAAAAAATTCTGGCTTTTTACCTGAAGAGCGTGCCTGGCTCGATATGGTGTTTGATAACCTTGGGTTTATTGATGGCTTTCGCGAAGTCAATCAAGAACCCGATCAATATACCTGGTGGTCTAACCGGGGACAAGCCTGGACTAAAAATGTGGGATGGCGGATTGACTACCACGTGTTAAGCCCAGGATTGAAAACTTGCGTCAAGCAAGCCTCAATATATAAAGACCAGCGCTTTTCAGATCACGCGCCGTTGATCCTGGAGTATGACCTTTAATGCTTTGCAAGCGCGGCGTCTCCCGGAATTTGCTTTATAATGCAACACAATCAGCTAGGGGCTGTTGACATTTGATTTTTTATAGCGAAAATGGCGATGATTTATCCCGCTTTTCGTTCAAACAGGAACCTTGATGAAGAAAGCGACATTTGCCGCCGAAAAAACAAATGGCAAAAGGCCCTAATCAAACCGTGTTTTTTTTGTCTCACCACCAACTGATCAATGTTTAAAGGAGCTGGTTATGATACCTCATAAAAATAATTTTAGGCAACAAGAGTGTAAAGAAGCAGAAAAGTCAAGCGCCGATCTATTTAAAGCCGCAAGAACAAATCTCAGAGAAAAAAAATTTCAGATAGCGTTAGACTTAACGAACACGCTAATTGCGGGCTTAGAAAAAAATGTTCCCGGTGATGCTGAATTTCTAGAAGCCTATGATTTAGAGATGCACTGTAATTTTGGCATAGCGCAGTTATATTTTAAAAACAACTCATCCGATGCCGATGGAATTAACTCACATTTAAATGCAGCGAAACAAGCCGTAGACAAAGCTATTGCTCTTATCAATGAAGACTGTCCCGGGCAGGTGCCAAATGAAGATAACTTGGAGAAAGTTAAGTGGCTCTCACAATCACTAAATGATATTGAAATATTTAAACGTCGCGTGTTAACCTGCTGGTCTCAATGCACAATAGAAGCAAAGGAGGAACTAGCAAAACTAATCCAAAAAAGAAACAAAGCCTTTGGAGAAATTAACCCACCACAAAAGATAAGATTTTATCAAACGGATGCTGCAAAAGCACATCAACAACAAAGAGACCAGGCCGTTGCAGGCTTACAGTGTTGGCTAAGGCATATTACTGCTTTACCCGACGGCGCAGAATTTAGTGCTCACCATCCTGAACCCTTAGATCAGCGTTGTTATCAGGATTGGATTGCATACGCTACCAGCGTGTTGGATAATGTTGCACGTTATTTATCCAGCGCGAATCCACCTTCTCTTGGAAATTAGTAACTTTCTGGCGGAGCGGCGCAACTTCCTTATTTTACATCCGAGTGGATGAACGGGATAGTTCCACCAAGCCGGATTTAATAACGGTCGCCCATGCGTTTTATTAAAAATCTGTTAAGGTTGCTATAGTACTATGTTGCAGCTTGTGCATCGCATCGCCATGCAAAATGTCAGTATAATTTTTAGGAACTATGCGCGTGCTGCAAATAGAACAAAAAAAGAAACCGCCTTTCGCGATACAATACCTCAAGGGGTTATATCAAGAGACCGCCTCTAGGCAACTGACCGAAGACTTACGTTCTTTTGGTACCGCCAAGCCTCATCGGTTCGATGTTTTCATCGAAGGCGTTTTGCTTTTTACAAAAATTGCCAACCTTTCACCTGATCAACGATCTAAATACTATGGCAACTCATTTTTAGGGCTCCATTACAATAACGACCTGGCAAAAGGCTGGAATCGTTCATCCCCCGAATCCATCAACGCGCATCAGCTCAATTTTCTTTGCCCGCCAGCTTGGAATTACCAATTAGTGGGTGCTTTTCTCACCTTAGTTTATCGAGGCGACAAACCCAGCACGGCATTAGACACACTGCTCCAGGGCCCCACGGTTATTGACTGCGGCATGTTTTGCCAGCTTGGGATCTGGTTTGGTATTAAATATATGCTGGGTGAAAAAACATTTAATGCTGTATTTGGCAAAGTCCCTTTTTACATAACGCAGCATGTCTATAACCCGACTGAACCCCAAAATCCTTACTTAGGAAACCCATTATATCCTTTTTTTCAAAAACCCCCATCAGCGAGAAATGCTTCTAAGTATCCTATTTCCATTATGCATATCCCTAACCATCCGCTGTACCCACTCAAACATCCAGGAGGAAATTATGGTGGTGAAAATTGTGTTGTTATTAATAACGACGAGTTTATTATTTTTGACCCCACACTGGAAAAAACTTCTGGCTTAAGAAAAGATGATGTTGAAAAATTGCTATTAGACACATTCAATGCGCAACAAGATGTAAATGATGACGCCCGACTAGCGCTTTACCGAGAAAATCCTACTGCAATTAATCCAACTTTTGGCCGAAGCTATGAGGAATTAATTACAATGGCTCAATCGCTTGCTTGCGTTGAGGAAAAAAGTATCGAACTTGATAGTCAAACCAACTCCCCACGTGTTGATTTTGACTTTGAGTCATTTTGCTCTTGGGTAGCAGAAGTGCAATCACCGGTGATATCCACGATTGCTTACACGCCATTACCCGATGAACAGCTTGCGCCTTCAAAGACATTAGCTGCGCAAATCCCTTTTGAAAATCGACAACAGATGTCATTCTCTCGCTTTACGGTTAACACCCCAACACAAGAAAAAACAAAAATGATTGCTCAGCAATTTTGCCTGGACGTTATGTCTGGCCGCTCAACCTATACAATATTAACAGGGCATCCGGGCGTTGGAAAAACAGCCGCTGCTGTTTGTTGCGCAAGAGAGTTATCGAGCAGAGGGAAAAAAGTTATTTGGTTTTCAGAGCTAATGTTTAGAAGCTGGCTCGATAAAGCAGAAAGTATCGAAGGGCTAGAAAAATATCGCGATGAAATACGAGAACAGCTCGCGTCAAAACCAGATGCCGTTTTTCTGGATGATGATAATTTGATTGACTATGCCGGCCAAGTTCTTCTTGAAGAATTCTATCGGTGGTATGCCACAACGCCTGGTGTGGGATTGTTTATCACGTCCAATGAGCCGATAACCTTTAAAAACTGCTACGGTTTAAAGCTAGATGGAAAATACGATTTTCCGCCATTCCCAGGATATGTCTCGCCGCAATATAAAAATACCAAGCTATTCTCCGACATAAATGGTCAAAGCATGAGAGCACGCCCCAATTTTTCGATAATGGCGCTCCCCACGCGTGATAGGATAACGGCTTTAACTGCATGCCGTTGTGAAGCCTCGGTTGGGATTATTATTGATGCTACAAGTTATGAGTCCGAAAAGCATCGATTGGCTAGCGCAGAGTTCATTCCTGCTTTTGAATCACTAACACCAATAAGAGGCTCCTTGAGGGAAAATGGCGTATTCGGTCCGGCATATGACGCCTTAACGCCCATACAAAAAGAATGGCTTATACAATTTCAAATTCCTGACCCTCTTCTAAATGGTGAAGATAAGCCATATCATCCGGGAATTGCGGTGAAACCGTTTGAAAAATCGGCTAGCTCGATAATCGTTATTGAATTATTAAATATGACCCTTTTTTTTAATGAAAAAATCATAGATCCGGACTGCCTTCAACAATTATTGCGGGTAATCAATTATGCCCATGACACAGGCGGTAAACGAATTATTCTTTTAAATAATACCCTGTTTTCTGACGCGGAAATGTTAAGTAAGATAAAAGAAGCAATCCCAGAGCGCGAGAAAGCCAGAACACTCGCGAGAATTAATGCTTTATTATTTTCTCCCCAATTAACCGTGCCTGATCAAAAAGAACCGGCCACACCCACAGCGGAGGCCACACCGTCATCCTTCTTTTGGTTACCGCAAACGAACCCTCGGCCTGACATTAAATTAATTAAATATCCCCCAAAACCATAAGCGATTAAGGCCTGCGTGTTTTTAAGAGATCCGAAGCAAAGTAAGGGGCGGCACAGTCGTACTTGCGATAACACCCGCACCCGATTGGGGATCTGCTGGCAACGGCACATCTGAAATATCTTCCTCCATAAAGAGAAGAAATTCTTTATGGCCTTGTTCAATCAAGTTATCCACGTCGAGCTCTTCAGCCATTTTTTCGGCTTTAACGCCATTTTCAATTTCCTCAGCACTTCTTTTCATGTCATTGCTCGGATAATGATACGACTCGGTCGCACAAACAAATTGAAAACAGCTAAGCACCTTTTGTCTTTTAAATTGTGCCAAAAAACATTGTTGCTCGCTCAGGTTTTCAGCATCGAGTTTGATTGTCTGTAAAACAGTTTGCAATTCCCTTACCGTTCGGCAATATCTTACGGTTGATTTTTTTTGATCCGCGGTACGTCGGATGAGCTTTTTGAAACACGCTAAATTGTCATATAAAAAGCCAATGTATCTACTCGCTGTTTTTCCATTAATTTCAGACTGCAACAAGCTGACTAATTGCCTAGCAACCTCAAATTTTTGCTCGACCGTTAAGCTTGGATCGGTTATGGAATGTCTTGCTTTCGAGTAGGGATATAAATAAATTGGAAAATTCTTAAAATAATCGATATCGTATTTCACAGCGATTGTTTCTTGCTGACCCATCGGTAATCCCATCGCGTTAATAATATGAAGCAGCACGCTATTGTATGATATTGCCAATGATCTCGCTTGAGCGCGTTCGCTTTCATGGCCGTGGGCATGCGCATCTAAATAAGCTGCCTCAAAAGTATCGCGCAGGCGAGCTATTTTTTGCAAAGATAAAGTCAGACACCCTTGCTCTGCCTTAGCCAAACACCAATCCACCATTTGCTTGTCTGCCATCAGCCTTTTGTGTTGCACGGTTTCTTCTGTGCTCATGAATTTTTGGAAATGATCGGCAGGATCTATTTCTTTCCGATTGAAAAAATGAGTCATCGTCTGAGGAACAGAATTCTTAAACATATTTGCCTCTTTATTATTGTTATCATTTAGGGGCTGTTGCCATTGGCTTTTTCGGCTGCAAATGGCAACAGACCCTAGACCGAGACGATTATATCAAGGAATGGTCTTGTTAAACACCGGCAAGCACGCGCTTTTGTTCAGATATTACGCTTTTTATGCCTTGATCCGCCAATGCCAGCATTTGGTCCAGCTCATTTTTGCTATATGGCCGCTCTTCCGCTGTGCCTTGAATTTCAATAAATTGGCCTGTTTCAGACATGATCACATTCATATCGGTTTGTGCTTTAGAATCTTCTTGATAATCTAAATCCAACATCGGCTCACCATTGACAATGCCCACCGAAACAGCGGCAATTAAGAATTGTAAAGGTGCAGCACCCGAGAGCATTTTTTGCTGACTTAAACCCCGAATTGCATCGATTAGCGCCACACAACCACCCGTGATCGCAGCGGTTCTGGTGCCGCCATCAGCTTGAATAACATCACAATCAATGGTTATGGTGTTTTCGCCTAGCGCCCGCATATTCACGGCTTGACGCAGGGTCCGGCCAATTAATCGTTGAATTTCCATGGTTCGCCCACCTTGCCGACCACGAGCGGCCTCTCTGGCATTGCGATCTTTGGTCGCACGCGGCAACATGCTGTATTCTGCTGTTAACCAACCTTGTCCTTGCCCACGCATAAAAATCGGCACACCGGCGTTAACCGATGCGGTACAAATCACCTTGGTATCACCGTATTCGATTAATACCGAGCCTTCAGCGTGCTTAGTATAATTTCGGGTAATTTGAATGGGACGCAATTCATGGTGTGCTCGGTCGTAAGATCGCATATTATTTCCTCAACTATCCACAAGCAAAACCGCGAGTATAGCGAACATTGAAAAATAGGTAAAAAAAATTCATTATAGCGCAACCGTGGCAACACCACGCCTGCTTTATTTTTTTACAGGATATTTTATGATGCTCAGCATGACGGCCTACGCCTACCAAGAAGCCGAAGATCAATTTGGCCAGCTCAGTTGCGAAATTCGCAGTGTCAATCATCGCTATCAAGACATTGCCATCCGTCTTCCGGAAAAATTCCGCAATCTCGAATATCCATGCCGAGAGCTCATTAAGCAAAAAGTATCCCGCGGCAAAATAGACTGTCAATTTCGCTTTGAAGAAAATCCCGATCAAACGGACACACTCACTATTAATCAACCATTGGTCTTGCAAATCCTTGCAGCCTGTCGAGAAATCGATTCACACCTGGGTGCTCCCTCAGCCGTAAAATCCATCGATATTTTGTCTTATCCCGGCGTGATCAACATCACACCGCAAGACTACCGTGACTATCCACAGCATATTCTCGCTCTCTTAAATAAAACACTGGATGAATTCATCGCGACCAGAGCAAGAGAGGGTAGCAAAATACAAAGCTGTATTTCCGAGCGCATCGAGGCCATCCAACAAGAAATTAGCACAGTGAAAACAGATATTCCTAAAATACATCAACAATTAAAGCTCAAATTTCTAGAACGCATCAAAGATATGCAGCTCAATTTCGATGAGCAACGTTTAGAACAAGAGCTATTAATTCAAGCAAATAAATCCGATGTCAGTGAAGAAGTAGACCGACTCACCATCCACTGTGCCGAAGTGAGGCGTATTCTCGCAGCGGGTGGTCTCATTGGCAGAAGGCTGGACTTTATCATGCAAGAATTAAATCGAGAGGCCAATACGTTGGCTTCTAAAGCATGCGATAACGCCATAACTCAAGCCTCAGTGACAATTAAAGTGCTCATCGAGCAAATGCGTGAACAAATTCAAAATATCGAATAAAAAAGGGGAATACCATGAGCCGAAAAGGCACGCTATTTATTATTACCGCCCCTTCTGGGGCCGGGAAAACCAGCCTAGTGAATGCGCTGATCACATCGATGAACGATATTAGAGTTTCTGTTTCTCATACCACGCGCGCCCAGCGACCAGGCGAAGTGAATGGTACCAACTATTATTTCGTCGACGATAATACTTTTGAACAATTGCAACAAAAAAAAACGTTCTTAGAACACGCTTGCGTCTTTGGTCATCAATATGGTACTTCCAAGGCGTGGGTGGAATCGCAATTAAAAGCAGGCTCTGACGTTATCCTCGAGATTGATTTCCAAGGAAAGCAAAGCATCACAAAATTAATGTCGGATGCTGATTATGTGTCCATTTTTATCTTGCCACCTTCCATTCAAGCTTTAGAATCGCGATTACGCGCGCGCGCCCAAGACAGCAATGACGTCATTATCCAGCGTCTTAATGTCGCCAAGCAAGAAATGTCCCACTACCATGAGTTCTCTTACTTGGTTTTCAATGACGAATTCTCTACCGCGCTGGCCGACCTACAAGCGATTGTTCGTTCTCATCGGCTATTAAAAGGAAAACAGGAGTTGCGCTATCAGACATTAATTCAATCTTTATTAAATTGAAAAAAATGGCGTATACAAAATGAATTTTGGACAACCCAATTCATATTTAGACAGGGTGGTTCTTGCTAGGGCGTGTCGTCAATTAATTCGTGCAAATATTCAACATATGTAGGGTGTATTACGGCGCTCGCGCGCCTAATACACCCTACTGTTGTCTTTTGCTGTTACACCTACATGACCAGCTCGTCCCGGTAGTAAGCGTTCGATCTTTTTAAATTGCTCATCACTCAGTTCGTGGCGACGCAACGATTATTTGTGACGCTGACGGGCCTACCAACGCGAGAGGAAAAATTCCGATGCAGATTTGAGTGGCAGAAAGTTGTGGAAAGTTGTATTAAATTTCATAGCGCGCTACCTGCAGCGCTACAAAAAACAGATACAAATTTTATCACGCTCATCGCTTTAGCTGAAAAGCTAGGTGAAACCTCTGCTAACGACACAATAACGGGTATTGCAAATGGTTTTTTACACTTGCCCGCCAGATTTCAAACGCAAAAATATTTTTCTAGGATGATTGAAAGTCTTCCTCCCTTCAAACCACCTGACTCCCTTAATATCAGTGACTATGTGCCATGTACCTCATTTTTAGATGACCGTTTATGTGAGCGTGATGTGGATACTATGCTGGATAACGTCGAGGAATTAGATGTTTTATATCATTTTCTTAGTGAGTTGCCCGAGAAGCTACGAACTCGGGAGAATGCACAGTCATTTATACTATATCCGGAACATCTGCAGCATATTTGGAGTCTTTTTGTAGACGAGTGGTTACCTGGACGATTTAAAACCCAAGAAACCTTTAATGCCCTCATGTCCCGCACAGCAGAGGACTTGAAAAAACTAAATCGCGTTACTCCAATATGTAACGATGATGCGACAAGCCAAGCAGAATTTGATTTATTTATTGCTCATGCTTGGCATGCTGAAGCATTTGCTTGCTTTTGGCGCTTTGGTACACCTGGACTGTATAAAGAATATTGCCAAGTCCTATTGTCCAATAACGTGCCAAAGCTGATTAGCGTGTTGAATTCTTACAAGCACCTCATTCTTCCTGAATTGCCCACTTTGTCAGACAGTAAAAAAAGAGAACTTATCAAAAACATAAGCCCCAACACTGATAACAGAAAATTAGCGTTAGAACTCACACATCACGATAATGAAACACTTAATTCTAAAATAGATTACTATGTCGTGCGGATGGCTGCATATGAAATACTTGAATGTTTTTGCGAAAACTTTCCTCCACCATTAAGAACAGAAACCAATCTGGAGCAGTTAATTCGCCAGCCTCAGTATGCATATTCTATCATGCGCTGTATGTGTCTTTTACCAGCTCGTGCTGTAACCCCGCTACGTTTTAATCAGTTACTCGATAATGTCGAGCATACCTTGGATATGTGTAAGACTATGAGCCTTTTGTGCCAATTTTCCGCTATGGTTCCATTTGATCGGACTGAAATTTTTGATGCTCTATTAACAACCCATCGCACACATTTACAAGATATGTATAAACTCCTTAATAAGCTTCTTTGGAAGCTGGATTATTATCTAGCGACTCCCACTCAGAGGCATAATTTTCAGACTGATTTTAGGGTAATAATGGAAAATATCGAGGCCATCAGCAACATCTGTAACACCATTGAACAAATCCCGCACTATATAAATTACGGCGAAATGATGCTCGTGATCCAACAAAAGGGATTAATAACAGCACAGCAAAAAGAAAAGTGGAAAATAAGTGAACAATCTTATCACAACATATTGGCGAATACCCAGAAAAATCTATCAGACGAAAATTATTTGGTAACGGTCAGGGCGTTCTTCAAACCCAGCCCGATAAAGACGGATGCTCAAGAGCGACCGCTGCTACCGATAAATAACGTGCCACCAATAAGAACAATTACACAACCGTTGGTTAAATGACTTTATTTGATTAAACAGATTCTGTACAATTCGGCAAATATATTAATTCTTGGAGTTTATTAATGGCCCGTATCACAGTGGAAGATTGCCTAGATAATGTAGAAAACCGTTTTGAGCTTGT
Source organism: uncultured Gammaproteobacteria bacterium (assembly GCA_964351225.1). Classification (GTDB taxonomy): domain Bacteria; phylum Pseudomonadota; class Gammaproteobacteria; order CAYGNG01; family CAYGNG01; genus CAYGNG01. The sequence continues at coordinate 29,968 of CAYGNG010000012.1, forward strand.
CATGCTCGCCACCAAAAGGGCTCGCCAGCTCAGCCGATCAAGCAGCGATGCACTGGTACCCATCGAAAATGATAAACCCACCGTTGTTGCACTCAGAGAAATCGCCGAAGGTCTCATCACCAAAGAGATCCTCGAGCGTAATCTAAGACGTGACACAGAGGCTGAACACGCACATAAAGATAACACGCACAAGAGCGTCTCAGAGGCCGCACACCATTTCCGTTCAGACTCGCGTCCTCCAGAATCGCATATCAGCAAAAATCCGCTTTCCGCGACTATCCTTGAATCGGCATCGAAGTTTTCTGGCTCGGATAATTTCATCAAAAACCCCAACGCTGGCACCACAACGCACGCTGCCCCACAATCCAGCCATGAGGCTTTATCGCAAGCCTCTGCCAGTCCCTTATCCAAAGAAAATCCTTTTGCTAAACCGCATGAAGAGCAAAGAAAATCTTTCGTGACCGAAGCCAAGCCCAGAATGAACCCTTTCGCACAGATTTTGTCCGAGCAGGCGGCTAACTACATCAAATCCTCCAGCGAAAAAAATCCGGCGGATAGCAATAATCCAGATACCGCTTCTAAAACGGATGACCCTGACTCTGAATAAGTCTATGTACATACAGAAAAGTTATGTGTTTTCGATTATCATACCCTAGGATCTGTTATTCGCGAGGGTAATTTGCCATTATTTGATGAACTTCGACAATCACTCACTTACTTGGAAGCAGAGCAGATCCAGCTGGTTCAAGAGGCCTTTGAATTATCTGAAAAAGCACATTTAGGTCAGTTTCGTCTCAGTGGTGAACCCTATATTACCCATCCGATTGCCGTCGCGGGTATTTTAGCGGACATGCAACTTGATCATCAAAGTCTTATGGCTGCCTTACTGCATGACGTAATCGAAGACACCAAAATCAATAAACAAGACATTGCTCAGCAATTTGGCGATACCGTTGCCGAATTAGTCGATGGTGTCAGTAAATTAACACAGATTGAGTTTGAATCACGCGTACAAGCTCAAGCCGAAAATTTTCGCAAAATGGTACTCGCCACCGCCAAAGATGTTCGCGTTATCATCATAAAATTAGCGGATCGTTTGCATAATATGAGAACTTTAGACTCTTGCAGCCCAGAGAAACGAAAACGCATAGCAAAAGAAACGCTGGAAATTTTTGCGCCTATTTCTAATCGATTGGGCATGCATAATTTTCGTATTGAGTTTGAAGATCTCGGTTTTGCCACCATATATCCTCTGCGATACCGAGTACTATCAGAAGCCACGCAACGGATCCGTGGCAATCGCAAAGAAATTTTAAATGACATTGAGAATGAGTTAACTTCCAGCCTAAATAAATATGGCTTACCCTCTGACGCAGTGTGGGGCAGAGAAAAACACATTTATAGCATTTATAAAAAAATGCGCTCAAAAAAGCTGCCTTTTTCAGACATCATGGATGTTTTTGCTTTTAGAATCATCGTAAATTCTGTCGATTCTTGTTATCGTGTTCTCGGCGTAGTACACAACTGTTATAAACCTGTCCCAGAAAGATTTAAAGATTACATTGCCATCCCTAAATCCAATGGCTATCAATCCCTTCATACCACTTTATTTGGGCCTTACGGGATCCCTATTGAGATTCAAATACGAACACGCGATATGGAAAATCTTGCCAATAATGGTATTGCGGCACATTGGCTCTATAAAACCAGCTCGAAAGCCATTGATGAAGCAAAAGACACGGTGCACAGCTGGATGTCTAATGTCCTTGACATCCAAAAAAGCGCTGGCAACTCAATTGAATTTATCGAAAATGTTAAGATAGACCTCTTCCCCGATGAGGTTTTTGTTTTTACACCGGCCGGTGACATCATGGAGTTACCCGCACGAGCAACACCAGTTGATTTTGCTTATGCCATCCACTCTGATATTGGTAACCGTTGTGTCGCAGCAAAAATAGATAAACGCTTAGCACCATTGAGCACAACATTATCTAATGGTCAACGCGTAGAAATCATCACAGCGCCAGGAGCAAGACCAAACCCAGCGTGGCTCAATTTTGTTGTGACAGGGAAAGCGCGTAGTAACATTCGACATTACTTGAAAAGTCAACGTCTAGCGGAAGCCATCACCTTTGGGAAACGGCTACTGGATCGCGCGCTATTAACGCTCTCGAGCTCCCTTGAAAAAATTCCGGAAGACAGTATTCAACGCTTACTTTCATCGCAAAAATTGCGATCCAAAGATGAACTATTCGAAGCAATCGGTTTAGGCAACAAAATGGCTCCTTTGATTGCGCGTTTATTATTAGATGAAACCGCTCCATCCGCTGAAAGTCCTGCGAGTATCAAAGATGAACCTTTGCGAATTAAAGGAAGCGAGGGCATGAGTGTTACCTTCGCAGACTGTTGCCGCCCGATTCCTGGCGATCCCATCGTTGGACAATTTAATTTTGGAAAAGGTATCGTGGTACACAGTGAAAATTGCAAACGAATTGCATCGCTAAGAGGACAAGCGGATAAATGTATCGACTTACATTGGGAAGACAATATCGATATGGCTTTTCGCGTTGCCATCAAAATCATCGTCGCAAATCACCGCGGGGCTCTTGCTAAAATTGCAACAATAATCGCCGACGCTAACGCCGACATCGATAACATTACTGTCGATGAACACGACGGCAATTATAATATTATTCACTTGATCCTGTCGGTGAAAGATCGCTCGCATCTGGCCGCTGTCATGCGCCGCATTAAAGCCCTCTCTATCGTTTCGCGTGTGGTTCGCATTAAAAGTGGTATCAAAAGTCGCCGATAGCGCAAAAAAACAGGAGACATCGCAATGGACCGATCAGAAAAAAAAGTAATTCACACAGCCAAAGCACCGAGTGCCATCGGAACTTATTCTCAAGCCATTCAAAAGCATAATCTACTCTTCATTTCTGGGCAGATCCCTTTAGATCCAAAAACGGGGCTTTTACACACGGGGGATTTTTCCGAACAAACTCGGCTGGCGTTTTCTCATGTAATCACCCTCGTGGAAACGGCAGGTGGCTGCGCAAACGACATTGTAAAAATCAATATCTCTTTAACCGATCTCAATCAATTCAACCTGGTTAATGCTATCATGGCACAATTTTTTACAGAGCCTTATCCCGCTCGCGCGGCTGTTCAAGTGGTCGCACTTCCCAAAGGTGCACCAATAGAAATTGAAGCAATTGCGCTATTATCTATGGTCTAACCATGCAATTAACCGACCCCATCACCAAATTAACTGGCGTTGGGCCTAAGCTTGCCATAAAACTGGAAAAATTAGGCCTATTACAAATTCAAGATCTGCTCTTTCATTTGCCTTATCGTTATCAAGATCGGACCCAACTTTCTCTTATTTCACGTTGCCGGCAAGGCGAACAGTGTGTCATCGAGGGCGAAATTGTTTCTGCCAATATCCGATTTGGGAAAAAACGCAGCCTACTTTGTGAATTAACCGATAAATCTGGCTTTATAACGTTACGATTTTTCCACTTTACTAAAGCACAGCAGTTACGCTTACAACCCGGGATCCGGCTTCGTTGTTTTGGCGAAGTTAAGCGCTTAGGCAAAAATCTAGAAATGATCCACCCGGAATACCAATCGGTTGAAACAACCGAATCACCCGAGTTAAAAAAAACCTTAACGCCCATCTACAGTACCACGGAAGGGATACCACAACGGATCATACAAAAGCTCACCGATCAAGCGATTACCATTCTGAATCAAGCTAATAGTTTTCCAGACTTTTTACCCGAAACACTCACCAAACAATTACGACTCCCGACGCTGCAAACGGCCATTAACTATGTGCATCGCCCCCCGCAAGATGCCAATCTCGTCTTATTAAGCCAGGGCCAACACCAAGCACAGCAACGCTTAGCTTTTGAAGAATTACTCGCACATCACCTCAGTCTGCAGAAACTACGCGATCAGCAACAACGCGCTAAGGCGCCACCGTTTGCTCCTAGCCAAATTATCTTAACCAAATTAATTAATCGATTACCCTTTACGCTCACCAAAGCACAACAACGTGTTTACCAAGAAATTTCTAACGATTTAAATCAATCAGTCCCTATGTTACGACTGGTGCAAGGAGATGTTGGATCGGGTAAAACGGTTATTGCTGCAATAAGCGCGACCCAAGTCATTGAACACGGCTTTCAAGTTGCCCTCATGGCACCAACAGAAATATTAGCAGAGCAGCATTATAGTAATTTTTTAACTTGGTTTGAACCACTGGCTATCCAGGTTGTTTGTCTTACAGGGAAAACGAAAGCAAAAGAGAAACGCGACACCACCGAGCGAATAACCCGAGGGCTTGCCTCAATCATTATTGGAACCCACGCTTTATTTCAAGAGTCGGTCACTTTCGCTAAACTTGGACTAATTATCATTGATGAACAACACCGCTTTGGTGTCCACCAGCGTTTAGCCTTGCGAGAAAAAGGCAACCCTGCTTTTGGGGTTCCTCATCAATTAATCATGACGGCAACCCCAATCCCTCGGACACTGGCTATGTCTGTTTATTCGGATTTAGATCATTCCATCATCGATGAATTACCTCCGGGCAGGAAACCCATTAAAACAGCGGTGATCTCCAATGATAAACGTCCAGAAGTTATCACCAGAATTCAACAAGCTTGTTTGCAGAAACACCAAGCTTATTGGGTCTGCACACTTATTGAAGAATCAGAGATGCTGCAGTGTCAAGCCGCTGAAAACACCGCAAAACAATTGCAATCGGAGCTAACCCATTTGCGGGTTGCGCTTATTCACGGCCGTCTCTCGGCTAATGAAAAAGAAACCATCATGCAAGCATTTAAAGCGGGCCAAATTGATTTACTTGTTGCAACAACCGTCATTGAAGTTGGTGTCGATGTGCCTAATGCCAGTATGATGATAATCGAAAATGCTGAACGACTTGGGCTATCCCAACTTCACCAATTACGAGGCCGCGTTGGCCGAGGATACGCAGACAGTCATTGTGTTTTGCTGTATCAAAATCCATTATCGATAATTGCAAGGCAACGACTGCAAGTCATGCGAGAATTCACCAATGGTTTCGCTATTGCAGAAAAAGATCTGGAAATTAGGGGGCCAGGAGAGGTGCTTGGCACTAAGCAAGCTGGAGTAATTAATTTTCGCATTGCTAATCTCTCCCGTGATAAAAATTTACTCCCTAAAGTTCACGAGTGCGCAAAGCAACTTCACCATCAATTCCCTCAAACCATCGACCCATTAATTGATCGATGGTTAAGCCATAACAGCTTATATGGGCAAGTTTAGAAGCAACCGCTTCTAAGGCAGAAAGTAGAATGGGTTTGGTAACTGAAATGTTTGATCGGCATATCCGCCTTGCAGATCACTGGCCTGATCCCCCATCGATAGAACAATATCATAACCTTGATCTATAATTTTCTTTCTGGCCTGTGATTTAAAAGGTATCGCGGACTGATAGCTTTTATGGTATCGGTTGTTTTCTAAGATCAAGCCATCCCAATTTTGATAGCCCGCCAAATGTAAATTTTGAACTGTTAATACCCGATCCATTTCTGGGCGACCAGTAACAAAAAAAACAGCGACCTGATTTTGCTTAGCTAATTTAAATAAGTTTAATGTCGGTTTAATTACTGGATCTTTGCCATCTTTATATAAATGTCGTTCCTGATTTAATGTACCACCAAAATCCAGATGCTCCATTTTAGAATAATTCGATAGCGCCGTTTCGTCGATATCAAAGACTATCGCCAATTTTTTAGGGTGTGCTGAAGTTTTATTTTCTTTCAACCGTTGCAGCAAATATCGCTCCGCCAATTTAACTTCGCGCGTTAAATCTCGCGAATAAGCGCCTGTATCATGATAACGACGCAATCGCTGTTTAATGACACCTATATTCTGCAAACTGTTTTCAGCTGCAACAGCCTGCACAAAAAGTAATAAAAGCGCCATGCCGAACAGATATTTTTTTTGCATAATGACCTAAACCTCTACTCAATTTAGGTGACTTATTTTACCGATTGCAATAAAATTTGCTAGTGGCAAAACGCTAGGGTATTTTTTGAACAATCGGCAGCGTTTGCGGCCAAAAAAAAAATTGTCAACCAACCCTAATAAAATCTTAAGAAATAATATTTATAATTGACCGTAACTAATAAATTGCAATGCAAGTGAGTGGACATGTTTAGGTCACAAAGAGAGCCGTACACAGTAGACATTAAATACACTTATCGGCTTGTGCTATCGATTACTGACCCCGACAAAACAATAGTAAAAAGCCACATCCCCTGTGTTTATAGCGATGGTACGCTTTACCGCGCCCCGCCTGCCACCCCCCTTTCTGATAACAAAAACTTTTTCCGTGAAAAAACAAAAATAATTAGTCCGCCAAGCGCCGCTTGGGCCATGAAAATATGCAACAGTGCTGACATTGACTATTCTGATGTTTATAAATTAGAAGCGCTTTTCACGTCTGATCTGAATAATTTACAATTTTTTTTAAAACAACTCCTGGTTTTTGTCACCGATATAGCGGGCTTTCCTGGGTGTACCTCTGTTACATTAAACCGAAGCGTTGACCTAAGGAAAGTAACCATTCCATCTTATCTCCCTCCGCTCACCTCACTGACATTCGAGTTTAATAATAACGATGATTACCTAGAGGCATCAAATAAACTCGTCGCTGTATGTTATGTTGATGAGTACCCACATCGGTATCAAATTGGAAAAAAAATAAATACAAATAAAGAGGGTATTTGCCAATACAATATTACCCTCTCATCACCGAATAATTCGATTATTGCGGATTTTATTGCTAGCCAGAATGGGATATCGTCGCCATTTGCACAATACCTTCGACATCATAACGCTCTTTTCAAAATTATCGGTTTGATTAATGCGATTAAAAAACAAGATGATGAGCTTGCAAAAGAAGAGAGGAATCCAATCTTCTGCCTGATGGAAAAGGAGTTTGCCGATTTTAATGACTTTCTTACCAGATGCTCGCCAGGACAAGGGCGCATGATAGACAAAAGCATTGAAAAAGAGCTAATCAGAGTATCCTATTTTTGTGACCTCCTGTTCAATATGCCGGTCGAAAATTCACCTAATGAAAAATCCCTCCGAGACCGAAACATGCAGGCCGCATTGGGGTCCATCTCAGTACTACGGGAAGGCAGACCACCCTACAAAAGCCCCAAAAACCTGCAAATAGTTGAGGATTGTAAGGCCATTGAGGCGGTTTCTAACCAGCTGGCGGCTCTGTTATCCCAATCCCAACCACCATCTCACACAGCAGAAAATGACGAAAAGCCAAGTTTTCAAGCCCCCAAGGCGATGAATTTAAAACCGTAGTGAGAGCGACAGCAATCCATCAAAAATTTGTGTACCTATTAGCCCAAAACTTACAGCAGCATCAAAAACATAACAACAGCGCCGCAGGCAAGTCTTTGCCTTGCCCGGGGTCAAAAATTTTTGACCAGACTGAATCTGTTTATAAATAAGCCGAAAATTAAGGAACTATTAATAATTTTTACTTATAATTAAGTTATGCAACTGTTCACCCAAAATGTGCAGAAGCATCAAAAATATAACGAAAGCAACCCCATTCCTCAGTCGATGGGGAATCCTTCAGGGGGGAATGCCATTCTCCCCCTGAAGCGCGCCGGGCAGGGCTTTGCCTTGGCCGGCGTCAAAACCGGAGTAACTGTTCGGCTTTTTTGCTAAATAGTTATTAAATTATTCGCTTAGCGGAATGAGTAGCCTATGCCCTCTGATCCAAATAACAACCTTGCAAGCGTTGATACGAGAGCGGCAGCTAAAGCAAGCATCATTGAAAAGAGAGATTCGCTCATTGCCAATCGTCTGCATCAAGCCCGCCTCTCTTCTTCTCCGTTGTTGCAACCAGTGGGCAACCATGACCTTGGGGTACCCTATCAAAACATTATTGAACGTATAAACACACAAAATGGGTATCATATAAAAAAATCAACCCCAAATTATAACAAAGAGGTCATTAATGCCTTTCTTGGGGACCTTTATGAGGGCAAATGGAATGAATTAAGGTCTCTCAAATCCATTGAAGAAATAAAAGAAAATTTAAAAAAAACCCTTTCACTGCGAGGCTACAACATTAAAGATGAAGATCTTCTGCGGTATATGATTAAAAAAATTCTAGATCTCTTTTATTATCATCCCGTGAAATGGCAGGGACTATTTAGAAAAACATCCGCGTATTACGAGCTCCCTGACCAGTTGCCGTTGCTTCACGACGACACGCTACCCACCGGAGTAAATCCCTATCATTGTGGCCCCGATATGATAATCCATGCTGATGAAACCGGCGGGCACTACTTCGCATTCAGCCAATGGTTTTATCATCTTATTTCAGATGACAACCGACGAGTTGCCTTCTCAGAAAAAAATGGGAATCTCCAAGCGCTAACGTTATTTCTACAAAAATTTACAGCAACCTATCAAACCGTATTAATAGAAAACGGCATCCTTTTAACTGGCGACCCAAAAACCATTTCATTAGATAGCCTTGCTTATTTCTTAAAGAAATTGCCGCCCAGTGGTGAACGAGACGAGAAGTGTGCGCCAATCTGGCAAGAAGTAACCGTGGCATTAGCTAAAGACGCAGCAAATCTTGCGGAAGCCCTACAAAATGACTACATCTATGATCATATCGAAACAGCACTAATATTATATATTTGGTCTCAAACACTCCCATTCAATGACTCCGAGCAAGGCAATAATTACTCAGCCATGATAGCAGAACTTACTTCGACGCTTTCAGCGTCTCATCCGATTCTTGCCCCCCCTTTTGAACAAGCGCCGAGCTTCTTTAGCAAAATTTACAACAAGATACCGCCGAACTTACGAAAAAATATCGGAGCAATCCAAGAAGCCTACGCAGAGGAATATAAAAATTTCATGCGCAGCCGCGAATACCAGAGCGCGAAAATAGTAATACAAAAATACTTACCCGCTACCGCGCAACGCGACCAGAATTCCTTTGGAGTGGAATTTCTGGCTCGCAAACTGAATATCGCCACTGAAATTTATGACAGTGCTAATCTTATCACCCCAATCAATACGGATGCCTATACACCGCCAGCATTATCGCAAGAATTGGTAATGCAACTGGTGGAGACTGACAGCTCCTGTCAGGCCGTGTTGAGTACAATGGATGCGGCAACAGAGCTTACTGCAGCTTATCATTATCCTGAGCTATGGGAAAAAACCGAAGAATCCGCCAGTGATAATGATGATATCCCCTCAATAACCAGTGATCCTATCTCCAGCGATGAATCATCCTCTCCATCACCTTCTCCCAGAAGAACGCCAAGGCCCCGGTGGATACCGAATAAGGGACCCTTGCACTTCTTTAAAAAGGACGACGAAAAGCAAATCGAAGCACCCGAGCTGCTTGTAGACCCTTCTGGTTGGTTCAATCTCGATCCCCCCCTCATTCAAACCCCCTTCGAAAATTTACAAACCTACATCAAAAAAAGGAACCGAGTCGGCGAATACGTTCGCAAGGTAGCCGGTCAAGATCGTTCCTACACTGGACAACTCAAAGAACATGCCGACTCTCGTGACTATTATGAATTTAAATATACCCAAGAAGAAAATGGGCTCTCTGTGTTGGTAGCACCTCCGCAACCATCAGAAGACAACGCTAAATTTAGAGCATCACTGAAAACAAGATTATTAGAAAGTATTGAAATCACCATCGCCGCGATAACGGGCCACCCCGGTTTAGCTGCCGCCAAAAGGCAACGTGCTGATTTAAGCACGATTGAATTCGCCGTGCGGGCAAGAGCGCATGACCTTGAAAAAGCGCTGCTGATAGACTTAGCAACCGAACACGGCCTATGGCTGGTGGATGCTGAAAACAATATTCTTGTAGATCCTACTGATAATAGTGATAGTGATAGTGACAGCGTTGATAGCGATAGCGACACAGCTCGTTTGTCGTCGTCCTGGCCGCAATCGTGCACAAGCTGATTTTTTCTCACCCTCACCCCCCGCATTTAATTATTTATTAAGCTATCTGGTGTATAATTAGGGGATATAAATAAGTTAAAGCGAGTGCGTGATGTTAAATAATCATGATGATGATGATGATGATGATGCTAAAAAAAGCGCCATGGAAAGCAAGCAGAAAGTGGCAACAGTTGGTTTAATACGCACTCCCCGCCCCTCTACTAGAGAAAATAGTAGCGACGAATACGGAGACGGAGACGAAAACCAGGGCGAAATTACATTTTTAAATGACTATATTACCGTCCTTAAAAAACAACAAACCGCTACCAAGTCTGATCCCAACTCGTACAGTCACTTTGTTCATCATTCTCAGAGGTCGTCTATCCGTAACCAGGACACATCATGCTACCAAGGCAAACTTGAAAATAAAACCATTGCTATTTATCCAGATGAAAACCGATTTTGCCTAGTGGATACTCGAAGAGAAGATCAGCGCTCCAGTCTGCAGGCCAATGAAGATTTTTACCGCGACGGTTTGCGACAAGTTCTCATTGCGTTAATCGTGGCAAAAACAGGTAGCAAACCTAAAAATGGCAAAGTTTATTTTTCCATTCACGTTACGCCCGATGACACCATAGCTGGAAACCAAAGCGCTTTGGATATTTTGGCTGATTTATGTGGTGACTATAATCTTACCTATACCCCGAATCAAACGGTGTCGAATCAATCTTCTAATTCTCATCGTCATAATACTATTTTTAAGCAGCAGCGGCAGCAGCATGATAAGGGGAGGAGGAGCCAAGTAGAAGAAGAAGAAAAAGTAGAAGAAGAAGAAGACGACGACGCGAGACCACTTCACTCCTCGCACATCAAGGGGGGGGGCCCCGCAACGTAAACTGAGCTAATGGCGCGCCTTATCGTCTTTAGGCTCGCCATCCCCAGGGATAATAAAACCGTGGGTATGCCTTTGTAGCACGGAGAAAGCGCGCTTGCTGCCGGCTTCGCGCCACAGCTCTTCAGCGAGCAGCAAGCTGATATCACTACTGGGATCATGTACGGTGCGCATGGCTTGTAAAACATCCATCATTTCCACAAATCCTTGTGCCAGTAAGTCATAGTCTTCGTTGACTGTGCGCAATTGCTCATAAGCACTCTGACCAATACCGATAAAATAACCGATCCCTACCCGGCGCTGCCAAGCTCTACCGGGGAATAACCCAGTAAACAACAAACATTTATCACCAACGTCGCGTAGTAATTGTTGCCGAAACTTCCCCAGCGCTTGGCAACCATGCAAGAAGTCCAGCCCAACGACACTGTTGGCAAGCTCAGCATTATTGGTGAAGCGCATCAATAAAAAAACCAAGTAGCTCTCCAGCTCGACTCCAAGATTAATATCACTTTGAATTTGCGCCTCACTCACAAGCGCATGCCAATGCGCTGTCGTGGTTGGTTGTAAAACTATTTTATCCATATCGCCTTCTACTGGTTACCTGTTAATACTTACCGTGACCAGAGGAATGAATATTAAACATCTCATAGTAATTATAGCCCAATTCACCAGAAAAAAAGGCTGTTTGTTGGCCAGCAAAGCACACACCATGTCACTTCAGGTTGAATTATGCACAAAAATGGTTGGACAAAGGCCATCTTCTTGCGTTATCCTTGCTCGAGAACCAGCAGAGACGAAAACAAAAGCCCAGTGAAAAATGACTGTTTTATCACCAAGCCACAACCACCAAGCTTGTATCGAGCAAGCCCTGTCAAAAGCGACGGATGTTTGCAATGGGCTTGGTGCGCGCTTCACGCCGCAACGTAAAAAAATTCTAGAATTGGTTTGGCAAGCCCATAAACCCATTGGCGCATACGAAATTCTGGCAAAAATCGGCAGTAAATCACGCCCCGCAGCACCACCGACGATTTATCGAGCGTTAGCCTTTTTACTCGATCATGGCTTAATCCACCGGATCAGCTCGCTCAATGCCTACATTGGCTGCATAGCCCCTGAACGTGAGCACCATGGTTATTTTCTATTATGTCGCAGCTGCCACACTGTGCTGGAAATACAAAACTCGGCTATCGATAACGCCATTTTCGACAGTGCCGTGCAAAAGAATTTTATGGTCCAAGGACAAATGCTCGAAGTCATTGGGTTATGTAAACTATGCTGTGAAAACAATAAGGTATCATGAAAATTCGATATCGGTTTTGGTACTGCTGGTCTTTATTACTCGGCACCTACGCTTTCGCCGCACCAAGCGAATGGCAACTCGTTGCGCCGGGACTGGAGTATCGCGCCACCGCGATGCCCCAAATTACCCCTTTTAGTAAACTACACGCCTTTAGGATCGATTTAAAATATTATGAATTCGATCTGGTTTTTGCTCGAGAACGCGCTGCGGCGCGGGCTTTCGTCGCCGATCTGGCGCAACACAAAAAAGCCCTTATTGCCATTAACGGTGGTTTTTTTTCTTCGGACTATGAACCCATTGGTCTGCGAGTGCGTCATAACAAACAAGAGGTTCCACTTAAAAACATCAGCTGGTGGGGAGTTTTTTTCATCCAAAATCACACACCCCATATTGTGGCGGCTAAACAATACCAGGCAAACCATGATATTAGTTTCGCTATTCAAGCGGGTCCTCGCTTAATTATCGACAAGGCCATCCCCACCTTAAAAGCTGGCTTTGCACAGCGCAGCGCCATTGGCATTGACAAACAAGCACGTGTCATCTTAATTGCAACCGAACATGCGGCAATGAGCACGACCGAACTCGCCAATTTACTCAAATCGCCCGATAGTGCAGGGGGGTTCAATTGCGTCAATGCCTTAAATTTAGATGGTGGCAGCTCCACGCAAATTTATTCAAACATCCCCAATCTGCAACTGAACACCGCAAAATTTTCACCCGTTACCGACGCCATCGTGATCCACACCAAGGCACGCCATGGCCACTTGTTAGACTCACCGTAACCTTCCGGCGGGACCAAGCCACCAGATGTAAGTGGATATCATTTTGACGCTACGTTGCGTAGTTTTATTGATTACCAATATCATCAGCATGTCACCCAGCCTTTAATGATTAAGATTGATGAAGACTCAACAGCACGTGTAACTGATCGTCTCCAACTTAGATGCCCAACTACCAATGATGCAAGTATCTTAGGTGGTCTATGGCAGGATGAATTAGAAGCACACCAAATACATTGGCAGTAATATGGCTTTGGGCAATGAGTTGTTTGTGATAAAAAAAATAATACTATCAGTGGCATATGTGGGTTACACTACTCCGCTGATGGGATTGAGCTTTCCTATGTGTTTTTTCCGAGATGGTGGGGGAAGGGGTTTGCGCTAGAAGCTTCGTTAGCAAGTTTGGCGCATGGATTTACTAAGGAAGTGCGCTCTGGGCTATCACGAAGCCTCCATGTCGCGACAGGATGTCAGGCAGTTAACCCGTGCGGTTGCATACATGACCGATTTAAGCGAGTTTTTAACAAAGCATAGCGCGTTTTGCGTACTTTATAGGACTTACGATAAACGATGCTAGGCGAGGCAAAAACGAGCGAAAATCGGGAGTGTATACGAGCATACATGACCGATTTAAGCGAGTTTTTAACAAAGCATAGCGCGTTTTGCGTAAGTCCTATTAGGATAGAAATAATATGCTCGAACACACTCTCAGACCAAGCTATCAAAAATTCTTGGTTGACCCCGTGGCAAAGCAACTCAAAAATCGGATAACAGCGAATTCAATAACCTTGCTCTCTGGCTTAATGGGATTAGCCATTGCGCCGGCACTCCATTATCACCAGATAAATATCGCATTGTTTTTATTAATACTATCCGGTTATCTTGATACGCTAGATGGCACCCTGGCTAGGCTCGCTCATCACGCGACCGCCATCGGTACCGTGCTGGATATCTCGAGTGATCGATTGGTTGAAAGCAGTATTATCATCGGGCTTTATTTGTTTGATCCGACGCATCGCGGTTTGGCCTGCTTGGTTATGTTGGCAAGCATCCTCCTGTGTGTCACCAGTTTTTTAGTTGTCGGTGTTTTTACCAAAAATCACAGCCTGAATGGTTTTTACTACAGTCCGGGATTAATCGAGCGATTTGAAGCGTTTGCCTTTTTTGCATTGATGCTGCTATTTCCTAACCATTTTCTGATGCTCGCTTATTTATTTTCCACCCTGGTCGTGCTCACCACCATCATGCGCTTAAAACAATTTTACTTCGTCGTTAATGGTTTATAATCAAAGGACAGCGCCAAAGGCTAAGGCTTTGCTTTGCCCGGTGTCAAAACCATAAAAGCACCCTGAACCTGCCCTAATTTGATAGACACCTTACTAAGAGAGTAAAATCTCTAACCAGTGAGGTGATTATGAACGAAGAATCGAAAAAACAACGAGTTAAACGCCGTAAATATAGCGCGGAATTTAAAGTTTGTGAGGACTCAAAAACAATAACCACGAATTTTTAGTCATTCCCCCGTGTTTTACAATGAAATTGGACTTTATACGAATGTAAAATGGTATCTTTTTTTGATGCAAGAACTTAAACCATCTCTCGCCAACAAATTCGCGATCCGCCAGTATCCCTTTAATTTGTGAAGATTTAAAATATTTTAGCAACCACTCAATCATCGCGATGCGCTGACGAAAGAAGCGTTTAATTCGGGTATACGCGGAACTTGCTTTGGCAGGCCCTGAAAAAGCCAGGGACCATTCAACATTGTAAGTTAGTAATTATAAGTGTTGTATTTATAGATTTGGTGTATTACGGCGCTCGCGCGCCTAATACACCCTACATATGTTGAATATTTGCACGAATTAATTGCCTCAAGGTTGAGGCAATCCATGGTGAACGGTTTGTTTCACGAGAGGAAGCAAAAAAACAGGTGTTTGAGTACATCGAAGTGTACTACAATCGCAAACGTCTTCATTCAACATTAGAGGGTATATGACCCCTGATGAGTTTGAGGCAAGCAAAGTGGCTTAGTGATGTGTGCATTTTATCGGGGAAGGATCAAACCACCTCCTTAGGCGATGGGGAATTCTTAAGAAGGCTTTGCCTTGCCCGGCGTCAAAACCAGAGTACCTGTTCCGCTTTTTTGCTGAATCGTTACACAACTTAAACCAAATTAACCGAGGAGTTACCCTTATGTCGACTGATTATGTTGCTCTCGCAAAAGAATTAACCCAGCTGGTTGGTAAACTCAACAAAGCCCAGCCAGAAATGATGGCCGGCTTCCAAAAAATGTCTCAAAGTGCCACGGCACCCGGCGCCTTAGATGCCAAAACCAAAGAGTTAATTGCCCTTGGACTCGCTGTGGCTGCGCGTTGTGAAGGTTGTATTGCCTTTCACGTGCAAAAACTCGTCAAGCTTGGTGTCACGGATCAAGAATTCCATGAAACGCTTGCGATGGCAGTATACATGGGCGGAGGACCTTCATTGATGTATGCCGCTGAAAGCATTCGCGCCTATGAGCAATTCACCAAATAATCGATGGGGCACTACATACTCAACACCCGCTGCACTAATGCCGAGATCCCCAATTGGGCTTGGCTGATATTCTCCGCCAACATATACGCTGGGGTGGTGACTATCCGATTTTCAGTATCGACCACCACCCCCTCAACCGCACAGTCAATGTGCTGTCCCCCCATGGCTTGTATTTTATCCACGACGGCTTGTTCATGCCCCACCGTCACGCGCACCCCTTGGCCACAGATCCGCATCGCCATGACCGGTGCAATACAAATAAAACCGATTGGTTTTTGGGCTTGATGCATCGCTGTTGCAAATTTTAAAACCGAAGGTTCTATTGTTAATTTTTCACCTTGAAGAGCAAAATCACATAAATTTTTTGCCACACCAAATCCGCCTGGAAAAATCAAGGCATCAAATTGCGCCGCAGAAGCACACGCTACGTCCGTAATATTACCACGCACAATTCGTGCTGACTCCACTAATACATTGCGTTTAACGCCCGTTATCGTTTGCTGGTGATAATGATCAAACACTTCGGATTGCTCAATATTTGGGGCAAAGGCTTGATAACACGCTCCGGCTTGCTCCAAGGCTAATAGCGTTAACACCACTTCATTAATCTCAGCACCATCAAATACCCCACAACCGGATAAAACAACTGCTACATTTTTCATCTACATGACTCCCAGATCGAAAAAAAACCATTTGGAGCGATTTTACCAGAAACTTTGGTTGAGCAGCGCGGCTAAAAACAGTATATTAATCCATCATTTAGTAAGTTCCTGAATTAATCGGTGGCCCATGATCGCTGAGAGTGTCGTTTTCTCCATATTTTTAATCTTTACAGGTGCCGCATTCCTCGCCACACTTGTCCTTTTTACTCGACAATCCTTACTCGTTGCCTACATGCTCCTCGGTGTCATCATAGGACCCTGGGGATTAAAACTCATCTCAGATACGTCTTTAATTAAACAAATCGGTGAGGTTGGGATTATTTTCTTGCTGTTTCTACTTGGGCTACACTTACAGCCACAAAATTTATTTAACATGCTTCGTAACACCACCTTGGTTTCATGCATCAGCTCTCTTGTTTTTGGTGCGACCGGGTTGCTATTGGGCTTATTATATCAATTCCCCCTCGAAGCCAGCTTAGTCATGGGGGCTGCCATGATGTTTTCGAGCACGATCATCGGACTAAAATTACTACCCACCACCATTTTGCATCATCAGCATACCGGTGAAGTCATGGTCAGCATCTTGCTCATGCAAGACATCATCGCCATCCTCGTGTTACTCCTCTTAAACAGCGCCAGTGGTGGATTAAGTTGGTTTGAGCTGATACGAGTCATTATGGGTTTGCCATTAATCATTGGTTTCGCTTTTTTGATTGAGCGGTTCGTTTTGGTCAAATTATTTGCGCGCTTTGATCGCATTCAAGAATACATTTTCCTTGTTTCGATTGGTTGGTGCTTAGGATTAGCCGAACTTACTCACTGGATAGGCCTATCCACCGAATGTGGCGCCTTTATCGCTGGCGTTGCTTTAGCCGAGGGCCCCATCGCCCTATATATCGCAGAAAGCTTAAAGCCGCTGCGCGACTTTTTTTTGGTGCTATTTTTCTTTTCAATCGGCGCCAGTTTCAATTTAGATTACCTCGCCATCGTTTTTAAACCCGCGCTCATACTAAGTACTATTTTACTTTTATTGAAACCCGTCATATTCAATGCCTTACTGCGCTGGACCGGCGAAGCAAAAAAAGTCGCTTGGGAGGTTGGATTACGCTTAGGTCAAGCGAGTGAATTCTCTCTTTTAGTCGCTTATATTGCTTCGACCAGCGATTTAAGTTTGATCGATGAAACGGTCTCTTATACGATACAAGCAACCACCATCTTGACCTTCATCGTTTCGTCCTACATCATTGTGTGGCGCTACCCAACACCGCTGGCGATTTCTGATCGTATGCGGCGAGATTAAATGCCTTGGTTATTGCAAGGCGCGCATCATGCAACACCGCACAATAACGAGTGTGTTTGTTTTGCGTAAAATTAAAGGAAAAAATCATGAGACTCATCGCTATCTTAATTTGCCTTGCCATCGCAATATTCACCCCCTTAAATTCTAAAATTCGGGAGTACTCGTGCGCACATCCTTACTTAAAATTTATCCAGAGTAAAATTTCCTTGTCAAATACTTGGCTCATGATCAGCATCCTGTTTATTGCGCCGCTGTGTGTTTTCCTATTTTTTGACTTGTGGCTCAACAATTATTTGTATGGCTTAATTGGTCTGATCATCGACATGGCGGTGTTGAGTTTCTGCCTGGGACCGTACGGATTTTCCGATCAAGAAAAATCCATCAGCGCATTATTTGCCAGAGCCAATGAAAATATCTTTGCTGTGTTGATTTGGTTTATTTTTTTAGGCCCTGTCGGTGCCCTGGGGTATCGTTTCATCACTTCTTTTCGCCGAATAACCGAATCCGATCCTGCTTTTGCCCAATATAGCAATCACATCCAATTCATTCATGCCTTATTAGACTGGGTCCCCATTCGCGTCACAACCTTGCTCTATGCCTTAGCGGGGGACTTTGTCGATTGTTTCAGCTTCTGGATCAGCCATGTTTGGCGCGGCATTGAAGGAAATCAAGAATTACTCTGTCATGGTGGAACCATCGCGCTAAATGGTGCCGAAAATTCTTCCGACACCAGCAGCAAAGGCACAGTTCAATCCGCGCAAGCACTAATAGACAGAGCCGTCGTGATCAGTTTAGTGTTAGTCGCCATCTTTACCCTTGGCTCATGGATAGCATAAAAGGACTGAGCATCCTAGTTTGGATCCTATTGAGTTGGCCTGTGGCGTGGGCAAAACCCATCGCGGTTTATGATGATGACAAGCAACGCATTGTATTACCGGCACGTGCAGAGCGCGTGGTAAGCCTCGCCCCGCATTTAACCGATTGCTTGATAGCCATCGGTGCTAAATCGAAAATCGTTGCCATCTCACTCAGCGATGATCCCCAATTACCCTTGCCGCGCATTGCGGATCATCGCAGTATCGATATCGAAAAAATTCTGCCTCTGCACCCTGATTTGATAGTCGCCTGGTCTTATGGGATCTCCGCGGCTAATCGCAAACGATTAGCCGCGTTCAATATCCCCGTTTTCATCAGTAATCCCAAAAAATTAAACGATATTCCTAGCACACTGCTTCGATTAGGCGTATTGACTGGGCACGAACAACCCGCACAATCGGCTGCCCAATCATTTCAACAAGCAATTACTCAAATTAAATCACAATATAAACCTGGGAAAATGCTTAAAAGCGTTTATTTTCAAGTGTGGCACCATCCTTTTATCACTATTTCAAAAGCAAGCGCTATCAATGAAGCGATAGAACTCTGCGGCGGAACAAATATCTTTGGTGCACTACCCACTGTGGCACCAGAGGTTTCACTGGAAGCCATAATCATAAGAAAACCCGATATCATCATCGACAGCAGCAATGACCACCATGCCTTTGACGAATTACTCGTTTGGCCGCAAATACCCGCCGTGAAACACCACCAGCTTTATCAAATTGACCCCAATTATCTTACCCATCTGTCACCGGCAATTATCCCTGGCATTAAACAACTATGTGTGCTTATTGCTCAATCCCATACTCAGTAGAAGAACCCATCACGGCAACTATTTACTCATACTCTTATGATCAAATCTCGGGTATAATCTTAACTCAGAGATAAAAATCCGGAGCGGCAATGAATAAAAAACTACTTATTATCAGTTTTCTCTGCGGCATACTCTGTGCTTGTGGCCCAATTTACCATACCGATTACAGCTATAGCCCGCCGACATCTTCGTCCGGAAAAAGCTGCATTGCGCAATGCCAGCAAAGCCAGTTTCTCTGCCAACAACTGAATGACTCTCGCAAACAAAACTGCATCAACACCGCCAAGCAAGATGCGCTGTATCGGTATGAACTTTACAAGAGTACCCAACTCAGCCAAAAGAAACCCATAGAAAAAACCCTCGATAGCTTCATGATCCTCCCGTATGATTGCAACATCTCGCAAGATTGTGAAGCACAGTACCGCACGTGTTTTACAACTTGCGGTGGTAAAGTTTTTGCCAAGACTCGTTGTGTGTACAATTGCGATAACCAAAAATAATAACTTATGGCACGAGCAATTCTTTTAGTAATCGATTCATTTGGCATAGGCGCCAGCGATGATGCCCCTCAATTTGGAGATGCACAGGCTAATACCTTCGGCCACATTCATGAATTTCGACAACAGCGACAGCATCCTCTGCGGCTACCCAATTTACATCGTCTCGGGTTAATGCTCGCGGCAACCGCCAGCAGCGGGGTGCGTTATGCGGATATCGATTACGAACAACCCATTCATGGGGCCTATGGCTATGCCGTCGAGAAAAGTTTTGGCAAAGACACCCCAAGCGGCCATTGGGAAATGGCTGGCGTTCCCGTCTTATTTGACTGGGGAACATATACCACGTTTCCCGATGCGTTGATCCAAGCTTTCATTTCACAAGCACAATTACCGGGCATTCTCGGCAACAAGCATGCCTCTGGCACGGAAATCATTCAGGAATATGGTGAACAACACATCCGCACCGGCAAACCCATCGTTTACACCTCTGCTGATAGTGTTTTTCAAATAGCCGCCCATGAACAACATTTTGGGTTAGAAAAACTCTATCATTGCTGCCAGATAGCACGCAAACTGGTAGACGACTACAACATCGGTCGGGTCATTGCCAGGCCTTTTATCACCGAAGGAAAGCAATTCAAACGTACCGCAAATCGCAAAGACTATGCCACACCACCACCAAAACCAACATTACTCGACCATTGTCTTGATGCAGGAATTAAAGTTACCGCCATCGGCAAGGTCGCTGATATCTTTGCACATCGCGGCATTAGCGAAACCCTCAAAGCGGATTCGGATATGGCACTGTTTGATAAAACGTTACAAGCCATTACCCAGAACGAAACCGCTCACTTCATTTTTAGTAATTTTGTCGATTTTGATTCGGTATATGGTCACCGTCGTGATGTAAGAGGCTATGCCAACGCATTGGAAGCATTCGATAATCGCCTACCAGAATTACAATCCGTACTAAAACCCGATGATATCGTTATCATCAGTGCCGATCACGGTTGCGATCCCACTTTGCCAGGCTCGGATCACACCCGGGAACATATTCCTATCATCGCATTTGGTAGCACAATCAAACCGGGCTTCATCGGCAGAAGAGAAACTTTCGCAGACATTGGACAAAGCCTTGCGCAGCATTTGAGTATTAACGCCCTTGATAACGGGGTATCATTTATTTAAGAGTACCACCTTATGAAACAAACACCCATTCACACCATCCCGAAAGCTGAAATTCACGTCCACTTAGAAGGATCGATCACACCCACGCTCGCAAAAAAACTCGCAGCACGGCACAAAACCACCTTGCCCGAAGCGTTATTTGGTCCTAATCAAACCTATCGGTTCCGAGATTTTTTACACTTCCTTAAAGCCTATGATGTGATTTGCAGCGTAGTGAAAACCCCGGAAGACTATCGCGACATTGCTTACGATTATTTAATCCGCTCAGCGCAAGAAGGCGTGATTTACACAGAACTCATGCCCTCACCCGATCACGCGGCGTTGCATGGCATCTCATATGACACCTTACTCGAAAGCATTGCTCAAGGGATCCAAGACGCCGAAGCGGAAACGGGGATAAAAGCGTGCATCTATGTTTCATGCGTGCGCCATTATGGTGTTGAAAAATGTGAATCCCTGGCGAAAACCATTGTCAACTATCCGCATCCACTCATGCGTGGCTTTGGTATGGGTGGCGATGAAGTCGGATTCCCTCCCAAACAATTTAAAAAAACATACCAAATTGTTAATGAAGCCGGCATTGCGTGCACCGCCCACGCTGGTGAAATGGCAGGCCCAGAAGGCATTAAAGAAGCACTATCGCATTTACCGATTTCGCGCATTGGCCACGGGGTGCGATCGATTGAAGACGACAACCTCATTGCTGAAATCATCGATAAAGGGATTACCTTAGAATGTTGTCCAACCAGCAATGTGATGCTGCGCGTCTACGACAGCTATGCCAGTCACCCCTTCTTAAAACTCAAAAATGCCGGGGTCAACGTCACGTTAAACTCGGATGATCCGCCTTTTTTTGCTACAACCATTGGCAACGAATACCAAGTCGCCCGCCAAAAATTTCAGCTGTCGGATCAAGATCTAGTAGCGATCACACGAACAGCCATCCAGGCAGGCTTTTTAGATGAAAAAACCAAGCAATCGCTATTGCAAACCTTACCGAAATATTAAGTGTTTCTTACTTCATGACTAACATGACAGTTTAACCTTTTAATCGCTCTGCGGTATGATTAACTTGAATGGCAAGAAAATCACCAAGGAGGGATCCCGACATGCTACACACGACAACGAAAAATAACACCTTACGCGAGTTATGCAAAAAACTCCTGAGCCAAACACCGGAAGACGGCTTACAAACATTAATGCCGCTCTCTGCAGATGAATTAACTGATCTGCAAAAACACCTCGCAAAAAACAAACCCAGAGACTATGCTGCTTTTAGGAAAAAATTATCGGATATCTTTTTTTTAGTGGAAGATAAAAGAATCAAAGTCGCTCATGAATCCTCGCCATTCTCTTTTGACAACCTCACGGCTTTCTTATTGTATGCGATAGATTTCGCAACACTATCCGCCCCGGTAAAAACCAAAGTAATTAAATTGCTTATCTCTTCTCGATGGCACCTGCTCATCAAGCTCATCCAGGACGGATCACTGGAGGTAAACTTCATGGATATCAAATCTTCAGCAGAAGCCACCTCTGAAAAAGTAATCCAATATAAACTCGGTGGCATAATTGAAGAAGCCGATGACCCTGAATTTTGGTTATTCTTGATGAGCCATCCCAAATTTAATATTTTGATCCCGAGGGAAACCACCACGGAGAGCGCCAGAGACTATATTATCTATAAAAATAGCATCGTGCCAGAACATCCCGATGAGATTTTAGTAAAAGCATGCCGTCTTATCATTTCATCATTAAGCACGCACAACTCAAAAACAACACACCATCCTACTTTTCTTTATGTCATGGTAAAATACCTGACTAACAAATTTAAAAATGAATATCGCATCTTGTATCAAAATCGACATGGTGCTACCGCACCAATCCCTAACTTTCAAGATGCCATCGTTTTTGAGCTTATGGCAAATATCCTACGCAACCACATACGACACTTTTCTGAGTTACTTTATGAACGTGATATTAACCCACCACCTCCTTATATCAAAGATTTGTTGCGCATCGCGATGCTACTTGATCCGGATGCCAATGATACGATAAACACATTTTTCCAAAAAACCATAGCGGCGATAATTCCTCACCGTGGGGAACAACGCTTTTGTGAATACATCCGCTTCGGTTTACACGAGATCATTCTTGCCTTAATTGACTGTGGTGCACCAGTCTCAGAAGAGATGAAAATCCTATACACGAATTGCCGGCAAGCCATTCAACGATATATCATCAGAAAAACCAAAGCCATTTTAGTAAGTGCGCGCCCTCTGCTGTTTTCACAAAAATCGTCCGACGAAGCCGTGCTCTCTTACTTAACGACACAACCCTTCCTTGAGGAAAAACCCATTACCCATCGCGATTTCATGCTCACAACCAAACAATTCGCCACCCTCTCTGCCATATTGGAAAATCATGACATTGATTTTCCCGCTGGAGTGCGCCGATTAATGTTAGAAGACATTCAATCGATCTGCCCTAAAATAACAGCGCTTGAGCGGTCTCGCTTTGCAGCAGAAAACCTCCGCGATACCATTACACACTGTCTTGATCAAATTAAAAAAACACAAGGAGAGTTTTATTTTGAGCAAGAGCTTAGCCAGTTGCAAGCGCTTTATAAAGAGCAATTAAATCTTAAAAAAGAGCCGCAACCCTTTACCAGCTCACCTGACGTCTTAATGCGTGAAATGTGTGGTGATATTAAAACTTGCGTCGCCACAGCGAAATATTTGCCACGGCTTCCTTTGTTTTCATCGCCGCAAATTGATGTTGCTTTACAACTGCGGGATCCCTCATACGCTCTAGCTATTATTGAAAATACAGCAACCATCAGCAACTCTGCGCTTACCATCATACCGCTAGTAAAAGATATCACGAAAGCAATCGCTTATTTGCGAAATATTTTATTGCTCTCTCTGGTCCACGTAAAAAGAGAGCATGAGATGCCGCTGCTGCTGCACAACAAAATTTTGGCTGAATGCCAATATCAGTTTGATCTTAGTGATAAAGCACTCGCCACGCTGCAAGAGCGGCTAACACATGATTTTTTACAAATTATAACCGACATTTATCTCTCAACAACACCAACGGTTATTGGACTTATCGACATACAAGGAACCTGCCAGCATCGTGAAAGCACAAGGCAAGCCAGTGAAAGCACCATATTGCCAGAAATCAAAGCGCTTATGGCTCATAACCTTGCGCGCTACGAGCCTAACGATATCACTGCCATTTGTTTAGCTGCTATGCAAGTAGACTCGAAGCAAAGCTTCTTACCGAATGTGTCTGCGCTCATGCAATTGCCCGACGACTCACTAAAGAAAGCCAAACCCATCCTAGAGGCACTCTATCGAAAAAATTATAACCTTTATGTGAATACCTTCAACTGTTCAAATTGGGCGAAATTGAAAAGGGTTTTTCCTTCGTGCTACCACGGTTTTGATAACCAAAATAAAAATAGAGGCCAAGATGTGCAAACCAATAGCAATAGCAATCGCCACCACCGCATCACTCATTCACTGCCGAACCCTCGCAAGCCCTCTATTTCAACCTTAGAAAATCTAGCTTTTACGCCACGACGCCTATCTTCTCATCATTTCAGCTTTGATTTCAAAGAAGAAGACGGATTCGATACCCCGATGAGACCGGCTTCACCCCGTTATCACACAGCGACACTTTCCTCCGCTACTGGTGGTGCCATTATACCAAAACCCAAACGCCAACCACCACCGCTGCCGCTGCCGCTGCCGCTGTTACCCCCGGCGCCGAGCATAAAAAAACCCTCGGTTTTTAGCAGACTTCCAGCCGACATGCAGCGGCAATTGGAAACCATCTATACCCCACCAACCAATGGCAAAGGAGGAAAGCTCCCCGCAGCCAAAGGCACACCACCGAGTCAACGCAAGATGTGATGGTGTTGCTTGCCATGCTGTAAATATGGGCTGGTATTAAACATGCGCTTTCGTAACCTTTGCATTAGCGCTAAGGTACTGCAGAGGGCTCCGAGGATAAGCCCAGCCCATAAGCCCTGGACTTGATACCCAAGCGGGAATGCTAAAATATATCCAATGGGTTGGCCTATTAGCCAGAAACACACTAAGCTCACATATAAAGGATGCATCGTGTCTTTATAAGCTCGCAGGATCCCAACCATTATCAATCGTAAATTATCGATGATCAAAAATATCGAGGCATAGCGTAAAAACACTTCTCCCATCTTGACTAACTCACGAGATTGTCGGCTTAAATCGCCTAAATCGATGGCCAACAAGACTTTGGGATTACATTGAATGCCGATCATGACAACGGTCATCGTCATAAAGCCTAGCAACAAGCTGGATATCCCCGCTAAAGCAGCACGTTGATATTTCCGAGCACCCAATGCTTGGCCCACTCGTGCGCTTGCCGCTTGGCTAAAGCCAAAACCTATCATGCCGAAAAGCCCTAAATATTGCAGCGCGATTTGATCGGCGGCTAACATTTCTTTCGATAATAAACCAACAAGTAATGCTTTCATTGAAAACAAACCAAATTCTGTGAAAAAACTCAACGCAATCGGCCACCCCAAATGAAAAAAAGCGCGCACTTCAGAATAAACCCAAATACGTTGTTTAACCCCAAACAAATACTGTTTCAAGTCCTTGCGGAAATAGACATAGATAAAAAAGAGGAGGGTAAATACAATATTCGAGATGAAAATCGCAAGACCTAAACCCAAAAGGCCCAGTTTAGGTAAGCCCCAAACACCATTAACCAAACCATATTTGAATGTAACACCAACGCCAACCTCAACCAAACTTACCCAAAATAATATGCTGGTTTTACCCGTGCTCACTATCAACTGATACAAAACGTACGCCATGGTATGCACCCAGATGGTGGCAGCTAAAATACGGCAGAAAGGTCGGCTCATCGCAACCAATTCCGGATCCATCCCGACCCATGAAAAAGCATTGGGGACCATCCAGAAGCAAATGGTTAACACCACGCTCATCACCGAGCCAATGATTAACATTTGATGTAGCGTTCTTTGAATAGCAAGGCTATTCTTAGCTCCGTATTGATGAGCAATCACAATACCGCCCGCTGTTAAAAACCCCCAACACAATCCCGAAAACAAAAACAAAATCGAAATCACCAAACCAAAAGTTGCGAGCACTGTCTCACTCAAGTTGGCAATAAAATACGTGCTGGAAAACATATTCAACGCATCCAGGATTTGCCCTGACAGGATGGGATAGGCGATCAATAAGGTTAACCAAATTTGGTTGCCATATATTTTTAACAATGCATATCTATTTTTCATGATGATAATCCAATGATCAATCGGTAAACCCATTACCAGTACCTGTGTAATAGGCCTTACGCAAACCGCGCTAACGCTAAAAAGTGTTGTAAAAAATGGTATTTGCTATAGAAAGCAGGCGCTAAAGGCGCTAATGTGTGATGGGGCTCATTTTCATCGGGATTATCCCCATCATAAAAGGACGGTCTGGTAGCTTCTCATACTGCATTTGACTTAGCAAGTTTTTTTTGTATCATTATCGTGGTGTTGCCACCGCTTATGCGC
Source organism: uncultured Gammaproteobacteria bacterium (assembly GCA_964351225.1). Lineage (GTDB taxonomy): Bacteria > Pseudomonadota > Gammaproteobacteria > CAYGNG01 > CAYGNG01 > CAYGNG01. The sequence goes on from CAYGNG010000012.1 coordinate 56,412, forward strand.
TGGTAAATCAGAAGGAAACCATATGAAATCCGTATATTATTATATAGGTTCTGTTGACAATCGCTTTTTCGGCTGCAAATGTCAACAGGCCCTAATTATCTTCGCGATGATCCTGGGCCTGGGCACAATAAGCTATGCAAGCTGTAACCAGTACGCCGTGTTCCTCCAAAACAACACCGATAAAATCTGGCAACTCCATCAGCTTAACTGCCATCATGGCCGAAAAGCGCAAGCGGATAGGTTTATTTTACCTCATCAGCGGGCTGAGCTTGTATTTGAAGCTGCCGATTTAATCACGGGCTGGTATGGTCCCGATGCGACATTTGCCTACTCAAACGCCGATGAACCCCATGACTACTTCGCCATCCGAACCCAACAAAATTATTGTTTCATGAAAGCCGGCGATATTCACGTCGATATTTTACATGGTCGCGAGGCGGTTACCCATGTCAAAAATAATCTCGGTCGTTATCACCTTGGCCTCAGACAGCACGGTGGCCGAAGCTATTTTGATATTGGGTAACACCACCCGTGCCAGCTTACACTTGAAATTGCATGACAAGATATTGTTGCAACTCCTCAAGTAATGCGCGCTCTTCATTTGATAATCCTTGGGCCTGTAATGTCTGGATCTCATCGATCACTTGCCAAACCGTGAGTCGCGGCTTATCTTGAAAGTCTCGATGCGTAAGCGCCAATTTGGGGTTTTTTAACGAATCCAAATAGATGGTGTATTGCTCTTTATCTTGTGGGGCTAGCAACGTCGCATCGTAACGGCCAATCACTCGCACGGCCAACTCATATAACTCCGGATTTTCAACTTCATGTAACCACTGGGTAAGCTTATCGGCTTGTGCCAAATGAAACCGCCGACACCACGACAAATCATTATCGCTCCAAAAGCCATTGGCATATAATGCGGCATCGATATCTAAATTTTTAATTTGAGGATAACGGTATTCTTTATGGTGCTGTGCAATAGCATCGAGTAACGCAGCATTATCCTGACACCACGCCAAATTAGCTTTGGCACACGCCAACCGGTCTGGCGTCAACACCTCAATATATCTCGCTTTAGCTGGTAACCAAAATCCTGGCTCACCCAGTTTTTTACGATAAACCCATGTTTTCTCTGCAATATTGTCTTGGGTAACCTGTGATAATTCTGGCAGATCTAATCGTAATAAAAGATATTGATTTCGATAGTGATTGTGGCTTCCCAGCACCAAAACTGGCGCACAATAATTATTGCGCTCTCCAATGGTGGCATCGATGTACAGACCATAGGCAAGCACTTTACTCCCAACAATTGGATTTTTTTCTAGAAAAGTCAATCGCTTCAAATCCTGATCTTTATTAAAATATTCTTTGAGAAAATCCCACATCTGCCTATCTTGGTAAAACGCTTTCGCTAAACCAATCGTGGCTTTCACATCGACCATTGCATCGTGCGCTTTGCCTGCTGCAAAGCGGTTTGCTTGATTTAATTCCTCTAATTTCATGGAGGGACGGCCATTACGCTCTGGCCACTTGACCACATGCGGCTTAAACAAGCGATACATTACGGCCATAGGAAAAATATCCATGCGCGCACATCGATTAGCGTATTGGTGGGAATACGGTGGCAACAAATTACGGTAAAATGAAAACCGTAAAAACTCATCATCAAAGCGCAACGAGTTGTATCCTAAGCTAATGGTGCCTTGGGTATTCATGATTTGATGTATAGCCCTTATTGCCGTTAACTCTTGTTCACCGTTTTCAAGTGCTTTCGGTGTTAACCCATGGGTTAATAATGCTTGTGGCGAGAGGATCGCATCTGGATTTAATTTGATATGGTACTCGACTCTATCAAGCTCTTGAAAATCGAGGTCGGTTCGAATAGCAGCAAATTGCAATATTTGATCAAAGCATTTGCTAAGCCCTGACGTTTCCACGTCGTAAAAAAGATACGTCTGCATAAAAGGTTTCCGTAATAACGACTGTTTGTTGTAAAATGAAGATCACTTTTTTTGTTTTTATTGAATCACTATGTTAGCACTCGAAATAGAAAATTGTCACATGACTTATCCCGATGGTTTCCATGCTTTAAAAGGCATAAGCTTTTCGGTAAAAAGCGGTGATTTCTTCGCCCTGTTAGGGCCTAATGGTGCCGGCAAATCCACCACCATCGGTGTGCTTACCTCTTTATTAAAACATTCCAGTGGCAAAATTACCGTTTGTGGCCACAATTTAGAGACTGAGCGCAATCAAGTCAAATCCTGCATCGGTGTCGTGCCACAAGAATTTAATTGCAGTATCTTTGAAACCGCAAGCAACATCGTTGCCTCGCAAGCGGGGTTCTATGGTGTTCCTTACCATACCGCAAAAGCACGGACGGAAGTTATTTTTAAGGAATTAGACCTCTGGGAAAAGCGTAATACCATTTTTCGTAACTTATCCGGCGGCATGAAACGCCGATTAATGATAGCTAGAGCGCTTATTCATCAACCGCGCTTACTCATTTTGGATGAACCCACGGCCGGCGTCGATGTCGAATTACGCCTAGGCATGTGGGATTTTCTCAAAGCGCTCAATCGCCAAGGCACCACTATCATTCTAACCACACATTACTTAGAAGAGGCGGAAAAACTCTGTCGCCACATTGCCATCATCAATGAAGGCTTGATCCTCGAGCATACCACCATGCGGGCACTATTAAGTAAGTTGCAAGTAGAGCCTTATACTTTACACCTGGCTGCGGCTATCTCAAATTGCCCCCAAATCGAAAACTATGACGTTATCCAATTAGATGACACCACGCTAGAAGTCGCTGTTCCTTCGCAATTTGGGATTAATTCGCTGGTACAGCAATTATCCGCGCAAGATATCATCATCCGTGCGATTCGTCCTAAAGCGGGCCCTTTAGAAACTTTATTTTTAAATCTGGTACAAAAACGCAAAATGACAGAAGGTGAAAAGTCATGATCACCGGCAAAGAATGGATCTCTTTTGTTACCATCAGTCGGCGCGAGATTCATCGCTTGCTGCGAATTTGGCCACAGACTTTGCTGCCCCCGGTGATCACCACCAGTTTATATTTTTTAATTTTTGGTCGTTTAATTGGTCCACGCGTAGGATCCTTTGAAGGAAACGATTTCATCGTTTTTATTGTCCCCGGCCTCATCATGATGACCATCATCACCAACTCTTATCTCAATACCGTTTCATCCTTTTTCAGTGCCAAATTTATGAAAAGCATCGAAGAACTGTTGGTCTCACCAACTCCAGACTGGATCATTTTAGTGGGCTACACCACCGGGGGCATTATTCGAGGTATGTTGATTGGCGTCATTGTTACGCTGACTGCCATGTTTTATACCCCCATTCACATCCACCATTTCTTAAATTTTGTTGTAATTTGCTTTTTAAGTGCCACATTTTTTTCATTATGCGGTTTGATTAATGCGTTTTATGCGAAAAAATTTGATGACATTGCCATTATTCCTTCCTTTGTGCTCACGCCATTGACCTATCTCGGTGGAATTTTTTATCCTCTGACCCTGTTAGATGCGCCATGGCGCCAACTCTCTTATCTCAATCCCATCGCTTATATCATTGATTCTGCCCGATACAGCTTTATCGATGTTCATTATTTGCCAATAATGACGGCGGAGGGGATGCTACTCCTTTTTACCGTGATTTTATTTATGATCTGTTTGAGAAAGCTCAGCAAGCTGAAGGTAAATCAATGATGCCGCGGTGTCATGTATGGACCTGCCTGATTTTGCAAGAGACTAACTTGAAACAAGTCTACGTGTATATCGTGCGTCATACTGGCTGGAACAAACTTGAAACTGGGCTAGCAAAATGTGATTTTGAGAAATTATCTTTTCCTTCATGAAACTTAAAGCAAGTATTAAATTTTTTTCGCTATTCTAGGGCGTGCCGTCAATTAATTCGTGCAAATATTCAACATATGTAGGGTGTATTAGGCGCGCGAG
>CAYGNG010000013.1:0-53957 GCA_964351225.1 uncultured Gammaproteobacteria bacterium
AGAAAAATATCTCTCACAGCGGTTTGGATTCTGCCGCAACCATGAGACAATTTCTCGTTGTTGCTCTAAGCTTGCATTACTAATATCTATTGCTAGTAACGAGCGAATTTCAAATTCTGGTGAGAAAGTAATAAAATTGCTTATATTTGTTTGATGTTTTATGGTTTGCCACAGAACATAACCATCGTAAGCTGTGAAAAGCGAATCATCCGCTCTATTTAACAATGCCCGCTCGATTTGAGGCCACATGATAATAAAACGCTGGCAATCCTCACGAAAAATATCAAAATGTCTGAAAAATTTCTCTTTACCGACTATCGCCAGCATAGCCACCGTCAACGGCATATCTGATGAAGATAAAACCTCTTCTATTGTATTACGAACTCCAAAGTCATATTGCTCATTCCAGAGAATATTCTCCACTGCCGTCTTAGATAGTTCCGATAGTTCCTTACTTTCAAACAATTTCTTGATATACAACGCGGCGAAACGATCATTTTTATGCATAAGGGCTAAAGAAAGCGGACTGAGTAATTGGCCGGCTGCTTGTTGTGTTTTTTCTTCCCTGACGCCTGTTTGCAGTAATTCCTCATCATTGTATTGCATTTTATTTATTGCAAAACAATTACCCGTCATCGCTGCTATTAGTAACGAATCCGCGCCAAATTTCCATATAAATTGTTGCGTTTCAATCATTTTATCCAAGATACGATCCAGACGCGTAATCCGCTGATCGTGTACCGAAACAACAATGTCAACACGGACGCCGTTGTCTTGCCGCACTGTGGCCTGTTGTGAGTCGTTATTGTAATTCTTATCTTTATAAAGGCTTTTTAGTGAACTGCTTATAGCTGCAAGTTTTTGGCAGCGCTTTTGTGATTGAGATTCTTCCTTTTGGATTTGGGAAATAGTATTTAGATACGTTTCAGCTAATACCCCGCCCCTGCCTAAGTATTGTTGTAAAGCTTGAGCAGTCATTTCATTTATGATTAAATTTTCTGGGCCAGTCCATACGGCGCATGCTGTTCGTAAATCTTCCCGATTGTGAATTCGAACATCAGAAATTTTTTGACCACAAAGAGGCGCTAACCAACTAAAATTGTTGTCTTTTGATAATTGAACTAGCATCCTTTTCTCCAATGAGACCACTCGCGTCGAATTATACAGATAAAACATTAAGCACAACTTAACAATGGCTATTAGTCGTCAGGTAGTATAAAAACCACTCATGTAAGATCGAAAAACGAACAAATCTTGCCTATTGCAAGGTAAGGTGTTTGTCAGACTCTTCTATCAATTCTTGAGCAATCCTTGCTTGATTAGAGTGTGGGAAGTTTTTGATTACGACCTTGGCTCGATTAATACAGGCGATATAAGCACCTCTTTTCTGGTAAAAACGGGCAATATCGAGGTGATGATCTGCGAAATCATTGCGCAACCTTACCATTTGTTGCTGAGCCTGGTGGGCATAACGGCTTTGTGGGAAACGTGTCACGATGGCATTAAAATCATCGTAGGCTTTGTATAGTTGTGATTCATCGCGTTTAGAAGGATCGGTATGAAACACATTTTGTATCATACTGCGGCCAGTTTGAACATTTGCCATCCCTCGTAAATAGTAAACATAATCCACGTTTTTACCGAGCGGATAAAGTTGAATATAGTGATCGGCACTGGCCACCGCCGAAGGATAATCCTCCGCTTGGTAATAAGCAAAAACCAAATCTTCTAACCCTTGCCTCGCCTGTGGCCCATCTGGATACATCGCGGCTAATGCTTCAAAAGCCTTTATCGCCTCATTATAGTTATTACCCGCCAGACTGGTTTCTGCTTTAACAAAAATTTCTTGGGCTGTTTTACCTTGAAAGGGTAATAGATCATCTTCATCTTTCGTTGACTGGCAACCGGACAATATGAAAATAACAACGCAACCTACTAGCCAAGCTTTCATGATGATTCCTATACTTATCGACTTTGGTCGGGCATTATAGCACTCGATAGTAAGTGTGATAATAGGGCCTATACTGATATGACAAAGCACATTCATTTAACAGCAACCATTCCCGATGAATTTCAAGGAGTACGGCTGGATTCTGCATTAGCAAAACTATTCCCCGATTATTCCCGTGCAAAATTACAATCTTGGCTGAAGCAAGGCAATGTATTGATCAATGGCAACATGAAGCGAGGCCGGGAAAAGTGTGTCGGTGGTGAAAACATTGTAATTAGCACCGAACTTGCCGAAACCATTGCCTGGCAGGCTGAAAACATCAAGCTCGATATTGTCCATGAGGACGATGCTCTTATTGTCGTCAACAAACCACCAAACTTAGTCGTACACCCAGCACATGGCAATCCCGCAGGAACCTTAGTGAATGCGTTGCTCCATCATCATCCAGAATTGAATCTCATTCCACGAGCCGGTATTGTGCACCGATTAGATAAAGATACCTCTGGAATATTAGTGATAGCCAAAACCTTAGCAACCCATACTTATTTAGTCTCGCAAATTCAACGCCGATTGGTGAAGCGAGAATACGATGCGGTTGTTGCTGGCGTCATGACCGCAGGGGGTTCAATTGATCAACCCATTGGACGCCATCCGCAGCAACGAAAAAAAATGGCAATAAACCCTGAGGGAAAACCCGCCATAACACATTATCGGGTAAAACAAAAATTTCGCGCCCATACTTGGGTCCGCTTACAATTAGAAACGGGTCGCACCCATCAAATTCGCGTGCATTTGGCTTCGATTTATTATCCAATTGTTGGTGATCAAACTTATGGCGGTCGCCTGAAACTCCCAGCGGGTGCCAGTGAAGCATTAATCATGGAATTAAGATCATTTAAAAGGCAGGCCTTGCATGCGTCGACACTTGGCTTAACTCACCCACAAACACAAGCCTGGTGTGAATGGTCCGTCGCACTGCCACCGGATATGCAACATTTGATTGATGTGTTAACCCAAGCGCTGTAAAGGAAATCCACCATGGTAGAAATCGAAATCCTCACTCCCAATTGGCCAGCCCCCAAAAATGTTCGTGCCCATATCACCACCCGCGGTGGTGGAATCAGCCTCCCTCCTTATGCCAGTTTCAACTTGGCGGCCCATGTCGGCGATGAGTTAATTCGCGTGGCTTATAACCGCACGGTATTACAGCAACAGTTACGATTACCCAGCACACCGGTTTGGATTAATCAAGTTCATGGTACCGTCGCGGTCAATGCCGCAACGGTGCAGCACGTGGTGCCCGAAGCCGATGCGGCTTTTACGAGTCAAACCAACGTCATTTGCAGTGTCCTGACAGCCGATTGTTTGCCTATTTTACTGTGTGACCAACAGGGCTCTTTTGTCGCAGCCATTCACGCCGGTTGGCGCGGTCTGGCCAATGGCATCATTGAAGCAACGCGCGATCAGATGCAATGTCACGATCTCATGGCGTGGCTCGGGCCGGCAATTAGCCAAGCGCATTTCGAAGTCGGCGATGACGTCAGAGCCTTATTTCTCTCGCGCGATAAAACGGCAGCAACCGCTTTCGAGCCCACTGGCAAAGCCACTTGGCTGTGTGACTTATACGCCATTGCCAGGCAAAGACTGCGCCATTGCGGCATAGAAGCCATCTATGGCGGTGAGTATTGTACATACAAAGAACAAACACGCTTTTTCTCTTATCGGAGAGAGAATCAAACTGGCCGATTTGCCAGTTTGATTTGGATCGACAAGCTGTTACCATTTACTACTTACAAGTCCATAGCCAAAGAGTAACGTTATGATCCACCGATTTGCTGCCCGTTTGAGTACATTATGCATTGTCCTTACCGGCTTAGCACCTGCTTTTGCATCCTTACCGAGTACGATCAATGGTAGCGCACTGCCAAGCTTATCGGTCATGCTCGAGCGGATCATGCCTTCGGTCGTCAACATCATGGTTGAAAGTGATAAACCCAATCCACACGTCCATCTCAAACCCGATCAATCTCAAGAAAATAATTCGGAAAATCAAGGGCTAGAGCCCAATAGGTTACCTGAGCCCCATTATTTTGTCGGCTTAGGCTCCGGTGTCATTGTCGATGCCAAAAATGGCTATATCGTTACTAATGACCATTTGGTGGTTAACGCGAAAGCCATTACCGTCAACTTAAGTGATGGCCGCAAATTCAAAGCCAAACTGATCGGCGGTGATCAATTATCCGATTTGGCCATATTACAAATTCACGCCGATAAACTCTCTCAAATCAAATTCGCCAATTCCGATGATGCTAAAGTCGGTGATTTTGTGGCAGCCATTGGCAATCCATTTGGGTTAAAACAAACCGTCACCTCTGGGATCATTAGTGCCTTACAACGATCGGATTTAGCATTAGAAGGCCCATCGCACTATGAGAATTTCATTCAAACCGATGCTTCCATCAACCCTGGAAATTCCGGCGGCGCCCTCGTTAATCTCAATGGCGAATTGCTCGGGATCAATACCGCCATTCTCGCCCCATCGGGTGGCAATATTGGCATTGGCTTTGCCATCCCAAGTAATATGGTTAACAGCGTGATGGCGCAACTCATCCAGCACGGTGGTATTCAACGGGGTATGGTTGGGATCATGGTACAAAACATCAACGAAGAATTAGCACGCGCTTTTAAAATTGAAAGCATTAATGGTGCGGTGGTTACTCAAATTACCCCTCGCTCTCCCGCTGCCACTGTTGATATTCGAGCGGGTGATTTAGTCACGCGCGTCGATGGTAAAATCATTAAGAGTGCGGCTATGGTCAGAAACATCATCGGTTTGGTTCGAACGGGATCTACCGTTAACATCGAACTGCTGCGCGGTAACACCAAAAAAACCGTTAACATCACCACCGAGGATCCTAAAAAACTGGAGAAAATATTACATAAGCAAAATCGTTTTCTCTATGGCTTGGGCTTAGAAAACTTTTCTCATATCGAACCCATCCAAGGGCAAATTGATGGCATCCTCATCAATCACGTCATGGAAAACAGCCCAGCGTGGCATGCTCGTTTGCTTCCGGGTGATGTGATTGTCTCTGCGAGCTTACATCCGGTGAAGTCGATCGATGAGTTATTGCAAATCGAACACGATGAATCCGGTCCTTATTTATTACTCAATATCCGCCGGGCGGGTGGTGCCATATTTGTACCAATTAAAGGCTTTTCGCTAAAATAGGTTTCATCATCATTTTTCTCCAATGCTGTCGAGTTGGATTGTTCAGCCCCATTTACATGGGGCTGAATTACTTGATAAAACCTATTTGTGTCATCAGTAGCCTTACCCGATTTCACCAGCCCCTGCAGTGCTTCTTTTAACCCTGCCCTTTCTATTTCAGTAATAAAAATATCCCTAATATTAAGATTTTCAGAGTAAAAAGCCTGTGCCATTCGTTTTAAAAGCAAATCGAGCTTGGACTCAAGATGACTGGTGATAGGATATCCTTGCTTTTTTACCGTTACTAGTAAACTTCTTAATAATAAGCATTCGATAAAAGTCATTTCTCGAATAGGCTTAACTGCGGTGGATAAAATATTTAACAGGAGAATTTTATTTTTACAATTACTATCGTGTTTATTGTAAAGACAAGTAGCAACAAAACTGGCTATCTCATCGGGTCGAATAAATACCCTAGGGGCTGTACCGCTCTCGGGATATAAGCTTTCGAACTTCTCTTTACTCGGAATAACCGTAATGAATGGGTATTTGCTCTGATCTTGGTGAGGCCGTAATAAGGTCAGTAAGAATTCTTGGCAAAGATCGGTTAAGCGCAGATGAAGTATTTGCGCGAGCACGCCATCGGGGTTAGTAAGCTCTAATAAGCTGTCCGTTGTTACATTTTTTTTAACATGCATCAAACACTCATAGAGTCGTTGCAACCGTTCGCGATTGCCTTCTTGAAGCAATGTGGAAAAGTCTTCTCCACCGGTGATCGTTTTCAGAATCAAGGCAGAACCCATACGGTCGCCCAGTGCCTCTGCAATCTCTTGATACAGTTGAGAAATAACGTCAGAAAGCGTTTTTCCTGAAGATTCTGATTTTCTATCTGGATGCTGAAACATAAGCGACCCTAATACATATAGCCATGTATGTATAAATATTACACTATTAGTGAACCGATTTCATCTTTTTGGTCAAAAAAAGCATTTCCTTAGGGCAATATTCCTGTGGGCAACTCAAAGCTTGATAGGTCAGAAACGCCGCCTCTTGCAATACCCGCACCAACGAAGCGAGTTTTAGCTTTGGCATACGCAAAACAATCTTCCGGATATTGCTGTGCTAAACGCAATTTTAATTGTTGGTAATCCGCTGCAACATTAGGGTGACTCGATACATAATCTCTAAATTGACAATGACGAATAACTTGGTAAAGAGAGCACTATTTGCAACCGAAAAAGCAATTGTCAACAGACCCGAACATAACTCAGATATGGAAATACATTTCGCCGCCATGGCGTAAAACCTAACTGTTTAAATTGCGCTTCACACCATTGTAAATCTGTGCCTTTAGGGATATTGAACGATGATATCAATGATAGGCTTTGCTTGAATGCCTGGAATAGCAGTACTACCAATATGCTCAATTGCAAATTGCGCCCCCAATGCTGCTTGGAGCGCTGCTTTAAGCTTAGCAAGCAGGGCCGACCAAGCGTTACTTGGTGGCACTAACATGACTGATGATTGCATTGTAATTACACCGGATTATCAATATCAATAAATACATGCTTAATAGCAAATTGCTGCGCTAAATGCTCGCCGAGCGCTTGTACGCCATAGCGTTCAGTCGCATGATGACCCGCTGCAAAAAAATGCAACCCCATCTCTCTGGCAACATGCACGGTTTGTTCTGAGGCTTCTCCAGTGATATAAGCATCTACCCCAGCGGCAAGCGCAATATCAATCCTATTTTGCGCGGCACCGGTGCACCAAGCAATTTTAGTAATGGGCTTATCAGAGCCTGCCGCTATTACTAATGGTTGTCGCTGTAATACCGAAGCCATGTGGCTTGATAATTGTTGCCAAGACATCGGTTGTGCTAAACACCCTTGAAACACCAGCGTAGGTTTCAAAGCTTGTAGTACTGGTTTGATATCAGTAAACCCTAATTTTGCTCCTAACTGGGCGTTATTCCCCACAGTCGGATGTGCATCCAATGGCAAATGATATGCCAATAAATTGCAATCACTGGCGAGCAATTTGGCGATGCGATTTTTTTTCATACCGACAATACAAAGATCTTCACCGCGCCAGAACAAACCATGGTGTACCAACAACACATCCGCTTTTTGCAAAAGCGCAGCAGTAATCAACGCTTCACAGGCTGTCACGCCAGAAACAATAGTATTGATTTTTTCTTTACCCGATACTTGTAAACCATTGGGACAATAGTCTTGAAATGTGTCTGGTTGTAATAATTCATTGAGGGTTAAAACCAACGCTTCTCGAGCGACCATGATGCCTCCGTCAAACCTTTTGCCCCACTCTATAATGGACTTACGCTAAACGCACTATGTTTTGTTAAAAACTCGCCTAGCATCGTTTAGCGTAAGTCCTAATAGGGTCTGTTGACAATTGCTTTTTCGGCTGCAAATGTCAACAGGCCCTATAGATTCTGAGTAAAAGTAAAATTTGAAGATTATCCACAATTTCTGTGGATAACAGTGTGGATTTTGCGGCTAAACCCTCTGCCAAGCCAGAAAAATTGGGGCTCGCCCTCAAATTGGGCCAAGGCTGCACGACGATTGTTTACTCATTAAAAATCAATAGGTTATTTAATTAAACGTCGGTGCGCTTGCGCGCTTTTTAACTTACGGTTGCAATCTGGCTATCATTTTGCTGCGTGTGGATAAAAGGGCGCCCTGAATGAAAACGGAACTCTTTATCCGGCGTAGCAATCAATTCCGATTCTTGCTTGGCGAATAAAGCAATCCTTGGTGTAATATCTTCTTGCGCCAATTCATAAGCAAAAGATAAATATAACTGAAAATGGCGACGCTCGGACTGCAACAAGCGCTGATAAAATCCCTGTAATGGCGAAATTAAATGAGGCGTTAGCGCTAAAAAGCGCTCCGCTGAGCGCGCTTCGATGAAAGCACAAACCAATAAAGTATCCACTAACCGGGCCGGCTCATGGTGGCGAATGAATTGCCGTAGCCCTTTGGCGTAACGCGAGGGCTCCAGTTTGTCAAAAATAATGTCAAGTTTATTCATTAAAGACAACACTTGTTCGAAATGGCGCAACTCTTCTCGCGCAAGTTTGGACAATTTGTCGATTAATGTGGTCAACGTTGGATAGCGATAAATGAGATTTAACGCGGTGGCAGCGGCTTTTTTTTCACAATGGGCATGATCAATCAATAGGATAGGCACATTTTCCAAAGCGGCCTCCAGCCAAGCCGAACTGGTCGCTACTAATAAAAAATCTTCTAAATCAGGTAACTGCATGCCTCCATTATAACGAGAACGGGACTCGATGCGAATACTTTGATCGATTTTTAATCTTTAATTAATATTATTCGACTATGATTAACCTATCCGATAGAGGAATTTAATTATATGTCAATTAAACCAAGCAATGATGATAACCAAGTATTTTACACCCTGTTACATGCCGTGTGTGGTTATTCACCCTTTGATCCGAAACTTCGCGACCCAGAAAAGAATCACGCTCTCAAAGCAGCGCTTGGTAATTTTACAAGCTTTATTAAATCCATCCAACTTATTGCCATCAATTACCAGATACTACGGGCTTTACAAGCCTATAAAGAAAATCTGATAAAAGAATATGAAGCCTTTTGTGATGAATATCAACACCAAAAAGAATATTTTCAGCAAATTCAACAAATTCAAAACCTGCACGCCACCGATCAAAAGATAGTAAAACTAATAGAACCACTGATCAAAGCCTTCTCTGATCTCATCGATGAAGTTAATACTTTTTATAAGCGAGCCACAGTACTGAATCAACAAGTTAAGCGTTTTCATCAAAATACCCTTTCATTGGAAAATGACCTGTCGACGGCCTTAACTCAAAATAATCGACACGATCTCTATGATTTTATGCCTGGAAAAGCAACAGCCCCTCTTGATGTTAGTGTGTTTGTTAGAGACCTTATTAATCATGTCTTGCAAAATAATGAGGCCGCTTTCGCCCAATTACGCCCGGATCAGCCGCAACTGGCACTCAGACCAAGCATTCAAGATAGCATCCAGCGTCATGCGAAAAACCGGCATGGTGTCACATTAAAAGACAAATTTTTCAATCATATCCCGCAAGTCCAAGGAAGCCTCTCTTTCTTAAATCGCTGCATATTATTACGCGCCGAGCACAATGGAATTATCAATGAATTATCGGAGCTCAATCACGCTTTTAATAAAACACAGCAAAAAGCTGAAGACTGTTGCCGAGAGATGGATAACGCAAGGGGGATATTACGGGCTTCAGATCTGAAGTTAGAATTACCCGATAGCTCGGCATTAATGATGCCCATCACGCAAGTACAAAGCTTATTGGCACCAAGACCCTTACCGGAATCGAAAAAATCATTGCAAGAAACGGTTTCCGGAAAAGCACCATGGCCACCTAGGCCTAAATTTGGACCGCCAGGAAGCGGTAACTCAGCAAGCAGTGGGGCTTAAAGGATTCAATTGCACAAATCGCTAACCTTCTCTCAACCGATCCAGCGCTTTTTCGCGCACAGCGTTATTACGCTCAAACGCCAATTGTTTTAAATAGGCGTCATCAATATCGCCGGTAATATAATTCCCAGTAAATACGGAATCTTCAAAACGGGTAATAGACGGATTACCCTCGCGGGTGCTGGCCAATAATTTGTCGAAGTCTTGGTAAATTAACCAATCGGCATCGAGCTCACGGCAAATTTCTTCCGTCGTACGGCCATGGGCAATCAATTCATCGACAACCGGCATATCAATGCCATACACATTTTGATATCTGACTTCTGGTGCTGCTGACGCAAAATAAACCTTTTTAGCCCCCGCATCACGAGCCATTTTAATAATGGCTTTTGCCGTGGTCCCCCGGACAATTGAATCATCCACCAATAACACTTTCTTGCCGGTGAATTCCAAATCCATCGTCATGAGTTTACGGCGCACCGAATGATCCCGCTCTGTTTGCCCCGGCATGATAAAGGTTCGACCGATGTAACGATTTCGTACTAACCCTTCTCGGTATTTCACACCCAATCGTTGTGCCAATTGAAATGCAGCAGGCCGACTGGTATCGGGAATAGGCATCACCACATCAATATCATGATCTGGCCGCAGCATTTTAATTTTATCTGCTAAAAATTCACCAAGATGCAACCGCACTTTATACACCGAAATTTTATCGATGATAGAGGCGGCACGCGCCAAATAGATATGCTCAAAAATACAAGGATGATATTGTGGATCGGCATAACATTGCTCGGTGTATAATTCTCCTTCTTGCGTAATATAAACGGCTTCTCCGGGGGCCACATCGGCAATCACCTCAAATCCTAATGCCTTCAGTGCCGTGCTCTCGGAAGCAATCATGTACTCTTTACCATCGGGCACTTTTCTCATGCCGTAAACCAATGGTCTGATCCCATAAGGATCTCGGAACCCCACAATTCCATGGCCAGCGATCATCGCAATTACCGCGTAAGCACCACGACAACGACGATGCACCGCTTGCACCGCTTGAAAAACCTGTGAGGCTTTCACTGATAAATTGTGGCCACGCTCCAATTCACTGGCAAATACATTCAACAATAGTTCCGTATCGGAATGGGTATTGATATGCCGTAAATCTTGCTCCCATAATGCTTTGCGCAACCAGGTGGAATTGGTCAGTGTACCATTGTGCGCCAACGCCAAACCATAAGGAAAATTCACATAGAATGGCTGAGCTTCTGCTTCAACATCGGAGCCAGCTGTCGGATAACGAACATGCCCTATCCCCATATTACCCAGCAATTGAAACATGTGCCGAGTACGAAACACATCTCTCACTAAGCCCTTGCCTTTATGCAGGTTAACTCGCCCTTTGGCCGTACATGTCGCAATACCTGCCGCATCTTGGCCACGATGTTGTAATGCAGTCAGTGCATCAAATAGGTCTTGATTAATGTGGCCCCCAGCCACGATCGCTACGACACCGCACATGAGTAAACCTTAGGCTAGAAAAATCAAATTGTAACATTTTTAGGAGTTATGGAAAATGATGCTGGTCATAAGATAAAACAGAAAAGAACATAAAAAAAACAGTCCATCAGGGCCTGCTGACATTTGCAGCCGAAAAAGCATTTATCAACAAGCCCTAAGATTTAACCGGCTTTTTTACTTAATAAGAGGCAAGGCTGGGAGTGATCATCTTGCCGTTCTCGAAAGAGCGGAGCCACCATCTAATAACAAAGACCCGCTTATTATCTACGCGGCTTCATTATGCTCCTCAGTTAAAATGGTATCGGTCTCAGCTTGAATTCTTTTGAAAATTTCTTCGCGATGGACAGGTAAGTGCTTAGGCGCATCGATACCAACTTTAACTTGCATGCCTTTAACACCTAATACTGTGATTGTAATATCACCATCATCACCAATCACTAGCGATTCACCAATTCGTCTTGTTAAAACTAACATAATTATACTTTCCTTTTACTCCATATTAAACGAACTGACTATACATCTTAGCAAATCAAAACCTGTCTATTCTGTGGTACTACAGGTAAGACACTTATCACCTCTTGAAAACGACTGAGACTTATGACTACCATACTGCTCACTGCTTTCAACTTCGTTAATGTCTTTGTCATTGCATACGTCACCATTTATCTGGTAACTATGATAGCCTCCCATGCTTTAGTCGACTGAACTGAATTCTCAAGTTACGAGTGCTATTTCACCCTATTCCAAATTGTCTTAAAAGACTTAAAACACCAGGGGAAATTAGGTAGGAGAAACTGATATTAAAAAAGCACTGCAAAATTTGCACCCTAATTCTAATATTTAATTTAAATACCTGTTTGTGGTGTGTTTTTTATGTGCGCAACTGGAAATGCAATACCCCAGGGCCTGTTGGCATAAAAAACACAACGGTCTTGTTTCAAGGGAAATTTTTGGCCCACAGCTCGGCAAAACGCGGTGGGTCACCACGTTGCCGCTTGAACGGCATAAAAACGTCAACCTCGGACACCCGAACAAATTAGCTCACACATTGACCATTAGTTAAATTTTTGCTATGATCAGGCTTTGAGAACAAAAAACACATTATCACTCGAGGTAAGCTATGCCAGGCCAACAAGAAACCAAAACCGAAGAGACTGCTAAGTTATTTTTAAAGGTAGATAGGGATCTCAGTATATACGGTAGCGTGGAACAGGGCCCTACTCCTAGCGCTGAGGGTTGTTATGACCATATTGTTATTTTTCTTCCCGAAAATTGTGAATATCACTGCTTAGGATCATTTTTTTTAAGTATAAAGGAAAAATATAAATATAGAGATGCATCTTTACATGTCGTCATTTTGGTGGAGGATGAAAAAAAACTCACTCCCTATCATAGACTGGTAAATTATATTGAAGAGCTAGGAATAGTTACTTCTATCCTGAGAAAATCGAAATCATCAGACCCATACACGGTTAGCGGTTCTTTTCCGGGAATGGCGGCTCCGCTGTGGGATTGGCTGGACACATGGTTACCAAAAAATCCAGGGAAAACACTCGGTGATACGACTGCCCTTAGGACAAAGCCAGAGCCAGAGCCAGTGCCAGAGCAAAAGCAAGTGCCAGAGCAAAAGCAAGAGCAAGAGCGAGCGCCAGAGCCAGAGCCAGAGCCAGAGCAAGAACAACGCCAGTCAAACCGCTTGGCGATGTTTACCAAAAAATATCATCCAATTGGCGTGGCCGGTGCTACGATTGCCGGTGCCGGAATAATCATGTATGCTGCTAGTATAATATTATTATCCAACCCAATTGGTTTGGCACTCTTGGGTGTCGGCATATTCCTAATGCTAGTAGACAAAGCCGTAGGCAAAGCCATTGATTATTGCCTTAGCAACCGGTCCAATACTACGACTACGGGTACTCCTGGGAATAACGTGGTAACTCCGAGTCGTTAATGGTCATCGTGTGGGCTGGAGTTAAAAAAACTATCGAAGTCTTTTTTAGGTAAGGGTGGAATTTTTATTTCAGCACCACGCATTTTTTGGGCGTCCTCAGCCAATTTGGCTTTACTTGGGATCAGTGTTTTCACCTGATCTTGCATAACGTTTTGTAACCACACTTCCATTGGATCAAATTTTCCAATCAATTTAGATTGTTGCCACCACGAATCATGAGGCATGGTGCTGAATTTAGCTAATAGCAAAATCACTGAAACAACTAAAATCCCTCTTGCCGCACCAAAAACAACCCCTAAAACTCTATCTGTCCCAGTCAGTCCAGTACGATTCACTAACATCGTTACAACAGCGCTGAGAATGGCACCAAGCACCAGTGATCCAAAAAACAGCAAAACAAAACCGACGGCGGATCGCACCATTGGGCTATTAATTTGACCTTTAAAAGCATCGGCGACATCACTACTGAACATCAAGGCAATCCAAATAGCACCGGCCCAAACAAACAAAGATAATGCTTCGCTCACAAAGCCACGGATAACGCTGACTACACAAGAAATAGCCACAATGCTAACGATCGCGACATCGGCCCAGTTTAAATCAAGATCAAACATCATGCCCTCACATTCACTTTACCAATTCAACGTTCGATCAAGAGAGATTTACCGCATTATAAGGGACAATTATCCCACCGAGATGCACCAAGTGATCCAACTGCGCGGCCATTAATTGGGCTCTCTCTCGCTTAACACTCGGACCAACAAATACCCGATAATGCGATCCGCTTGTGGTATGAAATTCTCTGCTGTAGGCAGAGAAACCGCGCTTGGCTAGCTTTTTAACCAAGCGATCGGCATTGGATGCATCATTAAAGCTTGCCAGCTGAACCACCCAAGCGGAATTGCTTTGGCTATGATTTTTTACGGCAGCGTGCAATTCAGCAATATTCACCTGATTGTTTTTAATAAGCGGATGTTTATTACTCCTCGCTGCAGGATCAGATGGTTTTCCTATTTTGACGGCTGGCGTTGCCGCTGCAAGCATCGCTTTTTGAGCCTCTGGCTCTGTCGTTGTTATCGGATGATCCGCTTTTGCTAATTTTGCGCGTTGTGATAATAAGACCTGTCTTTCCTCTGCCAATAGCTCGCGCTCTCGAACCAATTTTGTTCTGATTTGATTGACCTCATCCATTTGTGCTTTCAATCTTTTAATGACCGAGTTATTCGCCATTTTCTCTGGCTCATCAGCCATGACCGCAGGAGCTGTGTTCATCGGCATTTCCGCATTAGTCACTTGCAATTCAGCAAACGCGGCATTTGCTTCTGAGGCAACCGCTTGCTCTGTGGCCGCAGCTTGGGACTTCTCTATCAAATCCAATCGTGGTGCGTTCGGTAGATCCAACTGCACAACTTTAGGTGTTTGTGGACTCGCGGGAATGGTATTAGCCACAATTTTCTGTTGCGAATTTGATCCCTCAAATAACATCGGGATAAAAATGACGCCTAATCCTACCAATACGGCTGCGCCAATCAAGCGTTGCTTAAGTCTTGTCTCCATGCCTCACCTCGTTGCAAAATGTCACTGAGAGAACCAGGGGCTACCCAATCTACCCCTCCCTAGTAAAACAAGCCCTATCCTTCGTTAAAGATCCGTTTATCATCGGTTAGATGCTTGCGTTTAATACTGATAGGGCTTACGCAAACCGCGCTGTGCTTTTCGTTAAAAACTCACCTCGCATATCGTTTATTGTAAGTCCTAACTGGCTTCTTGTATGTCTGGACACAGGCTTGCTATCACGCCTAAAATGTCCGCAACACCATAGGCCGAGCCAAATATTACAACCCTATCATCCGTTTTTGCATCTGCCAATGCATGCTCATACGCCTCGACAAATGAGCCATGCGACCACACCTGCGATACCCCCTGAGCTATCAACACTTCTTGAGTAACACTAACCGCTAACCCTCGAGAAACCGGAGGCGTTGCGATATACCAAGCGTCTATCGTTGGCTTTGCAATGGCTACAGCCGTTTCAATATCTTTATCCTTAAGCATACCAAATACTGCTAGGGTTCTTCCATTGATTACCTTTTTTTGCAGCTGTTTTACCAAATATTCGATGGATTCCGCATTGTGGGCAATATCAAATATATGCAACACCCCTGATTTGACTAAGGTTTGCCATCTGCCTGGAACATTTACCGACAATAGACCCTGCGAAATCGCCGCTGTGGTCACGGGGAAATCGCTAGCCCCCGCCTCTAATAACCGTAAAACTGCGCAGGCATTTTGCACCGGCATGTTTGGAATGGGCAATCCCTGCAACATCGTTTGTGAAGACGTATAACACCAATCTTCAGAAAAAAGCTGGTAACCAAAATCAATACCGGCAATAGACAATACACACTTTTTCTCGCGCGCAACGGTTAATAACGAATGCGGTGGGCATGGTTCGCCAATAATCGCAACTTGCTTGTTGCGAAAAATCCCCGCTTTTTCTCGAGCGATGGCTTCTCTATCGGGCCCCAACATATCACAATGATCCAAACTGATGGTGGTAATCAATGCATATTGCGCATTGATGATGTTAGTAGCATCTAAACGCCCGCCTAGGCCCACTTCTAAGAGGATGACATCCAAGGGCTCTCGAGAAAAAAGCCACAAGGCACACAATACACTGAATTCAAAATAAGTGAGTGGCACATCTTGACGGACCTGGTTGATCCACAACAGCGCGTCAATGAGTTGATCGTCTTGTACTTCCTGACCATTAATTTTGAAACGCTCGTTATAACGCAGTAAGTGTGGGGAAGTATAAGAGGCCACTTGGAAACCACTACATAATAGTATCTGCTCAAGCAACCCGACAGATGTCCCTTTGCCATTGGTGCCGCCCACATGTATTATGGGGCTGTTTTGTTGTAGCACCCCCATGCGTTTAGCAACAAGCGCCACTCGCTTTAGCCCCAATTCAATTTTTTGAGGATTCGTGTTTTGAATAAGATCGAGCACTTCCGATAAGCTTGTCATCACCTATAAAATCCTTTAGGGCCTGTTATCAATCGCTTTTTCAGTCAAATGGCAATTGGTCAATTTCGCTAATAGTTTTGCAATTCGTATTCGCAGTTCGCGCCGATCAATAATCATATCTACCGCGCCATGCTCTAATAAAAATTCACTTTTTTGAAACCCTTCTGGTAAAGTTTCGCCTACGGTTTGCTTAATGACACGAGGCCCGGTAAACCCAACCCTCGCGCCAGGTTCTGCAATAATAATATCACCCAGCATTGCTAAACTTGCGGCAACCCCTCCCATGGTCGGATCGGTTAATACCGAAACAAACGGACAGCCAGCACTCGCTAAACGAGCCAAAGCCGCACTCGTTTTCGCCATCTGAAAAAGCGCTAACAACCCTTCTTGCATTCTGGCGCCACCACTGGCTGAAAAACAAATCAATGGTATCGTTTTCTCTAAACTGCAATTAACCGCTTGAACAAATCGTTCGCCAACTGCCGATCCCATTGAGCCCCCAATAAAAGCATATTCAAACGCACAAGCAACCACCGACAGTCCACAAAGCTTGCCCTCAAAAACGATCAAGGCATCCACTTCGCCTGTGGTTTTCTGTGCTTGACTCAGGCGATCTTTATATTTTTTACTGTCTTTAAATTTCAAAATATCATTTGGCAACACCGCAAGACCAAGCTCTTGCCGATCTGCTGTTTGATCTAAAAAATGCGTTAACCGCATTCGTGCCGAGATATAGTGGTGGTAACAACATTTAGGACAAACCTGAAGCGATCGCTCCAGATCCGCTCCATATAAAATTGCATGGCACGACTCACATTTCGTCCAAACCCCTTCGGGAACGCCTTTCTTGATACGAGCATCCGTACGAATTTTCGCTGGCAACAATTTTTTAAACCAACTCATTTGCCCTATTTCCTACTCTCTCATAATACGAACCATTCCGGATAGACCACCGATTGCGAAATTTTAAAATGCTCCGGATATTCAGCGCCGGTTAAGTATAAGCCATAAGGTGGTGCCGTAATACCACCATGCGCTCTATCTTTTGCTCGTAAAACATCCTGACACCATTCGGGCTCTTGCTTACCCGCACCAATTTGTAACAACACCCCGACAATATTTCGAACCATGTGGTGTAAAAAACCATTCGCACAAAAATCAAAGACAATATAGCGTCCTTGCTGTTGGATATGAATAAAATGCATGGTTTTTACAGGATTTTTTGCCTGACATTCTGCTGCCCTGAAAGAACTGAAATCTTGCTCACCAAGCAAATATTGGCACGCTTGTAACATCGGTTCAATTGCTAAGGGCGCAAAATTCCAAGAAACATTTTGCAGCAACAACGCCGGGCGGATCGTATGATTGTATAAAATATACCTATAAAATCGTTTTTGTGCTTTAAACCGAGCATGAAAGTCTTGGTCTACAATTTGCGCCCAACTCACCACGATGTCATGCGGTAAATTGGTATTGGTTCCATAAATCCAAGCCTTGATATCACGGGTGACCGTTGTCTCAAAGTGAATGACTTGATTTGAAGCGTGAACAGCTGTATCCGTACGTCCAGCGCAAAAAACCCTCACATCATGGGCTGCAACAGCCGACAATGCCGACTCAAGTTTTCCCTGAATCGTAGTTAAATGCGCTTGCTTCTGCCAGCCGTGGTAGCGATAGCCATTATATTGCACACCCAGTGCTAATTTAGTCATACAAAAAACCTTTTATTGCGAGCAGTCAGCGTGCAACCCGAATTCGGGTATTGTACGGAATAGATGGCTTTATTCAACCTTAGCTATTTCGTTCCCGCTCCTGCAACTCTTCGATCAACTCTGCGGCTTTTTGTTTTTGGAAAGCATCTCCATGTTTTAAAACTTGAGTCAGTAAGTCTCGAGCACCGTTGTAATCTTCTATCTCAATATACGCCACCGCTAAGTCGAGCTGGCTTGTGAGATCAGGGCTATCTTCATTACCGCTGCTGTCTTGCGCAAAAAACAATTCCAATTCGTCTTGTTCTTCTTTTGAAAGCGTACCCACACCACCAACGGCAGAAACATCATCGTCAAAAGCGACATCCATCGTGCTCAAGTCATTATCATATAGGGCGAGCTCATTGTCATCTGTCGTGCGATCAGACGCGGACTCCGCAGGCGCGGTACTATCAAATGCCATCGGTTGATTAAGTAATGCCTCGTAGTCCTCCTCATTGTCTTCGGAAGCGTTTTCAATGTCGGTTATCACCTCTTGTGGTGAAGTTTCTTGCTCTGTCTCGGCATGACTATTGTCAATTTCAGCAGAAAAGCTCGATTCAAATGTCAAGGGTTGTTGTTCATCCGGCGCTTGCTCAATGGGTTGTTCCACTGCGGCAACCGCAAGTGGCACTTCTTGGATTGCAACAGCCTCGGGGGTAACCGCTTCAAAATTCAGCGCATTGCTATCTTCTGACTCGGAGTGAACTTGTTCGCTCCGCTGGAAATTCGCAGACAGCCGTTGCGTGGCCGCTGCAACTTTTTCTTGTAACGCCGGGTTCGCGGTCGCCAGATCGCTGGGCAAGGTATCACGCCACTGCTCAAAGGCGGTGTTATTTCCGATTGCACTATAAACTTCAAGTAGTGCGACTTTTAAATCATTTCGCTCAGAAGACTCCAATGCCTTCAATAAAACTTGCTCAGCTTGGGCATGGCGCCCATAAGCAATATACACCACGGCTTCTTCCAAGGGATCGACTTCAGCAAACTGGGGCTTTGCTTTGGCTTTTGGTTGTGGCTTTGGCTCAGGATCTTCACAGGTTTCTTCCTCTTCAGGCGCCATATCAACCGCTTCATCTGGAATAACTTCTTGTTGCCGTAATTTACGTCGGCGATTGAAGTAATACGCTCCGCTGCCAATCACCCCCAAGGAGCAAGCAATCACCAATATCCAATTTAAAAAATTACCGCTTGCGTTCGGAACAGCGGAGGAAGCCGCTTGCGATCCGGCTTTTTTGTTGGTGGTTTTTTTATCCGAATTGGCTTTTTGCTTGCTCGGTTTTTTTTCTGACAAAGCCCCATCGGCATCCATTTGCTTCTGCAATTGCAACAGCAATTTATCTTTTTCAACGATTTCTTGCTGCAGTTTTTCTGATTGATTTTCGAGCTCTTGAATTTTCAGCTTCATCGTATCGCTTCGTTCATTGGCTGATTTAAGATTCATGGCAGAAACGGCTAATTCAGCTTGTAGATCCTTAACCGCTTCAGATGTTTTTTGATGCTCCCCTGGTAAAGATGTCACAGCGCCGGATTCAACTGAGCCATTGTTATCAAACCGAATATTAGGGATATCCGCGCTTTTGAGCTGGCTCATGGAAACTAAGCCTTGTGGTAAAAGCCCATTCGGTGTGGCAGTCAATTTTTCTTTGGTTTCTTTTTGATCGAACACAGCAGGAATTGGAGGCATCGCGGCAATAGACTGCCCGGCATGAGGTGAAGCCGGTTGTTTTTCTAAAGATGAAGGAAGAATAGAATGGCCTTGTTGCGTGTGGCTACGCTTATCCGCGCCATCGCGGATCAACGCGCCCGATTGCCAAATTCGATTCTGTTCGCTTAAGGCTTTAGCGGCCTCATGGTGAGAAATTTTCTGAATTTCCGCTTCGTTAGGAATGGTTAGCACCACACCCGCTTTCAACAGGTTGATGTTATTATGAGAGAAAGCATTCGGGTTGGAATAATATAACGCCATGACTGTTTGATCGATTGATACGGCAGCGCTGGGCTTGAAACGCTTAGCGATTTGCCATAATTCATCATGATGATTCGTGGGCCCATACTCGACATGAACCGCTTCGGGTGATTGTGACGTATGAGGTAAATGAGAAGGCATGCGCTTGGTTGCATGGGCCGATTTATTATCGGCGTGATAAGTCTCTGGTAACCCATATAAGTCTTGCGTGCTACCCGGTGTTAACGTCTCGGTGGTGTCTTCCGAATCTGAAGCGGTATCCGCCGCTTTTTGATTGGGTTTTGGCTGCTCTTCCTCGTATGCTGCTTCTGTTTGGTCTTGTAGCGACCGAACCGAGGCTTTTTGAGTTTTGGCCGCATTCCTCGCTTGAAAGCCTGGGGGATCAAGCAATATGGTGTATTGACGAAACAATCTACCTTCTGGCCACCGAAAATCCACAATAAAATTCAAGTAAGGTTGAGAGACGGGATCACGAGTAGAAACATCAATGACTTTGCTCCCGTCCGGCGCTGATAGAACCTTAAATTTCAAATCGGTGAGATAAAATGGTCTATCAATTTCCAAACGTTTAAAAACAGCGCCATCGGCTAAACCAGCTGCCATGTCTTCCGCTGTAATATCACCGATATCAAATATCTCTATCTCGGCATGCAAAGGCTGATTCAAATCAGAAAATAAATGGATGTTTCCCAGGCCTACTGCAGCGGATAACGCCGGTAGTCCGACACAAAATGCGATGAATAACCATTTTAGCAGCCAGCGCAAGCTAAGCTCTCCTCAACAACGTCCCCTGTCAACTGATCTTAATCATAATTGGTAAATTCTGTTTAATAAACAGTAAATAACGGAAACTTTCCAATTTGGTTTAATATTTGCAACCGATTGGTCGGACAAAATTCACATGAATTGGTAAAATACCGTTATTCTGCTACTTGATAAACCAATCTGACTTTTTCTTCGCCACAAAGTGTTTTTAATTCATCTACTAAACTGTCTCTGGGGATCACCCGATATTCCTTACCCAAAGCAAACTCGGCGGTGACTGTCGATCCACGATAAGCGATCCGAACCGGTAACAAGCCTGGCGTATATAAAGACAATTGTTGTTGGATAGCATCTAATCGGGCCTGATCCAACGGTGAAGCCGATAATTCTATCCGTAAATATTTTGCGAAATGTAATCGCGCTTGTTCAACTGTGTAAATTTGTTTGGCACTTAACCGGATATTTCCTGAGTATTCGTCTAATTGCTTATCCGCTTCCACGATGACAATAGCATCTTTCTCAATCGTTTCTCGTAAAGACTGGAACAACTCAGGGAATATCGCTAATTCGATTTTAGCCGTTTGATCACTGATGGTAATAAAAGCCATCAAGTCATTGCGTTTCGTCAGCATCGTGCGGATCTGCGTTATCATGCCAGCAACTATAAT
This sequence comes from uncultured Gammaproteobacteria bacterium, assembly GCA_964351225.1. Lineage (GTDB taxonomy): Bacteria > Pseudomonadota > Gammaproteobacteria > CAYGNG01 > CAYGNG01 > CAYGNG01. The sequence continues at coordinate 21,291 of CAYGNG010000013.1, forward strand.
AGATTGATTGGCGCTCTGATTGAGATCGGCTATCTTCACTGGTGCCAATTGCGATAACTCAGCTGAATATTGTTGCAAAGGATGGCCCGACATATAAAATCCCAATGCCAACCGCTCGGCTGCTAAGCATTCCTGTTTAGTCCATGGCTCACACTCAACAAACTGTTCGCGAATGGTGATTTGAGAAAATGTCTCTGAAAATAAATCTTCGATTCCGCATTGTTGATTATGTGAATTTTGCTCTGAAATTTTCACTGCAATATCTAAAGACGCCAATAATGAAGCGCGATGCGCACCGAGCGCATCCATGGTTCCAGATTGAATGAGTGCAACCATCACACGGCGGTTAACTTTTCGAAGATCGACACGAGCACAAAAGTCGAATAAATCTCTAAACGCACCCCTGCGAGAGCGCTCTGTGAGAATATTTTCTATTGCTGATTCTCCCACGCCTTTTATCGCCCCCAACCCAAACAAAAGCTGTGACTCACCAACCACGTGAAACTCTTTAATGCTCGAATTAATATCTGGCGGTAATACTTCAATTTTCATCAATTGACACTCTTCAATGAACATCATGACTTTATCGGTATTGTCCATATCGGATGAAAGCACCGCCGCCATGAACTCGGCGGGATAATGGGTTTTTAACCAAGCCGTTTGATAGGCTATCAGGGCATATGCGGCTGAATGCGATTTATTAAAACCATACCCTGCAAATTTCTCCATCAAATCAAAAATGGTGGTCGCTATCTCTACCGCAACGCCATGCTGTGTTGCCCCTGTGATAAATATTTCCCTTTGTTTCGCCATTTCTTCGGGTTTTTTCTTACCCATGGCTCGTCGCAAGATATCTGCGCCGCCAAGCGTATAACCCGCGAGCACTTGGGCAATTTGCATCACTTGTTCTTGATATAAAATAACGCCATAAGTAGGGCTCAATATCGATTTAAGCTTGGGGTGTAAATACGCCACCGCGGCGCGACCATGCTTTCTATCGACAAAGTCATCGACCATGCCGGATTGCAGAGGACCAGGCCGAAATAAAGCAACCAATGCAATGATCTCTTCAAAGCAGTCTGGCTGTAAGCGTTTGATTAGGTCTTTCATTCCGCGCGATTCAAGTTGAAAAACGGCTGTGGTTTGGCATTTTTTTAATAACCGATAGGTATTGGTATCATTCAATGGGATGTGGGTAATGGCAATCGGCTCTTGGTTTGCTTGTTGTCGGCGGTGATTGATGCGTTGCACCGCCCAATCAATGATTGTTAGTGTTCTTAGTCCTAAAAAATCAAATTTCACAAGTCCTACGGCTTCGATATCATCTTTGTCAAATTGTGTCACCAGGTTCGTGCCACCGGCTTCACAGAATAACGGGACAAAGTCTGTTAATAGCGATGGCGAAATAACAACGCCACCCGCGTGTTTCCCCGCATTACGCACAACCCCTTCTAATTTCTTGGCCAAATCAATTAAAATTTGAACTTCTTCTTCTGCTTGATACCGTTCTCGTAATAGTTGCTCTTGCTCCAACGCTTTATCCAGTGTGATTCCTAGCTCAAAGGGTATAAGCTTTGCCACTTTATCGACAAAACCAAATGGATAGGCGAGTACTCGCCCAACATCACGCACCACCGCACGCGCGGCCATGGTGCCATAAGTAATAATTTGTGAGACGGATTGTCGGCCATATTTTTGAGCCACATAATCGATAACCAGATCGCGCTTATCCATACAAAAATCGATGTCAAAGTCAGGCATTGAAACTCGCTCTGGATTAAGAAAACGTTCGAAAAGTAATTCATGCTTTAATGGATCCAGATCGGTAATATCCAATACATACGCCACCAGCGAACCGGCGCCCGAACCCCTTCCTGGTCCAACGGCAATAGCCTGTTGTTTGGCCCAACGAATAAAATCGGCGACAATTAAAAAATATCCAGAAAATCCCATCTCACAAATGACTGACAATTCAATTTCCAATCGATTATGATAAATGGCCAGCTGATGTTCTTGATCCTGAGACAAGGTGCTGTCTGATGAAAAACCCAAGCGCCGTTTTAATCCAAGATTTGCTTCCGAGCACAAGTACGCTTCAATGGTGAAACCATCCGGCACTGGAAAATTTGGCAGATGAATTTGATCAAACGACATCTCTAAATTACAACGCTTAGCGATTTCGACCGTGTTTTCCAAACTAGAAGGAATATCTGAAAACAGCTGCACCATCTCAGCCTCGCTGCGAAAATACTGCTGCTCCGTGTAGTTACGTGATCGTTTCGGATCTTCTAAAACCACGCCCTCATGGATACAAACCCGAGCCTCATGTGGCTCAAATTCTTCTGCTGTCATGAAGCGGATAGCGTTGGTGGCTACCACGGGAATTTGTTTAGTCGCGGCAAGCTGTAAAGTTTCCGCTATGAAATATTCTTCATCCGCTACGCCTAAGCGTTGGATCTCAAGATAATAACGATCGCCAAGCAAACCCTGCCAAAAATCACTATGGCTTGCCACTGCCTCTGCGTTGTGACACATAATAGCTTGTCCAACATCCCCTTGCCGGGCACCCGACAAGGCTATCAAGCCAGCGGTGGACTGTGGCGTTAACCACGCATAGCGAAGACACGGTCGCGATTCATTCTGACCTTCGAGATAAGCTTGAGAAATTAATTTTGTCAAACTGTGGTAACCGACTCTATCGCAACAAAGAAAAATGACATGGTAGGGTTGTCCTGGGTTTGCCGAATTTAAAATGGTACATTCACAACCGATAATCGGTTTAATCCCGGCGGCTTGCGCTTGGCGATAAAACTTAACCGTTGCAAATAAATTATTGAAGTCAGTAATGGCAATCGCTGGAACACTTTGCTTTTTAGCAACTGTGATCAACTCAGGGATCCGAATAATGCTATCCACCAATGAATATTCGGTATGTAAATTCAGATGAATAAACTTAACCGGCATTCGCTACCCTTCCTTGCCTAATTGGCGTTGCAAGGCTTCCCGAACCGGTCGATAAGACAACCGATGTATGTCGGTAACACCATGGGCTATAATGGCTTGTCTATGCGCCGCGGTAGGATAACCTTTATGAATTGCAAAACCGTACTCCGGATATTTTTCATGCCACTGCAACATTTCTCGGTCGCGGGTGACTTTCGCTAAAATCGACGCCGCACTAATAGCTGGGATCAATGCGTCACCTTTGATTATGGTTTCCACTTTACAATCTAAATGAGGGGCTCGATTCCCATCTATCCGCGCCAATTCTGGTTGCGTGGATAATCCCATTATTGCACGCGTCATGGCTAACATCGTCGCTTCCAGAATATTAATTTTATCAATTTCTTGTGGTTCGGCTCTACCAATCGCAAACGACACGGCCTGTTGTTGGATTGCTTCAAAAAGTGACGCTCTTTGGTTTTCCGTCATTTTTTTTGAATCTTTAAGACCGGGCAAATGATAACGCGCGGGCAAAATCACAGCAGCTGCAATGACCGGACCGGCCAATGGTCCACGACCCGCTTCATCCACACCCGCGATTAATGCCGACTTATTTATGTTAGTGGGCTGGGTATTCATTGTGAAAATCCTTTTGTTTGTGCAACATACGCAACACCACTTGTGCGGATTTTTTATCAGCCTCTTGGCGCAATTGAACATGGATTTTTTTAAATTCCTTATTAAGGACCGCTTGCTGATCCGTCATAAGCTGATTAACCACTGCGTTGGCTAAATTTAGCGGGTTGACTTTTTCCCAGACAAACTCGGGTGTCAATGGCTGGTTGGCAATGATATTGGGTAAACCCACATACGGTAATCGATAGCGCCGTTTCAAAATAAAATCGGTAACGGGTGCGATCACATAAGCAACGACCATTGGGACTTTATACAACAACGCTTCCAAAGTCACTGTGCCAGCCGCACACAAAGCACAATCGGCGGCTGAAAGCACCACGCCTGAATCAAATTCCACAATTTTAATTGGTAGCTCTGGTGCTGTCTTTTGTAAAATCGCTAGAAACTCTTGCTTACGATTTTGATTAACCATCGACGTAACAAATTGAACGCGATGATTTTGCTGCACAATCAACTTTGCGGCTTGCAAAAAAATAGGCGCCATCTTCTTAATTTCGCTGTGACGACTGCCTGGCAGGATAGCAATAATTTTTGCCTTTTCATCTAATGCTAACCGCTGCAATGCCGACTTTTTATCAACGGTTATTGGGATCCGATCGGCCAGCGGATGGCCAACAAAGGTCGCTTGCATTCCTTGCTTGCGATATAACGCCACTTCGAATGGGAACAGACACAGCATGTGATCGACACATTTTTTGATTTGCCCCAGCCGGTTTTCACGCCATGCCCATATCTTGGGGCTGTTATAGTGAACGACTGGAACGCCTCGCGCTTTCAGTATTCTTTCTATCTTACTGTTGAAATCGATGGAATCGACACCAATAAATAAATCTGGCGGATCCGCGACTAATCGTTTAATGAGTAATTTCCGAAATCGAATAATGGGAATCAATTGTTTAAGTACTTCACCAAAGCCCATCACCGACAAACGCTCAATGGAATACCAGCGCTTTGCCCCGGCTTGTTCCATGAGTGGGCCGGTAACACCGTAGATTTCCATTGGCGTACCACTTTTCAGTAGCGCTGCTATCATGCCGGCAGCCAATCTATCGCCTGATGGCTCCCCTGCAACAATGGCAATTTTAAATGGTCTCATGACTCGCTCTGTGCCTGTCTCGCAAAGTGGGGACCAATCTTACTGGATTTCCCTGCTATAAGACAGCACACGAGAACGGCCAGAATTGAGGTGTTTTATTTTAAATCACAACTGCGCTCTTTCGACACAGATCGTAAATAATGACGCGGGACATGCCCTTATTTAAGCCTTTTCCAGTACAATGAACGTCTACTGACTAATCGGAAAGCCATAATGAAATTATTCACCATCTCCCTGCTCTCGATATTATTACTACCGTCAGCCAATGCGAGCTTGATCCCTCAAAGTGCTTCCGCCAATCAAGAATTGATCCGCCTAGTCAATGAGCTCGATGATCAATGGGTTAAAGGCTACGTTGAATTCTCAGATCACACAAAAACAGATGCGGCTTATCTTTCGCCAAGAGGCGGGCATTTTACGTTAAAATTACCCGAAAATAAGGACTTGCTTAATGTGAGCTTTGAATACGCTGGCAACACGATAATTTGCCACAAACCCAGCGATCATCCTGATCATTTAGAGCAACAACCCGAGCGATTCCTCTCTTGGATTCGCGTCAGAACCGATCCGGTCGATAGCAACAAAAAAGTCACCTGTTATTTCTGGGATTTTAAATTAGATAGTTAATATGGGGCCTTGCTGCCTGCTTTGCAAAGCGACACATCGTCACTGGATGGTGTCCCCGAGCCTTTTTCCAGCGTTGATTTTTCTCCAAAATTAAATTTCCCGTAATTTCGCCGATCACGAACAGATGGCTGTGGTTGTCGCGACGACGACTGCGGCGGCAGTCGAGATGCCGTTTCGCTGTCGCCCTCTGATTGCGGTGAGTTATTGTTTGACGCAAGCTTCTGCTCCGAGCTAAAAAGCGAGGCAACGGTATCCATGAAAGCGTATGGTAAATAAGTCACGAGTAACACGGCCGCTGTCGTGATCACGGCTAGTAATATAATGAGGAAATTCAAAGGATATACCACCAACCGAGAGAGCAATCCTGGCGCCGTGAAAGCGACTAATTCTTCATTTGGCGTCGATGGCATAATCGTGCTCAGCACTTTGAAATTACACAGCCACTGGGGCAGTCCGGTTACTAAGAAAATGATATCCGACCAGGTCGATTCATCCTCATTCAGTCGATTAAATAGCGCACCATCTTGGTGACGAAACAAATGAAAGAAACTGCAATCAAAAATCCAACAAATCGGCGATAATAGCAAATCCACCCCTAATAATAGCCACAAAAAAGCGTAAGCCACCACAGAAATTGTGCCACTCACTAAGCGCTGCAACAGGGCTGTTTTATCACCCGGTATTGTTTCGGTATGGCTTTGCAGCGCTCTTTGATTGGCAAAGCTCACTCGGCCTGATGAGAAGAAATCTTTACGTATGTCGGCAAAACACCGCGTGGGTGATTTTGACTGCGCAAAAGGATAAATTTTAGATAACCTGCCCAATTCCGCCTCGAGGCCAGTAACATAAGCGGTCATATCGAGAAATCTCCGCATCGTGCCCCTTGCGCCGTTATAAATACCATCGCCTGAGGAAAAATGCCAACCATGCTCAAAAACAACGATAAGGGATTTATCCGTTACGCGCTTATCTTGCAAACACGCTTGCGCCAAAGAGTGTGAGTAGTCCACTTGTTCATCCGCTTGGGTATGCATCACCAACAAAGCGATTTTCTCATGCCACAAGTGTTGTGCCATGCGGCTTGGGCTGACTGGCGCTAAAAATGCAAATTGCTGCAGTACCCATTTGGTAAAAAGTCTCGGAAGATAGGGGTAGACATAATCGACCGCTTCAAAAGTGCGATCACAAATTAATTTAACACGCTGTTGGATCTCCGGCTTTAACTCAGGTGACTCTCGTAATAATTCATATAACGCCGTCAACATCACATGACCACCATATGAGTGGCCATAAAGTATAATTGGGGACTTCGTCTTGTTTAATTTTTCTTTAATCAGTGTCTTGTAATTCTGAACCGGCTCAGTTACTTGGGTCGCAAAAATTTTAAGAAGGGGAACCCGAGAAAAGAAGTTAACAAGCACCCCGGTTTGTTGCCTTTCGGCATAGGCGTCCACCGGATTAATCACACATAAATTTTCTTGCATCCCAGCAAACTCGTCTGACTCGACAACAAAATGACTTCCAGGACAATGAAGACCTGGGGCACAAATCACTATCTTCTCGCTGCCAGGGCGGCCAGCAGAATAGATCGTCTGGCTGTATCGCACACGCCGATGTTCTATTATTGTTGTATTGTGTAACATATAAGACCTCCATAGAGTAAGGTCAAATTATAACTATTTGCGTCAAAACTGTCTATTCGCGGTGTTACTATCTGATCACACCACGCTCTGATGACTCTAAAAATTCAATCATGTTCTTAATTTCTTGGTGCTGCTCTATTTTTGTTTTTATCTCATCAATGGCCATTGATACGGTAAACCCTTTACGATAAATAAATTTATACGCCGACTTGAGTGCGGTCACGGTTTCTGGTGGGAAACCACGGCGCTTTAATCCCACCAAATTCAAACCGAATGTTTTCGCTTCGCTGCCTGAAACCAAGACATAGGGCAAAACATCTTTGGAAATGACACTAGATAATCCAATGAAACTGTGTGTGCCAATACGACAAAATTGATGAACCCCGGTAAAGCCACCAATCCCCACATAATCCTCTACCACCACATGACCAGCGAGCGCGGCATAATTCGCAAAATTGCAATGATTTTTCACAATACAGTCATGAGCAACATGAACATAGGCCATAAATAAATTCTCATTGCCAATCGTGGTTTTACCCCCCCCTTGCTCAGTACCACGATTGATGGTCACGTATTCACGAAAAACATTACCATCCCCGATGATCAGCTCGCTTTGCTCGCCGCTGCCTGGCTGAAATTTTTTATCTTGCGGATCTTCTCCAATCGATGCAAATTGAAAAATTCGATTGTTTTTACCTATTTTGGTCGGACCTTTTACCACAACATGCGGCGCAATAACCGTGCCGGAATCAATCTCTACTTGAGGACCAATATAAACCCAAGGACCGATTTCAACATCGCCCGCAATCTTTGCTGATGCGTCGATGATGGCACTAGGATGGATCATGTTTTTCTTCCCTTTTTGAACTGATCATAAGATCACAACTGCAAGCTAATTCGGTTTTAACAAAAACTTCCCCGTGGAATTTCACAATAGGGCTTCTGTGCTTAAGCAATGAAACCTCTAATCGAATAACTGAATTTGGCTCAATAATACGTTTAAAACGTGCATTATCGATGCCGGCTAGAAAATATATGGGGGTCGTGGTTTTATCTTTGGTTGCGGCCGAAACCGACATCAATAATCCGCATGCTTGAGCCAACGCTTCTACCATAAGCACGCCCGGCATAATTGGGCGATTGGGAAAATGAGCCGGAACCCAAAAGTCATCACGGCGCACCTCTTTTTCTGCAGTCAATCGCACACCCGGATCATAGCTAATCACTTTATCCACGAGCAAGAATGGCTCCCTATGAGGCAAACATTGTTTGATTTCATCAATTTCCATTGTCTTCCTTAATTGCGCCACTCATTCCATTGCTTCTAACCCGTCATGCCCATGAAGTTTTTCTAACTTTCTCATCCGCTGCCAAATTTTATCTAATTGACGAAAGCGAGCAATACACTTATTCCAATCTTTATTTGGCATAACCGGAATCGCACCAGAAGAATAGACACCAGGCATTGTGATAGAGCGGCTAACACTGGATCGCGCCGTGAGCGCGACATTATCAACAATCTGAATGTGTCCACCGATCCCAACCCCCCCACCAAGCAAACAGTCTTTACCAATTTTTGCACTGCCTGCAATAGCGGATGTCCCAGAAATGGCGGTGTGTGCACCAATCTCCACGCTATGCCCTATCTGGATCAGATTATCGAGTTTTACATCTTCATCGATAACCGTATCTTTGATTGCACCGCGATCGATTGCGGTATTCGCGCCGATTTCAACTTCATCACCAATCCGCACCCCACCGAGCTGATGTATTTTATGCCAGCGACCTTCGTTTTTAGCAAAGCCAAAGCCATCGCTGCCAATCACCGCACCACTATGAATAATCACCCGCTTCCCGATGTGGACATCGTGATAAATAGAAACATTGGGGTAAATATGAGTGAAATCATCAATCGAACAATCCGCTCCAACCGTCGTACCTGCTTCAATAATAACATGCGCTCCAATTTTAACGTTGTCAGCAATAACAACATAAGGGCCAATATACACGGTGGGATCAATTTCAGCCGTATCCGCGATCACCGCTGTGGAATGGCGCCCGGCTTGATGAGAAGATGGCTTATCAAACCATTGCGACAATTTAGCAAACGCATAATAGGGATCATCCACTATCAACATATTGGTATTGCACTCCGTGGCATCCTCACGCGTTAAAATAACCACAGAAGCCTTGGTTTTACTCAGATATGCTTTGTACCGAGAACTAGATAAAAAAGAGATATCACCCGCTTGTGCAGATTGCAAGGTAGCCAAGCGCTTCACGACACAATGACCGTCTCCTTGATATTCAGCGTGCAATCGATCGGCAAGTTGCGATAAGGTTAATGTTTCCCTTGATTTCATGACGTATTCTTTTTTACCTCCATAACACTGCGACGAGGGTATAAAAAACAATGGGCTAGACTCAACTAACGAGCTAACCCATCTTAATTTTATACTGGTATAATTACGACTGCTTCAACGCATTAATGACAGCGGCTGTGATATCGACCGAAGCGCTCGAATAAGGAACGCCATTTTTTTGTAAGACCAAATCATATTGGTTTTGTTTCGCCACTTTATTGATGGCTTTTTCAACTTTAGCTAACAATTTCTGTGTTGCTTGTTGCTCGGCGTAAGATAAATCATCGTGAAAATCTTGTTGCATGCGATATAGCTTACGACGCTCACTTTGAACTTGGACTGCTAGTTTTTCACGCTCTTGTGTATTCATCACGGCACCATCGCGCTCTAATTTGCTTGCTTTATCGTTTAAGTCTTTCTCAGCAGCTGCGATTTTATCGCCACGCGGTTTGAATTCAGACTTCAACTGATCGTTGATGACGGCCACTTCTGGAGATTGTTTTAATATCTTGTGTAAGTCCACAACGCCAATCTTCATTTCTGCCGCTTCTGCAAGCGAACCCAAAACGACCAAAACGACACTGGCAAGACCGACCATGAATTTGTTCATTATTGAGACTCCTTATTGGTGAGCACTAGAAACTTCCGCCGATGCTAAAATCAAACACACGCGGCCTATCTCCCGTGGTGGTTTTTAAGGCCTTAGCAACTGCAAACCGTACAACACCTATCATTGGGACTTGCCATACAGCGGATAACCCAGTTGAATAACGAAAAGCGCCAATGTTGATGTTATCTAACCGCGTATTGTACACATTTCCTGCGTCAAGAAATACAGAAGTTCGCAAATTTTCACTGATTGGATTGGGGAAAATAAGACCCGCCGAGCCGCTGACTAAAGCGTTACCACCCAAAGGAGCTCCTTTAGAAGATTTTGGGCCCAAAGAACCTTGATCATAGCCTCTTACGGTGTCAAATCCTCCTGCAATATAATTTTGGAAAAACGGCAAACCACCGACCGTTACCCCATAATTACTACCATACCCCATATTGCCGGCCAACGATAAAATCACCGTCTTGGTTATCGGATGAAAATAGTGAGCCATATAATTCAATTTGAAATACTCCAGTTTAGGCCCGCCAGCTGGAAAAGCGACAATGGCATTAACCGCTTGCTTGAAACCCGCAGTGGTAAATGGCGCTTGATCGTAAGAATTATAATCCCACCCGACTGATAGAGTACCATAGCGAAACTGCCGACCATTGCTGTTTACAAAATTTAAAACCTGGGTGGATGGCGCATCACCAATATCTACTTTAATTCGTTCATAGCCAAGACTAAAGTCAAAACCGGAATAGTCTGAAAGCGGGATGCGATAGTCGACATTACCACCATAATTATCAAATCGGTAATCTTCTAAGTTGATCCGCGAGGGCGACGTGCGAGAAGAATAAAAATGAAACCCTCGTCTGACACCATTAATCGTGTAATAGGGATTTTCATAATCAAAACGATAAGAGCGCTTATACTGATCACGCTGAAAATTCACGCCCACCGTATTCCCCGTACCAAGGAAGTTCTGTTGGTTGAGACTAGCCCCCAATACCAAACCCACTCCATTCGTACCATAGCCCCCGCTAACCATCGCGGAGGAAGAAGCAAGCTCTGTGACATGAAACAACAGATCCAATTGATCATTGGTCTCTGGCGCAGGCTCCATTTTCATATTCACATCTTTTAGATAACCGAGCACTCTGAGATTACGTAATGAGTGATCTAGGCTAACCGTGTTGATTGGTGCCGCCTCCAGTTGATGGACCTCACGACGCAACACATTATCTGCGGTCTTATTATTACCTGCAAAATGGATTTGACGAACATAATAGCGATTACCCGGCAAAACATGGAATTTGATTTTAACGGTATGATTACGCTCATCAATCTCTGGAAGAATTTGCACTCGGGTATAAACAAATCCTTGCCTTCCGAAATACTGTCCTATTTTTCGCTGAGCTTTGCGAATGGCTTTTTGCGAATAGACCGTGCCAGGCTCAAGATCGAGTGCCCGATTAAGCGCCTCCTGGCTGCCCAATAAATTCCCTAATAGTTCATAGCCGACAAACCGGTACCTTGGTCCTTCGGTGATATGGATAACAATATAAACGCCTGATTTATCCTTATTTAAAGCCGCATGATGCGAATTAACTTTGAACTCAAGAAAACCGCGATCGGCGTAGAACTGTTGTAAAACATCCACATCATGATGTAATTTTTCTTTGCTGTATTTATCCCCTCCAGTAATAAAAGACCACAGCTTAGTAGTGGTTAACTCAAAATTTTGGGTTAATCGATAACTTGAATACGTATCGTTACCAATAATCTTGATTTCTTTTACGACGGTTGCCTTGCCTTCATCAATATCGATATGAATAGCAACTCGATTATGATCTTGAGATACCACATGAACCACCACCGCTGCGCTATATCGCCCTTGCTCAAGGTAAGAGGACTGCAACGATTTTTTCATATGATCTAATACCGCGCGATCAAAAATTTGCCCTCTCACCAACCCCACTTCTTTCATCACTTCTTGGATTTTATCTTTGGGAATTAAGCTATTGCCATGGACCGCAATACTGCCAATGACGGGGCGCTCATGAACTAAAATAATCAACGTATCATCTTGTCTGGCTATTTCAACATTTTCAAAAAGCCCTGAAGCGTACAAAGAACGCAAGGCCAATGCGGTTTTTTCTTTGGAAATGCGCTCCCCCAAACTGAGGGGGACGTAAGTTAAAATCGTTGCGCGAGAAAGCCGATTATTGCCACGAATATCAATATTACGCACAGTAAACGGTGCAAACGCAAAACAGAATGAAGACATCAACAAACAAACGAACAATAAACCTTTTTTCACTGCTTCTTCCTAGTACTACCCTATAAATGGATTATTCGAGTAACGTCATTTATTAAAGCCAGTAATAATACTGCGATTAAGAGTATTCCGCCAATCCTATAGCCCAACTCCATCGTTCTTTCAGAAATCGGCCTTTTCAATATGATTTCTGCTAAATAATATAACAAATGCCCGCCATCCAGCATGGGGATAGGTAATATATTTAACAATGCCATGCTCACACTAATCAATCCCAAAAAACCCAGATAATAAGCAAATCCTACCTTAGCAACAACACCAGCTTGCTCGGCAATTCCGATGGGGCCTGTAATATTTTTGGGTGAGATAAGCCCTTGGCACATCTTCCACAAAAGCTGTGCCGATAAGGTAAACATCTGCCACGTTTCTTGACAACCCATCACCAACGCAGGAAGCACATTGAAACGTTCCGTCTGCAGGATATCTTCAGGCCATTGCACATTCCTTGAAGCAATACCCAATCGCAAACCTTTGGTGCCATTGTCTAGAACAATCGCTTCAGGATAAACCGTAAATTGTTTGAGCACCCCCGAGCGCTTAACGGTCACCTGAATTTTTGTCGCTTGATTATGATTGAGTAAAAATTTCGCAAGTTGTTGCCAGCTAGCCACGGGTTTATGATTTAAGGCTACAATTTCATCTCCTTTGCGAATACCAGCTTGGTCGGCTGGCCCATCTTTCATCAAGCGATCGATATACGTCGGAATCTCCGGAATATAAGGGGAAAGCCCGAGACTGGATAAAGGCTCAGGAATATCGGTATTATTGTGCCAATTTTTTAAATCTAACACTTCCTCATATTCTTCTTTGGTATCCCTATCACGCAGGGTCAACTTGATTGCATCACGATTACCGATATGCGATAACAATTGTAAATTGACTTGCTGCCAATTGCTGGTAGCGACATCATCGACTGCTAAAATTCTTTGGTTGGAGCGGATCCCGGCATTATCCGCAATAGAACCCGGCCTAATTGCTCCGGTGATGGGCGCGAGTGATTGGATCCCAATCATATACATCGCCCAAAAACACAAAATCGCAAATAAAATATTCATGACCGGACCGGCAATCACAATGGCCATGCGCTTCCAAACGGGTTGCCGATTGAATGCGAAAGCCAATTCGCTGCTGGCTACCGGTTGCTCCGTTGCATCGAGCATTTTGACATAGCCACCCAACGGTAAAGCGGCAATAACAATTTCAGTACCGTTTTGTGTTTTTTTTGAAAAAATGGTTTTCCCAAAACCGATAGAAAATTTTAAAACTTTGACCCCGAGTTTTCTGGCTACCCAAAAATGCCCAAACTCGTGGACCGTCACTAATAATCCCACCGCAATGAGAAAAGCAAATAATGACCAAATAACATTTAACATGCCACTTCCCTATTTGACCGCATCAGGAACAGAGGGTAACAAAATTCATGAGCATTGCGAAGGCCCTAGGGCCTTCGCAATGTGTTGTCTTGATAACTGCCTGGCTTTATGATCGGTTTCGATGACAGCAGCCAGACTCTCTGCTTTATCTATGCCCAGCTCCTCTACGGTGGCAGCAATCACTCGGTAAATATCTTGGAAACCAATCTGGTTTTGTAAAAAAGCACTGACCGCAACTTCATTGGCCGCATTAATAATGGCACCGGCATTACCTCCTACGTTAAGTGCATCTAAAGCCAAGCTATAACAAGGATATCGACGCAAATCGACCTCAGAGAAAATCAGCGGGTCCAACGCCAGCAAATTCAATGGTGCTACCCCGCTGGCAATTCGATTCGGCCACGCTAAACAATTGGTAATGGGGATACGCATATCGGGCAAACCCATTTGAGACAGCAGCGAGCCATCGACATACTCCACTAAAGAATGGATCACACTTTGAGGATGGATCACGACATCGATTTGTTGCTTCGGCAAAGCAAATAAATAATGGGCTTCAATAACCTCTAAGCCTTTATTAAATAAAGTGGCACTATCTACTGATATTTTGCGCCCCATCTGCCACGTGGGGTGGGCACACGCTTGTTCTGGCGTAATTTTATTAAATTCACTCAGCGGCCGGGTGCGAAACGGCCCACCGGATGCCGTTAAAATGACTCGCCGCACATGATTAAGCGGCTCTCCTGGGCGATAACCTTGCCCCAAACACTGAAAAATAGCATTGTGTTCACTGTCGACCGGTAACAATAACGCATTATGCTGCCGAACTTCCGCCATAAACAATTCACCGGCCATCACCAATGGTTCTTTGTTGGCAAATAATACCCGTTTACCCGCCCGAATAGCGGCGAGCAACGGCAATAAACCCGCACTTCCGACGATCCCCGCAACCACGCAGTCCACATCGCCTAAGCGTGCAACGTCGACTAACGCTTCCATGCCCGTTAATATTTCTGTCGAAATTCCCTCGGACTTTACTTGAGCACGCAACGCGTTAGCCGCAAAATTATCCGTTAAAACGGCATATTTGGGATTGAATTTTTTGCATATCTGCAATAACTGCTCATGGTTACGATTAGCGGTTATGGCTTCAACCGTAAATTTTTCTTGATGCAAGGCAACCACGTCGAGGGTTTGCATGCCAATAGAGCCTGTCGCACCCAGGATGGTTAGTTTCATGTTGCCGGACTCATTAACATTAATATTGTGGCATAGACTGGTATCGCAGCAAGTAATGCATCAATCCTATCAAGCAATCCGCCATGGCCAGGAAAAATACTACCACTGTCTTTAACGCCACAGTGACGCTTGAGCATACTCTCAAATAAATCACCCACTACGGCTGCCAATACCACCAATGAAATTAATAAAATTAATTTAAATGTTTCCTGAGGACGAAACATCCCTAAATGAGGGATCAAATACGAACCGTAGGGCAGAATCAACCCCATGATCACAGCACTAATGGCCCCTCCCAAAATCCCTTCAACGGTTTTCCCAGGACTGACATTGGGCGCTAATTTTATGGCACCAAAGCGCTTTCCTGTAAAGTACGCGCCACAATCCGTTACCCATACCAATGTTAAGCCATAAAATAGAACCCACTCCCCAGCTTGACTGAGGCGCAATACTAAAAGAGAGACCCAGAATGACAGCAAAATTAATAAGGAAATAACCACTTGAATAGGCTTTGCCGACCAATAACGACGGGAATCTGGATAAGAACAAATCAATGCCAGTGAAAAAATCCACCAGATCATTGCTAAATGCAACAAACAAGGTAATAGCGTGTAATGCAAAACCAACACGATTTGTTTTAAATATACGGTATGTGCCAACGCCATCCACTTAAAAGCAAACGGCTCTGTCACAACAGTTGTAAACAGCATCAACCACGCAACCAACAACAGGTATAGCAACCGCTTTTTTTTCGATTGAAATCTGATTAACGCAGACCACTCCCATGCCGCATATAAGAGGATCAGACTGCAACAAGCGGCATACAACCACACGGGGGCAAAAAAGAGCAATCCGGCCACAATCAGAAATAAGATTACCCCGGTTATTACACGTTGTTTAAGCACGCTTCATTGTTCCTACTTTTAAATCGGTACCACCATAACGCCGTTGCCGAGAGGCAAAATCAGCCAGCGCTTCTTCTAAACTGTCTTCATTAAAGTCTGGCCACAAAGTTCTGGTAAAATATAATTCCGTGTAAGCCAGCTGCAACAGGAAAAAATTACTCAACCTCACCTCACCGCTCGTTCGAATAAACAAATCAGGATGTGGCCAGTCGGCTAATGCTAATTGATTGTGGATCACCTTTTCTGTGATGTCTTCTGAAGAAAGCTGACCCAACTCTATTTGTTTCGCTAATGATTTAACGGCTTGGCATACATCCCAACAACCACCATAATCAACAGCAATCGCGAGCTTTAAGCCGGTATTTTTTTGAGTTAGCCGCTCAGCCTCATCAATACTATTTTGCAGTTTCAAGCTGAGCTTGGTTCGATTGCCGATCACGCGCAGTTGCACATTGTTCTGATGCAGCTTACGGATTTCGCGCTTCAGCACGGTTAAAAACAATTGCATCAAGAAGTCAATTTCTGATTTGGGCCGGATCCAATTTTCACTGCTAAATGCAAATAATGACAAGACTTTCACCTGATGATTGAGACAGGCACGGATCACTTTTTTCACCGCTTCCAAACCGGCCTTGTGTCCAGCGATACGAGGAAGGCCACGCTGCTCTGCCCAACGTCCATTGCCATCCATGATTATCGCAACATGCACAGGATACTTATCCATATTACACTTCTAAAAGTTCAGCTTCTTTCTTTTCGCTTAATTGATCCACTTCTTTCACAAATTGATCCGTGAGTTTCTGAATCGCATCTTCTGTCTTTCGAGCTTCATCCTCGGTGATCTGTTTTGCTTTGAGTAATTCTTTAACTTCATTATTCGAGTCTCGCCGCACATTGCGAACGGAAACCCGAGCATTCTCGGCCTCTGATCGGACGACTTTAATTAAATCCCTGCGCCGCTCTTCGGTCAATGGCGGAAGTGGAACTCGAATAACCTGCCCTGCCGTCGCTGGATTTAATCCCAGATCTGAATTAATAATTGCTTTCTCGATGGCAGAAACCAATGATCTCTCCCATGGAGAAACGGTCAAGGTTCTTGAGTCAGAGACGGTAATACTCGCAATCTGGCTAAGTGGGCTATCATTCCCATAGTATGGCACCATAATATGCTCTAATAAACTTGGATGAGCGCGACCCGTTCGAAGTTTTGCTAAGGTATGTTTGAGTGCCTCAATGGATTTTTCCATACGCGTTTTAGTTGCATTTTTTATTGCGTTTGTCATGTTACATCGCTCCCTATATATGTCCCTTCCGGTTCATTGTAAACAATTCGTTGCAAAGCACGTTGCTTCTCAAAATGATAAACTTGAATGGGTATGTTGTTATCTCGACATTGCCAAAAAGCGGCCAAATCCATCACGCCATACGCTTTAGTTAAAACCTCGTCAAAATGGAGTTTTTTAAGTAGTGTTGCATCGGGATATTGTTTGGGATCAGCGGAATAAACGCCCTCAACATTGGTCGCTTTTATCAATAATTGCGCTTTAACTTCAACAGCCCGTAAACTTGCCGCACTGTCGGTGGTCACTAAGGGATTGCCAGTGCCTCCGGCAAAGATGACGACATGACCTGTCTCTAATGCCGCAATGGCTTCTTCGGTATCAATCCCTTTGATCATGCCTGCAATCGCAAAAGCAGAATACACTTTACACGGCAAATTTTGCTGTTGGAAACAATCACGCAACAACAGTCCATTCATCACGGTTGCCAGCATCCCAACTCTATCCGCTGTGACGCGGGTTAAGCTGGAGTGATTTCTGCCGCGAAACCAATTGCCGCCACCAATCACGACGGCAACCTGAACCCCAACATCAACGACCAAACGAATCTCTTGGATAAGTTTTACAATAGCGGGATAGTTCACACCATTAGAATGCTCCGCAAGTAGTGACTCACCACTTAGCTTTAACAACACACGTTGATACTGCGGTCCGCGCACGAGTTTTTCCTTACTCTCAATGCAAGGGTTAGTCACCGGCTACTTGCGCCCTCACTTCTTCGGCAAAATTCACTTCTTTTTTCTCAATGCCTTCACCCACCAAGAAGCGGGAGAAACTTACCACTTCTGCTTTCTCCGCTTTGAGAACTTCAGCAACGGATTTTTTTGGCTCTTTGACAAAAGGTTGTCCTAATAGACTCATTTCTTTGATGAATTTATTCAGTCGACCAAGAATAATTTTTTCTGCAACTTCTTGTGGTTTGCCTTTGAGATCTTCAGCGGCAGACAATACGCTCTTTTCCGATGCGATTTTATCTGCTGGCATCTCTTCCTCTTTGATCACCAACGGATTAGTAGCCGCAATATGCATGGCGATGTCTTTCGCGAGATCGGCAGTACCACCATTGAGTTCTACGAGTACCCCGATTCGTCCGCCGTGAACATAGCTTGCGATGCGATGCGACGATTCCAATGTTTTGACCCGCCGAACGGTAATATTCTCACCGACTTTCGCTATCAAGTCTTTACGAACGTCATCAACCGTTTGGCTACTCTCCGCCACTTTAGCGGCCAGCAGCGTATTCGCGTCATCGGTTTTTATTTGCAATGCGGTTTGCGCAACCTGCTCTGTGAAAGTCTTGAAATTATCGTCACGCGCAACAAAGTCGGTTTCGCTATTAATTTCCACCATGATAGCCGTTTTACTATCGGTACTCGTTAAAATGCTGATTACCCCTTCAGCAGCGACTCTATCTGACTTTTTGGCTGCTTTTGCTTGACCCGATTTGCGAAGCTCTTCAATCGCTTTGTCAAGATCACCATTGGTTTTCTCTAGGGCTTTTTTGCACTCCATCATCGGTGCATCAATTCGGTTTCTCAATTCTTTGACTAATGAAGCAGAAATGCTACTCATAATTCTCATTCTCCCCTATTACGCTCAGTCGCCTCTAGCCGCTGCATTTTCTGAACTGTTTGCATCGTGTGGCACCATTGTTGAAGCAGTACTCTTGGTGATGATCTCAGGTTGTTTCTTTTTCGGTTCACTCGCTTGAGCTTCTGGCATTCCTGCGCGAATTTCAAGAATGGTATCAACGATCGTCGCCGTATAGAGCCGAATAGCGCGCGTCGAATCATCATTGCCTGGAATAATGTAATCAATATTGTCTGGGTCATTGTTGGTATCGACAATACCAATCACTGGGATCCCCAGCTTGGTCGCTTCAGTTACTGCAATATGTTCTTGGCCGACGTCGACGACAAACAAGGCATCGGGTAAACCACCCATTTCTTTAATACCACCAAGACCGCGTTCCAATTTTTCCAATTGCCGCCGAATGGTCAACGCTTCTTTTTTGGTGAGTTTATCTAAAGTACCATCATCGCTCATGGTCTCAAGTTGACGTAATCGTTTAATGGATTGTCGGACGGTTTTATAATTGGTAAGCATTCCCCCTAACCAACGATAGTCAACATAGGGCATATTACATCGCGCCGCTTCTTCGCGGATCACGCTTCGTGCGGCTCTCTTCGTACCAACAAATAGAATTTTACCTTTATTGGCTACCAAACTGCTCACGTAGTTTAATGCATCTTTAAACAGAGGCAGGGTATGCTCTAAGTTGATAATATGAATTTTATTGTGGATCCCGTAGATATAATCATTCATTTTGGGATTACGATATCGAGCTTGGTGACCAAAGTGTACGCCAGCCTCGAGCAATTCTCGCATAGTAATTGCGGCCATAGATTTCTCCTAAAGGGTTGAGCCTCCCCACATCCTGAGTTTCCAACGTTTTAGCGCACCCAGAAACCAGTGTCGATGTGAGTGTGTTTTTTAAGCCTTACGCTTTAGCGTAAGGCTCGTACTAGGGCCGGTTGACAATTGCTTTTTCGGCTGCAAATATCAACCGGCCCTAATCAGTTTTTGACAACTTTTTTATAGAGTTGCCAAATTAGGGCCATCTTTATACCATACACCGTTACCGACAACAAATACTATGCGCTTAAGGAGTCATCCGCGCGCCATTTAGCCGATTAAATGTTTTATTTTTGCACATCTTTTGCCTGCCTTTGGCAAATATTAAGGAAATTAAAAAAATGGGCGTCATCATCAAAACACCAGAAGAAATCGAAAAAATTCGCGTCGCCGGCCAATTAGCCGCTGAAGTTTTAACAATGATAGAACCCTATGTTAAACCCGGTGTCACCACCGAGGAATTAAATGCCATCTGTCATGATCATATTGTTAACAAACAAAAAGCCATCCCTGCCCCACTGAATTACCGTGGCTTTCCCAAATCCATTTGCACCTCAGTGAATCATCAAGTCTGCCACGGGATCCCTGGTAATAAACGGTTAAAAAATGGCGATATCATCAATATCGATATCACGGTCATCAAAGATGAGTACCATGGCGACACCAGCAAAATGTTTTTCGTGGGCAAACCTTCTGTTATCGCAAAACGCGTTACTCATATTGCACGAGACTGTTTATATATCGGTATCAATACCGTAAAACCCGGCGCTACTTTAGGTGATATTGGTGCTGCCATTCAAGATTACGCCGAACGTCATGGCATGAGCATTGTTAGAGAATATTGCGGTCATGGCATTGGAAAAATTTTTCATGAAGATCCTCAAGTATTGCATTATGGTAATAAGGGTACCGGCTTGGTGCTCGAGCCAGGAATGACTTTCACTATTGAGCCTATGGTCAATGCTGGGAAACGACACGTTAAACTGCTTTCAGATGACTGGACAGTGGTCACCAAAGATCATTCTCTCTCGGCCCAGTGGGAGCATACCCTGGCTGTGACAGCCGATGGCGTTGATATTTTAACTTTGCGAGCAGAAGAAGAAGCGCTTCTCACATCAACGCATCGTTAATTAGGGCCTGTTAACATAATAAATCAAGGGGTACGCTGTTTCTGCTTTAATTGTTCTTTTTTCTTATCACTCTCTATCACACACTCTTCGCTTCTCTTGAGTGCTTCTTGGATCAATATGCGGTCATTTTGTTTATAATTCGCAGGATTGTATCGTGTTTTTAAGGTATCTTGATATTTACGCAATGCTTCGACACAAATGACTCTTCGACAAGCACAAATTGTGGCAGCAAAATCAACATAATGCGCAGCGCTGGCAATAATCACTCCATTTTTATCCACCGGTCTAGGGGTTTTATCTGCGCCCGCTGATGGGCTAGGACTATCAGCCGTCGACGAAAGGGAAATGGATTGATTGCTCCTATACTGATTGGCATAAGATTGTAAGTCTACCCCCATCCCACGAAGCACGAAAAATATTAACATGGCGAGCAATGCATACAAAACCAGTGTCATTAATGTACTCACGACAAAGACCATGATCCCTTTGCCCATGGTTGTATTGAGTATTTTTGAGTAAAAAAAAACACTCACCACAATACTAACGATGAGGCCCAAGAAAGCAATCGACTCCCTCGTCTCACCCAGAAAAAAATTCGATGATTGATCGAGCATTAAGCTCACAACACCACTGGCTACCGCGCAAACAATCATGGTGATCAAGGTAATCCCATAACCTTTACGGCCTGTATCAAACCAATCGCAACACAATTTTAAAGGCCACCAAGCAAGAAAAGCCGCCAGAATTAATGTGAAGAAAAACACGGCCATCGTCGCAACTGAAATCATGTATTCCCCCTTGGGTTCATTCTATAACAAACTGAGTAAATAATACTTTCGCTATGTTTTTTGGATCCGCTTGTTCATCCTGAAGCGCTTTTTTTATTACCTCCAACGATTGCTCCTGTAATACCACTCGACCACCCACCGTTTCAAGTTGCTCTCGAGCTTGATCAGAAAACAACGTTAATAAATCATTGCGGATCTTATCGTTATGCATTTGTACATCCTCAACGCCTTGTTGGTTCAAGCTCATGATTTGAACCTCAACCAAGAGATAATGAAAGCTGCTATCACGTGACTTAATGTTTACGACGAACTTGGGCGTCAATTCAAAATAAGAAGTTTTAGGGAGCAATTTAGCAGCAGCGGCAGCCTCTGCATCACTTTCTCCCGCTGCGAATGCAAAAGCACTCAGAAAAAAAAATAAAAGAGCTGCAAACCGGTAATACATGCCTTGCCTCATGCAATAAAGGTATAGTTAGAGTATAGACGCTCAATAGAGGATGTTCGAGCCCAATAGGATAGGACTACGCCACCGTGGGGTTATGATTTTTAGCCAATGCAATATACATCGCCGGGATCACAAACAAGGTAAATAAGGTGCCAACTGACATTCCTGATGCAATGACTAAACCTAAAGCAAAGCGACTGCCAGAGCCGGCACCACTGGCGAATAATAAGGGAATAACCCCAAACACCATGGCAGCTGTGGTCATTAATATTGGTCGTAAGCGAATACTGGCTGCCTGAATAATGGCATTGCGAGTGGATAATTTTTGATCTTTTTGCAAATGATTCGCAAAATCGACCATTAAAATACCATGTTTACTAATTAACCCAATTAACGTAATAATCCCAATTTTTGTATAAATATTGACACTTCCAATGCCGAAATAAATCGGCAATAATGCACCACACATGGAAAGCGGTACCGCTAACAAAATAATAAAAGGATCACGAAAGCTCTCAAATTGAGCCGCCAACACTAAATAAATCATCATCAACGCCAACACCATCGCATAAATGAAACGATAACCCTCTTGATAAAACTGTCGCGATGGTCCTAGGTAATCCACCGTAACTTGCGCAGCGATCTCATGCGTTTTCGTTCGTAAGTATTCCAAAGCTTGTCCCATGGACTTACCAGGAACTAAGACTCCCATTACCGTAACCGCATTTAATTGCTGCATTTGGTGTAATGCATTTGGTGTAACTTTCATTGATAAAGTCACAATAGTTGATAGCGGCACCATCTTTCCAGCAGCGGTTTTAACATAGAGATTTGCAATATCTTTAGGTTGCATGCGATCTTGCTGTCGAACTTGCGTAATCACTGGATAGCTTTGCCCTTGCATTGCAAATCGACTAATATCCCCGCCTCCTAAAGCGGCACCGAGTGAGCTGCTAATATCTTGCATGGATATTCCAATCTCAGCTGCCTTTAAGCGATTAATATTGATCTGAACCAGTGGTTTATTAAATTTTAAATCATCATCGACAAACAAAAAATACCCGCTTTTCATCGCGGCCGCTTTCAGCTTAGCAGCAATTTGACTCATTGTTTTAAAGTCTTCTGTGCTGGTTAGCACAAACTGAATCGGTGCACCATCTACCCCCGGCAAGGCCGGCAATGGCCATACCATCAAGCTCAGACCCGTAATGTCACCCACAATCGATTGTAAAACGGGCATCAGTTGTTGTTGGCTTTTGCTGCGAAGAGACCAAGACTTCAGCAAAGCACCCGCAACAATATCTGTTGAACCATTCCATCCAATAATACTAAAGTAACTTTGCAATTCAGGGATTTTTGTCAACTGGCTCGCAAGCTGATCAGCGTATTTCATCATATAATTTATATTGGCGTCGATTGGCCCACTGCCGGCAATAAATAAAATACTCTGATCTTCAGCTGGTGCTAACTCTTGATTACTGCCAATAAACATGAACGCACTACTCACCGCCAAGACAATAATAAACAACCCAGTAACGGGGCCATCATAGCTAGCCCGCTGTAATCGGCGTTGATACGCAGACTGCACCCTTTGGAAAAAAAGCTCTATTTTCCTATGAAATCCAGCTTGAGTTTCTGCTTTTTTTAATAGCTTTGAGCAGAGCATTGGGGATAATGTCAGCGCTATCACACCAGAGATAATGACACATCCGGCTAAAGTGAAAGCAAATTCTCGAAATAGCGCCCCAGTCAATCCTGAAGTAAAGCCAATGGGCGCATAAACCACAGCCAAAGTGACCGTCATCGCAATAACCGGCAAAGCAATTTCGCGCGCACCCTTTATCGCAGCATCAATAGGAGATAATCCAGACTCAATATGCCTATGAATGTTCTCAACAACCACAATGGCATCGTCGACCACAAGCCCAATAGCAAGCACCATCGCGAGCAAAGTTAATAAGTTAATTGAGTAGTCTAATAAATACATGGCTGCACACACCCCTATCAAGGATAAAGGGATGGTAAGCACTGGGATGAAAACGGAACGAACCGATCCAAGAAATAAAAAAATGATAACAACAACAATACACGTTGCTTCAAAAATTGTTCGGATCACCTCTATAATCGAGTGACGAATATAGTCTGTCGCATCATAAACCACTTGCCCTTGTAATGATTTGGGGAGGTTTGTTTTTACTTGTTGCAATGTCGTTTTAACTGTCTTTATTACAGTCAATGGGTTTGACTGTGGTCCGGTAAATATTGCCATAAATACCGCACGTTTACCGTTGAAAATTACCGAAGAATTGTAAGAGGTTGCCCCCAACTCTACGCTAGCCACATCTCTTAAGCGAACCAACGCTGAACCATTTTGTTTGATGATCAGGTTTTCAAAATCAACCGGGGTCTGCAAATCCGTTTTAGCTTTAATATTATATGCTGTAAATTCCCCTTTGGTTTGCCCTGCTGCCGTTTGAATATTCATCGCTTGAATCCGTTGCATCACGGTGCCTGGACTCACACCCAGAGCCGCCATCCTTTTAGCATTCAGCCAGATCCTCATGGCATATCGATTACTTCCCATGATTTCTGCTTTAGCAACACCATCAATGGTTTCAAGCTTGGGGCGAACCACTCGATTTAAATACTCGCTGATCTGCAGTTGCGATAACGTTTTGCTATCAAAACCGATATACATCTGTGCCATGCTCTGCCCAGCCTCTTTCAAGAGGGTAGGCTCTTTACTTTCTTTGGGTAACTCCCCTTTTACCGCAGCGACTTTGCTCGCAACACTGGCAAAGGCTTTGTCAGAAGAGAAATTCGCTTTAATATGTGCTTGGACCATGCTGGTGTCTTGCATACTAACCGACGTAATATAATCAACCCCCTCCGCACTGGCAATCGCACGTTGTATCGGGGAGGTAATATATCCTTGTATTAGCTCAGCATCGGCTCCAGGATAAGCGGTCATAATAGAGATAACCGTATTTTCCATTTTTGGAAATTGCCGCAACGGTAAAATCAGCATGGCACTTAAGCCAATCATTAAAATAAAAAGACTAATAACCGTTGCTAAAACGGGTCGTCTAATAAAAAGATCGGTGTTTAGCCGCATGACAAGTTCCTATGCTTTTAACTCAAGACTGTTCTGAATTTTAACCAAGCTTTTATTATGCAGCTTAAGGCTACCACTGACGACAACTTTCTCGCCAACCCGCAGCCCGTGAACAACGGCGACTTCATTACCGCGATGCTCACCCAACTCCACGGTTCGTCTCATCGCTTGAAAAATCGGCTTCCCCTCTTTATCTTTCTCGGTTTCTGCTATCACATAAACCGAGTCGCCAGAAAGGCTGTAACAAATAGCTGTCAATGGGATCACATTAACCGCCCGTGACTGCGGCAGTAAAACTTTTATATCGGCAAACATCCCTGGCAACAGTGCTTTATCTGTGTTTGGAAAGGTAGCCTGAACCTGAATCGTACGACTGCTCTCGTCCACTTGTGGACTCAAGGCAGTCACTTTGCCCGTAAACAGGTGATCAGGCTCGCCATCTACTGCGGCTTGGACTTGTTCGCCCACTTGTATCTGACTTACGTATTGTTCTGGAATATCAAACTCTAAATATAAAGGATCCATCGATTGTAAACTCACGATGTTTGCGCCCGGTGCAACAAATTGCCCTATCCCTACTTGGCGGATCCCAAGCTTTCCTGAAAATGGCGCACGAATCGATTTTTTATCAATTAAAGCTGTCAGCTTCGCAATATGTGCTTTTGCTTGTGCTAACACCATCGACGCTTGGTCGACGGCCTCTCTTGAAATGGCTTTGGTTCTCAAAAGATCTCGCTTACGAAGATAATCCAATTGCGCCATCGATAATGACGCTTTCGCTGAGAGCAAATCGGCTTGTTCAACGTCAGCGTCTAATTGCAACAGCAAATCACCTTCTGCCACATTTTGCCCTGAGTTGAATTGAATTTTTTCTACCACACCTTGAATTTCAGGTGTCACATTAATCCCTTGAACCGCCTTAAAGCTACCAACTGCACTAATGAATGGCTGCCAAGAAGCCGAATTAACTGAGGCAACCTCTACTGCCGCTGGTGGCATCGTGAAGTTACCATACTTTGCCATAAAATAATTTGTCAGCGCCTGCTTTCCATAAAATATCGAACCAAATACCGAGCCTAATATAACACTCATCATGAACAGACGCTTAACCATATGGTCCCCTAAAATCGACAGATCGAGCAAATATTGGATAGTGTATCAGATTTATAGACATTCACCAATTTGACTGAAAGTTGATTTGTAACTACTCAGCTTTTTTTGCTGACTAGAACCTGTTTACGAGGTAAGCGAAATTTCTGGTGTGGTTTTCATGAGCTTCAATAAGCCGGCGGCCAATAAATAAATGCCGTAACCAATGACCGCCGCTATCAAAGCAGTGGAAAGCGTATGCGTTATTGTCAGCGCCACGCCTAAAGCCACAGCAGCGAGTAACGTCGCATTCATCGTCATCGTGGCGACTTGGCTTAATCCCGAGTTAAATCGATAATTGGGATGTCCCAGAAACAACATCCACCCAGGTGCAGACCGTAAAGATTTTTTCCCTAACTTCTCACGTTCGAAGGTTGGTTTATACCTTCCTTCTTCATGACCAACCATCCTTTCCATCGTGAAATCACAATTGAACAACATCACGTGGGGATCCACGGCATGAGCAAGTGCCAATACCGTTCGAAAAAAAGTGATGTTTGCAAAGCCAATGTCGATATTTTGCGTTAAATTAAGTAGCGCATGATAGCGCGCTTGTTGTTGCTCTGTTAAGCGCTCTCGAGCAATTTTTAAATAATCCAGATTTGCATTTATCGTATCCACTAACTTTGGTGCCAGAATGAGATTAAACAAGCCCCGCAACCCGGCAGGGGTCGTGAGCGATAATTCCGCTATGATTTTTTTTGCTGCGTGAGAATTTTGGAATAAGCATTCAATTCCAAAGCTGTTTTCCATTCTAAGGTGATGTTGGAATTGTGCAGTTGGGCTTAAGTTGATTAGCTCAAACTCTGAAATAGCACAAGATGCCCGATATTGCTCTATGAGCTTAATAAGCCCGCCGACGATCGGATCAGAAAATGAATGCAAAACTAAAGCCCCACTGGCATAAGGACTTTTACCGTAAAGCTGAAATCTGCTATCAAATATTTTTTTATCCATGCACTCAGCAGACTCTTCAATATGGTATTTAACTTCGGTGTAGAGATTTTTATCCTCAGAACTCGTGATGGTTACCCGCCACAAAAGTGGATTGCATGGCTCTCCTTTCGAATCGTATTGAGAATGCTCACAAGTAACAACCGAATCTGTTAAAAAACCTGTCAGATTGGTGATGTTACCAATTTTTTGTTCCACACTTGCTTCCGGAAACAATGCAATTAAGCGAACAGGGGTTGTAATTTTCTCAAAAAAAACGCTATCTTCGATAGGAAAAGAAACCGCTTTCAACTGATCTAAAAAACAATTTGTGGCAGAGAACAACGAGCGCGATTGCTCATCGATGATGGGTATAATCCCTTCATCCAGCTCGCGCTCAAGGGTGCTGAAACTTGGTTTTATCCATGCCGTTAATTGCCTATTGGTAAACTGATGAGAAGAATCGTTACGCGCAGTTAATTCGAGCAACAAATAACGACTCAGCAGTAACGCGAGATATGCCTGCGATTGCGCAAAAAAGCTCACAGGTAACCACTCCCTCTCTCAATAAAACGCTAATTTTAGGGTGGTATTATACCTAGTCGCACTTAAGAAAATATTAACAATCGCTCGCTCTTTCAAGGTGTACATTGTATGATCACAAATAACGGTTCCTCTTGCTAAAGTGCGCCTTATCGGCTCTTTTTCGTACAATTTTTATGCGTGCTGTGCTTATCCCCTCCAATTCACCGGGATAGCGGCACGATTGTAACTATATTTAGAGCCTGTTTTGGGCTCACTTGATTATCGAAGAGGTCATCTCAGCGTAAATATCCTGGGCTAAGCTCAAAAAATTACGATCTGTGCTTAAGCGCACACCCTGATAGGCATGATTGAGAAAATCAGCGCTGACCCGATGAAATCGCTGCTGTAACCACGCGCGTAATTGCCACATCGAATCTGCATGAGCACAAATATGCTGCCGTTGGTAAAGCCAATGGGAAATCATGTTTTTCAACTGATGTAATCGATTCAATTCATGCAAGCGAATATCATAGTCTGAAAATTGATTATCGACACCTCGCATCAACTGCGAATAAATCTGCAGGGATCTATCTATCTGTCTCGTGCTTCGATGCCGCCAATATAATAATTTTTTACTATGATCGATCCACGCTTTATACAGCTCATCTGGGGGGGTATGCAACGACAAACTACCATTTGAATTATGGGCAATTTTAGCATAAATATCTAAACGCTGATGCAAAGAGCTCATTGGGATCCGCTCTGGATCGATCACCTTGATCCGCGCTAATCCACAAACATTGTAACCTTCTCGAATATCCAACGATAATAATGCCGTCAATTTCGGCAGGCCTAAAATAATATTATCTATCTCTGTTATCAAGAAAAGTCGATGGCAGTCCGCTGAGATATCTCGGCAGTCATGGATGAGATGCGTGGCATATTTATGATAATACGCACTCTCCCGCATAATGACTTCTCGAGGTTGATCTTCTTGATGTGCCAAAAAGCAATGCTTAATTGTGACCTCTTGTTGCATCGTTAAGGCATGGATAAGCGACCAACCTAAGGGAAAATTGTAAATGCGTAAAGATTCTTTTTCGAATTGTCCCATGAGCGTTAATGGAGAACGCAATTGGTTGCGAACAAAGTGCTCTATAATTTCAGAGTGCCCAAACGGCTGCCGATAGGCATACGCTTTCTTGCGCGGCCCAGGGTAGTACTCTTGATAAAAATCATCGGAAAAAATAATGTTTTTGGTCAGCTTGCGAGAAATTTCATCTTGGAGTTTTTTTCTTGGGTCAGCCTTTATCGTTTTATCGAATTTCTCATTGGCAACATGCGCATTATCAACGACGGTATTCGTTGATGCGGTGCGGCCAATTTGCTCGATAAAAAATTTCTGGCGGCCACGAAATAAAGCATCTAACTCATCTTCACCCATGTTACATAAGTCCTAATTCCATTTGTTTTTGTCATCGTGATCCATTACGATTCTCCAGTTTGTTTATAACAGGGGCAAAAAAACTCCGCAAGTGAAATCCACTCCTTTTTTGTTCGTTACCAGATTTAGGAATAACGTTTATGGCAACACTACCAGATATTATTGAACAAGCCTTCGACAGTCGTGCCCAATTATCGCCTAGCTCGGCTGATAGCACACTGCAAGAAGCCATTAAAAATGTGCTTATGCAACTGAATGAGGGACGCATTCGTGTCGCCGAGCCAATCCGCCCTGGTGAATGGCAAGTGAATGCTTGGATTAAAAAAGCAATCTTACTCTCTTTTCGAATTTTTCCTAATGCCGTCTATAGCGATGGCATCACTCAATTTTATGACAAAGTCCCTCTGAAATATGCACAATACACCGCTGCACAATTCCAAAGTGATGGCGTACGAATAGTCCCTCCTGCATTTGTTCGTCATGGCGCTTATCTGGCTGACAACGTCGTCGCCATGCCTTCTTATGTAAATATTGGTGCTTATGTAGATAGTGGAACACTCATTGACACCTGGGCAACAGTTGGATCATGCGCCCAGATAGGTAAAAATGTTCACCTCTCGGGCGGCGTAGGAATAGGTGGTGTCCTCGAGCCTTTACAAGCAAATCCAACCATCATCGAAGACAATTGTTTTATCGGCGCTCGCTCGGAAATTGTAGAAGGCGTTATCGTTGAAAAAGGGGCTGTTATTTCTATGGGCGTATACCTTGGCCAAAGCACCAAGATTTTTGATAGAGAAACCGGAACCATTTCTCAAGGCAGAATCCCAGCGGGTGCTGTGGTTGTCCCAGGATGCTTACCAGCACAAGATGGTAGCCATAGTTTATATTGCGCGGTCATTGTTAAAAAAGTAGATGAACAAACTCGCGCGAAAACATCCATCAATGAATTATTACGTTTATAAGAAAGGATTGTTTTATGACCGACACCTTAGCGTTAGCCATGGCACTGATCCGTGAGGCTTCTGTCACCCCTGACGATGGTTGCTGCCAGACACTTCTTATGGATCGGTTGCAAGCACTGAATTTTAAAATCGAACGATTACCCTGTGGCAACGTTTCTAATTTCTATGCCAGGCTCGGCACAGCAAGTCCTTGCTTAGTATTCTTAGGTCACACCGATGTCGTACCGCCCGGACCACTCGAAAAATGGGATTCTCCACCCTTTGAACCCACGATCCGCGATGGCAAGCTGTATGGTCGCGGCGCTGCTGATATGAAGAGCAGCATTGCCGCTATGATCACCGCGTGTGAGCGCTTCATCAAAACGGATTTTACTGGTTCAATCGCTTTTATTATTACCAGCGATGAAGAGGGTCCCAGTGTGGATGGTACTCAACAAGTGGTGGAAATTCTCAAACAACGCGGTGAGCAATTTAACTGGGCACTAGTGGGTGAACCGAGTAGCCAACAAAAACTCGGCGATATCGTTAAAATCGGCAGGCGTGGTTCACTCGGTGGAACATTAACCGTATTGGGAAAACAAGGGCATATCGCTTATCCGCATCAATGTGAGAACCCCATCCACAAAATGGCTTCTGCTTTAACCGAGTTAATCCGCACTGAATGGGATAGTGGTTATGATAAATTTCCACCAACCAGTTTCCAAATCTCGAATATTCACGCAGGAACCGGTGCGAAAAATGTCATCCCAGGTGAGTTGACCATAGACTTTAATTTCCGCTATTGCCCTGCCATCACCGCGGAACGATTACAACAACGCGTAATGTCCATTTTGCAGAAACACGATTTAACTTTTCAACTTGAGTGGATCCATTCTGGAAAAGCTTTTTTAAGCAAAACTGGTAAATTACTTGCAACGGTCAGTGAATGCATACAAATGCTTTTGGGGCACAGCCCGGTTGCAACCACAACAGGTGGAACATCGGATGCACGCTTTATTATAGATATATGCCCGGAAATCGTAGAGCTTGGCCCTAATAATGAATCGATTCATCAACTGAATGAATGGATCCGGTTAGAAGAACTTGAGCAACTCACGCTTCTCTATCAAAAAATTCTAGAAAGACTCTTTACCCCCATGACAACATAATGGTCACAAAAATACCGGGTAATATTAAAAACCTTGGCTATACTGAGTAATATGGCGTAATAGCATAAGGATTTGGGCTCTATGAAGAATATAGCGGTATTGTTATTCCTCTTTTGTGTACCATTTCTACCTTTTTCTGTTGCCGCTGCTTACAATCAAGAAGAGTGTGTCAGCGAATGGATGAAAAAAGGTGGCTCTATTTATGATAAAGCCTCTTATCGTTCCTTCGGCACCGAGTTTTGCAGTTGCCTGCTAAACTCTTCACAAGCAATGGCAGAAGCAGGGAAAAAACCCAGGAAAAGTGATATTAACAACTTAACCCGATCTTGTGTCAGCGCCAGTCTTTTACATGAAGCCATGCGTACTTTCAAAAAGGATCGAACCATCACCGCTGAGATGGCCCAAAAAGCTTGTAATGCTCAAATTAATTCGCTACGGCAAGAAGGCGAGCAAGAAACAAATGAACTCGATAAATTCTGCGCTTGTTCCTCAGAAAATTTAGCTCAAGCTCATAATGATAATAAACTGACTGACAAACAATATGCTAAAAAAATAGATGGCATCGCAAAAACTTGCGAAGGCTCACTGCCGCCAATGGATTGATTGATAAGAGCACTGAAGGCGCTTTTACTTGAGGATATAGCTGGGCTCCACTGACAATCCGGTTTTGGGGTGCAAACGCCACTCTTTTTGTTTAATTTTATTCCATCTGGTGCCTGCCATCACTTTTTATCGTTGCCCACAGTCGGTTATATGGTTTACTCTACTGGGCCTTTGGAGAGGTGTCCGAGTGGTTGAAGGAGCACGCCTGGAAAGTGTGTGTACGTGTCAAAGCGTACCGAGGGTTCGAATCCCTCTCTCTCCGCCAGTTATAAAAAAACCCGCACAGCGGGTTTTTTTATAACTGGCGGAGGTTGGCATTCTTTAAAATAACCACCTCCAAACTGGGTAGGGAATGTCAACTTCACCGACCAGGATTCTAGCAGATTTTGATGATAATCCTACCAGTTATTATCAGAAGTGGTGATAAGAAATGGTGTTATTATCGATTTTCACTGTTTTCGATAGTAAGCAAGTTCATTCAAACTAAGCTTACTATGTCTTTAAAATCACGAAATATGACACTTTTAGGACACGCTAGACGCATTCATGTCCTTTAGGTTTCATTATTCGTAACCTAAAGGACATATTGATCATAATCGCTAAATTACAGTTACCTACACACTTTTTTAGAGCTAGCATGTCCGTATAATTACATTATTTGTAACTTTAGTCACATGCCTAATCATATATTGGCAAACTTCAGCTATTACTGGCGTGCTTTAAGTTTATCATGTATCTATAATTACATTATGAGTAATTATACGGACATGCTGATACAAGAAATTAAACATTTTGCTTGCGCTCTCCTAAAAATAGATGTACCATGTTCTTATAATTACACTATTTGTA